>CALIKQ010000079.1 GCA_938017975.1 uncultured Pseudomonadales bacterium | reverse complement strand
TTGTTGGCATTGTAATTTCACCATGACGCTCCTAGAGGCCTTACTTTTTAGCCTCGCATTTTGATCTCGAAGAGATCGACGCGCAATCCCCCCAGATACCCTCGACGCTCAAAACCACGTATCATCTGCGAACCCTGCTCCTGAGCACATTATGGCGACCCAAACTTCAGGCACTGTCGATTTTTCAACGAAGCTCTATTATGGATTTGGCGCGGTCGCCAATGGCGCGACGGCCAATGGGTTCAATTACCTTCTGTTATTTTACTACAGTCAGGTCATCGGACTGCGCGCTGACTTAGTCTCACTTGGTATTCTTATTGCGCTTATTGTCGATGCAGTGTCAGACCCTCTCGTAGGTTATATCTCCGATAATTTTCGATCTAAGCTTGGTCGGCGCCATCCATTCATGTACGGCGCGGGCCTGCCAGTCGCCGCCGCTTACTTCTTGCTTTGGTCACCGCCTGACCTACCAGAGACAGAACTCTTTCTTTATTTTGTTGGCATGAGCGTGCTCATCCGAACGTTGATTACGTTTTATGAAATCCCCGCGACGGCTTTGGTGGCTGAGCTCACGGAGGATTACGACAAGCGTACAGAGCTGATGAGCTTCCGCTATTTCTTCGCGTGGTGGGGCGGCCTGACCATGGCGGTACTCAATTATCTGGTGTTTCTACCGGAGGAAAAGGGCGGCCTTGAGTATATCGAGGGCTGGGAAAACTACGGCCTGACGGCATCTATTATCATCTTTATCTCGATCATGGTCTCGAGCGCTGGCACCCACCGCCACATTCCTTTTTTAAAGCAACCACCACCCAAACAGCCCTTCAGCTTCAACCGTACCGTCGGCGAATTAAAAGAAACACTGTCGAACCGTTCATTCTTCGCGCTGTTTATCTCGGCCTTGTTTATGGCGGTCGCCTCAGGTGTGTCGACGTCCCTGAGCATCTATTTTTCCAGACACTTTTGGGAGCTGACGAGCACGGAAATCGGATACATGAATTTACCCTACTTCCTTTCAGCATTAATCGCGCTGGCTGTGGCGCCCTGGATATCAAAGACGCTGGGTAAAAAACGGGGCGGCATGCTGACCCTTGCAATCTCGTTCGGCATGGCGCCCATGCCCTATATTTTGAGACTGCTGGGGTGGTTTCCAGAAAATGGCACCGACGCCCTGTTCTGGACGCTGGTTGTGTTCAATGCCGTTGAGGTCATGCTCATCATTGTTGCGGCCTCACTGGTGGCTGCAATGATCGCCGACATCGTTGAGGACAGTGAGGTCCATACTGGCCGGCGCTCCGAAGGAATATTTTTCGCAGCCAACAGCTTCGCACAAAAGGCTGTCAATGGTCTCGGCGTGGTGGTGGCCGGGCAGATCCTAGCTGCCATTCAGTTTCCGACTCAAGCAAAACCCGGCGAGGTGCCCGAGAGCACCGTGATCGACCTTGCTGTCTACTACATTCCTGTCATTCTGGTGTTCTATATTACGGCCTTGTCTGTTTTGAGCTTGTATCAAATCAATCGAGCAGGACACGAAGCCAATCTTAAAAAGTTATCGCCAGGGACTCCCGAATAATTCGTTGAATGACGGGCTCCACGCGCCTATAAGCCGGCGGATCGGTGATCGTTCTCAGAAGGATCTTCATGTATGCATAATGATTCATCCAGTCGCTTTATCATGGAGGGCGCCGATGTTCGCGGCTACATGCTACAGCTCAATCACACCTTGAATGAGAGTTTGGCGGCAAGCGACTATCCCGCGCCGATCCGCACATTGCTCGGTGAGTTTCTAGCGGCCGCGGCCCTGTTATCCCAGACCATCAAGTTTGAAGGCCGCCTGTTATTGCAAGTCAAGGGCGCCAGTCCGATCAACCTCATTGCTGCGGAATCCAGCCACGAGCGCGGTCTTCGTTGCGTGGCGCGATTTGACCCCTTAGATGATGCTAGACCGCTTGATTTTGAACATTTGCTTGCAGGCGGCACACTGGTTGTGACCATCGAACCCGATCAAGGGGAACGGTATCAGAGCCTTGTGCCCTTGACCGCACCCAACTTGGCGCAATGTTTAGAGTTTTACTTCGGCCAATCCGATCAACTGGGCACGCAAATTATGTTGCACTGCGATGGGCAACGCGCCTGCGGATTTTTACTGCAACAGTTGCCGCCACAACGCACTCCGAGCGCCAAAGCAAGAGCCGATCAATGGCAGCACTTCAGCGTGCTTGCCGCAACGCTCACACCTGATGAAATCTTCACCCTGCCGGAGGCGGTGATTATCTCGAGATTGTTCGCTGAGGACGCCGTCGAGCTTTTTCCGCCCCAATCCCACCACTTTGCCTGCACCTGTAGCCGCCAAAGAATGGCCAGCGCGTTACTCGCGCTTGGCGAGGATCAACTCGAGACTTTACTCGAGGAGCAACCCATTGTGACGATGGCATGCGAATTTTGTGGCGCCGCGCACCATCTCGACCGCGAAGCCATTGCGGCCCAAGTTCGGGGTAACGAGCCGCGACATTAAAAAATGGGCACGCTAAGCCACCCAATCAGCGGCTTATTCAGGGGGGCAGTCATCATCCTTTGACCTTACCGCTCAATCGTTTGCTTCTCACTTCTTAGAAAAATAAAAAAACAAACCGTGGCGACGGCTGACAACAGGTGCCAAATCCCATGCGCCTGGATTAGGGCATCAGGATCACACCAGGGGTGTCCGGCCTTACCGGTTTGCCAAATTGCGTTCGCCGATAGGTAACTGACCACACCAAGCAAAAACCAAGGAAAGTAGGTTCGGCGTCCCGGCGCAGGCCCCGTGGACAAAAGACCCGGCAGCCAGAACAAAATCACCCACCAGTACCGTGCAGGCTCCTCCCACATCTCAAAGGGCGTGATCCCGAAGATGCCCGCCACCACAAAACCTACCCCCCCAGATAACCAGCGCAGCATCGGGGACCAAAACCGGTAGAGGGTTTCGCTGATGATCCAAAACGCGATGGAAAG
>CALIKQ010000078.1 GCA_938017975.1 uncultured Pseudomonadales bacterium | reverse complement strand
GCCGGGGTACCGGAAGGCTCTGCCTACCATTTCTTTGCTAACCGCTATGACCTTCTGGGCGCTTTGGCTAAAGACATCGCCGAACAGTTTGCCTTGGGGTTTCGCGGGGTGGTCGCAAACCGACAGTTTATGTCTTGGCACGAACTTGCCGACACGTTGATCGATCAGGCCGTTAAGATGTATCGCGAGAACCCTGCAGCCATGCAAATCTGGCTCAGCGGGCGCGCGCCCGCCCAGGTCCGCCTCGCTGATCATGTCAGCGGCATTGCGATCAGCAGCGTCATCCACGATATTTTTAATGACTTTTTCGAGTTGCCCAAACTGCCTGAACATTTTGATCCATTCTTTTTATTCCTAGAAATGTGCGATGTGCCGTTGTCTGTGTCAGTGATCGAACATGACACAATCACAGATGCGATGGTTGGAGAAGCCAAACGCGCCGGAAAAGGTTACTTGGGCACCTATCTCCCCCCTGCTCTTCAACAGCGAACAGATTAGGAGCTGCCAATGTCCGATGAAGTTGCCATAGTGACCGGCGCTGGCCACCCAGAAGGCATCGGCGATGCGATTGCTAAGCGCCTCAGAGCCGATGGGCGAACTGTCGTGACAGCAGACTTGCAAGGGGCTGATCGCGACATTGACGTGACCGACAGCGTACAGATCGATCACTGTATTCGAGAAACCCTTAGAGACCATGGCCGAATCGATATCCTAATCAACAATGCAGGGATCGCTGAAGGGCCCGCTGGTTTCCTTGAACAAACCGCCGAGACATTCGATCGAACTTTTGCTGTCAACGTCAAGGGCATGGTGCAATTCAGTCAGGGTGTTATCCCGCACATGCAGCAGGCTGGCAAAGGCGTTATTGTCAATATCGCCTCACTGAGCGGCTTACGCGCAATGGCCGGCATCCCGCCGGCTTATACCGCCTCTAAATTTGCCGTGGTTGGTTTGACCAAAGCAATGGCACTCGAGTTCGGTGCTGACAACATCCGTATCAATGCGGTTTGTCCGGGCTCTGTCGACACAGCCATGAGAGCCAAAGCGCTCGAATTACTCGCCGCTGCAGAGACAATCACTCAAACCGAAGCGGCAGATCTCGAAAATGAACTCATCGCCTTGGGCCGCCCGGCAGCTCCGAATGAAATCGCAGCAGTTGTTGCTTTTCTTTGCGCGACAGACTCGAACTATTTGACTGGCGCCGCCATTCCAGTGGACGGAGGAATGCAAGGTGGCTTTTGAGCAGATTTTTAAGCGGACAACAAACGCGGAGCTTGTTGATGAGAATCCAGCGGACACGTCGAAAACAAACCACCTAAATAGGCCTGTTCTTTTCATCACTCCCAATCATAACTCGACCTAGCTCGACTAGATAATTGGTCTTGCTCTTCCGCCGAGATCGACCAAAAAGGATACCTATGCAGTCTACTGACCATCATCCAACGCCAACCGATGAATTTGATATGAGCCCCTTTACAACCGCGCCCCTCCAAATCGACATGCGAGTCCAATTCGAGGGAAAGACTCCGGCAGAGGTCTTCGACATTATGGGAGACCCTGCTCGTATCAAAGACTGGTATCTACTGGCTAAAGAGGTTCACCTTTCTGAAACAGAATCACAGGACTTCGAAGTCGAATTCATCCTGTTCGGACGCGTTAAAGAGGCGATATTGCATTGGGACATGCCGATTCGCTACGTCTACCGAGCTGATGGCGCCGATTTCCCAATTAAAAACTATGTCGGGCTCATCGAGATTCAGACGCCTGAGCACAATCGAGGCGTTATGATTTGGCGCCAATTTTTTGATGATATCGAAGGCTTATCCAACCAGCGTATTTTGCCGATCATTCTGCCACCCCTTAACCGGGCCAGCTTAGAACGATTGGCGCCTATGATCGGCGGTACCGAGGTGATTGTTCGCGACTTCATGTCATCAGGGTCTTCGCTCAAATGACATCCACCGACCCCAAAGCGATCTTTGCCGCATGCTTGATGTCCTCATCCGGGGCCATTGTGTATTTAATCTCTCCGGTTCTGATCGGCAGCGCCATTGAGCATCTCAGTTTTTCGAGCGATCAAGCCGGGCTCTTGATTGCTAGCTATTTCACTGGCTACACCCTCATCACGCTGACAGCGATCCTTTGGTTTCATCGATGCAATCTGCGCACCACCGCATGGCTGTCCTCCCTCATTTTTGGCGCAAGTCTGATCATTGGCGCGGGCAGCACCTCGCCGACCATTGCCATGTTCAGTTTGCTGATCGGCGGCGCGGGGGCAGGCCTACTTTACGGCATCTCCATCACGATCATCAGTCAGAGCAGCGACCCGGGACGCTACTTTGGCTTTGCGCTGGCTGCCCAATTGGTTCTGGGCAGTCCTTTGCTGTTTGCCGGACCCGCCTACATCAGCCCCCAGTGGGGGTATTCAGGTGTCTTGCTCGCGACCGCTACTTTCGTTGCCCTAATGTCGCTTGCAACCAATTGGGTGCCAAAAAGTGTAGCCAACCATCGACCAGACACTGTGTCTGTCAGCCTCCCCGACAACAAACCTCTCATTTTCACGGCGATCTTAGCGATCACGATTTGGTTCATTGGGTATTCGGGCATCTATGCCTTTATCGAACGTATCGGCTCTGCAGGCGGGTTGACTGGGTATGAGATCGGCTTGATTCTGTCACTCACGATTACGACTGGACTCGCTGGCGCGCTCGGTGCAGCTTGGATGGGCAATCGTTATGGAAACGTAAAACCCCATTTAATCGGGTCTGTTGGGACATTGATCACCGTGCTGTTGTTGCTCGATCAACCAGGGCTCATTCGATATACGGTTGCCATTGTTTTCCTAACCCTCTCTATGAATTTTTGGCTCGCTTACATGCTCAGCGGCGTAGCTGCTGCAGATATCAGCGGCCGTTATGCGGTTCTGGCTACTGCAGCGCTTGGCATCGGCGCCACCTTGGGCCCTGCGATCGCCGGGGGGCTCATTGAAGGGTTCAATTACTCGCCAATGCTGGCTGCAGGCCTCGCCGCGATTTTACTGGGCACCGGACTCATCATTTTCGCGCTAACGCGCCCCCATTTGGAACCAATATCATGAGTGATCACTATCAGCTTCCGCCAGACGGCTTATCCTACGAAACGGTCACGCAAGAAATAGATGAACTGTTCGCCGCGATGACCCCCGAGTCCAGCGGCAAGCTGAGCAGCACTGCGTTTTGGGGCGTGTCCGACGCCTACAATTTATCCAAGGCTGTTTATTCAAAGTTTTTTTCTTGGAATGCGCTCTTTACATTTCAAGAAGCAGCTGCAGCAAAAATCGAAAATGATGTGCTTGATATCTGTATCAGTCTAGCCGGCGGGAACGCTGATTCTCGGGGCAATCTAACTTCCGGAGGCACCGAAAGTAACTTTTGCGCCCTTCATGCCATGCGCAATTGGGCGCGGCAAACCCGTCCTGACATTTCCGCACCCGAGGTTGTAGCCCCTTATTCAATCCATGCAACCGTCCACAAAGTTGCTCAGGTGCTCGATATCAAGATGGTTACCGTGCCTCAGAATGCCGACCTTTCAGCAGATGTCATCGGAATAAAAGGTGCGATCAATGCCAACACCATCGGCATTGTTGCTTCAGCTCCCAATTGGCCCTACGGCACCGTTGACCCAATTGCCGCACTCGGAAAACTGGCACTCACCCATGATCTTTGGCTACATGTCGATGCCTGTGTCGGCGCCTACATCCTGCCGTTTTTTCGTGATTTGGGTGAGTCTGTTCCGGCCTACGATCTTTCTGTTGCAGGAGTACGCTCCCTATCCGGAGACCTGCACAAATACGGCTATGCGCCCAAGCCCTGTTCCACCATCTTGTGGCGTTCAGTGGAAGAGCAGGCCCACCATTATCTACCCATTACCCAGTGGCCGTGTGGACTGTATTTATCCCAAGGTTTGGTGGGAAGCCGGCCTCTGGCCCCGGTTGCCGCGATTTGGGCCTTGATGCATTACCTTGGCCGTGCGGGTTACGTTGAGAACGCACGCAAATTACTCCAAGTCCGGGGTCAGATTATCGACAAAGTAAGCTTGATAGAGGGCCTCCAGACTTGGCCGACCGATGGTCCTCTGCTACAAATTTCATCGAATGAGATCGATATTCAGTTAGTTGTCGGGGCAATGGGTCAAAAGGGCTGGCGACTACTTGGCGTCATTGACCCACCTGCCATTCACCTGACCATCGACGTCCTGAGCGAGGAACAACTGCAAAAGTTTCTGCTCGACTTGGAAGAATCGGTGACTGACATTCGGTCAGGTAAATCAACCCCTGAGGGCTTGCTGAGCTATGGCGGTGTTGGCGCTGAAGAGAGTGCGCCCAAGTGGCTGCAAAGTGCCGTCGACATCTTTGAGAGAAACGGCAACATGACGGAGGATCATTAATGCCAAAAGCAAGCCTTGCAACATTGGCCCAACTCAGGCGTCGCGATAAAGCTGCTTTCGATTTTGCCGAGCCCACCATCGCGCAATTCTTTGATCGGGCGCTCGATGAAGGTTATAGCCTAGATACCAACGGCTTTCTCGCCAACCCTGGGTTTTTCCAAGCACCGCACCGTCGCTCACCTCATGCAGAGACCGACATCGCGATGGTCGGTTGCCCACTTGATCTCGGCGCCATTGGTCTTGCAGGCGCAAGGCATGGGCCCCAAGCCATTCGTGAGGGAAGCCGCAACTTCGGACCTGTCAACGACCTAACAGGCGCAATCCCTTTTGATCAATGTAGCATCGTTGATTACGGCGATGTGACATGGACGCGCACCGACCTTGTCACGCGAGTCAGCAACGACATTGCCAGCGTTTTCAGGGAACTAGGATCAGCCGGCATCACAACGTTGTCCTGCGGCGGCGAACACACGACAACTTACGGCGCGTTGAAAGGATTATCTGAGGCCCACGACGACACCTTTGGACTGGTCCATATCGACGCACACTGCGACACGATGGCGACATGGGGTGGCGATACAATCAATGATGGCTCCGTCTTCAGGCAGGCCGTTTTAGAGGGCTTTATCGATCCAACCCGCAGTGTGCAAATTGGCATCCGTGGCCGGGCAAGTTTTCTTTGGGAGTTTTCTCACGACGTAGGCATGACCGTCATCACCTCCGATGAAGTCTATGAAAAAGGAACGAGGTACGTGATCGACAAGGCTCATGAAATCGTTGGGCAGGACAAAGCCTATTGTTCATTTGATGTTGACGGCCTCGACAGCAGCATCATGATGGGCACCACTGGGCCAGAGCCCTTTGGACTCTCGGCCCGCCAGGCAAGAGCAATCCTCTACGGGCTGCGAGGACTCAACTTGATCGGCGCTGACCTCGTTGAGCTAAACCCCAATCGTGATCCAACCGGAGCAAGCACTCATCTCGCGGCTGCGATGTTCTTCGAACTCTTGTGTCTTCTTGCAGATACTCGCGTCAAGCAAACCCAATCCACCAGACCCACGCAGTGGCATGAGAGGTAGCACATGACTGAACGAAACGTGACAGTTGCTGCAACACAGATGGCATGCAGCGGCAATTTTGAGGACAACCTTAGTGCAGCCGAAATGATGGTTCGGCGAGCTGCCAAGGCTGGCGCTAACATTATTCTCCTTCAAGAGCTGTTTACTTCGCCCTACTTTTGCAAAGACCAAGCAGAGCGCTATTTCGATCTTGCTGAGCCCGTCGAAGACTCAGTTGTAATCGCGCGCATGCGCGGTCTTGCACAAGCATTGGGCGTCGTGCTGCCGGTTTCTTTCTTTGAGGTCGAGCGCAACGTCTACTACAACGCCTTGGTGGTGATCGATGCTGACGGAGAAATTGTCTCGCACTACCGCAAAAGCCACATCCCTGACGGGCCTGGATACCAGGAAAAATTTTACTTCGCGCCAGGCGATACTGGTTTTGTGATCTCAGAGACCCAATTCGGCACCCTCGGCGTTGGTATTTGCTGGGATCAATGGTTCCCGGAAGTCGCCCGCGCTCTGGTGCTGCAGGGCGCAGAAATGCTTTTGTACCCAACCGCAATCGGCAGCGAACCTGTTTCTGGTCTCGACAGTCGAGCACATTGGCGGCGGACCATGCAAGGCCATGCTGCCGCGAATATGGTACCCCTCATTGCCTCGAACCGTATCGGCGAGGAACGCGGCGAGACTTGCACACTCTCTTTTTATGGATCGTCATTTATTGCTGACCCAACCGGGGATATCTTGATTCAGGCCGACGACGTACAGGAGGCACTGCTGATCCAAACATTCGACTTAGACGCTATCCGTAAACAGCGAACAGGTTGGGGGCTATTTCGCGACCGCAGGCCCGATCTCTACCAATCTATTTTGACGCTTTCTGGAAGAGACATTGATTCATGAAAGGGCATTTTTCACTGAGCGGACAGGTCGCGGTCATCACTGGAGGCAACTCCGGTATTGGCCTTAAAACCGCTGAACGCTTCATTGCGGCGGGAGCTTGCGTGATTGTCGGGGATATTGCACAGCACGCCGCGTTTCAAGAAAACGATACCCTTCGCTATATCCCGTGCGATGTGCGCAAAGAAGCAGATGTCACTCATGCCCTGTCCACCGCAGTTACAGAGTTTGGGCACATTGACATCCTCGTCAATAACGCCGGCACGTTTTCAGACTATGGCCTCCTTCGAGAAAAAACCACTGAGGCCTTTCAGAAATGCTTCGAAGTCAATGTCCTTGGAGTTGCCAACGGCATCCGTGCCGCGGCAAACCTGATGAAGGAAGGCGGCAGAATCATCAACACTGCCTCTGCGGCAGGACTTATCGGGGTCGCAGGGCTCAGCGATTATTCTGCATCAAAGCATGCTGTTGTGGGCTTAACCAAGTCAGCAGCGCTCGAGCTAGCAGCCAAAAAAATCAGGGTCAACTGCGTTTGCCCATCAACCGTCAACACCCCAATGGCACATGCAGCCGGCGGCGAGCATCTGCTGGATGCTGAACAGCTATTGGTGCCACTCGGCAGAATCTGCGAACCCGAAGAAGTCGCTGCGCTGATCCATTTCCTCGCCAGCGAAGATTGCCGATTCATCAACGGTCAAGCTATCGCGATCGATGGCGGAATGAGCGCAGGTAGCAGTGAAAAACTCTTTGAAAAACTGGTGAACTGAGATGCAGGCACCCTTTACACGAACTGAAGACGTACGATTTTTATACTTCGCGATCAAACGCGTGTGGATGGCCGCAGGCGCAAACGAGGAGCATGCACACTATGTTGCTGATGCAATTACCTTTGCGCATATCCAAGGCAAACTCAATCAAGGTCTCGGAGTTTACGAGGCCATCGACATCGCTTTGCAGATGGGCCTATTGGATATCTCGGCAAAGCCGGAAGTGATCAACGAAGGTCCAGCTTGGGCTACTGTTGACGGCAACAGAAGCACCGGCTATTGGTGCCTGAACATTATGGCCGAGGTCGCGATTCAAAAAGCTCGAGATTCTGGAATAGCGATCGTTTTTGGCGGCAATCATAACGATGCAGGCAGCTTTGCCCGCTACGTTTATAAAGCGCACGAACAAGACATGATGGGGATCGCCTCAAACAACACAGTGCCGCTTGCAGCGCCCTTCGGCGGCATGGAGAATCGATTGTCCTGCCCACCTTTTGACGCCATCGCTCCCAGCGGCAGCAAGCCACCGCTCTGGACCAGTGTCGCAATGGCAGAGTTCTATGATGCGGATGTCTCTGAGGCAGCACTTCAAAACAAGCCGTTAAAAGGAAAGTGGTTGATCGACCCTGAAAGCGGCGGACTGTCCGATGATGTAACGCCTTACGCCGAACCTATTGAAGGTTATGGGAGAGTTTGGGGATGCAGCGCTGCAGGCCAGATAGAGGCGCCGCGAACCTACGCGATGAATCTGTGGATCGAGGCCATGACCGCCATCATCAATCCCCTGGGCATTCCATCGACCGAGCTGCCTTCTGTTGAGGCGCTGATTGATAGCGATAACCCGAATAAGACTCCTACCGTTGGCGGCAGTTATTTTCTATGTATTGACCCCTCAAAATTTGGCTCGATAGAAAGCGTCAAAGCACGGTCCGATGCCTTCGTGAGCGCCATTCAAGCCTGCCCGCCTCGTCCCGGCCATTCTATTCGATTACCTGGAGAGGCAGGCCACGAAGCTCTGCAAGGAGGCAATCAAGAAGTTGCTGTCCTCTCACATCATTGGGCGCCATTCTTCGAAAACATTGCGGGTCGCTATGGATTAGACGAAGCGCGCCTAAGGGCCGAATACTTAAACAGCGACCTGCCATAAAGGTCTCAGTGTAGATTTTTAAGGGATGGCCGCCAGGACTGCAGCAGGTTCCCGCCTTCGTCACGGCTCCGGGTGGATCCTCTCCTATCTGGAAGAATCCTCTTGAAGCCCTACATAGCGGTCAAGGACTCGCGCCAGGCGATAGGTGTTGGGCGATAGGTGTTGGGCGATAAGCGTTGGGCTATTGGAAAAGGCCTTTCACTGAATCTCGATAGTTTCTTGAGACTTTGAGCGTTTTACCCATCGACAACTCGAGAAGGCCTGCACCTTTTGCGAGCGGCGTTAGACTGACAATCTTTTCAATATTCACAATGGTTGAACGATGGATACGTGCAAAAACACGGGCATCGAGCTTTTCCATCAACTCTCTAAGCGTGCTGCGCATCACGAGTGTTTCACCGCGAGCATGAACGCACATATAGTCTCCAGCTGCATCGACCCATTCAATGTCATCAAAGGGCACCACCTTCACCACGCCTGAGTCCCGCACGACTAGCTTACGCAACATACGCTGCTCGGCGCCGTCCCTTCGATCAGTCTTAGTGCCTGGTCCTTGGGATCCGGTCGTAGACCGAATCGGCTCTCGACCGTTCAAACCAGAAAATAACCGTTTTGCAGCGCCATCGGACCGGCTTTCGCCACACAACTTGCGCTCGAGGATGCTCAACGCCGATCGATGCAAACAGGTTTCATCAAATATTTTCGGTTTGACCTCTACGGCGATCAAGCCTGTCGTACCGGGATGACACTCATCGGATTCTGACACCAGCAAAATTCGGAGCTGCGACTGGGACGCCAATTTTGTGATTAAGGAAACAACATCAAGATCGGGAATTCGGCTATCAATAATGGCCAAGTCGGGGGTTAGCTGCTCACAGGCTTGAAAGATATCTTCCCCTGAGGAACATGCAGCAACGACATCGACAAGGGCTTCTTGACGCACCAGCGTTTTGAGCTTGTTTAGAATTCCACGACTACCGCAGCCCACAATGACTCGCGCCACATTGCCCACATCTGCGTTTAATTCGGATTGGTTTGCTCTACGCGCTGAATGGATCCCCATTGCTGAAATTTCCCCTTTGCGTTGAGATTTTTTGAACCAAAATCTCATCTTGTGTTTTATTCGCTTTTTTAACCTGAGTCCCCAGGGTAGATCAGGCTACCTGGTGGGTTTGAGAGGCGCTGATCGCCGTCAATTACTGCCCAATCCCCTTTTACCCACTAAAATGACAAGGTTGTCATTGCTTTTTTAGACCCTATTGACAGCGTTGTCAATAGGGCGTGCAAACCCCCTTGAGACGTCTGCGTTTA
>CALIKQ010000077.1 GCA_938017975.1 uncultured Pseudomonadales bacterium | reverse complement strand
AGTCCAGAATGAATGGAGAAAAATGTGAATCCAGTTAGAAAAAAATTTATGTATGGTGATCAAGAAGTCACCATAGAAACCGGTCGTGTTGCACGACAGGCCACCGCATCAGTCCTAGTCTCCGTAGGGGAAACAGCTGTTTTGGTGGCGGTAGTGGGACGCAAGGAAGCCAATCCTCATCAGAGTTTCTTTCCTTTAACCGTTAACTACGAAGAGAAAACCTATTCAGCCGGTAAGATTCCAGGGGGGTTTTTCAAGCGCGAGGGACGGCCGTCGGAAAAAGAAACCTTGACCTCACGGTTGATCGACCGCCCGATTAGACCTTTGTTTCCCAAAGGGTTTATGAACGAGGTTCAAGTGACTTGCCAGGTGGTTTCGGCAGAAAAAGATATGGATTCGGACATTCCGGCCATGATTGGTGTATCGGCGGCTTTGAGCCTGTCGGGAATTCCCTTCGCAGGGCCGATTGGAGCTGCGCGGGTGGGCTTTACTCGAGATGGATATTTGCTGAATCCCGGTTATGAAGCCCTTGCGGAATCTCACCTAGATATGGTGGTTGCGGGAACAGAATCAGCAGTGTTGATGGTGGAGTCTGAAGCGAAAGAGCTCACCGAAGATCAAATGCTTGGCGCCGTGCTCTACGCGCATCAAGAGATGCAGGTTGTCGTAAAAGCGGTACAGGAGCTTTGTGAAGAAGTCGGCGTGACGCATTGGGATTGGTCCCGTGCCGAAGCTGATGCTGAGCTTGTCGAGAAAATGGCGACCTTGAGCGCCGAAAAAATCGGTGAAGCTTATCGCATCAACGAGAAAATGAGTCGACAGGATGCGCTGCAGGCACTTCGTGACGAAGCGATCGAGGCATTCGTCCAGGAGGGCGGGCCTTCGGCCGATGACGTCAGTGCAATTTTTGGCAGCATTGAGAAAAAGACGGTACGCCGTGCGATTATCGCAGGGGAACCCCGCATAGATGGCCGCGATACAAAAACGGTCAGAGCCATTGCGGTTGAAGTCGGCATGCTCGCTAAAACTCACGGCTCAGCATTGTTCACCCGTGGAGAGACGCAAGCGCTCGTAACAACCACTTTGGGCTCGTCTCGGGATGCCGCAATTATTGATGCGCTTCAGGGCTCATATCGTGATCATTTCATGCTGCACTATAACTTCCCGCATTACAGTGTGGGTGAAACTGGCTTCTCAGGGGGCCCAAAACGAAGAGAAATCGGACACGGACGTTTGGCTCGTCGGGGAGTGGCTGCGGTGTTGCCAAGCTATGAGGATTGGCCCTATACAGTCCGGGTTGTTTCTGAAATAACGGAATCCAACGGCTCCTCTTCAATGGCCTCGGTGTGTGGCGCAAGTTTAGCACTGATGGATGCAGGCGTGCCTTTGAAAGCGCCTGTTGCTGGTGTAGCGATGGGCCTGGTTAAGGAAGACGATGGATTTGCAGTTTTAACAGACATATTAGGAGATGAAGATCATCTCGGTGATATGGACTTTAAAGTGGCGGGTACTGAAACCGGTGTCACAGCGCTTCAGATGGATATCAAGATCCAAGGAATTACCGAACAAATCATGGAAACCGCGTTGGAGCAGGCAAGGTCGGCAAGACTTCACATCCTTGGCGAGATGAACAAGGTGATTGGTCAATCCCGGGCTACCGTTTCAGATAACGCACCAGCAATGGTCACAATGAAAGTCGATTCCGATAAGATCCGAGACGTCATCGGTAAAGGTGGTGCGACGATTCGTGGTATTACCGAAGAAACAGGTGCTTCAGTCGATATCGAAGATGACGGTACCATCACTATTTTTGGTGAGGGCGTTGAATCCCGAGACGCTGCGGTGAAGATGATTGAAGGGATTGTCGCTGAGGCTGAGGTCGGCCAGATCTACGAAGGTAAGGTCGTAAAGATCGCTGATTTTGGGGCATTCGTAAATATCCTGCCAGGAAAAGATGGGCTCGTACATATTTCTCAGATCGCCAGTGAGCGCGTGGAAAAGGTTACCGACTATCTTTCCGAAGGACAGATGGTCAAAGTCATCGTTCTTGACGTGGAGCGTGGTCGAATCAAGTTGTCGATGAAGGAAGTTCCAGAAGACTCCGAAGATGAATCTACAGAGGGTGAGAGCACTGAGGTGCAAGCGAGCGACGCAGCGCCCACAGAAACGCCAGTGGATGCCGAGGCCAGTGCAGAATCTGCTGAGACCACGACTGAAGGCCTGCAAGAGGGTGCCGCAGAACAACCCGCTGCAGAAGAGACCGCTACAGAGGCGACTGACAGTGGCGCAGATGATTCGAGCGACGCGGACGGCGCTTCAGATTCAGAGCAGGAGCCTGACAAAGCCTCGTAAAGAAGGACTCGAAACCCGAGCCGGTGTTTCAGAACTGGCTCGGGTTTTAGGATTTGATCTGAGGAGAATGGGCTATCAGGTCTGCAACGACGTTGGGATCAGCCAGGGTTGACGTGTCGCCGAGTTGATCGAGTTCATTCTCCGCAATCTTTCGCAAGATTCGGCGCATGATCTTGCCTGAGCGTGTCTTCGGCAAAGCAGGCGCCCACTGAAGGATGTCCGGTTTCGCAATTGCGCCAATTTCTGACCTGATCAGAGACTCGAGCGATTGCTTCAGCGCGTCTGTCCCCTCCACTCCCGCCATCAGCGTCACATAGGCATAGATGCCTTGACCTTTGATGGGATGAGGATAACCAACCACCGCAGCTTCAGCCACAGCCTCGTGTAATACAAGAGCACTTTCAACCTCGGCGGTTCCCATTCGATGACCGGAGACGTTGAGCACGTCGTCCACGCGACCCGTAATCCAAAAGTATCCCGCTTCGTCTCTGCGAGCACCATCCCCTGTGAAATAGTAGCCTGGATAGGTTGTGTAATAAGTCTCAATGCAGCGCTGGTGATCGCCAAAAACGGTTCTAATTTGGCTAGGCCACGAGCGTTTGATCGCAAGATTGCCCGACGCCGCGCCCTCCAAAACATTCCCATCTGGATCGAGTAACACGGGTTCTACTCCAAAAAAAGGTAGCGTCGCAGACCCTGGTTTCATGCCGATGGCGCCGGGTAATGGGGTGATCATGATTCCCCCTGTTTCTGTTTGCCACCAAGTGTCAACGATCGGGCAACGCGAGTCTCCGACGATTTGGTAGTACCATTCCCAGGCCTCAGGATTGATGGGTTCGCCAACCGAACCAAGGAGTCGAAGGCTGCTGCGATCGCATTGTTTAACATAGTCATCACCTTGCCCCATGAGAGAGCGAAGTGCCGTTGGCGCGGTATAGAAAATATTGACCTGGTGTTTATCAACAATCTGCCAGCAACGGGACGCATCAGGATAATTGGGAACCCCCTCAAACATGAGCGTCGTAGCGCCATTTGCGAGGGGACCGTAGACGATATAGGTGTGCCCGGTAACCCAGCCAACATCTGCAGTACACCAATAGATATCACCGTCATGGTAATCAAATACATAACGATGGGTCATGGCTGCATGAAGTAGGTAGCCGCCCGTGGTATGTAAAACCCCCTTAGGCTTACCCGTCGACCCCGATGTGTAGAGAATAAACAGCGGGTCTTCACTATCCATCGGCGTTACCGGGCAATCTACAGGATAGTTTTTGACCGCATCGTTATACCAAACGTCCCGTTCAGATTGCATGTTGACGCCAGAATTTGCGTGACGCACGACCAAGACCGTATGCACATTAGGACACCCCTCAAGCGCTTTATCGGTGTTTTCCTTTAGTGGGATTGGTTTGCCAGCTCGCACCCCTTCATCGGCGGTGATCACAGTCTGGCAATCCGAGTCGAGAATTCGATCTTGTAACGCCTGGGGTGAAAAACCACCAAAAACAACGCTGTGAATAGCGCCGATACGTGCGCAGGCCAACATTGCGTACGCGGCCTCAGGAATCATAGGCATATACAGGCACACCCGGTCGCCTTTTTTGACGCCACGGTCTAGCAGAAGGTTGGCGAGACGACAAACCCGCTGGTGAAGCTCCAGAAAGCTAATGTGGTCTTGCTGTGTTGGGTCGTCACCCTCCCAAATGATTGCTGTTTGATCAGCTCGGTCGTTTAGATGGCGATCGACGCAGTTATAGCATGCGTTCAGCTGGCCCCCTATGAACCAAGCGGCGTCGCCCCGATTGAGATTGGATTCCGTTAGTGTGTGCCAGGGCTGAGACCAACTGATAAATTCGTTTGCCATTTTTGGCCAGAAAGTCTCTGGCGTCTTGATGGATTCTTCATAGAGCGTTGCGTATTGGTTTTGATCTAGATGCGCTCGCGTTTTTACGGAGTCTGATGGTGGGTAAATTTTCTCGTCGTTCATGGTCGTCCGCTGCTGATTTTAAAGCGTTAAGGGTGCCACAATGTGCTGCTTGGTAAAACCTATGCGCCCGACAACTGCGATAACCGCTCCTAGGGCCAGCGGTTGCCTTACCAGAAGGTTTAATCTGTGTTTGATTTGCGTCTTGGCTTTCGCTTTCGGTTCGGTCGCGTCGCTTGGATCATTGATTTTTGTTCAACCTCGTCGGCAGTTTGAAATTCAGTCCACCAATCGCATAGAGCTTCCAATGGCTCGCCACTATCCCGCCTTAGCAGTAAAAAATCGTAAGCGGCGCGAAACCGTTTGTGCGCGAGCAATCGAAAAGGCCTTTTACCCTGGCGTGCTTCAAAACGATCCTGCAGACACCAAATATCCTTTGCTGGACCGGAGAATCGTCTTGGAATCGAGAGTGTTGACTGCTGTTGGGCAACAATCTGGTCTCCGGCTGCGGCCCAACCATCAGCTCTAGAAAGGCCGTCGATATTCGTGAGCTTTGTATGCAGCTGTGCGACTGGGTCCCAGAGCAAAGCCGCGAACAAGAAAGCAGGCGTGACTGGCTGTCCATTTGCAATTCGTCGATCTGTCGACTCAAGTGCACGTTCAATCAAGTTCTGATTGATGCCTGCATCAGCAACTTTTGGGAAAAGCGTTTCGATCAGTTGATAGTGCTTTAAAGCCTGGTAGGTTTTCTTGGCCGCACCAGCCATGAGCAGCTTGAGGACTTCTTCAAACAAGCGGGCCGGAGGAATTTCGGCCATCAAGGAGGCATTCTCTTGAATGGTTCGCTCGAGTTTTTGACTGATAGAAAAGTCTAGCTTCGCCTTAAATCGAATGGCACGAAGCATACGGACTGGATCTTCACGAAATCTCGTTTCTGGGTCTCCAATTAGGACCAAACGTTTTTTCTGTAGATCATCGAGTCCCAGGCTTGTTGGATCGAGCACTTGGTCTTTGGTCGGGCAATAATAGAGCGCGTTAATCGTGAAGTCTCGGCGCACAGCATCGTCTTCGAAGCTTCCAAATACGTTGTCATTGAGAACGTGGCCAGCCTCGGAAGATTGCTTTTGGTCGTGTTGGGCCCGAAAGGTTGAGACCTCAATAATCTCTCGCCCGAATCGCACATGTACAATTTGAAATCTCCGGCCGATGATCCGAGAATTTCTGAACAGTCGATTTACCTGTTGAGGGGTCGCGTTGGTTGCGACGTCAAAATCTTTGGGTTGTCGACCGAGCAGAAGATCTCGAACGCAGCCGCCAACCAAGTAAGCGGTGAATCCGCCCTCAGACAGCCTTTGGGTCACCTTCAGTGCATTTTTATTGAGATCGCTTCGATTGAAACTGGTCGATTGTGTTGTTTGATTGCTCAAATCAAGCGCCTTTCAAGGAACGATGATGGGGTGACTAACACTGAGTGCGCGGACAACGGGTCTTCCAAGAAAAAGGGAAAACCGAAGTTTTCCCTTTAAACAAGCATATTCTGTTTATTATTATTTTTTGCGCTTTTGAAGATGGAACGTTCCAAAAGACGCAGATCTACTATCGCAGGAAGAATCAAAGAATGGAAGCCCGTATTTTAACCAGCGCTGGGCCATCAAAGCATGCAATCGGGATTTGGTGATGGCCGGAGCGCGCGCTCAAAGCAGAGGGCGTCGAAAGTCTCGATTCTGCCATCTGATCCGCTGACTTCGTGCTGTAAGCCGAAATAAGATGATTTCGAGTGTTAATTAGTCGTTTCTGACCGGCCCATGAGCGCCGGGATGCGTTCGGGCTGCCAATGGTCACAAGCATATTTAAGGAAGTTCTCCAGCGTATGCTGTGGTGGTTGTCGCTGGTTTAAAAAGGCAAGGGCGCGACGAAGATTATTCACGGGGTTTTCCGTATCCAAGGGTTTTGCTCTGGCTTGTTTGCTGAGTTTGCGCCCGTCATTTCCAAGAACAACGGGAATGTGCAGCTGTTTTGGGGGTGTTGCCTCGAGGGCAGTGAATAATGCCTCCTGAAGCGGGGCTGCGTGCAAGAGGTCTGCGCCTCGTACAACATGAGAGATTCGTTGATCGATATCGTCGATGACGACGGCGAGCTGATAAGCGTGCAGGCCATCCTTCCGCTGCACGACAAAATCAGACATAGACTCACCGTAATGCCACGTCAGCGCTCCATGGACTCGATCAACGAGCGTGTGCGGTGAGGATCCGACCCTGAAGCGCAGCGCGGTGCCACCCGGTTCTGGTTTTAGGTTTTGAGTTCGGCAGGTGCCTGGATAATGTGTTTGATAATCTCGTCGCGCGCAGCGACAGTGGTAGACTAAGCCCTGCTGCTTAAGTTTTTTGACGGCAGCTGCGTATTGAGGCAGTCGCTGACTTTGATAGACAACGGGCTGGTCCGGGCGCAGGCCGTGGGCCGCCAGCTGGGATAAAATCACGTGATCGGAGCCCGCTACGGCCCTAGGTGGGTCTAGGTCTTCGATTCGTACAAGCCATTGGCCAGCACAGGATTTTGCATCGAGGAAACTGGCCACTGCCGCAACAAGAGAACCAAAGTGCAATGGCCCGCTAGGCGAAGGTGCAAAACGCCCGATGTAGATTGATGAGCGATCGCCGACTGCGGGATTCACAAATTCGGGCCTTAGCCGTGGAGTTGGCGCTCTTTGAGCTCATCGAGGGTTTTGCAGTCGATGCATTGTGTCGCAGTTGGCCTAGCCTCAAGGCGTCGAATACCAATTTCGATACCGCAGGTTTCACAATAGCCATACTCATCTTGGTCAATGAGATCGGTTGTTTTCTCGATTTTTCGGATCAGTTTTCGTTCTCGGTCGCGCGTTCTAAGTTCGAGGCTAAATTCCTCCTCTTGGCTAGCACGATCTGATGGATCTGGATAATTTGCGGCCTCATCCTTCATGTGGCTCACCGTTCGATCGACCTCTTCCATGAGTTGATTGCGCCAATTGAGAAGAATGCTCCTAAAATGTTCGCGTTGAGCCTCGTTCATATAGGATTCGTTGCGCTTGAGCTGATACGGCGTGAAGGCCGCGGTGCTTTCAGAACCGGTATTGCCTAAGGTCTGGACCGAACCAACTTTTTTGCCTGGTTTCGTGGATCTGCTGACTGGCTTCCTAGATGCCTTCGCGGCTGCGGGCTTTTTAGCCGGCGCCTTTTTGGGCGTTACTTTAGCCTTAACGGGCGCTTTGGTTTTTGTCGCCGCTTTTGCTTTCACTTTGGCTTTCGCAGGTGCCTTCGCTACAGCCTTCTTTGCCGATGCTTTGGGGGTTTTTGTCGATTTTACCGTGCTCTTTTTGGCGGTCGACTTACTGGCGGCGGATGTTTTTTTTGCTGCCGGTGCCTTCTTCGGAGCAGGGGCTTTCTTTACCGCAGCTTTTGAAGCGGCTTTTTTTGCCGGAGCCTTCGTTTTTGCGCCGTTCTTTGCTGTTTTTGCGGTCTTTGTGCTCGATTTTGGTGTGGCCAATGGTTTTTTCTCTTTAGCAGATTTTTGCTTGGGTTTTGGGCTTTTCGCCTTTGAGGTAGCGGTTCCCTTCTTGGTTGCCGCTCCCGAGATTGTTTTAGATGCGGCAGCGGATTTTTTAGCTGTCGAAACAGCTTTTTTCGATGACTTTTTAACTGCTGGAGAAGATTTGCGCTTGGCAATCATGGTGGCTCCTCGTTGTGTTAATCGCTCAATCTCAGAAAATCAGCGCCGAACATTAACAGAATGGTCCTTCCGGGCCAAGCGTAAATTTATGGCTTTACGACTTTCGATGCGCATTGACCGAGGTGCTACTATAACCCCCCGTCAATTTGGATATAGCGGTCTCATGAAAAAGCGTCTCTTTTCTAAGAGGAGCCAATCCATCCAAGCCTTTAAAGCGATGGCGGTGTTGGCTCAGGCGAATGAACTGGCAGCGCTCGGGCAAGACATCATCCATCTGGAGGTTGGGCAGCCAGATTTTCCGGTCCCAGAGCGTATCAAGGCTGCTGGCAGCGCCGCGATTCACAAAGACCAAACGGGATACACCAATGCCAATGGGTTGGAGGATTTGCGGAGAAAAATCAGCACCTTTTATGCGGATGCTTACGGTGTTGATGTCTCTCCTCGGCGCATCGTTTTAACATCGGGTGCATCAGGGGGGCTGTCACTTCTAATGACGCTGTTGCTTGATCCCGGCCAGGGCTGCCTGATCACAGACCCGGGTTATCCCTCAAATCGTCATTTTATTGAGGCCTTCTCTGGTGAGCCGCAGATCATACAAGTCGGCCCACAATCTCGGTTCCAGTTGACTGGCGATAAAGTGGCCGCCGCTTGGCGCAAAAACACCGCAGGACTCCTGACCGCATCTCCCTCAAACCCCACGGGCAACAGTTTGTCAGGTTCGGATCTCAGCGATATTTATAATGTAGTTCAGCAGCATCAAGGGTTCTTAATTTCCGATGAGATTTACCAAGGCTTGGAATATGGCGAGTCGCAGAGAGCTTCGGCACTCCAATACGGCGAAGATGTCTTCGTTGTTAACAGCTTCTCAAAATATTTTGGAATGACGGGCTGGCGACTCGGTTGGGTCGTGGCGCCAGAAAACGCGGTGGAGCAGCTTATTAGAATCGCGCAGAATCTATTTATCTGTCCATCTGTACCTGCGCAATACGCGGCTCTATCAGCGTTTGAGCCAGAAGTGATCCAATTATTGGATCAGCAGCGAGACGTGCTTGCTCAGCGTCTTGATTTTATGCTGCGATGCTTGCCGGAAGCGGGGCTTGAAATTCCAGTTGCACCCGATGGCGCGTTTTATGTTTATGCAAGGTTGCCGGAAAGCTTCCCGGATGCTGATTTATTTTGCGAAATGTTGCTGCAACAAACCGGTGTCGCGTTGACACCTGGTTCAGATTTCGGTGATTTCGAGACCGATCGATACGTGCGCATTAGCTATGCTCAGGATCAATCGAGGCTCGAACAAGCGGTGTCACGCATAGGCGCATTTAAACCGTGAGGCTCTTGGGTGCACAATGGACAAAGGGGACAATAATCCGTCGCTACAAGCGATTTCTGGCCGATGTCGTTTTGGCGAATGGTCAGGAGATCATTGCCCACTGTCCCAACACAGGCGCCATGACCAATTGCTGGGCTGAGGGGGATACAGTGTTTTTATCTTCTACCAATGACCCGCGCCGGAAGACGCAGCATACGCTGGAAATCATTCGGCATCGGGGTAGGTTCATCGGCATTAACAGTGCAAAAGCAAATGACCTGATATTTGATGCGCTGAAAAAAGGAAGGCTCGAGCGCTTTTCTGGTTTCGAGCAGATTGAGCGTGAATCTGCGTTCCTAGACAGCCGCTTTGATTTCAAGCTAAGTGCTTCAAGCCAAGTCAGCCAGTTCATTGAGGTCAAGAGCGTCACCTACCACAGCAGTAACGGGTGGGGCTTATTTCCGGATGCGCCCTCGGTTCGGGCCCGAAAACACCTCCAAACCTTGATCGAGGCCCAGCAATTAGGCTTCAAGGCTGCGCTGGTTTTTTGCGTTCAGCATTCAGGAATTAAACAGATCGCTCCTGCGTCCGCTGTTGACCCCGAATATGCAGAGCTTCTAGGCGAGGCAGTTCAAGCGGGCGTATCGGTCTGCGGAGTCGGGGTTGCTTTCAGGCCTCCGTTTGCTTGGGTGAGCGGATCGTTACCTGTTGCGCTCGAAATGGCTGTGGGTTGTTAGCGTGAAGCCGGTCCTAATAGGCTCGCTGGTTCTAGTCTGGTCCTTGGCTTTTGGTCTGAGTCTTGCGCTCGGGCATGGGAATGTCAGTTGGGCCGCTCTTTGGGAGCCTAATTCTCCGACGCGACAGATCATCGAAGCCGTTCGGTTACCGAGGGCTTTATTGGCTTCTTTGGTGGGTGCTGGACTTGGGCTTGCGGGAGCGAGTATTCAAGGAGTCTTCAGAAATCCGTTAGCAGACCCCGCTCTGATTGGAATCTCAGGCGGTGCCGCTCTGTTTGCCGCACTGTATTTGGTGGTCGCATCGTCTGCTGGGGTGCATTTGATCGGGCTTTCGGTCAGCGCATTTTTAGGGGGCGTCTTAGCGACCACGCTTGTGCTTGTGATTGGTGGCCGCCGAGCTGATTTATCCACAGTGTTGCTCGCAGGAATCGCCATTAATGCGATCTGTCTCGCGGGCGTCGGTCTGTTGTCATATCTTGCTCCGGATCAAAGCTTCAGATCAGTGTCGTTTTGGGCTTTAGGCAGCTTTAATCATGCCAGCGTTTTAGACGTCGGTGTCGCGTTGGTGATGATTCCCGTTGCGTTTCGTTTATTGATGCTTGGGAGGGTGCTGGATATCCTAACCTTGGGTGATCTAGAGGCCGCGCATCTTGGCGTCGCTGTCGCAGGAAGGCGGTTGGAAGTGATTATCGGATCAGCTTTTATAACAGGGATTGCTGTCAGCCTCACAGGCATCATTGCGTTCGTTGGGCTGATTGTGCCTCACCTGGTTAGAATGACTTTGGGATCGCGGCATAACACAGTTTTGCCCTGCTCAATGATTTGCGGTGCTATTTTGTTACTCGTCGCTGATTGGTTCAGCCGTTGGATTTTTGCGCCGATTGAAATTCCAGTTGGTATTGTCATGACCCTTCTAGGGGCGCCTTTGTTTGTTGTCCTCATTGCCAAGTGGACACGTGGGATAGCGCTTTGATGCTCTCAGTGGATCGTCTTTGCTGGCAGCTCGGAAAAGCAGACATTTTGAAAGATGTCAGCTTCTCGCTCAATGTGGGTGAGCATTTGGCTGTGTTAGGGCCTAACGGTGCTGGGAAAAGTTCATTGCTTGGGTTGTTGAGTGCTGACGAGCAACCCAGCTCGGGCGACTTGCGGTTTCTTCAACAAAACCTCGACGAAATTCCCGTAGCTGTTCGATCGGCACGAATCGCTGTTCTAAGCCAGCAGCCATTAATTCGGTTTCCCTTCAAAGTTTGGGAGCTCGTAGCGATGGGTCGCTTTCCGTTTGTTGATCAGACGCAAACATTGAGTATTGTTGACGAGGTTTTAAATCAACTCGATCTCTTTGCCTTAAAGCATCGCTCTATCCTGAGCTTGTCGGGCGGTGAGCTACAACGGGTTCACTTAGCACGTGCGTTAACTCAGGTTTGGTCAGCGACTGAACCCAGTTTGTTGTTACTCGATGAGCCACTCTCGAGTCTGGATGTGGCACATCAGGTTTTGGTTAGAAATTTACTGACGCGCATGCTGGCAAAACTCCCATTGTCGATGGTTTCTGTGATCCATGATTTAAGCCAAGCAACGGAGGATTTTGACAAAGCGCTGATGTTGAGTCGCGAGGGCGTTCAAAAAGCATTTGGCTCGCCGAGCGAAGTCCTAACGGAGACCTCTCTATCTGCGCTTTATGCTAGCGCGATCAAAGCGGTTTTCGATGGTGACGGATTACCCAAAGGGTTCAGGGTCAGCACGCGTTAATTGAGCCCTAAACTCGGGCTTATTTTGGACAGGGTGGTCAGACCCTCCGACATAGCGTTTCCTTGTAGCGCGTCTTAAAGGATTCATCGATACCAGCTAAGGTCACGATCGCGCCGAAGGCCCAAGCTGACTGGAGCGAGAGATAAGCCCCTCACAGCGATGAATGAATGGTCCTTAAAATGAAAGCGCTTTAACGGAAGTTAACAGAGAACTCCTAACGCTGAAGTACTGTCACGCTATAGGTCACTCGGCAGTAACCGAGCGCCGAAGCGGCTGACCACAGTCCTTGCCAGATCATGGCCCTTAGATGTGGCGGTCGGTAGTGATTCGCCGCCAATCAAGCCGGAAAGGACAGCCCCTGCGAAGGTATCGCCAGCGCCCGTGGTATCCAGCGCTTGAACCTTATCAGCGGATACAAAACAGGGTGTTTCATCTTCGCCGCTGACGTAGGCACCGTCGCCACTCAAAGTCATCGCAAACCGACTGCCCTGATTGGCGAGGGCGTTGGCCGCATCAAGGCGGTCATCCGTTCGGGTCCAAAGCTTTGCCTCTTCTTCGTTGCAAAAAATAAGGTCGATGCCCCGTTGAACTAGCAGGTCAAACTGGTCCCTGAAATTTTCGACCATTCCTATGTCGGAGAGTGTGAGTGAAACTGCGACCTGATTCTCCAAAGCGATGCGTTGGGCGTCTAGAACTGCTTCGAAGGCGGACTCGGAGCTCACTAGGTAGCCTTCGATGTAGAGAAACTTCGCAGCGGCCAGTGCGGCGGTATCAATGTTACTTGATGACAACGAACCATTGATCCCCAGATGGGTCACAAGGGTCCGTTCGCCGTCTGGAGTGATCATTGATATACATTCGCCAGTGACGCCTTCTGGGCGCAGGCCAGCCATATTGGTTTTGATACCGAGGCCGATAAGGTCATGCACAAAGAAATCGCCAGTTGGGTCTGACGCGACTTTGCAATTGTAAAAAGCTTCCGTTCCAAGTAGTGCCGCAGTTACGATGGTATTGGCAGCAGAGCCCCCACCTGCGCGCTTGGACAAGCTCACGCCATTCGTGTCCTCCAGCAGCGTGATTAACTTGCTGCGGTCATGTGCATCGACCAGCGTCATGGTACCTTTTTTAAAACCTGACTGATCGAGCATCGGCTCGCTAACTAAATATTCAGAGTCGACGAGCGCATTACCAATACCATAGAGTTGACAGTTCATTGCGGATATCCGGTTGTTGTTTATTGGTGGGTCGGTGGGCGTTTGTTTTAGCGGGTCTTCGCTAACGCGTCAAAAGCGATTTCTGCCGCATCGATTGTTTGCGCAATATCCGTTTTCGAATGCGCAGCCGAAACGAAGCCGCACTCAAAAGGTGATGGTGCAAAGTAAATTCCAGCTGAGAGCATATCTTGAAAAAACTGATTAAAGCGGTCGCCATCGCAAGCCATCACGGCGGTAAAATCAGTCACCAGTTCAGCATCAGAGAAAAAGAATCCGAACATACCGCCTCGATGATTTGTTGCCATCGCAATGCCTGCTGCTTGAGCGGATGCTTTGAGCCCACTGGTAAGGTGCTCGGCGGTTGCTTCTAGTTCATGATAAAAATTAGGGTTTTTCAGTCCCTCGAGGGTGGCAAGACCTGAGGCCATGGCGATTGGGTTTCCCGATAGCGTCCCGGCCTGATAGACAGGCCCAAGGGGTGCAATGCACCGCATGATGTCCGCTCTTCCGCCAAAGGCGCCCACTGGAAGCCCTCCGCCAATGACTTTGCCGAGTGTGGTGAGGTCGGGACGAACCTCAAAGAGCCCTTGGGCGCTACCCGGATGAACTCTGAACCCCGTCATTACTTCATCAAAGATTAATAAACTTCCGTGACGATCACAGGTATCTCGTAAACCTTGCAGAAACCCATCGATTGGGCAGACCATGCCCATGTTGCCCGCAATCGGTTCGACGATAATCGCTGCGATGTGATCGCCTTCAGCTGCAAAAAGGTCTCGAACCGCGTCTAGATCATTGAAGGGAACTGTCAAAGTAAGGCTCGCTAGAGCCGCGGGCACCCCAGCTGAATCGGGCTCCCCAAAAGTCAGCGCGCCACTGCCTGCTTTGACCAGCAAACTGTCGACGTGACCGTGATAACAGCCCTCAAACTTTAAAATTTTTTCTCGATTCGTAAAGCCCCTAGCCAGTCTGATCGCGCTCATTGTTGCCTCGGTCCCGGAGCTCACCATGCGCATCAATTCCATGCTCGGTAGGGCATCGCGAATCGCTTGCGCAAGCATGGACTCAATTTCAGTGGGGGCCCCAAAACTGAGTCCAGATTCCGCCGCACTTTTAACGGCAGCAATGACAGCGGGATGGGCGTGACCGAGGATCATGGGTCCCCAGGACCCTACGTAATCGATATAGCGTTGACCATCTTCGTCAAACAAGTAAGGTCCTTGTCCGCGCTTAAAGTAAGGCGGTGTCCCGCCGACTTTGCCAAAGGCTCTGACCGGCGAATTAACACCTCCAGGGAACAACCCCTTGGCATCGGTGAAGAGTTGTTGAGATCGTTGCATGTGAAAACTCGCGGTTCATTAACAAAAGCGAAGCTGATAGAGAGACGCCGATTAGTTACGGTAATAGCGTTCGATATCCTCGGGCAACAAAATGCCCACGGGTTGCTCTAGTAGCGGTGCTGTGATTCTGACCACATAGAGGGATTGGACGCCGGTTTCGGAGATTATATCAAAAGCTTCGTCTAAAGTGGCTTGCCAGGTAATCCGGGCCGCATCCTTTCGTTCCGCAGGAATTTCTCTAAGGTCAATGGGTGTCATGTCGTTGAGTTTTAGTGCTTCCCGTAAATCCGCGGCTCTCAATAAAAAGCGGTTCTGGTCCTCGGGCTCAACCAGTATCCAAACGGGTTCGGCTTGGAGCAGCGCTCTGACAGCGCTGGGCTCGATAGTGGGGCCTGAACGCGCAAATTGTTTGGACATTAGGCTTTCAACCGAGGCGCGATTCAGAGTGATGCTGAGCGGATTACGGTCGAGATTAATGCCATGTAGTGTTGCTTGTGTTGTAAAGATGGAACGGACGCCAAAACCGTGACTCGCGGTGATGCTTGCAACGACAATACACAGCATCGCCGGCAGTACGATTTCTGGGTTTTGGGTTAGCTCCAATAGCGCCATCAGCGCTGCAAGCGGCGCCTGCAGGGCGGCTCCCATCATCGCGCCCATGCCGAGGAGCACGTAAAACGCAGGATCAGCAACATTTTGATTGGCGAAGGCCGCCAACTGCCAAAAGCTGCCCCCGGCCATCGCCCCAATAAAAAGTGTAGGGCCAATCAAGCCGATTGGCATTCCGAGCCCTAAATTGGCGCCTGTAGAAATGATTTTTGCAAGGCATATCATCACCAGCATCAGTAATGGGATTGATCCAGTGAGTGCTTGATCTACAGAGTCGTAGCCGATTCCCAGAATCTGCGGAATTAAGAAACCTATTGAGGCAGTGACAAGGCCCGCCAGAACGAGCCTCAGACCAAAAGTTTTTGGGGCATTTCGGTTTGAAAGCATCATTATACGAATCAGCGCGGCCGCTAAGAACGCGATCACGATGCCCTCGATCACAACCCATGGCAGCTCCCAATAAGAGTTCAGACCAACGCCAGGAACATCGAATACGGGGTCATTGCCAAAGAACTGCTGTACGATCAGAGTGCCGGTCACCGCTGCGAGAATGACCGGCATAAAGCCTGCAATTGTGTATTCCATCACGATCACTTCCATGGAGAAGATTACACCCGCAATGGGTGTGTTGAAGGAGGCTCCGATGGCGGCAGCGCTCCCGCAGCCGATCAGCACTCGGATCGAGTTGTTGGGTAATTTTAACAACTGTCCCAAGAGGCTACTGGTTGCGGCGCCCAAGTGAATGGCGGGCCCTTCACGACCCCCGGTTTGTCCTGAGATGAGGGCAATCGCCCCCCCGAAAAATTGGACAAGAAGATTTTTAAACGACATATAGCCTTGATGACGATGTAAGCGCTCAAGAACATGGGTCACACCGACGCCCCGATCCTCTGCCTTGAGCAATGCGAAGCCTGCTGCCAAAACCAGCGAACCAGAAATGGGTAGTAAAAAGCGTTCTAACGCGGGTAGTAACTCAAAGCTCTCTGAACCTTGAGGAAGTAAGAATTCCAACGAAGACTCGATCAGCACTCGAAACAAAATGATAATCGCGCCAGTCAAAAATCCCGACAGGATGCCCAAGAGTGCAAATTGGGGCGCGGCTTCAAGCGATGAAACTGCCGTTCGAAAAGCACGAATGCGAAAAGTTGCCGTAAAACTCCGCAGTCGATTGTGAAATTTTTTGATCATAGAGGTCGTATTGCTAAAAGCGCGCTAGAGTCGAATTTTAAGTCTAGCCGATCGAGCGCCTTGCAACGATCTCTTTAACGATGGGCTGTTGGTAGACACAAGGTGATTTGATAGACTGCTGTGCCCGATAAGTTGGCTGGAAGGGCGTGCGGCAAGGGAAACGTTGGAAATAATGGCAGGGGATAATGGCGGGCAATATAGAAATCAGAGTCTTTCGCGACGGTCGAATACAGGCTTTGGCGGTTTGTGGCTTCGTTCTGTTGGTTGTGCTGATGCTCGCTGTGTATTTTTTTGGTCGCTCGGGACTCACTGCTCAAATTGAGCAGCTCGAAAAAAACCAGACTGCGTTTGAAGATCAATTTGATCAGCAACTCAGAACGATAGAAAGGTTAGAGTTTGAGGTCGCTGAACTCAATTTGAGCGAAAGTGTTTCGGAACTCGCAGCTGCGGATCTTCAAGAGGTTGTTATCTCGCAGCAGAGTAAAATCGCTCGGCTTGAGAACGAAGCGATTTATTATCGAAATCTGATGTCGCCAAAGGCAGGCGCTCGCGAAGTCTTTGTTCACCGTATCGAGGTTGTCCCAGGGCAGCAATCAGACGTATTGAACTATCAAATTCTACTGACCCATGCCGACCCCGATGGCGGTAAAACAGCTGGGAGAATAGGACTGAAGTTGGCTGGCATAGCGGCAGAGGGAGAGACTTTGATCGATGTGGTTGATGCGGGGCTGGTTGACGATAGCGCGCTAGACTATGAATTTCGATATTTTCAAAATTTTAAAGGTGTCCTGAAATTACCCGAAGGGTTTAAACCATCTTCGTTGCAGCTTGAAGTCACGTCGTTAGCGGGTAAGCTCCTAGAACAGCAAGAAGTGGATGTCCAGTTAGGGGATGCGTAAATGAAGATGTTAGATAGAGTCAAACGTCAGGAATCAGATCAGGTGTCTTTGATAGCAGAAAATTGTCAGTTTCAAGGAGAAATTAGCTTCAGCGCACAGTTGATTGTGAACGGGCGGCTGTCGGGCTTGGTGTCTGCTGAAACCCCAGGGAGTTGCTTGACTGTCGGTGTGCGTGGAGAGGTTGTCGGAAATGTGCAGGCGCCCAATATTACGATCAGTGGTGTGGTCAAGGGGGACATCTATGCGACGGAACATATCGAGCTAACTGAAACGGCGAGAGTGTCAGGCAACCTCTTTTATCATTCTTTGCAGATGGCGCGGGGAAGTCGATGCACGGGTAGCTTACGGCAGCTGCAGCCACTCGAAATCAAGGCTTTGATCGCAGAGGGGTCGAAAGTCTCCCGCAATACGTCGGCGGGGCGGTTACAATCAGTGAATGAAAAGCAGGTCAAAGATTAACCACATCGGTGTCGTTATTTCAGTGTTGAAATAAGCATAGGATCAAAATGGACAGCTCAACAGAATATTCAATCGGGTTCAGTGAAGCCGCGGCAAAAAAAGCTCGGCAATTAATAGAAGAAGAAGCGAATGCGTCGCTCAATTTGCGAGTATTTGTCACCGGAGGAGGTTGCTCAGGATTTGAGTACGGTTTCACTTTTGATGAAGACTTAGAAGAAGATGATACTGCGGTTGAGCAATCAGGAATTCGTCTGGTGATCGACCCCTTAAGCTATCAGTACCTTGCCGGTGCTGAGGTTGATTTTCGAGAGGATCTCCAAGGCTCACGCTTTGTGGTGAACAATCCAAATGCGAGTGTAACCTGCGGCTGTGGAAATTCTTTTGCGATCGCCTAGCGATTTAAACGCTACTGCGGCTTTTTGAAGCGCTTAGGCCGCAAAGCAGTTTTTTAGAACGTCTTCCTAGTGCGATCGCTTCTCAGGAAAAAGATTGTTACGGCCTTGAGGTCTTCAGCGGTCGATCAGCTCGTATCGAGGGATTCTAAGATCGACTGAGTTGCGATTTGGAAAGCGGCAAGGTCGCTGCTCGCAATAGGGTCGGCGTTCGGCAAGCGAACGGTCCTTGGGTTTCGATGGACACCATTGACGAGAAACTCGTAATGAAGATGGGGTCCTGTTGCCCAACCGGTTGCGCCAACGTAGCCGATGATCTGACCCTGTCCAACGCGATTGCCAACTTTAATCCCAGAGTGAAATTTTGAGAGATGAAGGTACTTGGTAATGTACTGCTCGCCGTGCTGTAGCACAATAAAATTCCCCGAAGCTTCATTCCTTTCTGCTTTAATCACCCGGCCGTCGCCAGCAGCAAGAACAGGAGTCCCTCTGTTTGCCGCGTAATCGATGCCTCGATGCGGCATTGTCTTTTTATGAATGGGATGTTTGCGGTTGAGATTGAATGAGGAGCTGACATAGGAGAAGTGGACGGGATCTCTTATGAACGCTTTGCGCAGACTCTGGCCCGTTTTATCGAAATAGCCTTTCGCGCCCATCTTGTTTTGGAAGAAAAGAGCTGTGTGTGTCTCCTTCAGGTTGATGAATTTAGCGCCTAGCAGTTGCCCAGTGCCAATGTCTTCGCCTTTGATCGACAGGGTTTCGTAAATCAGACTGAAGCGATCGCCTTCGCGGAGATCAAGGGCGAAGCTGATGTCCCACTGAAACAGACTAGCCAGCTCCATAATCAAGTGGTCAGTGAGGCCTGCGGCTTTTCCAGCGTGATAAAGCGATGGTGTTTCCCTGGTAATGGTACCTTGGCGGACCACGAGCCGGATTTCGGGAGATTCCTCTATGAATGATGTTGAAAACCCGGAACTGGTTCGCTGAGCGATGAGGGTTCGTGCCGGATCAATTTGGTATCGAAGTAAGGTGATGGCGCCGGAGTCGTCGCTTTGAATCTCGATCGTCTGTCCGGGGGTCAGCTCAGCAAGGATTTTTGCAGGTTCGGTCGAGAGTATTCTTTGCAGGTCGCCTGCAGAGAGTCCGTTGCGCGCGAAAATATTAGAGAGATTATCGCCGGACCGGATTTTAATCTTGAGAGGTGGGGGTAGAATCGGCTCGGGGCTGGAGGTGTTATTTCCAGAATTTGAAGAAGTCGCTTTGCTTTGCGTGTTGGTCTTAACCAGAGGAATTGGCATGCTCAAGCTTGTTTGTGTGGGCTGGGTTTCAGGCGCAGCGCTTTCTCCAGTTGGCAGGCTAAAGATCCACAGTATCACTAACACCGTGGCCAGTCCGGCCAGTATTTTGAGATGGGTGATGGGAAAGTCGCGCATCTTTGGATTAAAGCACCATAAGTTCAGCAAGCTGATGTTAAAAACGCTTCCGTGTAAAATCAATGGGGGTTAACGATTAGGCCGGTGAGTTTGATGGATTTAACGACGCCAAGGTCAAGCGTGTTGGAAATCGTGCGATAATGTAGCGGACAGCAAAGGTGACTCCCTCCATGAATAGGGTAGAGCGCAAATAGAGGGAGGCTAATGGAGAATCGAGTGGAAACTGCAGGTGATGGTCTGATTGATGACCTCCAAAATCTTGAGTTGGTCGCCCAATTGAGCAATGAATTCTCTTTGCGCGCGCATCTCTCTGAGGGTCCTCGGACAGTTTATTGTGGATTTGATCCGACTGCAGACAGTCTCCATATCGGCAACCTGGTTCCCTTGCTAGCGCTTCGCAGATTTCAAAATTATGGTCATAGACCGATCCTTTTAGTGGGCGGTGCCACTGGTATGATCGGTGATCCCGGCGGCAGGACCTCAGAGAGAGAGTTAAAGTCAAAAGCGGAGGTCACCCAGTTCGTTGGTAAAATTCGGGAGCAAGCCAGTCGCTACCTGAATTTTGAGAGTGGCAGCAACGCGGCGCTCGTAGTAGACAATGCCGATTGGACAAATGATGTGGATGTCATCACATTCCTAAGAGACATTGGGAAACATTTCAGCGTTAACAGCATGATCCAAAAAGAAACCATTAAGCGCCGTCTGGAGGACGATGCCTCGGGGATCAGTTATACAGAGTTCAGTTATATGGTTTTGCAGTCCTACGATTTCGCAGTGCTGCACCGAGACCACCAATGCACCATTCAAATGGGCGGTAGTGATCAATGGGGCAATATCACTTCAGGCATTGATCTGATCAGGCGAATGCAGGGTGGCCAAGCGCATGCGATTACTTATCCGCTCGTGACCAAGGCGGATGGCACAAAATTTGGAAAGAGTGCAGACGGCGCAGTCTGGCTGGACCCTGAAAAAACCTCGCCTTACAAGTTCTACCAATTTTGGATGAATACCGCCGACGCTGACGTGATTCGATTCATCAAGATTTTTACTTTTTTGTCCTATGAGCAGATCTTAGCAATCGCCGAGGACCACCAGGCCTATCCAGAGAGCCGGCGGGCTCATCAGCAGCTGGCTGACGCCATCACGCTTTTAGTTCATGGTGATGAGGCGCTTGCTGCTGCGCAACGAATCACCCAAGCCATATTTTCGAATCAAATTTTGGGATTGTCTTTGAGCGACTTTGAACAGCTCGCGCAAGATGGGCTGCCGACCTTTGAGATATCTCAGACAGGGATGCTGCTGACTGAGGCGCTCTTTGAGAGCGGCTTGTCGGTTACGCCAAAAGGTGAGGTTACTCGAGGTCAAGCCAAAAAGTTGGTCCTCGGAAATGCGATATCGGTCAATGGGCAAAAGCAGACATCAACTGACTTCTCCTTAGAGCAAAAAGATGCGCTTTTTGGACGGTTTCACTTGATTCAGAAAGGCAAGAAGCAACATTTTTTGATTTCACACCAATGATCATCCGGTATGAAGAACGGCGCGCAATGAAGGCAGCCACGATCTATACAGGGCCGGGCACTGATTCGGCGTTGGAAACTAAGCGATAACGGCTTGTGGTCTATGAATATGTGCACCTTGATCGATATTGGGTGCGGTGAGGCGGGTTAGAACGTTAACGTCGGTGTAATGGTGGAGCCAGGCGGGATCGAACCGCCGACCTCCTGCGTGCAAGGCAGGCGCTCTCCCAGCTGAGCTATGGCCCCAAAGATCAAAGCCTCATTTTATCGAGGCTCATCGAGTTTGTCTGCGTTTTTTATCGGCCGGTAGCGACATGATAAAAAATTTCTGTAATCTGGTGGGTCTGGGTGGATTTGAACCACCGACCTCACCCTTATCAGGGGTGCGCTCTAACCAACTGAGCTACAGACCCGATTATCAGAAGAGTGACTCTGAGGCGGGCATTATACGCAGGCCCGCTTTTTTTACAATCGAATCAGGCGGGATCATTTAATGTTGGAACAGATCACCACACATCAAAGAAAAAGTCTTGAGGATTTGATTCAAGGGCGCTTTCTTGAGCGGTCTCCGGATTTGTTGGCACTGCTTGAAGCCTTGGACCTATCCTATGAACTCACGTCGAGCGGTGCCGAGGTGTCTCTATCTGAGCCTGTTCAGTTAATCTCCACCGACCTTGTCACCGCAGCGCTCCCTGCGGAAGTTGGTTATGAACATCATTGGGTCATCGACTCTACCAACAAGTATTTGATGGATGGCGCTTACCGGAACAAAACTCGTATCTGCAGCGCAGAAATGCAGATCTCTGGGCGTGGTCGCCGAGGTCGTTCTTGGGTTAGCCCATTCGGTAAAAATATTTATTTATCCCTGCTGAGTACGATAGAGCTGCCGATGCGAGAAATGTCGGGGCTGAGCCTGGCTGTCGGAATTTGTGTTGCGACTTTATTGAGACGTCTCGGTTGCGCTCAAGTGGGATTGAAGTGGCCCAATGACTTGATGACAGAGAGCGGTAAAGTTGGGGGCATTCTGATTGAACTAGAGTCGGTAACACCGGAGGTCACTCGAGTTTGCATTGGATTGGGCCTCAACGTTTTTCAAGCACCCCAAACCCAGGAGATCGGTCGAGCGGCGATGTGTTTGGCCGATTTCGGGCAATGGAATCGAACGGAATTGATGATTAAGCTCATTGGCGAGCTGCTTGAGTTGGTTAATGATTTTGATGGGGCGCAGATGCAGGGTATTCAACAGCGGTGGACTGGCTTGGATCTGTATTGGGGTAAAACGATATCCGTTGTTCAGAATGGCCAAGAAATTGCGGGTGTCAATGAAGGCATTGACCTTAAAGGCCAGCTGGTGCTCAACTGCGGTGGTGTGCTTCGCTATTTCAACGCGGGCGAGGTAAGCATTCGAATTCCGGATTCGCCGCGGCCAGAGGCGCAATGAAATGATGAATCGAAAATGGTTTTGGAAAGGGCTGATCTTAACTAACCTGCTGCTATTGGTGGTTGTCGTGGCCGACTGGCGAAGCCAAGAAGTCGCGCAAATGGAAGCGGCCTTAAAGAACCAACGATCAGCCAAGGTCGCGACCGTTAAACTGGTAAAGTTCGATGCGGAAAATCAAACATTCTTGGCGGATCCGCAGTTGCTAAAAGACGTTGTTTCCACTGTTGCCGATCATGATGCTACGGATCTCGAGACTGTGGAGGCCGTAACTGATGCTAACTCCGATGCACGATTAGCAGATGAAAAAGAACCTTCGGTTTGCCTTATTTTCGGGCCTTTTGACGCTACTCAGCGCTCGCAAGTGCTCGCAAAGACAGTGCCGACTTTGACATTGCAATGGCTTGAAATTTCGGTCCCTAGAGGGTCAGAGTTCAGCAATGGTTCGGTGCTCGACGGCTATCGGGTCTTCGTACCCCCTAGAGAGACCCTCGAGGCAGCCTATGAATTGTTAAAAGTGTTCCGAGCTCAAGGCTTTGATAGTTACGTAATGACCCAGGGTGGTTACGCTAAAGGTATATCTTTAGGCGTTTTCTCATCAGAGCTCGCGGCTCAAAATTTACTTGGGCAGTTGGGCCCCGGGCTGAGATCCTACGCGAGGGTGGGCGCCGCTTCGCCAGAGCGACTGAACTTCATGTTGCGAGTGGAGACGATGACTGACGAAGATGTGGGTGCGTTAAGACGCATTTTTCCAGAAGAAATTGACCCTGTCGGTCGGATCTGCGGTGGATCCTCAGGGTCAGAGGTTAAATCCCCTAATTGAAAAAAGGTTTTACGTCTGATCTCGACGTTAGCCGATGTTTCGCATACAATCCGCGTCTTGTGCCGCTATAGCTCAGTTGGTAGAGCAACTGATTTGTAATCAGTAGGTCCCGAGTTCGACTCTTGGTGGCGGCACCACTTTCTACTAGATGTAACCATTAGATGTAACCATGAGTCTCAGTTGACCCTGCTCCAGTAGGGAATTGCGCACAATTGAAAGGTTTTCATCGACATCATTCGGCGGTGTTGGTAGATGAGATTTTACCAGAGCCGATTGTTCAAATTGGCGCGTTGGAGTGTCAAAAATATTTATGTCCAACAAGGGGTTAGGCGTTGACAACGCAGCTTGCGGCTGGCAGAATTTAGCGCCGCAAAATTGGAGGGGTTCCCGAGCGGTCAAAGGGATCAGACTGTAAATCTGACGCGAAAGCTTCGGTGGTTCGAATCCACCCCCCTCCACCATTTAAGCGTGGTTGTCTGTGGAGGCGGAAGGCCAGAAAAGGCGTGTGCGTCGGCTAACAGCGGATTAAGAATTAAAAGGGGCAGTGCGAAAGAGTCGGTAGTGATAGCGCAGTGGATAGTTAGTTAAGCGGGTATAGTTTAGTGGTAGAACCCCAGCCTTCCAAGCTGATGACGCGAGTTCGATTCTCGCTACCCGCTCCAACCTTGTGACAAAGGAAAGGGCTTTTACTGACGAATCGAGAGGTTGATGTGCGCAAAGCTCATATAGCTCAGTAGGTAGAGCACTTCCTTGGTAAGGAAGAGGTCACCGGTTCAAATCCGGTTATGAGCTCCAAGTTAAAAGCGGCAAAAAGATTCATCGAATGGGATGAAGGTCTAAAAGTTAAGTACAACGAAGGAGAGGGCGACAATGTCCAAAGAGAAGTTTGAGCGAACAAAACCCCATTTAAACGTGGGCACGATCGGGCACGTTGACCATGGTAAGACGACGCTGACGGCGGCGATCACGAAGGTCTGTGCTGAGACTTACGGTGGTGAGTTCAAGGCGTTTGATGCCATTGACAATGCCCCAGAAGAGCGGGCGCGGGGTATTACCATTTCGACCTCCCACGTTGAGTACGATTCTCCGGATCGTCACTATGCGCACGTTGACTGCCCAGGGCACGCGGATTATGTGAAGAACATGATCACCGGTGCGGCTCAGATGGATGGCGCGATTCTGGTTTGTTCAGCTGCTGATGGACCCATGCCACAGACGCGCGAGCACATTTTGTTGTCCAAGCAGGTTGGTGTTCCTTACATTGTTGTGTTTTTGAACAAGGCTGACATGGTTGATGACGAGGAGTTGCTCGAGCTCGTTGATATGGAAGTTCGAGAGCTTCTTGATCAGTACGAATTTCCGGGTGATGACACGCCGATTATTATTGGAAGCGCTTTAAAAGCACTTGAAGGCGATAGTTCAGATATTGGTACGCCGTCGATTGTGAAGTTGGTTGAGACGCTGGACAGCTATATTCCAGAGCCTGTACGAGCGATTGATCAGCCGTTTTTGATGCCGATTGAAGATGTTTTCTCGATTTCAGGCCGAGGTACGGTTGTTACAGGGCGAGTTGCCCGGGGTATTGTTCGTGTTCAGGACGAAGTTGAGATTGTGGGGATTCGAGAGACTGCGAAGACGACCTGTACAGGTGTTGAGATGTTCCGCAAGTTGCTTGACGAAGGTCGTGCGGGTGAGAACGTTGGTGTATTGCTTCGTGGTACTAAGCGAGAAGAGGTTGAGCGCGGTCAGGTATTGAGTCAGCCGGGTTCGATCACGCCGCATACGAAGTTTGAGGGTGAGGTTTACGTGTTGTCGAAAGATGAAGGTGGTCGTCATACACCTTTTTTCAAAGGTTATAAGCCGCAATTCTTTTTTGAGACGACGGACGTTACCGGGAGTGTTGAGTTGCCAGAAGGCACTGAGATGGTGATGCCTGGAGACAACGTTTTGATGGACGTTGACTTAATTGCCCCGATTGCGATGGAAGAGGGCCAGCGTTTTGCGATCCGCGAGGGTGGTCGAACGGTGGGTGCTGGCGTCGTAACCAAAATTAAGGG
>CALIKQ010000076.1 GCA_938017975.1 uncultured Pseudomonadales bacterium | reverse complement strand
CTCCAATCCATCGAACAAAATAGATTCGCCGTGAATGATCACCTCGGCATGACCAAATTCATGCTTCTCAGCGGCAGCGACCTGCCCGCCAAGCTGCTGTGCCATCGTCTGCATGCCGTAACAGATACCCAATACGGGAATGCCTAACGTGAAAACAAAGTCGGGGGCTCGCAAGGTCTCTTCCGCGGTCACCGACTCTGGTCCACCCGAAAGAACAAGACCCTGCGGGTTAAAGTCCATCACTTCATCATAAGACACATCGATGGCGTGGATCTCACAATAGACCCCCTGCTCTCGAACTCGCCGCGCAATCAGCTGCGTATACTGAGAGCCAAAATCGAGAATCAGAATTTTTTCGTGGTGGATGTCTTGTTGCGAGGAGGACATGATGAACCTTTGAGCCAAAGTTTGATTATAAGACCCGAAGACCCTGTGACAAAACGCTTTGACCAAAATCCACCGAAACCCGAAAAGCTATGAGTTATCTCTTCATAATTGCAGGAGGTGTCGCCGGCTCGTTATGATAGATCAATGCCCCTAGCCAAATTGCTCGCTGGCAGACGCAACAGATTTGAAGATTGATGCATCTTAGGACACTTATGACCATGACAACGGGTTTCATCTGGAACGAACGCTACATGTGGCACGACAACGGCGCTGCACTCGGACAGATTCCGACAGGGGGTGCGTTTCAACCAGGGCTTCACCTTGAAAATCCTGAGACTAAACGGCGGCTCAAAAACCTGCTCGATGCCTACGATGTCACACCTCAGCTCGTAAGCCTTGCTCATGAAGCCGCACCCATTGCGACGCTCGCCCGATTTCACACCCAGGACTACATCGACCTAGTCGAAACGACCAGCAAAAGCGGCGGGTCTGTTGGACAGGCGACCATCGCAGGCCCGGGCTCTTTTGAGGTTGCGCGACTTGCCGTGGGCGGGACAACGGCGGCGGTCGCCGCAGTCACCCAAGGCCACGTTCAAAACGCTTACGCCCTGACACGCCCGCCAGGCCACCACGCTGAGCGAGACCGCGGCCGGGGATTTTGTATTTTTAACAACATCGGTCTAGCCATCCTAGAGGCTAAAGCTCAAGGCTGGGTAGAACGCGTTGCAGTGGTGGATTGGGATGTACATCACGGCAATGGCACACAGCAAGCGTTTTACAACGATTCTGATGTTTTAACGGTCTCAATCCACCAAGAAATGCTCTACCCCGTTAATCTTGGCAAGCTGGAGGAAATTGGTGACGCGGCGGGAGAGGGATTTAACATCAATGTGCCGCTACCGGCAGGATGCGGCGGCGGCGCCTACCTCAAAGCGATCGACGACGTCGTGATTCCAGCACTCAATGCCTTCCAACCCGACCTCATCATTATTGCTTGTGGGTTTGATGCTGCTTATTTTGATCCGCTGAGTCACATGCTGTTGGTTGCCAATCACTATCGAACGATGACTGAAAAAATGATGCACGCAGCAGACACACTCTGCGGCGGCAAAATTATTGCCAATCACGAAGGCGGCTACTCAGATTTTTACGTCCCCTTGTGCGGCATGGCGGTCATCGAGACACTCAGTGGCATCGACTCCGGCGTGAAAGACCCTTATGCGGGCACCGAGTTTGTTGCCAATCAAGATTTAAAGCCTCATCAATTCGAAGCCATCAAGGCCGCAGTGGATGGCCCCCTGGCAGCCCTGTTCGCACGACAAGGTTCATCGTGAGTTGGCAGCAAACCGGTGAGCCCGGCGCAAACAGCGAGGTCTTCACAGTCAGCGCACTCAATCGCTCCGCAAAGTCATTGTTAGAGCGAGCTTTTCCCCAGGTCTTTGTTGAGGGCGAAATATCTAATTTTAGCGTACCGGCTTCTGGGCATTGGTATCTCACGCTCAAGGATGAAGGCGGACAGTTACGCACTGCGATGTTTAAAAATCGCAATCAGCGCCTTCGATTTAAGCCGCGAAATGGCCTCAAAGTGATTGTGCGCGGAAAAATCAGCCTCTATGAGGCTCGAGGCGAGTATCAATTCATCGCCGAGCACATGGAAGAAGCCGGCGAGGGAGAGCTTCGACGAGCTTTTGAGCAATTAAGAAACCGCTTACAAGACGCGGGCTATTTTGATGAAGATGCTAAACAACCCTTGCCGGAACTACCTCAACATTTGGCGATTATCACCTCGCCAACAGGAGCCGCAGTGCAAGATGTGCTCAGCGTCATCAAGCGGCGGTTTCCCGCGCTAAAATGCACCATCGTACCGACCCAAGTGCAGGGGGATGAGGCAACTGCTCAAGTTGTCAGAGCCATTGCGCTCGCGAACGCATTTGATGCACCAGCTTTTGATGCAATCTTACTGACCCGTGGGGGCGGATCCCTTGAGGACCTTTGGACCTTTAACACAGAACCTGTTGCGCTCGCCATCGCGGCAAGCACCCTTCCCGTCGTCAGCGCCATTGGCCACGAGTCAGATATCACCATTGCAGATTTTGTCGCCGATCTCAGAGCAGCGACACCCTCAGCAGCTGCAGAGGTCCTCGCCCCTGACCAGCTGGAGTGGTTTCAGCGACTCGACGGCGCAGCAAACCGTCTCGAACGGGCTCAGGCCCATCGACTAAAAACCAGCGAGAGCCAGGTTAAGAATCTATCCAGTAGACTTCGCAATCCAGGGCAGACCCTCACTGCCCTTAGCGAAAGATTCACCCAGCTGCAACATCAGCTGGCGCAATCAGCGCAGCGAACACTGCAGCAACCAACGCTCTCCATCAGCGAAAAACGCCTCAATCAGAGCATGCGCCAAGCGCTCGCGAGGGAGCAGGACCGAATCAACCAACTGAGCAGGAGGGTCATCAATCCCTCTCAGCAAATTGATCGATATCAGAGCGTAGTAGCCCAGCACGGCCGATCCTTGTCTGGGCACTTACACATTCATCTCGACCGCAAAAGCAGAGCACTTCAAGCTGCCGCCGGCAAGCTCAATGCCTTAAGCCCACTCAGCGTGTTAGAACGGGGTTATGCCCTGGTTCGTAACGCGCACGAGGATATTGTGCGGCGAGCCGCTGATCTGACCCCCGATCAAGCGATTAACATTACCCTTGCTGACGGAGAAGTGGCAGCCAAGGTCATCAATACAGCGCCCTCCTCACCCGGGAAGTCGTCGTGAGTCCCTGGCTGAAACTTGGGGCGTTCATTGTGAGTTGCTTGACGGTTGTCCAGAACCTTGGCGCCATGCCGGCACACAACGGGTATCCTGGGGGAATCGCTGTCATCTCATTACCCGCCCAAACTCAATCAGCACATTACCTTGGAAATGCCGTTTTAATAACCGGCCCGTCGAGCGCGCCGATCGCCATCGTTGGCATCGGACTCGATGCCGATCCGGGGGTCGCGGAACTAACGACGAATCGTGGTGCCATCCCTTTTGAGATCAAACCAAAATCTTACCTCACTGAGCACATCACGATTACCCAAACCGAAAAGGTGAATCCGCCGGCTCGGGATTACGACCGGATCATCAAAGAACGCGATGAAATGAACGCTGTCTTTAAAAGCTTCTCAAACCAAAGACCTGATCTCGCATTTGTTCTTCCTGTGATAGGGCGATTGTCATCACCCTTTGGGAAAAAACGAATCTTTAATGGCCAGCCTCGCAATCCACATTCCGGGCTTGATATCGCAGCACCGGAGGGCACACCGGTTCGCGCAGCCTCCAGTGGCGAGGTTCGCGCGACAGGAGATTATTTTTTCAACGGCAAAACGATCTTAATCGATCATGGCCAGGGTCTCATCACCCTCTACTGTCACCTCAGCAATATTGGAGTGACCAATGGACAGATTGTCAAAGCCGGGCAGCACATTGGTGCGGTTGGGCAAACAGGCCGAGTCACGGGCCCCCACTTGCATTTTAGCGTGAATCTCAATCAAACCCGGATCGATCCAGCGCTATTGCTGAA
>CALIKQ010000075.1 GCA_938017975.1 uncultured Pseudomonadales bacterium | reverse complement strand
GCATCTGGCGTTCGAACAAATTCAGTCATGAAATATCATCCTTGTTTTCTCTAGTCTCGTGTCTCTGTCTTCTGGATCGCACGGTTGCCCTGACCGGTTTTACACAAATCAACGTCGCAGGAGCAGTGTTATCGCGATCACTGACATAACACCGAAGATCCTAAGGCAATCTTTTGTGGTCATTCATGCCTTGGGTTCAACCTGCCTTAGGTTCAACCTGCCTTGGGTTCAATCAGCTTTACTTAACAAACGCTGATCTAACGCGGCATGAAAGTGTTGTATGCGGGCTTCATCCTCGTTGAGGTAAACGTCCCTAAATCCGGCGGAGCGCATACCTTGTTGAACTTGTCCCAGCAACTCAACATCTTGATCAATGGTGTCAGTCATGGTTTTTTCACCGCTGATAACCGCTTCATAACTAAAGCAATCACGCGCTGGCCGTATGTTGGGCGTTTGCGCTGCGCCGTCGCGACTGGCTGGTCCCAATATGGGTTTGGCATCATCTCCCGCACCTGCTGCGGGGAACCGCACCAAACTGATTTTATCGAACTCGCACTGATTTGGATCAGTCGCATGAGGCCTCGGTCGCAAAAGCCAACAATGCTCCGGAGTAAAGGACAACACAGCATTGGGAAACAAGTTGTACTGCCACACATCCGAAAGCTGATCATCAGTAAACCGTTCATAGGGCATTCCCCGCTCGGGCCCCAATGCTCTTTTCTGCGCCTGAATCGCTGCGCGAACCTCTAAAACACGACCCTTGAAGTCTTGAGGATCAAGATCAAGACTCTGCAGCTGTGCGGATTGGATGTCAGTTGGCATGTCCGGAATGGGAAACTTCGGATTTACGGTCGCCCCAGGCACTTCAACGCCGGTATGCCCACCTTCAAACAACCGCACTAAATCGTTATGGCAATCGACCATCCTTTGATGCTGGGGGTGCAAAAAATCGACATGGTACAGCTCTGAAAAATTGTCGATCACCGCTTTCCAATTACACTTCAAATGCACAGTCTGATCCTCGACAAGGGTCATACCCCCAAAGTCAAAGGGCGACAAAATATCATCAAGTGGCCCCAAAAATTCTCTGAGCGGCATGGGACTTTCACCCAAATGTACAAATACAAACCCATTCCAAACATCGAGCGCCACCGGTTTAAGATCGCGCCCGGCACAGCGAGGATCTTCAGAAAATAGATCGAGGCCTGGGACACCTTTGAGCCGACCATCCAGGTCATAAGTCCAGGCATGATAGGGGCATCGAAACTGCTGCGCGTGGCCCAACGTCTTGTCCATCAGTAAGTTTCCACGATGCTGACAAACGTTAAAAAAGCCATGCAACTCGCCGGATTGATCTTTCGTGACTAGGATTTGCTCATGACCAAGCTCAAAGACGAAATAATCTCCCGGCGACTCTACATCGGAGATGAGCCCTGCGAGGAGCCAACAATCAGACCAGATTTTGCGGTGTTCATCAGCCAAGGTGCTCGCATCAATATAGCGATCTTTCGAAAAAGTCTGATGCGTCCGAGTCCCTGTTTTTTCTATGATTTTAAGTGTCATCAATGCCTCCCTACCGATGATCACAGAATAAGCGCAATGCTGGTCGGCGAACAAGCCTTGTGCGGGAACACAACGGGACGGAATACGCAGTGTCCAATTTCAGGGCGAGGTAAATGGCTTACGATTGGCGAAGCGGGACGGGGCCTCCTGTCAAAAGCAGGCCCCTCTGGTATGCTCACATTTTCAGCGACTCAAAACTTGGCAGTTTAAAGCTCTCTTTGGATTCAACTTTATGACGAAACAACAAGTTCCTCTCATCGACCTCTGCGCCGCAGAGTCGGATTCTAAAGATCTCGATCTCCTCGATAACGCTTGTCGAGACCATGGTTTTTTTATTCTTTCCAATCACGGCATTGACCGCGAAATCGAAGCGATGTGGGATGCTTCTCGGAGGTTCTTCGCCAGATCGCGCGATGAGAAGCAACAGGTTTCCCGAACCCAAACAATGCCGCTGGGATACTACGATCGGGAGTTGACCAAACGCAAACGAGACCTCAAGGAGGTTTTTGATTACATGAGGCCCAAGGCTGACGGCAAAAACCTCAATCAATGGCCCGATGATGTTGCGTTTAAGGCAGCGCTAAGCAATTTTTTTGAAGCCGCCTCGCTTGTCGCCGACCGCGTCCTAAAACTCGTCTTCCTAGCCCTCGAGGAGCGTCTCGACGCGTCCCAACCGCAGGGAGATCCAGCGACCAGCACTGTGCGGCTCAACTACTATCCAACACAGGACCCGCTCGATGCGGCAGCGCGCTCAGATGTACAACCACTTGGCGACATGGCATTACACCATCACACGGATCCAGGAATACTCACGCTCCTGCTACAAGATAAAACCGGCGGCCTGCAAACGCTCACCAAAGATCAAGTCTGGGTTGATGTTCCGCCACGCGAAAACTCGATCGTCGTTAATCTTGGTGATGTGCTTCAAGTCTGGTCCAACGATCAGTATCGCGCTGCAATCCACAGAGTCACGCCGAGGTCACAAGATGCACGCTTCAGCACACCATATTTTTTTAATCCAGCGGCTGATGCGATGATTCAACCCCGCGAATCCTTAGCGGGCGATCACTCCCATTATCATAGTTTTACTTGGCGCGAATATATCAAGGGCCGAGTGGACGACAACTTCACCGATCTCGGAGTCGATGACATTCAAATTGATCGGTTTCGGCGCTCTGCATGAACGGGCTCGATTCGAGGCCGAACAGTATGATGACCCTCGTCCAGCCCTGCGCCGTCGTCAGGCGTAGGTTAAAAAGACCCTAAACTCTCGGCACCTCAAAAATTTTGGACGGACCCCATGTCTGAGCATACCAGCCCATCACCGCAATCGAATTACAACACGATCGCCATTGCAACCGCCGAGAAACTGAGTCGTGTCAAAAAGGCACAACAGCCCGCACAGCGCGCATCAATCAGCTTCGATGCTCTGTTCCCCGATCACAATCGTATCCCCGTCGGAATTGCCCAAGAGTATGAACGCATGGGGCATCAACCTGTATCTGATCATCTCGCTTCTCTCGCAGAGGCTGATGGAGCCGAACTTGAGCACTTAGGGACAACCCTTGGCACCGTGATTCATGGTATCGACCTTAAAGCCGCTTTTAGTGCCACACGAATTGCATTTTTGCGGCAAGCGCTGCTCGAGCGAAAGGTCATATTTTTTCGAGACCAACACCTAACAGAAGATCGTCAAGTCGAATTTGCTAGGCAGTTCGGAGACCTCGACGCTTTTCCGTTTGGCAAGCCTGGCGCCAACCCGTTTATTCTTGAGATCATCCACGACGAGCTGAGCCCTGGCTCCGAAAACAGTTGGCATACCGATGTCACTTGGATGGAATGCCCTTCGCTGGGATCTATCGCTCAGTGCGTTGAATGCCCACCTTTTGGCGGGGATACATTATTTTCTGACAGCCACGCAGCTTTTTTGGGACTACCTGAGCGCATCAAACAAAACATCAGCACACTCTCAGGAATCAACGACTATCGCGTTTTTTTAAACCGAGGGGGCGTGCGGGTACCAGAGGATCTCGCAAACGAAATGAAAGCTCAGATCCCCTTTGGTGTTGCTCACCCTTTAGCCCGGAGGCACCCAGAGACAGGCAAGATCGCACTGTATATCCATGGCGGGTTTTTGCGGCACGATTCACTGTTTGACCACGAAACAGGCGAAGCGCTGGGCCCAACAGCCTCGACGGCATTGGTTGGCGAGCTGCTCAAGCAGCATGGACGGCCGGAGTACCAGTGCCGCTTTCAATGGTCAATGGGAGATATCGCATTCTGGGATAATCGCGCGGTGCAGCACTATGCGACGAGCGATTATTTCCCCCATCGCCGAAAGTTGCGACGTGTGACTGTGAGCGGCGACCGCCCCTACTGAGAGAGCGCCTGAGTACCTTCTGGCAAGCCGGTAACCGTGATCCGCTTTAACAATCGGTCGTAACCGTCGTATCCGCCCGTTGCAGCATGCAAAACGCAGCGATTGTCCCAGACCACCAGCATATCCGCGTCCCAATGATGCCGATAAATAAAATCCTGTTGTGTCTGATGCTCAAAAAGCCTCATTAAAATCGGCCAAGACTCGTCTTCGCTTAAGCCCTCGATACCTACGGTGTAACCAGGATTGACGAAAAGGGCTGTACGCCCTGTTTCTGGGTGAACTTTTGCAATCGGATGGCACTGGGTTTTATAAGCCTCAGGTGAATAGCGAATTGCCATGGTTCGACCTTCATCAGCCTCACCATAGAGCCCATCAGGTGCGTAGCCTCTTGCTGCGGAATGGATACCCTGAAGTGCGCTTATCTGCGCCTTGAAGCTCGGCTCTAACGCCTCGAAGGCCGCGTATTGATTTGCGAACAACGTATCTCCTCCATGAGGCGGTATCATTTCACCAAACAATAGCGTCGCAGTCGGCGGCGTTTGCAGAAAACTCCAATCAGAATGCCAACTTTCAGCAAAAAGCGGCGTCTGCTCATCGGCTGCTCGCCGAACTTCTGCAACATGGGGGTGGTCCTTGATACTTTCGAAAAATGGATCTTCTCCAAAATCTCCTAGAATTTCTGCGAACCGCTCGAGATCATAGACGCTCAGTTTTTGATCAGGGAAGCCAACCACTTGATGCCTGAGCCATTGTTCTCGAAGTTCAGATCGAGTCTCCGCGGACAAATTTTGAGAGAGATCAATCCCCGAAATTAGCGCCCCGAACGCGCCGGGCTGTTCTTTAATCTGCATGAAAGGTACCGCTTTCCCTTTTTTCAAACCATCTCTGATTGCATCGCCATTTGCAACCAGCGCCGTGACGAATTGATATCTTGTCAGTCCTGGTCCACTGGAAGTTAACTGACCAACACGCACCTGAAATGATCAGATGCCTTCTCAAAACAGTTACGTTAAACTTTTCTCATGATCACCTCAGCGCCAGATTTTCCTATCAAAGCCTCTCGAAGTCATGATACTCAACAGGCGCTCATGCGAGCCGTCGAGCGCATTGCGGCGCAAAAGGGGGTGGAGAATATTTCGATCCGAGAAATACTTACAGCGGCTCAGCAGAAAAACGAATCAGCCCTGCAGTATCACTTTAAAAATTTCAGCGGTTTGCTCGCTGCCGTTCGGGCCGATCGTGCTCGCGAGATCGATGAAGCACGCAGGCTTTATATCGATCAGGTCATTCGAGAATCGAACCCGCCGAGCCTTAGACAAATCTGTGAAATCATGGTGATGCCGCCATTTCGTCTGGCGAAGGCCTCTCCCAGCTTCCGACATTTCGTGAAAGCCTTTTCACATGAGCTGGCTCACATGGATGAACAATCAACGAAAGTTTTTACCCAGCATATGAATCAAAGCAGCGATCTGGTGATCGACCTGCTGAGAGCCGCAGTACCCCATCTTGACAAGGCGCTCTTCTTTATCAGGATCCAGCATGCGTTAAAATTGACCTCTATCGCGATGTCGACCCATGCCCAAAAGCCTGGGGCGTTTCGAGGGAAATCGACAGAGCTCTTTGTTCATAGCCTGATCGACTCAGTTGAGGGTCTACTCAGTGCACCGGTATCAAAGGCAACTCAATCAGCGCTGAAAAAGTAGTCCATTTTAGTGTTCGTTCACGAGCAAACGATCCAAAGACTCCGCGACCTCCTCGAGGGCATCATTGCTTTCGCTGAAAAGCGTCAGGACTCCTCTCTTCGAATAAAAACCCGAACCCGCCAGAGTACGTGGCGAGACGTCAGAGTCAAAAAAAACAAAGATCACCCCCAGGAACCTTAAAGAGATGCCGAATTCAATTAAGCACATGCCTCCAATCGGTTTTGGACTTTGGAAAATTAATCCTGATGAGTGCGAGGAAACGGTCTTTGAAGCCGTGAAAGCGGGGTATCGTCATTTCGACTCCGCTTGTGACTACGGCAATGAGGCGGAAGTTGGTCGCGGCATCAAGCGTGCCATCGATGAGGGGCTTTGCATTCGAGAGGACCTATGGATCACCTCGAAACTGTGGAACACTTATCATGCCCCTGAGCACGTTCCTTTGGCTCTTTCTCGAACTTTGGCCGACCTTCAGCTCGATTACCTTGACCTTTATTTAGTGCACTTTCCAATCGCCCTGGCATTTGTACCTTTTGAAACGCGATATCCACCTGAATGGGTTCATGACCCCGAAGCAACGAGCCCAAAGATGTTGCCAGCACGGGTCCCACTCTCCGACACCTGGACAGCGATGGAGCAGCTCAAACTCGAGCGTCAGGTCAGGCACATCGGTGTCTGCAACTACTCGAGCGGTCTTTTACACGACTTAATGAATAGCTGTGAGCTGCAACCTGAGGTCCTTCAGATCGAATCACACCCAAAATTAACGCAAACCCGCTTGATTCGTACTGCAAAACAATACGGCTTAGCCGTTACTGCTTTTTCGCCTTTGGGGGCCTTGTCTTACTTAGAGCTCGATATGGCACAACAGGAAGATTCGCTGCTTCAAAACCCGGTGATCACAGACATTGCAGGGTCTCTGGGTTCTTCCCCAGCTCAAGTGATATTGGCATGGGCTCTCCAGAGACAAACGTCTGTTGTTGTAAAAAGCACGCAGCCATCCAGAATGAAAGAAAACCTAGAATCCTTGGCGATTACACTGAGCTCAGATCAGCACAACGCCATTTCTGATCTGAACGAGAATCGCCGATTCAACGATCCGGGAGACTTTTGTGAAGGTGCTTTTAATACCTTCCACGCAATCTACGACTGAAAGGCCAAACGATCAAAACACTACTGGGCCTGACTAAGCTCCAAACCTTCAAGCTTATTGTTTGACCGCCATTTTTTCATCAAAGCAAAAAACTCAATCGGCCCACCGCCATAGGTGCTATTTTGGGGCTTCACATTAACGTGTCCCTCATTGTTGTAATAACCCGGCGTGCATTGAGATTGAAAATCAGCCGTCAGCCTAGATTTTTCAATAATTGTCTCGACCCACTTTTTCTCTGCTGCTTCACTTGCTTCTATTAACGTCGCGCCGCGCTTTTTGGCCTGACTCAATATGTGTGCCAGATGGATGCTCTGCTCATCCAACGAATAGGTATAAGTCGCAGTGAATGCAGACTGGGCAGGCCCAAAAAAGAAGGCATTGGGGAATCCTCGAGAATGCATGCCATGGAAGGTCGAAAGCCCATTTGACCATTTTTCAGAAATCGACTGACCGCCACGACCATAAATCTGGTAACCGGCCCGCCGTGCGTAATCGGTTCCAACTTCAAAACCTGTCGCAAAGATGATGCAATCCACCTCGTATTCAGTGCCATCAAAAACAATGCCACGAGCTGTAATTTGGTCTATACCTCGACCATCGGTATTCACCAAAGTGACGTTGTCGCGATTGAAGGTCGGCAAATACTCATCATGAAAGCACGGGCGTTTACAAAACTGTCGGTAATAGGGCTTCAAAGCCTCTGCGGTTGTTGCATCTTCAACCAATGCGTCAGCCCGAGCGCGTACCTTTTCCATTTTCTGATAATCGGCGATCTCCAGGGCCTTCGCCAAATCCATATGCTCGGTTACTTTGTTCGTCAAATACTGCTTGATACCCAATCGATAGAAATCACGGGAAAATAGCCCTGTCAGCGCCCAACCCGCCATCTTGGTTTTCGAGGGGGCCTTATCCCGCACCGAACCAAAGAGCAACCTGAACGCCTCGGTCCAGCCATCAGCAACCAGATCCTCACTGACCACCGCTCCGGTCATAATCGACTCAAAGTTCTTTCGGCGATTATCCTGCCATCCCGTTGGTTGATTACTCATCCAATCCGGGTCCGTCGGCTGATTATTTCTGACATCAATCGATGAGGGCGTTCTTTGAAAAACATAAAGTGCCTTTGCTGCTGCTCCCAAATGCGGAACACATTGCACCGCTGTCGCCCCCGTGCCGATCACCGCAACCCGCTTATCGGCTAAGTGGGTCAAGCCTCCGTTTGAGTCACCTCCGGTATACCCGTAGTCCCACCGGCTGGTATGAAAAGTATGTCCTTTGAAATCATTAATCCCCTCGATCGCCGGAAGCTTCGGCCGGTTCAGCGGTCCATTTGAGTGCACGACAAACCGCGCTTTGATCGAGTCTTGACGGTTGGTAGAAACAATCCACCGGCCTAGAGCCTCATCCCAATCTGTCGAGGCGACTTCAGTTTGCAGTAATGCGTTTTCATAGAGTTGGTACTTTTCGGCAATTCGATGACAGTATTCGAGCGTCTCTGGCGCGTTGGTGTATTTCATCTTTGGGACGAATCCAGTTTTTTCCAGCAAAGGAAAATATACGTAGGACTCGATATCACATGAGGCGCCTGGATAGCGATTCCAATACCAAGTGCCGCCGAAATCACCCCCTTTCTCTATCAACCGAAAATCATCTATCCCTGCCTCTCGCAACCTCGCCGCCGCTAGCATGCCCCCAAAACCGCCGCCTATGATCACCACCTCAACCTCGTCTTCAAGGGGATCTCTCTCAATTTCTTCTTTTAGATAAGGGTCCTCTACAAAGTAGGCAAACTCTCCAACGACTTCTCGGTACTGGTCATTGCCATCGGGCCTGACTCTTTTATCTCGTTCAAGCTTGTACTTTTTCGCCAGCGCATCAGGATCAAAATTGAGGCTTTTAGTTTCGGCGTTCATACGCCCTCCTTAAAGGTGATATCAAAACGACCTAAGCCTTGAAGATACAGATTGCTGCAACAATGAACAACAGTCCTTCAGAGCTTCATTTCCAGATTTTCCCTGCCAGACAAACTCAAATAATCCGCTGTGGAGCCCTTCGGCTCGAAGGGTTTGGAATAAGTGAGACCCAAAAAGCTTCCAAACGGCCCTCTGATGTGGCTGTCAAAACGTATCAAAACAGAAATAAATCTCCAAACTGAGCAGCCGTTTTGGAGTAGCAGGGGGCATAAACACGAATGACTCACAAAAGACCACCCATCATCCTTTCAGATTTGAGGCTCTGGATCTTTCTCGATAAGTTGTCTGAAGTGCTCTATAGACATCAGCCAAAGCATCTCTGCCCAGGGCATCCAGATTCCGCCTTTGAGTGTCGATGTCATTTCGCGATATAGGACCGGTTATGTCCGCGCCCGGGGATCTCAGTGCATCTTCAGCGGTTTTTCGGAGCAATGGAGCGGCAAAGTCTGAGTCAATCCCGAGCTGTTCCAATCCACTCATCATCTCTCGCCACAGCATTTGAGTACCGCTACACGCCAACACACACAAGGCGTGATAATACGCCTTGTGTTCGGGTCTTATCCGGCAATGGGGATTTTCCAGTCCTGGCATTAACTGTTCAAAAGGCGGTGCACCCTCATCAAGCGTCATCGGAATTTCGTCGTAATGGGCAGGCTCAAATAACCTTTCGCCAAACGTTTGAAGCGGATGCACACCGATCGCAGATGGCGTCACTAACGAACCTGAACAGTGGATCAATACTTTATCCTTCAGCTCGGGCCAGCTCTGGATAAAGGGTTCAATCGCATCATCACTGATTGCAAGGAGAATCCGGTCACATTCAGCCAGCGCTAGCGCTGGATTTCTCATGTCTAGGTCATCAGCGCGCGACCACTGCTCGACCCTAAGCCCTTTGTGACCCAACCAAAATCTCAGGTGCCGAGCCAGCCTGCCATCACCAATGATTCCGTATCGTGCTGTCTGATTTTTCACGGACATCTCCTTAACCCTCTTTCAGGCATCATGATACTTCTACCAAACCCATGGCAGGCCAGTTGCGTTACTGTCATGACGGCAGTCACGATCAAGCCGGAGATAATGTTCAATTGCTTTGATCTAGACAAGAGCAAACGCTTTGATCTCGATTTGATTGGCGCTAATATACCCCCCATGGGTATCATAAAACTTTCAATTGTCGCCATCTTAGTGGTGCTCAGCGGATTTTCCGACGCTAGGCCCATTTCTTATCCAGGGGGTTCAACCTTCATGGCGCGTCATGATGCGCGGCAAAACTCTCTCTACTATCACTACTCGCCAACGTATAAATTATCCGTAGGTCTTGAGGCCGTTAACGATTATACGATTGACGAGACCTATTCGCTCGCCCGCATGACCTACCTGCTATATCGAAAGAACACGGCTCAGTCCCAAAGGAATCTCTATCTGGCGGGCGGCGTCAGTCCCGAAGATCCCAAAACCCACTTCTACAGCATTCATGGCGACTGGGAGTCCCGTCGATGGTTTTCAGGCTTTAATCTGCGCCGAACCGCACTGGGAGAAACGCACTTTAACGAACAATCCGTACAACTTGGGGTGGCGCCTTATCTTGGTGACTACGGCGACCTGCACACATGGATCATGGCCAAAATAAAGCGCGATCCGCTTAATGGGCATTGGCAGACTTACCCGGTTCTCAAACTGTATCAAGGCGACCTGTTGATCGAAATGGGATACAGTCAAAAGACCCATTGGGATTTACACTTTATGTTTCGATTCTAACTGGAGAAAAATGATGCGAGTACTTTCTTTTTACCTATCCGCGCTCTTTGTATTGAGCAGCAGTCTTTCAATAATTGCTCAAGCTGATCAAAGCGCCGCCGAGCCTGCGCACGCAGGCCACGCTCACCATTCAGATCATTCACACGCCGAGCACCAAATGCCAATGGCCGATAGCGTCGATGCGGATCCGGAAAGGTTCAATGCGTTCATGGACGGATTGAGCGACGCACAAATCGCCGTGGTCAGTGTCCAAGGTATGGTCTGCGATTTTTGTGCACGGGGCATAGAAAAAACGTTCAAAAAAGACCCTGCGGTTCTCAGAATTGACGTCGACTTGGCTAGGGGTAAAGTCTTGATTGCTTACGTTCTAGAGCAAGAGATCAATTTCGACGACATCAAGACCAAGATCACAAACAATGGTCAAACGGCCGTAGATCTTTCTGTTTTAAAGGTCTGAGCGATTCATGGACATTCAAACGAGTGAAGCTCACAAGACCACGAGTCTATTTTCCCTGTTCGCGTCATCATCGACGCTGATCTGTTGCGCTTTGCCCGCTTTATTCGTTGCCCTTGGCGCCGGCGCGTCATTTGCAAGCCTTGTATCGACGATGCCTTTTTTAATCACGTTGTCCGTTTACAAACTTCATATTACGAGCTTCGCGCTGATCATGCTGATCGTTGCAGGCTATACTAACTATCGAACAGCAAGCATGCCCTGCCCTGCAGACCCTGAGCTGGGTAGAGCCTGCCTGCGTACCCGGCGTCGGTCGTTGAACGTCTACTATGCGTCCTCTGGGCTCTTCGTCTTTGCAACTTTTTTTACCTATGTCGTTCCAAGGTTACTCTAAGCTATGAATCATCCCTGCCATCAAGATCAAGTCACCAATTTAAAACGTATCGAGGGCCAAGTGCGAGGGGTGCAAAGTATGATTGACGATGGTCAATATTGCATCGATATCCTCAATCAAATCAAAGCAGTACGCAACGCGCTGACCCGAGTTGAGGGCAACATTCTCAAACGTCATCTCGAAACCTGTCTAAAAGAGTCGTTAGACGGGGAAAATGCCTTTGATGAAAAGGTCAATGAATTACTGCAAATCCTAAAACGATGAGAAAACTGCTCAGAACCAGTCATCGCTATATCAGCTTACTGGTCTCGATACAGCTTCTCTTGTGGACCGCATCCGGTCTCTTTTTTGCCTTTAACAAGATTCAGGATGTCCGAGGTGAGCACGTTGTAGAACGACAGCCCATTTCTGCTGACCTGAGCGCATTCAGTTCAATGATCACCGATGCGCAGCGGGTTCGACTGGCAAGGCGTCTTGACCAGCCCATCGTCGTTGTGACCCGAGAGGGCGGCAACGACTACCTAGATAAAGCGGGTCTGTCTGTGGCGATGCTTGAACCAGATCAGGCGCTGAAAGCCGTCAATCTTTTTACGACGCTGACCCCGCTTAATGTTGAGACCGTGACCGAACAAGCGCCCGGAGATGAGTTCCGCGGGCGTGAATTACCACTTTATCGAGTCATTGCGGTCGATGAGAGTGAAACCGAGTACAACGTGTACATCAATCCATATTCATCGGAGGTGGTTGCGATCCGCTCGCTGCAGTGGCGCATCTGGGATCTCATGTGGGGCCTACACATCATGGACTGGCAGGCACGGGAAAATATGAATAATTGGCTGATGAAAGTCTTTTCTGTGCTTGCTTTGATCAGCGCCATAACAGGGATATGGCTTTTTTTTGCAGTTCGCCGCGGTTAACGAAGCGCTTTAAATCGATCTAAGACTTGGCGGTATAATTCCTCTCGGTAGCCAAAGTGTCCGATCATTGATGAGGCGATACAGTCCGAGCCATTGCGTGATCTAACGAGCGGAGGGATGATGCCCAGACCTAATATCCTAATGATCATGCCCGACCAGCAGCGCGCTGATTGTATCGGCGCATTTGGCAATCAAAGTATTTTGACGCCGAACATAGACGCGCTGGCATTGAAGGGCATGAAATTCACCAACGCCTACGTCAATCACCCGGTTTGCAGCCCTTCCCGGGTCAATTTCATGACAGGTTGGTATCCCCATACTCGCGGCCACCGAACGCTCACGCACCTCATTCAGCCCCACGAACCCAACCTCCTGCGCTACCTTAAAGACGGGGGCTATCACGTAGCCTGGGCTGGGGCTCGTGGAGACGTCTTTGCACCGGGCGTCACCGAAGCCTCAACACATTTCAGCGGCTTTACAACGCCGCCGAAAAAGATGGGCATGGGGCCTCAACATCCAATCGGCTCACCCCTTTATGATGCCTTCTATCACGGCCTTAGGCCGGGAGAGGAGACATGGCTCGACTTTGATGAGGCCTGCACTCGGACCGCTATTGATTGGCTTGCGCAAAAGCCCAAGGGACCTTGGTGCCTCTGGGCACCACTGATCTTTCCGCACCTTCCATTTGAGGTCGAGCAGCAGTGGTATGATCTCTATTCCCCTGAAGATTTACCCAAGCGAATTTCTTCGCCTGGAAGCGGCAAACCACAATTTCATCAAGCAATCCGGGAAAAGCTCGGCACTGATCGCCTGACGGAAGATCATTGGCAGGAAATTCGCCGTGTTTATTACGCCATGATTTCAAGGGTCGACCATCAACTCGGGCGAATCCTTGATGCTCTGGAACTTACCGGAGAGGCCGACAATACTTTCGTCCTCTATTTCACGGACCATGGTGAATATGCTGGTGATTTCGGCCTGGTCGAAAAATGGCCGTCTGGACTCGACCGATCACTGCTTCAGAATCCGCTGATCATCGCCGGGCCAGGCGTCAAACCCAATACCACTGCCGCTACATTCACCGAGATGGTCGATCTCATGCCAACCCTTCTGGATCTTGCAGACATCAAAGTGACCCACACGCATTTCGGTCGGTCATTGGTTGATGTTTTATCTGACCCAGAGGCAAAGATTCGAGACGCTGCTTTCTCTGAGGGCGGCTTTGTAACCGATGAACTAAATTTGCTTGAAGTGGCAAAAGGGGAATACGCCAACAAAGCCAATCTACAGCACGAGCAACCCAGCTTGGTCGGCAGAGCCATCGCCATGCGCACAGAGCTATACACCTACATCTATCGACTTTATGAATCTGATGAGCTTTATGACCGCTCTGACGACCCCAACGAGACAGAAAATCTAATTGATCACCCCGAACACAAAGGCAGGATCAACGATATGAAATCCAAAGTGTTAGATTGGTTGTTCTCAAGTGCCGACGTTATTCCTTGGACCGCTGACCCGCGCTTCCCAAAAATTTCTCACGGTGGCCACGACATCTTCTCCAATCAGGGTTGAGAGATTACTCTCGAAGGGACTGATCGAGTCCCCAAAAGCGCCTAAAGGCACAAGGCGCAGCAATCTTTGACTGCCTTTAGCGGATACGCTTAAAGATCTCCGCCCATTCCTCAAGTGCCGCCTCATGCCCATGCACCAGTTGAATCGTGACTTCATCGTAACCGGCGCGCTTTAGTGCAGATAACCTCTCTACCAGCTCATCTGCCGTGCCACTCATTGTCGTGTTTCTGACCAGTTCCGGGTTCAGGTGCGTCTCATCAGGACGGACAAACATCAAATGACCGCGATGGTTGGTCAAATATTTTGCATCACTGGGCGTATATGTTTCGTGAACTTTAAGATATTCAGCCACCAGATTGCTCAAAGGTCCTGTTGGTAAATTCTTGCCGCCCATAGCGCCCACCTCATCAGCAAGATTATGGAACATCACGGCCGTCAGAGGCGCAGCTTCAGCCATTAATTTTTCAGTGTCTCGCACCTCATCGCCGGTCAGCACCGCTCCTAAGAAAAATAAGTTCGACTTTAATGTTGCCAAATCACGCCCACCTTCAGCCCAGAGGTTTTGCATCTCTACGAGGGCATCAACAGCCCCAGTTGCACCAAAATTAAGCCAACCAGCCCCCAAGTCTGCTGCTAGCTTTTTTGCTTTGGGCCCAAATCCTGAAAACCACAGTGGAATCTCGTCTTCAAGATTAATGAGTTCAAGATCAGGATTTAAAAATCGAATTTTCCGAGGCTTCGATTCAAAGGACCAGTCAATGGTTTCCCCGCCCAGCAATTGCTGGACGCGCTCAATGTAACGACGCGTATTTTCAAGCGTAATCGCACCGAGGCCCATCGTTCGGCGCGCTGTAAAACCCGTGCCAACCCCAAAATCAATCCTGCCCGGAGCAATTTTATTCAAACTCGCAAAGGCATTCGCAGTGACCGGCTCAATCCGGTTTGACGGCACCAGCACTCCAGTACCTAAGCGAATGGTCGAGGTTTCATGTGCTGCAAGCGCCATACAGATAAAGACATCTGGATTAAGCAGCTGCGTGTCGTAAAACCAAGCCGCATGAAAGCCCAATTCCTCGGCGCGACGAACCCAGCGCCATGAATCGGTTTGCGAAGCGAAAGCGACGGAGTATTTCATAAAACGATCTCCTCAGATCAAAAAATAAAACCGAGCCCCGACTGGAGGTGCCGGGCACCTGACCAACCTAACCAGCGGAAGGCGCTAAAAAATTTTGAACCCAAACTGCTCATAGAGGGCATTAAACCCAAACATCAGCACACCGGTCAGCAGCAGTGCCGCCACCAGCGCAAACGGGAAGCCAAAACGACCAATCAAATAGGGGAAAGCAAGAAACATCGGCAAGGTTGGCAGCACAAAGAAAAGCGTGAATCGCATGTGATTCCCTATTTTCGCTGCCGACGCGCCCTCAAAATACATCCAAGATATGATCAGAAAGGTGGTGAGCGGCAACGCCGCAATCAGACCTCCCCATTTATCGCTCCGCTGGGCAATCTCGCTGACCGCAACCACCACCAAAGCCGTTACCATGACTTTTGAGAACAAAAATAGCATAGCGCCTCCTCAGCTCAATCAGCACCCGCAATGAGGAGCTGTATTGCTCGAGCATAACGCCCTCGAAGCAAATTGTCTTCGCGGGCCAAGACAACCCATCCAGAGAAGCACTAGGAGCAATAATTGGCTATGCCCTTGATATCTTCAAGGCTGCTTTTTTCGCCGGCACCGTTCTGAGCAGTACTTGACGGCTGCCCAGTCTTTGCGCCATTTTTTGCGCCAGGCGAACTCCAGCCCACAAGTGACGCAGATTTTTTTGGGGAGGTTGGATTTCTGGTGCGACGATTTTTGGTGCGACATAGGCATCTCGAAGTTGCGGCGCTCAAGAGAAGTTTTCAAAGTGCGTCTGAATTTTTCGGCCTCAGCTTCTTATCTGTGTTCTAGGCAATCTTTCGCTGCAGGTGATCCTTAAAATCGACGTGTTTCTCCGACGTTTAAGGTCCAGCCGTTAAGGTGCCCCTCTGTCGCACTGGCCGCGACTTTGAATCTTTGTGGCGGATCGCCCAAAGGTTCATCTGAAAGATCAAAGGTCCCATAATGTATCGCGACCGCACTGATCGCGCGAACATCGAGTGCTGCTTGGACGGCTTCTTCTGGGTTCAAATGGGATCCCTGCATCATCTCAGTCGGCTCATAGGCGCCGACCGGCACCGCCGCCAGATCAAAGGGCCCCAACCGCGCACCAATTGTTTCAAACCCGCTAAAATAGCCCGTGTCCCCCGCAAAATAAAACTTCTTTTCAGATCCGGTAACCGCCCAAGAGGCCCAGAGTGACTTTCGAGTATCGGTGAGACTGCGCTTGCTCCAATGCTGGGTTGGCAGACAGTGAACCGTGACATGCCTTAAGTTCAGGACATCACCCCAGTCCATTTCTCTGACGGATTCGATCCCAGCGTCGCGTAACAATTGGCCGTTTCCAGTTGGCACTAAAAAAACAGTTTCTTTTCTCAAACCGGCAAGGTCTCGAAGGGTCGGGAGATCCAAGTGATCATAGTGGTTATGTGAGATCACTACAAAATCGATGGGTGGGAGCGATGTAATATCTAGTCCCGGCGCGACCCACCGCCTCGGTCCAACGAGTGGCACGGGACTCGGAGTATTTGACCAAATCGGGTCAGTTAAAAAATTCATACCGTCCATTTGAACGAGCAATGTCGCGTGTCCAACCCATGTGATCGTCGCTTCTGAGCGATTGGCTTTTAAGTATTGACCATCATTATCGAGCCGCTTCGGCGCATCAGCGCCGCTGCGAAACCAAGTTCCAAAACGGCGAACCATAAAGGCAATGCGTACCGCCGCCGATCCCGAACTGCGCTCGGGATCCAAATTCAAAAACTGACGCTGATCATTCATGCGGGCGGGCGCAAAGATTCGTTCATCAGATTGTCCAGACTCAACCGCGAATGCTTGCGAGGGCGCATCGATTGACGTGGCATACACCAGCACGAACGAGGACAAACTGATTGCAACAATCCCTAGAAGCTTTAGATTTCTTGAAAATTTCATGTCGTGGTTTTTATCTCTATTGGTTTTGCGTCATACCAGAATCAAGCACTAGGTTTTGGAGAAAACAGAAGCACATAGCACTCAATGTGACGAAACTAAATTATAACCTCCTTAGCGTACGCTTCGCTCTGACACAAAGACCAATATCGACGGATCACTAGCGCCCATTGAATAAACCAGGGTTCGATGTATCCATCTTCGACTTCAGATTGATTCATACAAATCAGTGCAAAAACGATTGACGCTGAGCCTGAGACTCAACCCTAATGATGGAAGAGACCCATTGCTGTTCCCGCGATGGAGTGAACAAACAATCCTTTGATCATTCATTAAAGTCTGCCTCGAAACCTTACAAAGATAGTACTTGTGAGGGATCCGTGAACGATGGCATCATCGGCTTTCACCAACGCCCAAGGAGTAAGCATGTATAGCCACATAATGGTCGGTGCAACCGATATTTCCGCTTCAAAAACGTTTTATGACGCTGTACTCGGCACCTTGGGCCACCCCGAGGGTAATATGGATGATAAAGGCCGATGCTTCTGGTTCACGCCCACAGGCATCTTTTCGATCACACCACCGGTGAACGGCGAACCCGCGACCGGGGCTAACGGCGGCACGATTGGATTTGCTGCGGCCAGCCCAGCAGAGGCCGATGCCTGGCACGCGGCAGGGCTTGCCAATGGTGGAACGACGCTTGAAGATCCTCCCGGAGAGCGCCCAGGAAGCGGACTCTATCTCGCCTATTTGAGAGATCCATCAGGCAATAAGATCTGCGCCTTGCATCGACTGGGTTAGATTGAAACCTTGGGTAAAAGCCTTTCATCTAATTTTGAGTTAAGCATTTTAAGCTAAGATCGCCGCCATCAACGTTTGCTGGCGTTGATCGACTGATGGCAACATATCTATCCGCGTTGAGCAGCTACCAAAGATCCAACGCCAAGCTTAGGAGCGAGACGATAACGCTTTTACCCCCGATCCACATCAACCCGGGGATCCTGGCACTACTGTGTGTGACGGGTGGAGTACTTTTTGAAAAGGGCCTAGCGTCGCACCACCCTCTGTAAACACCCGCTAAATCAGCAGCATCAACTCATCAACATATTGGTCGTTAGATCGGGGCACTTGAGTACAAAATTGGCAAGCGAAAATTAATGAGGAGATCGGGCGCTTCCCTGATTCCCAATCTTTAATTGCGGGTTCTGATCAAAACTGAAGCAAGTACGAAGACCGCTACTAGACCCAGACTGAAGTGCGCCAAACCAATACCCAATCCTAAGCCGCCTGACTCAACGATCCGGCTGCTCAAAACAGGACTTAAAGCAGTACCGACCGAGGCCGCTAGTAACATCATTGAGACCAGGGTTGCTGGGACAATGCGAAAACTTTCACTCGCCTTGGAGATAATGCATTTGAGTAAGCCAAAATTGGCAATGCCCCAAAGCAGTGCTACAAACTGTTTTTGGATCATCTCATCGGGTAGATAAATCAACGCTACGCTCAAAGAGAAACAACCCAAAGCGCCAACGACAACCATCCGCGACACCCCAAGGCGAAGCACGATGCCCACTGTGAGCAACTGGCCAATGAACATTCCGAGCCAATAATTACCCACCAAACCGCCAGCAAGACTGGGGGTTAATCCCATATCCCTCGCGCCGAAGGCGGGCAGCCATGTCAGCAAAGTCGTTTGCCCCAAGGTATAGAAAAAAAGTGCTGTCATCAAAAGCCAGACAGGAGTCGCCCACCGGACGCGCTCAAGCATTGGCTCAGCAGCAGCCTCATCAAATGCCTCAACCCGGGAGAAATCCCCTCCCCTCACCAGAAAAACGATCGCAACAGTCACTCCACCAATCACGAGATAGACTGAATACCAATCGGCATTACTTGCCAGTAAATAAACAGACAACGAGGCCATCAGAAATCCGGCCAAGCTAAAACTTGCATCGGTCGCAACCAGCATTGAGGCGCGCTGATCATCATCAAACAAGCGAGAAATCATTAGAGCGCCTTGGGCCAAGCCAATACCAAGACAAATTCCCACGACCAGGAGCAATCCAGAAATTACAGCGAGATGGGAAGCCAGCGCACCCAGGGCAAAAAGACAGCCTGCCGCCAAAACATAGGTCGAAATCATCAGCCGTCTCAATCGAAAGCGAGGCAAGACCCACAAGGCTGCTGCCGCACCCGTCAATGTACCAATTGAGAAATAGCCCAATGCTCTGACAACTTCAGCGAGCGTTGCCCCGAGCACATGGGCGGCGGGTTCAGCAAGAATCCCGATGGGCGCAAGCGTACCAGACAACGCAAAATACGCCAGAAAGCAGCTTAAAGTAAGGCGAGCCCTGTTCATTTTAAGATGCTAGCACTCTCGCCTGAACGCAACCATAGCTCACTGGCTCATTTGCAGTCGCTGCCGTAGTGCAACGCGCAATCAAAAATTAAACCTTGATCTCTACTGCGACTCAATCGTCAGACGCTTGGCTCGACGACGAATTTCTGCCGCAACCAGCCACAGCCGGTCCTGTCCCCAGACTTCAAGATCAGGCTCTCCGTCGGGACCCGACAATCGATAGGAAGGGACGCCCCATAACCCCATACCCTCAACCATTTCGTCTTGGTATCCCTCAACCATCGACTTCCAATCATCGCTGCCGATGTGCTTGAGTGCCTCTGTCCAATCAAGGCCTGCCGCCTCGACAGCCAGCCTCAGATTTTTGTCTTGATGCAGCGCCTTACCCTCGGCAAAAGCCAATCTCAGCAAGTGACTCAAAAGATCCACGTCTTTGTCTAAAGACTTTGCCCAGGGCATCAAAGAATAGGCCCTGCGGGTCGGAGATCCGATTGGCGTCATGTGATTTCCAAAAGGCACGCCCGCAACGTCCGCCTCGCGCTTGGTATCAAAAAATATGTAACTACCCTTCGCTTTGGTCGCTGCGACTCCGCGCATAATCATCGGCAAAACAGGTTTATGGTGAAAGGCAATATTGCAGGCTTTGGCGAGTTTAACGGTCCGATCAAAAATGATCGCGGTATAAGGACTGTTCAGCGAGGGAAAAAAGTGCAACGCCAAACCAGAGGCATCAATGCCTTCAACGTTCAAGGAAGGCCGGGGCACTAAATAAGGCGTCTCGGGGACGTGACAAGCTCCCAAGTCTCGAAGTCTTTGCTCCAGATGAAACAGCCGATCCACCCCCCAATACCACTCTCCGCCGTAATAGAGTGTTGCACCGGAATAATGACCCAAGGTCTTCAACCGGTTTGAGCCACTCTCCAGTGCCTGTTCGACCGCCTCAATCGGTTCAGCATGCTCAATGGGAAGCCCTGCCCATAGATCATCACTGATACCCTGCACCGCTGTAATGAAGTCCTTCGCATCCAATCCAGCCAGGGCCTGAGCAGCTGATTTAACCTCAGCCGGATCGGGAACAACGCCAGCACTTGACGGGAATGTCAGCCCGTAATGCGGCGCTATCAGCTCCGCATCTCGGCGTGCCCAATGGGCTAACTTTTTTGCCTCTGGCTGATTTTTACCACCCGTCGCCCGAATGAGATGCGGGACAATTCGAACATCGTATTGCTCGCTGAACTTGGCTAGAACTTGCGCCATCAAATGTGAGTAGGGATCATCCAACTGGTGAAAGTACTCGATCTCGTGAGGCTGCTGACCTGCCCGCCTCCGCCGCTCAAAAACCTCACGCTTGCGTTGTATCTGCCGCGTATTAGCAACCCGGCCCATAATGCGCGCCATAACGAATCGTAGAATTCTCGGAGGATCAACCATCCAAGCTGAATTAGGGTTTTCTGTGGGCTCCAACATAATTCAAACTCCCCCGGGGCGTGACAATTGTAGACAACCTGAACCAGTGAGCGTGCCTCTGATGATGAATCAATCACTCTCTCCGTCACTCAGTCGGGCAAATCGTCGAAGTTCCTGGATCAGATTATAACCCCTGATGCTCGAAGGCGAGCACTTGCCCCACGACACACAAAACCACTGCGTGCCCCCACGGATCTCGACCTACTTTTTAGAAGTAAAATTGTGACGTTAAACACTTTTAATTCCAAAGGCCTTGTCAACCATGACCTTCACTCCCATCGCTTGACCTGTTAGCCTCGCCAGACACCCTCAACAGTACGAGACGCATTATGGAATCTACCATCTCACACTTGCCGCTTTACACAGCAATCAGCGCAGCGTGCTTAATGCTGATACAAGTCGCGTTGATGTTTTCCGTCATCAAGACACGCGGTGACCTCGGGATTTTCATCGGTCATGGAGACAGCGACGCCCTCGAGCGAAAAATTCGGGCCCATGGAAATTTCATAGAGAATGTCCCGACCTTTCTCGTTGGCCTGTTGCTGCTTGAGCTGATCATTGGCAGCGGACTCTGGGTCGCGATCTTAGGCGCCGTGGTTGTGGCGGCTCGACTCGCCCACGCGCTCGCCCTGATGGCAAACTCTGGCGTTACTGCAGGCCGGCTAATCGGCACCTTAGGCACCGTGATTCCCATTGTCGTGACTGCGGGATACCTTGTGATGCTCGTCATCGGCAAGCTCTAGATCGGAAGCTCCGGAAGATCGTTTTGCATTGGGCCGTCTGGCGGCAAAAATAGTCATTGTTATTCAAAGCTCGACTTAAAATCACAATTTCACTTAATTTCGAATTTGAACTTATAGAAGTTGGATTTATAGAAAGTGGGCTTAACAATGACAACCTGTGGATGATCAAGCGCGGATCATCCTGTGCATTGCCGTCTGATCCATGTAGCAATCGATTTCAGTGCCTGCTGAGTCATCCAGATAAGTAACCGCCTCATCTCTTAAGCACAGGGAATTCAGCAGGAGGAATGAAGCACGATAGATGCGCGGGGGCCCAGGATATCTGGAACCTTTACGCAAAAAATATTGCCACGTTCGCTGCTTGATGAGTCACTTTGCCCAGCAATTGTTGAAATGCCGACTAGGGTGCACTCGCCTTCAGGTGACTCTCTATCGAAAGCCACTTTATGCCGTTAGAGGATACTTGAGCTACAGCTAGAAGACGCTTGCGCTGCTGCGCTGTTAGACGCGTTGTCAACAAGGCTGATGGCGACGTTTTAGGCCTAAGCCAGTGACAAAATGGTGATCGGAAAGAAAAATTTGAATAAATGACTGATTTAGTCATATAGTCATTATTATGACTGAAGTGATTGATCAACTATTAGGTGTCCTCCAGGCGTTTCTCTGGCCTCAAGAGCGAGAGAAACAACGCGCCAAGCGACAACGGGTTATCGTTGCTGCCACCCACCATTTTTTACGCTATGGCTATCAAAAGGCCAGTATGGACGAAATCGCGATCAGCGCAGGGGTCAGCAAAGGCGCGCTCTACCTATACTTCCCTAGCAAATTGAACCTATTGTTTAGCGCCCTGGCCTACGAAGGGGAGCAGTATTATCAACATCACCTCGCAATGAAGGATCTGGAGTGGACCCCTCGTCAACGTCTTAAATGGATGATTGGACAAAGTTTTGCGCATCACGAGACATCGCCGCTAAGTACAAAAATGCGGTCTCAAACAAGCGACTTCAGTGTTGTAATGGCTGATTATTCTCAAGAGGGGGACACCTTTGAGGCTCTTCGACACGCTGAGATTGGGCTTTTAGACGCGCTCATCGCCGACTTATTGGGCAGCTCATTTGATAAAGCGGAAATCAAGATCATCAGCGGCATGACCTATGATCTCATTACGGGTTTGTTGCTGGTACCAGAGACCTTACGCCAAAAACCGCTCAGCCAATTCGACCAAATCACTGAATTGATCATCAGCGGACTTGAGCATCTAACGCCTGGCGCGCTGCTCGAGTCCAAGAATGGTGAAGCCGAGCGCTCAAATCCGATCTTGGCTGATGTGAGTCAAAAGAACGTGGTCAGACAATAACCAGAGGCTTCAATCGCGAGGATAGACCGGGCGCTCGAACGCCTGCAGCAGCGCAAGAAAAGGACAGTGATCTCATGATAGAAACGCAAAAATCGAACTGTTGGAATCCCAGAAACCCCCTTTCGGAGAAATCTTCGACCCGAACCCGCGCCCCGCTGAGCGCCATCCAAAAGCTGGGCTCATGGGTCAAAGTTTTTATCCTAGCGGGTCTCGCGATCAGCCAACTGACCCAGGCTGACGGTCACGATAAAACCCCCCTCGATATCATTGACCAAATGGAGCAACTCTACCGCGGCTCATCGAGCGATTCGAAAATTACGATGGTCATCGAAACGCCGCGCTATCAACGGTCGATGCAGATGTCGGGTCAATCGATGGGACGGGAATTCGGATTTTTTCGCATTCTTTCACCAAAAAAAGATCGCGGTATTGCCACGCTCAAACGCGATGAGGAAATGTGGAATTACTTTCCAAAGATTAACAAAGTCATCAAAGTACCGCCGTCGATGATGATGGGATCGTGGATGGGCAGCGACTTCACCAATGACGACCTCGTAAAAGAGACCCAACTGATTGATGCCTACGACATCCAAATGACTGAGACCGATGACCAGTACCGCTTCACCTTGACGCCCAAGGAGCAAACCGTGACGGTCTGGGGGAGTATTGACTACGTCGTCTCAAAGTCGCCCTTATTACCCCTTTCGCAAAGTTTTTTTGACGATCAAGGCGAAAAAATCCGCGTCATGACTTTCAGCGCGCCCAAAGAAATTGGAGGTCGGCTCATGCCGTCCATCCTTGAGATTGAGCCGCTGAACAAACCCGGACACAGAACACGGGTCATCTACGATGAAATCGTCTTCGACCCACCCGGCATCACAGAGCAGACGTTCTCGATGCGCAACCTTAAATCAAGATTTTAGCCATGCTCACCCTGAAATTAGCCTACAGAAACATCTTGCGGCAGAGGCGTAGGAGTTTGTTGACAGCCCTCAGCATGGCAGGGGGCTATATGCTCTTCGTGTTCTCAATGTCCTTGCTGGAGGGCAGTTGGTCCAATGTGGTGGATATCTTCACGCTGGATCACACTGGGCACATACAAGTGCACAAAGACGATTATGCGAAGCGGCCCAAGATCCATAAGACCATCGAGAATCCAGCAGCCGTTGAGACGACGCTCAAAAATCATGAAGACGTCACCGGGTGGGCACCGAGAGTCTATTCCTCCGCGCTGGCCTATGGCGGCAACAAGACCTCCATCGCTCAAATCTTCGGAATCGATCCGGAGCTTGAGCCCACCGTGACTCGAATATTACAAAAAGTCAGTGCAGGGCAGTATTTTAGCGACCAACCCAATGCCGATGGTTATTTTCCCGCAATGATTGGTCGGGGACTGGCCAATTCATTGCGATTGGATGTTGGGGACGAAATCGTTCTGATTTCCTCAGGTGCCGATGGATCAATTGCGAACGATATCTTCATCATCACCGCCATTATTGGTAACACCACCTCGTTTGATCGACTCGGCGTCTTTCTGCCGCTCACCGTTGCCCAGGAGTTCCTATCGATTGGTGGTGAGGTTCACGAATTTGCCTTACTTGCGCGTAACAAGCACGATAACGAACAACTGGCGGTCGCACTGCAAAGTTTGATGCCCAGCCTGAATGTCTCACCCTGGCAGCAGATTGAAGCGACTTTTTACCGAACCATGCAATCCGACAAACAAGGTAATTATTTTACGATGGCATTGATTGTGTTCATCGTATTTATCGGTGTTCTAAATACCGTATTGATGTCGGTGCTTGAGCGAACCAAGGAGTTTGGTGTCTTGAAATCAATCGGTTGTCGTCCGTCAGAGCTTGTCAAACTCATTTTTATTGAGACGGTGATGCTCGCAAGCATCAGCATCAGTGTGGGCCTCGCGCTCATTCTTCCGGTGATTGTGTGGTTTACCGAAGTTGGCATAAAACTCGATATCTCGGTGGACATGGGCGGAGTTGTTTTTGACACAATGAAAGGAGACCTCTCTGCCTATGTCGTATTCATGCCCATGGGCTTTATGCTGCTGACTGCAGCACTGATCAGTCTTCCTCCTGGATTGAGAGCCGCGCGCATTCTGCCCCGCGTCGCGTTGGGGAGTCACTGATGCTGAGTTTGAAGCTAGCGTGGCGCAATTTGTTTCGAAATACTCGCAGAACCCTCTTAACCTGCATGCTCATTACCAGTTCACTGGTGGTGATTATTCTTGTCGACGGCATCATGCTGGGCATGATCGACGTGATGGTTGGCGGGATCACCAAAACGCTTGAGGGAGAGGCGCAGGTGAATCAAAAAGGATTCCGGGAGAACTTTGAACCCGAGCTTTTCCTTAACGATCCCGACGCCATCACCGCCGCCTTGGCCGCCGATGAACGGGTCGCGGGCCACGCGCCACGAGTGATTATTGGGGGCATGATTGCCTCGCCGTACAACACCACTGGCGGCCTCATTTATGGGGTTGATGCAACTTCAGAACTGGGAGTCAGCCGTCTCGAAGAAGCCACCTTTAAGGGCGAGTACTTAACCGGCGCAAAGCGAGAAATCCTACTCGGAAAACTAATGGGAGAGCTACTGGAAGTCTCACTGGGTGATCGGATCATTATCACCGCCGCACAAGTGGACACCGGTGAGATCACCCAGGAGCTATTTCGGGTGACCGGCTTTTTTGAATTCGGGCCAGAGGAGATGGATCAAACCCTCGCCTTCATCAATCTCAGCGCAGCCCAACCTTTACTGGGAATGGACGGGCATGTGCATCAGATTGCGGTTCAATTTGTTGATCCCGAAGATGCAAAAAACAAAGCCCTACCGACATTAACGCGTCTCAACCAAGGCAATGTCGAGGCACTGGGCTGGCTCGACCTACAACCTTCTATCGGTGGCATGATTGAGATGAGCAGCTACGCCTCTGCAATCGTGGGCGCCGTATTATTCATCCTGACATCCCTCGGGGTTATCAATTCGATGTTCATGTCGATTTACGAACGCATCTACGAATTTGGGGTCGCTAAGGCCATTGGCACAACGCCTCGTCAAATTATTGCGTTAGTCTTGTTCGAAGCCTTTTTTCTCGCCTTAATGGCCTGCGCTTTTGGGGTTCTGCTGGGCTACCTTGCCTCGTCTTATTTTGAATCAAATGGTATTCCCATGGGACGTATGGAAATGTCGGGCGTGCTCTTAGACGGCAACATGCACACTGAGGTCCGCGCCTATCAGTTTGTTGCCTTCCCGATCTATGTCACGCTACTCACCGTCGCCGCGGCGATTTACCCTGCTGTTTTCGCTTCCCGAATCGTGCCCAGTCAGGCACTGCAACGCGCCCTTTAGGATCAGATTAATGAAAACTGTGATTGAAACCAAAAACCTCGTCAGAAAGTTCGGTGAAGCCCAGACCCAGGTCACCGCGCTCTCCAACGTCAGCACCCACATCGAAGAGGGCGAGTTTACAGCCATTATTGGTCCATCGGGGTCGGGCAAAACCACCCTGCTACAACTGATTGGAGGGCTTGATGAGCCGGATTCTGGCGACGTCTTTTTGTCGGGCACGAACATCGCCAACATGTCCGGGAGGCAGCTCTCCGATTTTCGCCGTGATCATATCGGTTTTATTTTTCAGTCCTATAACCTGATTCCTGTACTGTCAGCGGAAGAGAACATCGAATATATCATGCTGCTGCAAGGCATCGATGAAAAAGATCGCAAAACCCGGGTTCAAGAGATGCTCGCATTGGTCGGCCTTGAGGGACTGGGCGACCGGCGACCGGCACAACTCTCGGGCGGACAGCAGCAACGCGTTGCTGTGGCCAGGGCGATGGCTTCCAAACCCGACATTATTCTGGCCGATGAACCCACGGCAAATCTGGATTCGACCACAGGCATCGCACTGCTCGATATGATGCGGGACCTCAATGCGCAGATGAACATGACCTTCGTCTTTTCAACCCACGATCAAAAAATTATGGATCGGGCTGATCGGTTGATCCATTTGGAGGACGGGATTGTTCACTTGGACGAAATTCGTAATTCGTGATCTCTCAGAACTCAGCGAAGATGTCGCCCCAAACATCGACTTATCGTCTGAGCTTTAGCAACCTTAAGGAGGATTGGTGCACGCACCCGCGCATACAAAATTTGAATTCAAGTTGCCGCGCTTAAACCTCCAGCAGGCTTTGAGGTGAGGCAAGAATGAATTCTAACGGTTATGCGCGCTTCGTTTTAGGGTTATTCACCTGCTTATTTAGCAGTCTCTTGCATGCAGAACCTGTACTGGTGTTGGGAGGGTTCATCAATGAATCCAACGCCGCAACGCACCTTCAAAGGGTTGAGGCCCGTCTCAACGATCAAGGCGTTTTGTCTCAAATTAGCCTCAAAGGCGCGCCTTTTTACCGGGTTATTGTGCCGATCAAAGGACGACCCATTGAACCCCTAAAGCAGCGCGTGCGCGATGCCGGCTTTGAGGGCGTCTGGACTTGGGAAACGGATTTGTCGACCCCGCAATTGCCCAAGACCCAGCTAGTAAAGCAAGCCCCTTCCATCCAAGAACCGCCGCAAGCGCCGAGGGAGACCTCATTCGCACGACTCTCTCTGGCACCGGTCGCTGAGCCGAGTCAGCCTAAGCGTTCACCCCGCGCCCAAACCAACATTTCGGGTTATTTAAAAACCTATGGGGTGATCCAAGATTCCGTCACCAACGATTTTTTTGAGATCGACACCATCTATCAAGCGCAAAACAGTGGCCGCCTCATGGTGGAATCCTTCACCGATCGGATGGTCTTCCAATTTCATTATGAGCTCAGCCCATTGTCCGTCTCGCGATCCGTCGGAGGCGATTTGCAGGCCTTCAATATTGTTGGCGACAGCTATCGGGTCAGTGACCTCAAAACATCCTTAACCAGCGATGCGGCCAGCAAAACCCAGCTCTATCAAAATCTCGATCGTCTGAATATTCAACTGCAATTAGACGCCGGAGATTTGACCGTCGGCCGCCAGGCCATTGCTTTTGGGGCAGCGCGCTTTATTAATCCGATTGACGTGTTCTTGCCCTTTGACGTTAGAACGTTCAACACAGAGTACCGAACCGGTGTCGACGCGATCCGCTTCCAAAGGCCCTGGGGCGAGCTGGGCGAAGTCGATTTTGGGCTGGTGCTAGGCAGTGATGCAGATCAAGCAACCTCTGCAGCGTTCGTTCAGGTACGTAACAATATGGGCGGAAGAGACTTTAATTTTTCACTGATCGAATACGCCCAGCAAACCCTCATTGGCGGAGGCGTGCAGTCTGAATTGGGTGATCTCGGGTTTTGGCTTGAAGCCGCCTATGTCGATGGAGACAGCGACTACGCTAGGGTGTCGACAGGTCTGGATTATGCCTTTCAGGAGCACATTTTTGGCATGATTGAGTACCACTACAATGGTGCTGGGAGTCAGAACCCCGATGACTATCTATCACTTTATCAAACCACCCCGTATCAACGCGGCGGCGTTTTCTTACTGGGCGAGAACTACTTGATACCCAGTATTTCTGTTCAAGTATCACCCCTGCTGTCAGTCGCTCTAATGAGCATTGTCAATCTGAGCGACCAATCTGCCTACACCTCCATCGCTGCTGAATACAATGTCGCGGAGAACTTTTATATGGACTTCGGCCTATATGTTTTTTCTGGGACCGCACTAACACTAAGCTCTGATCAAACCCTGGGGCTAGGTTCCGAGTACGGCGGGAACCCTAACATGTTTTTTTCCAGTCTGCGGTGGTACTTCTAAACCGATCAAACCGAATTCGCCGCCCCTATTGTTGCCTAGGAATTTCTGATGTCGTGAGAAAGGGGGCTTTTGAGGACCGTGCAATTTGTAGTCGACTGCGTCATCCTTAGCTCTAAATCATTTCGAGAAGCGCGATGCAATTTAGTCAATTGAGCTGGGGGGTGAAAACCAGTTTTAGAAATTATGTCGAAGCCGCGGGTGGCTCTGTAAAGTTGGATGATGGCGCGACTTTGGCGGAGGACGGTTCGTTTGTCTTTGCAGCATTGCCCGGTGGAGATTTGGTCATCGAGCCAGACGGTAGCGCAACAGGCGCCATGCGATTCCAGGGCAGCATTACCTTCGAGGCCCACGGCGGCATGCTCAAATCTACATTGAACGAGCTCGGTCTGGAAGCTAGCTCAGAAGGGCTCAATCTAACCGTGTTGGAAGGGCCTATGAACCAAGGCCGATGTGCAATTGCAACGCTAGGCCCGGTGGACACGAGTCACAAGGATGTTGTCACCTTGGGAGCAAAGATCACATTAGACGGGATGTACCAAATCGCCGACAACTATCCACCTGGCACAGAACTAGATGCTTTGCGATTAAAACTCGTCTAGGCGACTGATCATGATTGTTTGATTTCATGCCTTTGTCAGCAGACTTATGATGTTTGATGCCAAAGGACTACAGTCGCGGGCTGGGCTTCACGCGAGGGACATCACTACTCCCACGCAATGAGTCAAAGATCAGAACATTAGAATCTCTGAAAATTTATCCCTTCAAAGGAATGTTGTCATTTTCAAATACTCTTCTAAGTTATTTTCAATCCATGTTAGCTCTTTGGATTGGCTATCCTGCAAATCCCTGCGTCTCAAAAGTCCAACTAACCCATGAACCGACGCCCAAATATTGACTGCTTTTATCATAAGGTTTTTCTCTGACGCATCGGGCATAAATGGT
>CALIKQ010000074.1 GCA_938017975.1 uncultured Pseudomonadales bacterium | reverse complement strand
CACTGAGATGGTGATGCCTGGAGACAACGTTTTGATGGACGTTGACTTAATTGCCCCGATTGCGATGGAAGAGGGCCAGCGTTTTGCGATCCGCGAGGGTGGTCGAACGGTGGGTGCTGGCGTCGTAACCAAAATTAAGGGCTAGTCTGTTTTAAAGGTTAAAGCAGCAACTCGCATGGGTTTGTGCAAGCAGTTAGGCCAGTAGCTCAATTGGCAGAGCAGCGGTCTCCAAAACCGCAGGTTGGGGGTTCGATTCCCTCCTGGCCTGCCAAGCTTTTGCTGGGTTGAGGCTGCTCAAACCCTATTTTCTAGAGGTTATCGTGAACGCAGTGTCTGAGAATGCAGGAAAATTGGACCCCGTAAAGTGGGTATTGGCGCTGGCCGTACTTGCAGCAGGAATCTATGCAAACGCAGAATATGCCGCGCTAACATTGCTTTACCGAGTTTTAGCAGGGGTCGTGGTCGCTGGTGTTGCCGTCGCGATTGCGCTGACGACTCGGCAGGGCCAAGCGACCTGGGAGCTAGCGAAAGAAGCACGAGTAGAGATAAGAAAAGTTGTCTGGCCAACTCGACAAGAAACAACGCAAACCACACTCATCGTTGTAGTGATGGTGATCTTTGTTGGCCTGATTTTATGGGGGATGGATTCGGCGCTCAGCTGGTCTGTCAACGGGCTAATCGGCTGACATAGACTTCGACCGAAGTAGAAAGGTGATGTTTTGAGTAAACGATGGTACGTGGTCCACGCTTTTTCTGGCTTTGAAAAGCAGGTTATGCGCGCGCTTCATGAGCGAATTGAGTTATCTGGGCTTGAAGATAAGTTCGGAGAAGTGCTCGTTCCAGCAGAAGAAGTTGTCGAAATGAAGGCGGGTAAGAAGCGCCGCAGCGAGCGAAAGTTTTTCCCGGGTTACGTGCTGGTTGAGATGGAGCTTGATGAAAGTACCTGGCACTTGGTTAAAGAGACCCCCAGGGTGATGGGGTTTATCGGCGGAAAGGCTGATCAACCGGCGCCGATCTCGAATGCAGAAGCTGATGCAATCTTGCAGCGGGTACAGGTTGGTAGCGAAAAAGTCACGCCAAAGATCGTGTTCGAACCGGGAGAGTTGGTTCGAGTGGTCGATGGCCCATTCAACGATTTCAACGGCGTGGTCGAGGAAGTGAATTACGACAAGAATCGGCTGCACGTCGCCGTGACAATTTTTGGCCGTTCAACGCCGGTCGAGCTCGACTTTGGTCAGGTTGAAAAGGGCTGAACAAAGATAATTAATTTAATCGCGTTATTGCCATTTCGCGATTATTTACGGGGACCTAGACAGGATTCGCTGAGCTAGGGATTGAACCCACAGGAGAAGAAGTATGGCAAAAAAGATCGAAGCGTATATCAAACTGCAGGTTCCTGCAGGACAAGCGAACCCAAGTCCTCCCGTTGGCCCCGCACTCGGGCAACGAGGCGTCAACATCATGGAATTCTGTAAAGCGTTCAATGCTGAGACGCAAGGCATTGAAGCAGGCATGCCAATTCCAGTGGTGATCACTGTGTACAGCGATAAGAGCTTTACTTTTATCCGGAAAACGCCGCCAGCATCTATACTGCTCAAGAAAGCAGCTGGTATTTCCAGCGGCAGCCCCGAGCCTCATGTAAAAAAAGTAGGCAAAGTGAATCGTGCTCAGTTGGAAGAGATAGCAACCACTAAAATGGCTGATCTCACGGCAAAAGATATGGATGCCGCTGTTCGAACAATCGCCGGTAGTGCTCGCAGCGCTGGCATTGAAGTGGAGGGTGTATAAATGGCCAAGTTAAGCAAAAGAGTTCGTGCATTCCGAGAAAAAGTTGATCCGGCAAAAATCTATCCGGTGACCGAGGCGGTCACTATTTTAAATGAGCTGTCCTCGGTGAAATTTAAAGAATCGATCGACGTGAGTATTAATCTGGGTGTTGATCCAAGAAAATCAGACCAAGTGGTCCGTGGTGCGACAGTGCTCCCCAATGGAACAGGGAAAACCGTTCGAGTGGCTGTTTTTGCTCAGGGCGATAAAGCTGCTGAAGCTTCGGAAGCCGGTGCCGATGTGGTTGGAATGGATGACCTTGCCGCGGATGTAAAAGCTGGAAACCTCAACTTTGATGTAGTGATTGCGACCCCAGACACGATGCGGATTGTTGGGCAGCTGGGTCAGATCCTCGGACCCCGCGGGTTGATGCCAAATCCCCGTCTTGGCACGGTGACTCAAGATGTCGCCGAGGCAGTAAAAAATGCCAAAGCGGGCCAGGTCCGCTATCGCACCGATAAAAATGGCATTGTCCATGGCGGTGTAGGGCAGGTCGGTTTTGAGCCTGATGCCATCAAGCAAAATATCGAAGCGCTTCTGCTGGACTTGAAAAAGGTCAAGCCTGCTTCTGCTAAAGGTGTTTACGTTAAGAAGGTGACGCTTTCAACGACTATGGGCGCTGGTATTGCCATCGATCAGGCTTCCTTAGAGGCTTAGTCCTAAAAATTTAATTCTTTGGAGTGGCTGGTGATAAGCCATCGCTCGTCAAAGACCGTAGGTCCGGCAAATCGCCGGTTAAGTTGGAGTACGCAAGCCTACGCAGACGGTAGAGGGTGATTCATCGCTATGAATCCTGTCTCCGTGGACCCCCGCAAGGTGCAAGCTGGCGGGAATTTTAACAAGTCAAGGAGTACAAAAAGTGCCGATTGGACTTAAAGAAAAGCAGGCGATCGTAGCTGAAGTCAATGAGACTGCAAAGGTTGCGTTATCGGCAGTGATGGCAGACTACAGGGGCGTCAGCGTTGATGCGATGACCTCCCTGAGAGCAACTGCGAGAACCGCTGGTGTTCAGGTCCGCGTAATTCGTAACACTCTGGCCAAACGCGCCTTTGAGGGAACCGAGTTCGAGTGCATGAACGAAGCTTTGCTGGGTCCTTGTGTACTCGCCTTCGCCCTGGAAGACCCAGGTGCATCAGCGCGAGTTTTCAAGGATTTTGCAAAAGAAAACGATGCCTTCGAGATTAAAGCATTGAGCGTAGGTGGTGAGTTGTTGGCCGCCGACCAAATTGATGCTTTGGCGAAATTGCCAACTCGAGATGAAGCCTTGTCATTGCTGATGGCTGTGATGCAAGCCCCTGTAACTAAGTTGGTTCGAACCATGAATGATATTCCTGGTCGAGTAACACGGGTTGTTGCTGCGGTTAAAGATCAGAAACAAGCTGCCTGAAATTAAACAAAAAACGGAGATAGGACTAATGTCATTATCAAAAGATGAAATTTTAGATGCAATCGCTGAAATGAGCGTGATGGATGTTGTCGCGCTGGTTGAAGCAATGGAAGAAAAGTTTGGCGTATCTGCGGCAGCAGCCGTCGCTGCAGCGCCTGTTGCAGCCGCAGGTGATGCTGGTGCTGCTGCTGAGAAAGACGAGTTTGAAGTCGTCTTAGTATCAGCGGGCGAGAAGAAAGTGAACGCGATCAAAGTCGTTCGGGCGATCACCGGTCTAGGCCTGAAAGAAGCCAAAGATATGGTCGATTCCGCGCCAGCAACCGTTAAAGAAGGTGCTACGAAGGACGAAGCCGAAGATCTTAAGAATCAACTCGAGGAGGCGGGAGCCACCGTTGAGTTGAAGTAAGACAATTTCTTTGGAATTGGACAAACAATCGCAAAACACCGGGCAACGCTCGGTGTTCTGCGTTGTCCAAGAAGTGTAACTGGTTGAGACCCTAATTAAACCTGGAGGCGAGAATGGCCTATTCGTATACAGAAAAAAAACGTATTAGGAAAGACTTTGGAAAGCTGCCAACAGTGATGGACATTCCATACCTGCTTGGTATTCAAGTCGATTCCTATAAGAAGTTCCTTCAGGAAGAAGGAAACCAGGAAGATCGATTAGAGTCTGGGCTCCACGCTGCATTCCGGTCAGTGTTTCCCATCGTTTCATATTCTGGTAACGCGGCGCTCGAATACGTCGGTTATCGATTAGGACGTCCCGTATTTGACGTCAAGGAATGTCAATCCCGCAGCGTTACTTATGCGGTACCCCTGCGGGTTAAAGTTCGATTGATCATTTATGACAAAGACTCGTCGAACAAAGCCATCAAAGATATTAAAGAGCAAGAAGTGTACATGGGCGAGATGCCCTTGATGACGGAAAATGGCACGTTTGTGATCAACGGCATTGAACGTGTGGTTGTGTCGCAGCTGCACCGTTCACCCGGTGTCTTTTTTGACCATGACAAAGGAAAGACGCACTCGTCAGGAAAACTACTCTACTCTGCTCGGGTCATCCCGATGCGGGGATCTTGGCTGGACTTTGAATTCGATCCAAAAGATTTGGTTTATGTTCGAATTGATCGCCGCAGAAAGTTACCTGCGACGATCTTGCTCAGAGCATTGGGTCTCGAAGCAGAAGAAATATTAGACCTCTTCTTTGACAATGATGATTTCCAGATGACCGAAGACGGAATCACGCTGAGTTTGATTGCCAATCGTCTCAGAGGGGAAACCGCCCAGTTCGACATTACCGATAATAAAGGCAATGTACTGGTGGCCGAGGGAACCCGCATCACTGCGCGCCATATTCGTGAAATGGAAAAGCTCAATTTAACCCAGCTCGCCGTTCCGGCAGAGTATGTGTGCGGTCATCGACTTGCAAAAAATATTATTGATCAAGAGACCGGCGAAGTTGTTGTCCCGTGTAACGCAGTGATTACAGAGGAAGTACTAGAGAAACTGCGGGAAATTGACGTCAAAGCTTTCCAAACAATCTACACCAATGATCTAGACCATGGTCCTTTCATGGCAGATACGTTAGACGCCGATCCTTGTAATAATCGTCTTGAGGCCCTAGTCGAAATCTATCGTATGATGCGCCCGGGCGAGCCGCCAACAAAAGAAGCTGCTGAGAATCTATTCAATAATTTGTTTTTCTCAGCGGATCGTTATGACCTCACTGCTGTTGGACGAATGAAATTCAATCGTCGGCTAGGCAGGGAAGAAGAAGGCGGGCTTGGCACGCTGGATAACGATGATGTGCTCTCGGTTCTTAAGTGTTTAATCAATATCCGAAATGGTTTCGATGTTGTTGATGACATCGATCATCTGGGTAACAGGCGTGTACGATCAGTCGGTGAGATGGCAGAAAACGCTTTTCGCTTAGGGTTGATCAGGGTTGAGCGGGCAGTAAAGGAGCGCTTGAGCCTGGCTGAGTCCGAAGGTTTAATGCCACAAGATCTAATCAACGCCAAACCAGTGGCGGCGGCTGTGAAAGAGTTTTTCGGCTCAGCTCAGTTATCGCAATTCATGGATCAGAATAATCCACTCTCAGAAGTGACGCACAAGCGGAGAGTATCAGCGCTTGGACCGGGCGGATTGACTCGCGAGCGTGCTGGTTTTGAGGTTCGTGATGTTCATGCCACTCACTACGGTCGAGTGTGTCCGATCGAGACACCTGAAGGCCCGAATATTGGTCTTATCAATTCGCTGGCGACCTACGCCCGCACCAATCATTATGGCTTTCTCGAAAGTCCTTACCGCAGAGTGGTTGACGGTAAGGTGACCGATGACATTGAGTATCTGTCGGCCATTGTTGAAGCGGACTTCGTGATTGCGCAGGCCAGCGCTCAGGTCAACGCCAAAGGCCAGCTCACTGAGGATCTCGTGGATGTTCGTCATCAAGGCGAGTTCAGCAAGATGTCGCGTGATCACGTGAATTTCATGGATGTTTCTCCGAAGCAGGTGGTCTCTGTCGCTGCAGCTTTGATTCCATTTTTGGAACACGACGACGCTAACCGAGCGCTCATGGGCTCAAATATGCAGCGTCAAGCAGTCCCCACGTTGGTTTCTGAAAAGCCGCTGGTGGGAACAGGTCTTGAGCGCGCCGTAGCGAGAGATTCTGGAGTCTGCGTTGTTGCGTTGCGGGGCGGTGTGGTTGAGACCGTCGATGCAGCTCGAATCGTGATTCGTGTGAACAATGCTGAGACCGAGACTGGTGAGGCGGGAGTCGATATTTATGACCTCGTGAAATACACCCGATCGAATCAAAATACCTGTATTAATCAGCGGCCATTAGTAAAAGAAGGAGATGTCGTAGCGAAGAGTGACATCCTTGCGGATGGCCCTTCTGTGGACACCGGTGAGCTTGCACTGGGTCAAAATATGCGAATCGCGTTTATGACCTGGAACGGATACAACTTCGAGGATTCCATCCTGATCTCAGAGAAGGTGGTTAAAGAAGACCGGTTTACAACCATCCATATTCAAGAGTTAACCTGTATCGCTCGCGACACGAAGCTTGGATCGGAAGAGATTACCTGCGATATCCCCAATGTGGGAGAGGGTGCCTTAGGTAAACTGGACGAATCAGGGATTGTCTACATTGGCGCTGAAGTTGCCGCAGGAGATATTCTCGTTGGTAAGGTGACGCCTAAGGGCGAGACGCAACTGACGCCAGAAGAAAAGCTGTTGAGAGCAATCTTTGGAGAGAAAGCATCCGATGTGAAAGACACCAGTCTGCGAGTGCCTAGCAGCTACAACGGGACTGTCATTGATGTCCGGGTTTTCACCCGTGATGGTATTGAGAAGGATCAGCGAGCGAAGGATATTGATGCCGAGGAACTCAAGAGGATCCGAAAAAACATCGAAGCCGAGTTCGCAATCATTCAAAACGCGACCTATGAGCGTTTGGCAGCAGCATTGAGTGGCAAGGCAGTGATAGCAGGGCCAAAGCTGAAGAAAGGAGAGAAAGTTACTGCAGCTTATCTTAAAGAGCTGGAGGCCGAGGATTGGTTCAAGCTTCGAATGGAAAAAGACGAGCTGAATGAACAACTTCAAGGCGCCGAGCAACGTCTCAAAGCGCGTCGAGAAGAACTCGATGAAAAGTTCGAAGAGAGCAAAGGTAAGTTGCAAAGCGGCGACGACCTGGCACCGGGGGTTCTTAAGATCGTTAAGGTGTATCTTGCGATTAAGCGTCGAATTCAGCCCGGCGATAAAATGGCAGGACGTCATGGTAATAAAGGGGTGATCTCGGTCATTAAACCTGAAGAAGACATGCCCTTTGATGCCGATGGTCAGCCCATTGACATCGTGCTCAATCCGCTTGGCGTACCCAAGCGAATGAACGTGGGTCAAATACTAGAAACACACCTAGGCTGGGCTGCCGAAGGGCTTGGTTTAAGAATCGGTGAGATGCTTGACGCCCAGCGGGAAATCGCCGAGCTAAGAAAGTTCCTCGATAAGATATACAACAAGAGCGGCCGACGGGAAGATCTTGATTCGCTGTCTGACGCAGATATTCTTCAGTTGGCTGGCAATCTCCGAGGTGGGGTGCCGATGGCGACGGGTGTATTTGACGGCGCGAATGAGGAAGAGATCAAACAGATGCTATCTTTGGCAGGGCTTCCGATCGACGGCCAGACATTGCTCTTTGATGGTTGCACCGGTGAGCAATTTGATCGTCCGGTCACGGTGGGCATCATGTATATGTTGAAGCTGAACCACCTTGTGGATGACAAGATGCATGCGCGTTCTACAGGATCGTACAGCCTGGTCACGCAGCAACCCCTTGGCGGTAAAGCGCAATTTGGCGGTCAACGGTTTGGTGAGATGGAGGTCTGGGCGCTTGAAGCTTACGGCGCAGCTTACACGCTCCAGGAAATGTTGACGGTCAAGTCCGATGACGTTCACGGTCGAACCCGAATGTATAAAAATATCGTCGATGGTGATCACCGAATGGAGCCGGGAATGCCGGAATCGTTCAATGTCTTAGTGAAAGAGATTCGTTCACTCGGAATCGATATTGAGTTGGAACACGACTGAGATGTCAGGTTTGGATCAACACGTTAATTTTCTACTGGGCCAAGGTGCCCAACATGGAGGAACACTGTGAAAGACTTACTGAATATGCTGAGAGCTCAGGGTCAGACAGAAGAATTTGATTCACTCAGGATTGGTTTGGCGTCTCCCGAGATGATCCGTTCCTGGTCCTTTGGCGAGGTAAAAAAGCCAGAGACCATTAATTATCGGACTTTTAAGCCCGAGCGAGACGGCCTATTTTGCGCCAAGATTTTTGGACCGAATAAAGACTATGAGTGTCTTTGTGGCAAGTACAAGCGGCTGAAGCACCGTGGCGTAATTTGCGAGAAGTGTGGCGTCGAGGTCGCTTTGGCCAAAGTTCGCCGCGAGCGCATGGGCCACATTGAACTGGCCGCCCCAGTCGCACACATTTGGTTTCTAAAGTCGTTGCCGTCGCGTATCGGTTTGCTCATGGATATGACGCTGCGAGATATTGAGCGCATTTTGTATTTCGAGAGCTTTGTCGTGATAGACCCGGGTTTGACTTCGCTCGAGAAAGGACAGTTGTTGTCTGACGATCAGTATTATGAGGCGCTCGAAGAATTCGGGGACGAATTTGAGGCTAAGATGGGCGCTGAGGCCATTCAGGATTTGATGCGTCAGATGGACCTCAAAGATGAAGTGGCGCGGCTTCGGGAAGAATTACCGCAAACCAATTCTGACACCAAAACAAAGAAGCTCACTAAACGACTCAAATTAATCGAAGCGTTTATCTCGTCTGGGAACGAGCCATCTTGGATGGTGTTTAATGTCCTGCCGGTACTGCCGCCAGATCTCAGGCCACTTGTTCCTCTGGAGGGCGGCCGGTTCGCAACCTCAGATCTCAATGATCTCTACCGCCGCGTCATCAATCGTAATAATCGTCTGAAGCGGCTACTTGATCTCGCAGCGCCGGACATCATTGTCAGAAATGAAAAGCGTATGCTTCAAGAAGCTGTGGATGCGTTATTGGACAATGGACGCCGAGGTCGAGCGATCACGGGAACCAATAAGCGACCCCTCAAGTCTCTTGCCGATATGATTAAGGGTAAGCAAGGACGCTTCCGTCAGAACCTCTTAGGTAAGCGTGTTGATTATTCCGGACGATCGGTGATTGTTGTCGGGCCAACCCTGCGGCTCCACCAATGCGGGTTACCGAAAAAAATGGCACTCGAGCTCTTTAAACCGTTCATCTTTGGAAAACTTGAGGCACGTGGGTTAGCCACAACCATCAAGGCGGCTAAAAAGATGGTTGAGAATGAGACCGCGGAGGTCTGGGATATTCTTGCGGAAGTCATTCGAGAACATCCTGTTCTGCTTAACAGGGCTCCAACGTTGCACCGACTGGGCATCCAGGCCTTTGAACCAGTTTTGATTGAAGGGAAGGCGATCCAGCTGCATCCATTGGTCTGTACTGCCTATAACGCTGACTTTGATGGGGATCAGATGGCGGTGCATGTACCGCTAACCCTCGAGGCGCAGCTTGAAGCTCGGGCTTTAATGATGTCAACCAACAACGTTTTGCTGCCCGCAGATGGCGAACCCATTATCGTGCCCTCGCAGGACGTGGTGTTAGGGATTTATTGGATGACCCGGGATCGAGTAAACGATCTTGGTGAAGGGATGAGTTTTTCTGATATCGAAGAAGTTGCCCGAGCCTATGCCAATCGTCAGGTCGGCTTGCAAGCAAGGATCAAGGTTCGAGTACAAGAGAATGTGATCGACGATGATGGTGTTCTTCAGGCGTCTTCGAAAATTCATGAAACCACGGTAGGGCGTGCGTTGGTGTTTGAGATTGTTCCTGAGGGCATGCCGTTCGAGCAGATCAATAAGACAATGGTCAATAAGGATATGTCTCGATTGATCAACTTATGTTATCGAACAGTTGGCCTAAAAGAGACCGTGATCTTTGCAGACCAACTGATGTACATGGGTTATGAGTACTCAACGCGATCGGGCGCATCCATCGGTGTCGAAGATTTTGTGATCCCGAACGAAAAGGCAGAAATCATCAGTCGGTCCGAGGATGAAATTCGCGAGATTGAGAGCCAATTTTCGTCGGGTTTGGTCACCCAGGGTGAAAAATACAACAAGGTGATCGACATTTGGACGCGCGCTAGTGACCAAGTCAGTAATGCAATGATGGACACCCTGAGCACTGAGAAGGTGCTTAATCGTGATGGCGAGGAGGAAGAGCAAAGTTCGTTTAACAGCGTTTGGATGTATTCCGACTCTGGCGCTCGAGGCTCACCCGCTCAGATCAGGCAGCTCTCTGGTATGCGTGGAATGATGGCCAAGCCAGACGGTTCAATCATTGAAACCCCGATTACGGCGAACTTCCGAGAAGGCCTGTCTGTGATGCAGTACTTCATCTCAACCCACGGAGCACGAAAGGGTTTGGCCGATACGGCTCTTAAAACGGCGAATTCAGGTTATCTGACTCGACGTCTGGTTGATGTGGCACAGGACCTGGTTGTTACCGAAGTAGACTGCGGTACCGAAGACGGCATGATTATGAACGCCGTGATTGAGGGCGGTGACGTCATTGCGGGCTTGGGGATGCGAGTGCTTGGCCGAGTCGTTGCGGTCGATGTCTACAATGCGGCTGGGGATGAAGTTCTAATTCCCCAGGGCACACTGATCGATGAGAAGTGGGCGGACCGTGTTGAAGGCATGGGAATCGATGAGATCAAGGTCAGAAGCGCGATCACCTGTGAGACGCGCTACGGCATTTGTAGCAATTGTTATGGTAGAGACCTTGGACGAGGTCATCTGGTGAACATTGGGGAGGCTGTCGGCGTGATTGCGGCGCAGTCAATTGGTGAGCCAGGCACTCAGTTGACCATGAGAACGTTCCACATTGGTGGCGCAGCATCCAGAGCGACCGCTGTTGATAACGTTCAAGTCAAGCATGAAGGGGTCTTCAGACTTCATAATTTAAAGACAATCGAAAAACCGAACGGCGAGCTGGTTGCAGTCTCTCGGTCAGGTGAGGTCGCGATTGCAGATCAGGAGTCCGGCAAGGAGCGAGAGCGTTATAAAGTGCCTTACGGCGCCTTGATCAAAGCCGCACCAGGAGCAACGGTTGAAGCAGGCGCCATTGTCTGTACCTGGGATCCGCATACTCACCCAATCGTAACTGAGGTTGCCGGTAAAGTAGTCTTTGAAAATATGGAGGAAGGAATCACCGTCCGTCGTCAGACCGACGAACTGACGGGTCTGACCAATATTTCGATTATCGATCCGAAAGATCGACCAACGGCAGGTAAGGATACGCGAGCTGCTGTGTCCTTGGTGGACGGTAAAGGTAAGCCTTTGATGTTGTCAGGTACCGATGTACCTGCACATTACTTCCTTGAGGCCAACGCAATTTTGGGCCTAGAAGATGGAGATGCCGTCGCTGCTGGTGACGTTATTGCTAGAATCCCTCAAGAAGGATCTAAGACCAGTGATATCACAGGTGGTTTGCCGCGCGTAGCTGACTTGTTTGAAGCAAGAAAGCCAAAAGAAGCTGCGGTATTGGCTGAGATCAGTGGAACAGTGTCCTTCGGTAAAGAAACCAAAGGCAAGCGCCGGTTGGTGATTACCCCAACAGATGGATCTTTGTTGGCCGATGGATCGGATCATTACGAAGTGTTGATTCCCAAGTGGCGTCATATGACGGTATTTGAGGGCGAGCAGGTCGAGAAGGGAGAAGTGGTCTCAGATGGGCCGGAGAATCCTCACGACATACTCCGCTTAAAAGGTGTTGAGGCTTTAGCCAATTACATTACCAAGGAGATTCAAGACGTCTATCGGCTCCAAGGTGTGAAAATCAATGATAAGCACATCGAAGTCATTGTGTGCCAGATGCTGCGTAAAGTTGAAGTGATGGAGGCAGGTGAGTCTTCGTTTGTGAAGGGAGAGCAGGTCGAACTGAATCAGTTCCTTGATGAAAATGACAGGCTCTCGAATGAAGGACTCGAACCGGTACGTGGAGAGAGAATGTTGCTGGGTATCACCAAGGCGTCACTGGCCACAGAGTCTTTCATCTCGGCAGCTTCATTCCAGGAAACCACTCGGGTGCTCACCGAAGCGGCTGTGACCGGCAAGCGTGATTATCTGCGGGGACTCAAAGAGAATGTCATTGTTGGAAGGCTGATTCCTGCGGGAACCGGTTTGACGTACCACAATGAGCGTAAGCTAAGAAAAGAGCGTGGATCAGAGGATCAACCGACCGTAAGTGCGAGCGAAGTTGAGCAAGCGCTCAGCGACGCGCTCAGTCAGGGCGATTTATAAACACGGGTGACATTCAAGCGCCGGTTGACTCAACCCAACCGGCTCTTTAGAATTCGCCCCTCGCAGCAGCGGCAAGCGTTGCACCCAATAGGAGTAATCAGGAAACATGGCAAGGATTAATCAATTAGTCAGAAAGCCTCGGAAGCGAAAAATCGTCAAGAGTGACGTGCCCGCCCTTCAGGCTTGTCCGCAGAGACGCGGAGTCTGCACTCGGGTGTATACCACCACGCCGAAGAAGCCTAATTCAGCACTTCGAAAAGTATGCCGGGTACGTCTAACCAACGGAATGGAAGTCACCAGCTATATCGGTGGGGAAGGCCATAATTTGCAAGAGCACTCGGTGGTGCTGATTCGCGGTGGTCGTGTGAAAGACTTACCAGGTGTGCGTTATCACACCGTCCGTGGTGCGCTTGATACATCGGGCGTCAGTAACCGAACTCAAGGTCGTTCTAAGTACGGTACAAAACGACCCAAAGCCTAATATCGATAATAAACTCGCAATCCTGCGAGAGTAAGGTCGAGTCTTAATGATCTCGATAAAACCTGAAGAGAAAGTGAAATGCCTAGAAGAAGAGTCCCAGAAAAACGCGTTATTATCCCCGACCCAAAATTTAGCAATCAGACGCTTGCTAAATTTATGAACCACGTAATGACCAGCGGTAAGAAATCAGTCGCAGAAAAGATTGTCTATGGCGCTTTGGATCGAATCCAAAGCCGCAGCGGAAAAGATCCCCTCGAAATATTTGAAGCCGCTCTCGAAGCGGTGGCGCCAGCAGTTGAGGTTAAATCTCGTCGCGTTGGTGGTGCAACTTATCAAGTACCTGTCGAGGTCCGACCATCAAGAAGAACGGCTTTGGCCATGCGCTGGCTTGTTGATTCTGCTAGAAAGCGGAGCGAAAAATCTATGGCGATGCGGCTGGCAGGTGAGCTACAGGACGCTTCTGAAGGCCGAGGCTCTGCTGTACGAAAGCGTGAGGATACTCATCGAATGGCCGAGGCGAACCGAGCCTTCGCGCACTACCGCTACTAGGCCTGCCTCCGCCTTTCTGAAAGGGTTATGCCGTGTCGCGATCAACTCCGATTCGTCGCTATCGAAATATTGGTATCGTCGCCCATGTCGATGCGGGTAAAACCACGACTACCGAGCGCGTGCTGTTTTACACGGGGCTATCGCACAAGATAGGAGAGGTCCACGACGGCGCTGCCACCATGGACTGGATGGCACAAGAACAAGAGCGCGGTATTACGATCACGTCTGCTGCGACCACAACGTTTTGGTCAGGAACTGAAAACCAGTTTGACCAGCATCGCATCAATATCATTGATACCCCAGGGCACGTTGACTTTACCATTGAGGTTGAACGGAGCCTCAGAGTGCTCGATGGCGCCGTCGTTGTTTTCTGCGGCACGTCTGGTGTTGAGCCTCAGTCTGAAACAGTCTGGCGGCAAGCCAACAAGTATGAAGTGCCCAGAGTCGTTTTTGTAAACAAGATGGACCGCGCAGGCGCAGACTTCTTGCGTGTGGTGAATCAAATCGAACAACGGCTAGGTTCTAGGTGCGTGCCAATCCAGCTCGCCATTGGTGCCGAAGAGAATTTTTCTGGCGTCATAGACCTGATTAAAATGAAAGCGATTTACTGGAATGAAGAAGACCAGGGTCTGACGTTCGAGGAAGCTGAAGTTCCACCCGATCTACTGAGTCTGGCAGAGACTCATCGGGAACATATGATTGAGGCGGCCGCCGAAGCCAATGATGAACTGATGGAAGTCTATTTAGAGTCTGGTGTCCTCTCCAACGACCAGATAAAAACGGGCCTTCGTTTGCGTACCCTGGCAAATGAAATCGTTTTGGCACTGTGTGGATCGGCGTTTAAGAATAAGGGTGTTCAGACGATGCTTGATGCCGTCGTTGATTATTTGCCCGCACCGGATGAGGTTAAAGCGATTCGGGGGTTTCTTGATGATGATGGCGAGCAGCAAGCTCAGCGAAGCGCCGATGACAACGAGCCCTTTGCTGCGCTTGCTTTTAAAATCGCCACAGATCCCTTTGTGGGTGCCCTAACTTTCTTTAGAGTCTATTCAGGTGTTCTCAGCTCGGGAGATGCTGTATACAACTCGGTTAAAGGAAAGCGCGAGCGAGTAGGACGCATGGTGCAAATGCACTCCAATGAACGCAAAGAAATTAAAGAAGTCCGTGCCGGCGATATTGCTGCAGCGATCGGCTTAAAGCTTGCGACAACCGGTGACACCTTGTGTGACGAGAAGCATGTCATCACGCTAGAGCGGATGGAATTCCCTGAGCCTGTTATTCATGTTGCGGTAGAGCCAAGGTCTCAAGCGGATCAGGAAAAAATGGGTACAGCCCTTGGCAAGTTGGCAGCAGAGGATCCTTCGTTTCGAGTTCGAACCGATGAAGAATCCGGACAAACCATCATCGGCGGGATGGGAGAGTTGCATCTCGACATTATTGTTGATCGTATGCGGCGTGAGTTCAGCGTTGAGGCCAATATCGGTAAGCCCCAGGTGGCCTATAGAGAGACCATTCGCAAGACGGTCGAGTCGGAAGGTAAGTTTGTTCGTCAGACCGGCGGGCGTGGACAATATGGGCATGTTTGGCTTCGTTTAGAGCCAATCAGTGAAGATGATTTTGAGTTTGTTGATGACGTGGTTGGTGGCGTGGTTCCTCGGGAATATATTGGCGCGGTGGCAAAAGGCGCTCAAGAACAGATGGCCAATGGCGTCCTAGCAGGCTACCCGTTACAAGGCGTTAGAGTGACCTTGTACGATGGTTCATATCATGATGTTGACTCCAGCGAAGTTGCCTTTAAAGTAGCGGCGTCGATGGCACTAAAGGCCGGAGCGCTTGATGCTGACCCAGTACTTTTAGAGCCTGTAATGAAGGTAGAAGTGGTAACGCCAGAAGAGCACTACGGAGATATTATCGGCGATCTAAATCGACGCCGAGGCGTTGTGTTAGGCATGGAAGATGTGCCGGCTGGAAAATCAGTCAGTGCGGAAGTGCCCATGTCAGAGATGTTTGGTTACGCGACAGACATGCGATCTGCGACGCAGGGCCGAGCGACCTTCTCAATGGAGTTTGAGAAGTACAAGGAAGTACCCAGTAATGTTGCTGAAGCGGTAATCAGCAAGGCGAGTTAAATTAACGAAACCAATCTCGATAGAGGTGATGCATGTCCAAAGAGAAGTTTGAGCGAACAAAACCCCATTTAAACGTGGGCACGATCGGGCACGTTGACCACGGTAAGACGACGCTGACGGCGGCGATCACAAAGGTCTGTGCTGAAACTTACGGCGGTGAGTTCAAGGCGTTCGACGCGATTGACAACGCCCCGGAAGAGCGAGCCCGTGGTATCACGATTTCGACCTCTCACGTTGAGTAAGATTCTCCGGATCGCCACTATGCGCACGTTGACTGCCCAGGGCACGCTGATTATGTGAAGAACATGATCACCGGTGCGGCTCAGATGGATGGCGCGATTTTGGTTTGTTCAGCTGCTGATGGGCCCATGCCTCAGACCCGAGAGCACATTTTGTTGTCTAAGCAGGTTGGTGTTCCTTACATCATTGTGTTTTTGAACAAGGCTGACATGGTTGATGATGAGGAACTGCTCGAGCTTGTTGATATGGAAGTTCGAGAACTTCTTGATCAGTACGAGTTTCCTGGTGATGACACGCCGATCATTATCGGTAGTGCTTTGAAAGCGCTTGAAGGAGACAGTTCGGATATTGGTACGCCTTCGATCGTGAAGCTGGTTGAGACGCTCGACAGTTATATTCCAGAGCCAGTACGCGCGATTGACCAGCCGTTTTTGATGCCGATTGAGGATGTGTTCTCGATTTCAGGTCGCGGCACGGTTGTGACGGGCCGAGTGGCACGGGGAATTGTTCGAGTCCAAGACGAAGTAGAGATTGTTGGGATTCGAGATACGGCGAAGACGACCTGTACGGGTGTTGAGATGTTCCGCAAGTTGCTTGACGAAGGTCGAGCGGGCGAGAACGTTGGCGTCTTGCTTCGCGGTACTAAGCGAGAAGAGGTTGAGCGCGGTCAGGTATTGAGTCAGCCAGGATCGATCACGCCGCACACGAAGTTTGAGGGTGAGGTTTACGTGTTATCGAAGGATGAAGGCGGTCGTCACACACCGTTTTTCAAAGGTTATAAGCCGCAATTCTTTTTTGAGACGACGGATGTTACCGGCAGTGTTGAGTTACCAGAGGGTACGGAGATGGTCATGCCTGGAGACAACGTTTTGATGGACGTTGACTTGATTGCACCGATTGCGATGGAAGAAGGCCAACGTTTTGCGATCCGTGAGGGTGGTCGAACGGTGGGTGCTGGCGTCGTAACCAAAATTAAGGGATGAAACACTGGTAATTTAAAGGGAAGGCGGGTAGTATTCGCCTCCCTGCTATTGCGTAAGCGTGAAAGTGGGTAGGGGTTAAGCTGGCGTCAGCTGGCTTAAAAGAAAGGGGCTGGATTATTTCCAAGCAGTGCCCCACAAACCCAACAAAAAGTACAAGATTCCAACTGGGAATCACGGGACGCTTGAGAGAGCAAAGACACGACAGTGTGCCTTCCTCAGAAGAGGAGGGATTTTTTTGCATCTCAGTTTTGTAAAAACGAATAACGGCGCGTGAATTTGCCAGTTTAAAAGTCACACTTCAGCGCTGGCTGAAGTGCAAAAACAAAGAGATAGGCGCGGTATGCAAAATCAGAGAATAAGAATCCGACTCAAAGCATTCGATCATCGTCTTATCGATGTCTCGACTCAGGAGATCGTCAATACCGCGAAGCGCACAGGTGCTCAGATCC
>CALIKQ010000073.1 GCA_938017975.1 uncultured Pseudomonadales bacterium | reverse complement strand
GTTCATGCAGACTTGAGAGAAGCTTCTTTGGTTGGGCTGCAAGGTCTTGGTTTTGATGGATTTGCCATTGGAGGTCTTTCAGTGGGCGAGCCCAAAAAGGAGATGCTCGAAACCATTCGAAGCATCGCTCCCAAGATGCCTCAGAAGGCACCCCGTTATTTGATGGGCGTGGGCACACCCTCGGATCTGATTGAGAGCGTGCGCCGAGGGGTCGACATGATGGATTGTGTGATGCCAACCCGTAATGCACGCAATGGACATCTGTTTACCAGTCAGGGTGTGGTTCGTATCCGAAATGCAAAGCATCGAACCAGTGATGAGCCGCTTGATCCAAATTGCGATTGCGAGACTTGCCAGAATTTTTCAAGGGGTTATCTCCACCATCTGGATAAGTGCGGAGAATTGCTTGGAGCGACGCTTAACTCTGCGCATAACGTGGCTTACTATTTGAACTTAATGGCCTCGATTCGAGCAGCGCTCCGAGAAGACCGATTTGAGTTGTTTGCAAGCCAGGTTTATGAGGGGTGGTCTGAGGCGCCGCCTGATTGGTAGCGAATCGCTCGATGTTCGGAGCGATTGCGTAGAGGCGGCGGAAACTGGACAATGGCGCGGTCTAAAGTTGAATCATTCATTCATTGGAGGGAAAAGACATGCTTGAATGGCTAATTCCTGCGGCGCACGCAGCTGAAGGCGGTGCCCCTGGGCCCGGGTTTGATATTCTTATTCTGGTTGCCTTTGCCGCAATCTTTTACTTTATGCTGTGGAGACCTCAAAGCAAGCGTGCAAAAGAACATCGAGAGCTCATCGAAGGGCTCAGCAAAGGAGACGAGATTGTTACCAATGGCGGCCTGATGGGTAAGATCACAAAGGTCGAGGAACAATTTGTCGTGGTGGAAGTTGCAAGTGGCATCGAGCTGAAATTTCAGAAGCCCTCGGTCTCAGCTGCGCTGCCGAAGGGTACGCTTAAGTCCGGCGCATGAACGCGTCTCATAGCGAAGGGCAGTTTCTGTGTTAAACCGTTATCCACTGTGGAAAAACCTGATGGTACTGGGCGTTTTCGTGCTCGGGGTGATCTACGCCATGCCCAATTTCTATCCCCCTGATTATGCGATCCAGATTTCACGAGGCGCAGGCGGACAGGACATTAGTGACCGAGAACTCAGTGTCGCGCTTGATGCGCTCCAAAACAGTAATGTTCGAGTGAAGGCCAGTAGCCTTGAAGAGGGCAGTGGACTGATCCGCCTGGAAAATGCCGACGAACAGCTTCGGGCGCAACCGCTGATCCAGAGAGCACTGCACGATCTCCAGTCTGAGTTTGTTGTGGCACTCAACTCAGCTCCAACCACCCCAGGTTGGCTGAGGGACCTAGGCGCCGAACCCATGAAGTACGGTCTTGATCTGCGAGGTGGCGTACATTTTTTGATGGAAGTCGATACCGTCAGCGCGGTCACGGACCGCCTTGAAGGAATGGAGCAGGACATTAAGCGCGGTTTTCGAAGCGGCAGTGATCGAATCCGTTATGCGGGGTCTTCGATTATCGATGGTCAGACCTTACAGTTTGTTTTTGCAGAGGAATCCCTTCGCAATCGCGCCCGATCGCGGATTGAGGAGACCTATGCTCAGTTTTTAGTCACTGGCCAAGACGTTCCGAATGCGGATGCTCCTTTTGGTCTAAACCTGACCATGAGTGATGCCGCAGTGAGGGAGATCGAAGATTTCGCTGTGCAGCAGAACTTGCAAACTATTCGCAACCGAGTGAACGAGCTGGGGGTGGCAGAACCCCTTGTGCAGCGTCTTGGCCGCCAGCGCATCGTGGTTGATCTACCTGGAGTTCAAGACACTGCTGAGGCGAAAAAAATTCTTGGAAAGGTTGCAACCCTCGAGTTTCGGATGGAGGCAAGTCCGGATGCCTCGAGAGGCAGCATTTTGCCATACACCTACGAAGGTCGAGCCGTACGACTGGAGCGAGATCTGATTTTGCGCGGAGAACGCGTATTTGATGCGCAGGTGGGATTCGACCCAGATACAGGATTGCCCCAGGTCAACATCACGCTCGACAGCGAGGGCGGCGAGCTGATGCATCGTTCAACGCGCTATAACATTGGTCGACGAATGGCGGTGGTCTTCATCGAAACGAAGACCCGAGATCGTTACGAAATGCGGGGTGGGGAAGAAGTTAAAATTACTGAACCTTATGTTGAAGAGCGAGTCATTTCTTTAGCCACGGTCCAGGCCGCGCTGGGCGTGAGTTTTCGTATAACGGGACTTCAAGGTGCAGAGGCTCGGGATTTGGCATTGCTCTTGCGCGCAGGCGCTTTGGCCGCAGATATGTTCATTGCCGAAGAGCGAACCGTTGGCGCGAGTCTCGGGCAGGAAAACATTGAGCTCGGCGCAATATCGGTAGCTATTGGTCTGGGTCTGGTGGTCATTTTCATGGTGGCGTTTTATCAGTGGTTTGGTTTGGCCGCTAATATTGCGCTGATGGCGAATCTACTCCTCCTTGTAGCGGTAATGTCCAGCCTCTCAGCAACCCTGACATTGCCCGGTATTGCGGGAATCGTCTTAACCGTAGGGATGGCAGTTGACGCCAATGTGCTGATTTTTTCCAGAATAAAAGAAGAGCTGAAGAAAAGTACGCCGCCCCAAATGGCGATTAACGCAGGGTTCGAGCGTGCCTTTGTGACGATTCTAGATGCCAATCTGACGACGCTGCTCGTAGCCGTCATTTTGTACAGCATCGGGACTGGGCCGGTTAAGGGGTTTGCAATCACGCTCTCAATTGGGATCTTAACCTCGATGTTCACGGCGATTATGGGCACACGTGCTTTGGTCAATTTGGCGGTAGGGGGGCGGCCAATTAAGCGTCTCGCGATTGGGTGGCAGCGGTGATGAACAAAGTGCCATTTATGAAGTTTAGGAAGATCGCCGCGATTACTTCGATCAGTCTCATGGTGGTCGCGATCTCAAGCTTGGCGTTGCAAAGCCTGAACTGGGGGCTAGATTTTACCGGCGGCACCTTGGTTGAGGTGAGCTATCCCGCATCGGTTAATCCCGAGCAGATTCGGCTCGAACTAGATACGGCCGGTTGGAATGGTCATGTGGTTCAGTATTTTGGTTCGGACAGAGATATTTTGGTTCGGATGCCGCCGCAAAAAAACCTGTCTGATAAAGACAATGCGCGTTTGGGTGACAGCCTTTTTTCGTCTTTGGTGGGGCTGTCTAATGGTGATGTTGAACTGAGGCGCTCAGAGTTCGTTGGTCCTGCAGTAGGGGAGGAGCTTGCCAACCAGGGTGGGCTGGGACTGCTGGCTGCGTTAGGGATGGTTCTGCTTTATGTGTCTTTTAGATTCCAGCTTAAGTTTGCGTTGGGAGCTGTGGTCGCCTTGTTTCATGACGTGTTGTTTACCTTGGGTATTTTTTCTCTGATCAGATGGGAATTCGATTTAACGGTACTTGCGGCTTTACTTGCGGTGATCGGTTATTCGCTGAATGACACGATTGTGGTGTCTGACCGAATTCGAGAGAATTTTAGAAGCGCGCGGCGCGGAAAACCGGTAGATGTCATCGACGAATCGTTGAATCAAACTTTGGGTAGAACCTTGATCACTTCAGCGACCACATTACTTGTCTTGTTCGCGCTGCTGCTGCTCGGCGGAGAGTTGATTCGAGGGTTTGCCATTGCCTTGATTATTGGCGTGGTGATTGGGACATATTCGTCAATTTACGTTGCTGCCAACGTGTTACTACTCATGAAGCTGAGCCGAGAAGATTTAATGGTGCCGGTCAAAGAGGGGGCAGATCAGGACAGCATGCCTTAAGCCTGCTTTATTTTCCGAGATGTTGCCTTGCGAGCGTGCCGAGGCTTTTGAATATTTTTGGATTTGCTGCCACAAGATTACCTGACGTAAGGTGATCGAGCCCACCTTTGAAGTCGCCGATGAGTCCTCCAGCTTCTTGAATGAGCAGGCATCCGGCTGCGATATCCCATAGATTTAGCCCGTGCATCCAAACGCCGTCCAAGCGTCCAGCGGCAACTGCTGCGAGCTCCAAAGCTGCACTGCCAGGCTCTCGATAGTTTGCCCCTGCGTTGACCAGCGCCTGAACGACCTGAGCATGGCCGTGGAAGGAAGATTCGCTGTAGCGACCCGCCGAGGCGAACAAAGCGCCCTCTAGTTTTTCCCCTGATGAGACTCGAATCTTTTTGCCGTTGAGCTGGGCTCCTTTACCGCGTGTTGCAACGAACTCCTCTTCGGTGATTGGGTTGACAATAATACCGTGCAGGAGTTTGCCGCGATGGAGGCAGGCCATCGAAACACAAAAATGCGGAATCTGCCGGCTGAAGTTTGCCGTCCCGTCGATTGGGTCAATCACCCACTGGTGTTCTGAGTCGTCGACATTGGAGAGATCGCCAGACTCCTCTCCCGTGACCCGATGCTTTGGGAACGTTTTCTTAAGTGACTCTGCTATAATTTGTTCAGCTTCCTGGTCGACGTTCGTGACGAAATCATTGGGTCCTTTTTCACGAATCTTGATGAGATCAGGTCGGTCATAGGCGCGCACAATGTGCCTAGCGGCGTCGCGAGCGGCGCGAAGGGCAATGGTGATCATGGGTTCCATAGGCATTGGGTGCGGCGAGAAAGTGCGCATCATAGCAGATCTGTGCAATCGAAAAGTAAAATTTAAAGGATTTGGATAATGTCCAATGATCAAGCGCTTGAGTCCAAGATCAGAATTGTTCTGGTTGAGACATCGCATCCAGGTAACATCGGCGCAGCGGCAAGGGCGATGAAGAATATGGGGCTTAGCCGGCTGTATCTAGTAGCCCCTGAGGATTTCCCTAACGAGAAGGCCGTGTTTAGGGCGGCGAGTGCAGCAGATGTCCTTGACCAAGTTGTGGTCTGTCCGACGCTTCAAGAGGCAATCGGCGGCTGCAGCCTGGTACTTGGAACGTCTGCAAGACAACGAAAAATTCCCTGGCCGCTGGTGACCCCGAAAATTGCTGCCGAACGGGTGGTTGCGCACCGGCTCGATCCTGCAGATATAGCAGTTGTATTCGGCCGAGAGTCGAAGGGGCTAAAAAACGAGGAACTTCAGCAATGCCATTTTCATGTGAATATTCCGACCAGCGAAGCTTATAGTTCCTTGAATCTGGCGATGGCGGTTCAGGTGCTAGCCTATGAGATATTCTGCGCAAATACCGAATCTGAGACGGCGATAGTTTGGGATCAACCCGCTGCAACCAGTGATGCGCTCGAGCACTTTTTTGCTCATCTGGAGGACACCTTGGAGTCCGTCGGGTTTCATGATCCAGACAATCCCAGACAATTAATGACGCGGCTCAGGCGCCTTTTTTTGCGCATTAATCCAGACAAAATGGAGCTCAGCATACTGCGAGGTTTCCTGAGAACGGTCAACGAGGCAATCCGCAAATAAGAGGCTTTCTTAAATACCCGACTAAAATACTTGGTTATTTAGCCGGGCTCGATTAAACTGCGGCCTGTGAGGCGGTTTCTACCAAGCTGACGTGAATTGCTCAACTGTGTTTGCAGGGAAAGAGCGCTTATTTAAAGAGCTATGAAATTAAGAGCTTCGAAATAGCTAGCGCTGAAATAAAGATCTCTGAAATAAAGATCTCTGAAATAAAGATCGCTGATCTGAAGACCGCTTGGGCAAAGCGCAGGCATCGATAAGGTCAACAATATTACCCATCGATTGAACCGAAAAAATATTGATAATCCGGACAGTTTCGCGATTAAAGGATGATGAAAAAACGCCCATGAAGCTGACAGCGAAATCCCGATATGCGGTGACTGCGATGGTAGACCTCGCGGTCCATCACGAGGATGGCCCGATCACCTTGGGCGATATTTCTGAACGCCAAGCGATCAGTTTGCCTTATCTCGAACAATTGTTTGCAAAGCTCAAACGAAGTGCGCTGGTCAAGAGCGTTAGAGGCCCCGGTGGTGGGTACAAGTTAGGTCGGGATAGTCGAGATATTTTTGTGGCAGACATCGTAGGATCGGTGGATGAGTCTGTTGACGCAACGCGATGCTCTGGAAAAGCGGATTGCCAGGGCGGTGAAATGTGCCTGACTCATGAGCTTTGGGCAGATCTCAGCGACCAGATCAACGGATTTTTAAAAGGGATTGATCTAGCCAGTTTGGCGCAAAAAAGAAGTATTAAAATGATTGCAGCTCGCCAAGCCTCCGAGCAACTCGACCAGATCGGCATTCAAGCCGTACAAGTTGCTGACTAGAGCATTGAAGAGATATTTGGAGAATTTATGAAAGCCCCGGTTTATTTTGATTACGCAGCGACTACGCCTGTCGACCCAAGGGTGGCTCAAAAAATGAGCGAATGCCTGATGACCGAAGGCAACTTTGGCAATCCAGCGAGTCGTTCCCATAAGTTTGGTTGGGAGGCAGAGGAAGCTGTGGAACTGGCGCGTAAACAGGTGTCCGATCTGCTCAATTGTGATCCTCGAGAAATTGTATGGACCTCGGGAGCTACCGAATCCGACAACCTGGCAATTAAGGGTGTCGCCCAGTTTTATAAGGGTAAAGGCAAGCACCTAATCACCTCAAAGATTGAGCACAAGGCCGTACTCGATCCATGTCGGCACTTGGAGCGAGAGGGCTTTGAAGTGACATACCTCGAGCCTGGTTCAGACGGGTTAATCACACCCAGCCAGGTTCAGGCTGCACTTCGAGAAGATACAACTTTGGTCTCAATCATGCATGTCAATAACGAGATTGGTGTGGTTAATGACATCGCTGGTATTGGCGAGGTCTGTCGGGCGGCTAAAGTGCTGTATCACGTTGATGCGGCTCAAAGTGCGGGTAAAATGCCCATCGATCTCGATACACTGAAGGTTGATCTAATGTCACTTTCAGCGCACAAGATGTATGGCCCTAAGGGTGTCGGTGTGCTGTATGTTCGGCGTAAGCCGAGAGTTCGCCTTGAAGCTCAGATGCACGGAGGCGGACATGAGCGTGGTATGCGGTCAGGCACATTGGCGACACATCAGCTTGTGGGTATGGGAGAGGCGTGCCGTATCGCTCAGCAAGAGATGGCTTCCGAAGCCGCCCGCACATTGGCGCTTCGGGAGCGTCTGCGTAAGGGTTTTGAAGACATGGAAGAAGTTTATGTCAATGGTGACCTTGATGCCCACGTACCAGGGATTATTAATATTAGTTTCAACTATGTGGAGGGGGAGTCCCTGATCATGTCGTTACCAGAAATTGCGGTTTCGAGCGGCTCGGCCTGTACATCCGCAAGCCTTGAGCCATCCTATGTTTTACGGGCCTTAGGAATGAACGATGAATTGGCACACAGTTCTTTGAGGTTCTCAGTTGGCCGGTTTACTTCGGACCAAGATGTGGATGCTGCCATCGAACAGGTGCGTCATGCGGTTGAGAAATTAAGAGCATTATCGCCTTTGTGGGATATGTATAAAGATGGGGTCGACCTAGACAGCATTGAATGGGCTGCGCATTAGGCGGAAAATAAAGCGATTGAATTGGAGTAAGTAAAATGGCGTACAGCGATCAGGTGATGGACCACTATCAGAATCCTCGTAACGTAGGTAAGTTTGACGACACGGACGACCAAGTAGGAACAGGCATGGTCGGTGCACCCGCGTGTGGCGATGTCATGCGGTTGCAGATCAAAGTCAACGATGCTGGCATTATCGAAGATGCAAAATTTAAAACCTACGGTTGCGGATCTGCCATCGCGTCGAGTTCTCTGCTGACAGAGTGGGTGAAAGGTCGGACGATTGATGACGCGGCTCAGATTAAAAACACCGAGATTGCCGAAGAACTTGCTCTGCCTCCGGTCAAGATTCATTGTTCGGTCCTAGCCGAGGATGCCATCAAAGCGGCGGTCGAAGATTATCGTAAAAAATTAGCCTCAGCTGAGTAATCACATCAGCTGAGCTAGAGTTTCTTTTGTGCAAAGGCGAGTGCCGAGCCAGAGAATCGTTAAGGAGCTTTCATGGGAATCAGTCTAACCGACACCGCAGCACGCCATGTGCAGGATTATTTGGGCCAGCGCGGGGAGGGCGTCGGTATTCGATTGGCCGTTAAAACAACCGGTTGCTCTGGGTTAATGTACGTAATTGAGCCTGTCGACCAGCCCGCAGAGGAAGACGTTAGCTTTGAGACGCAAGGGATTCGAGTTTTCATAGATCCCAAGAGCCTGATTTATGTTGACGGCACCGAGATGGACTATGTCAAGCAGGGGCTGAATGAAGGGTTTGAATTTCGCAACCCTAACGTCAAAGCAGAGTGTGGCTGCGGCGAAAGTTTTACCGTTTAAATCGCTTGGGTCATTTTGGATTTCAATCAAAATTTCTTTGAACTCTTTCGGTTAGAAGTTGGCTTCGATCTTGATTTGGAGCGTCTGCGAGAGCAATTTCAGATTTTGCAGCGAGAAGTTCACCCAGACCGTTATGCAGATCAGGATGCACGGTCGCAAAGGTTGGCGACTCAGTGGTCGATGCACGTCAATGAAGCGTTTTCGGTGCTATCGAAGCCGCTTCCTCGGGCAATTTACTTACTCGGCTTAACCAACATCGTACTCGAGCAAAACCCAACCCTTGAGCCGGATTTTCTGTTTGAACAAATTACGTTACGGGAAAGCCTCGATCATGTGGTTGAAACAAGAAGCGTCGACGATTTGGCGGTGCTTCTTGATGAATTTTCTGAAAAATTAATGGCTGAACAATCGCAGTTCAGTCAACGGTTTGATGCTGGTGCTCTGGACTTAGCGACCCAGAGCGTCTATCGAATGCAATTTCTAAATAAATTGCAGATTGCAGCTCAACAGGCCGAAGAAATGTTGTGGGACGAATAGTATGGCTTTAATACAAATCACTGAGCCTGGACAAGCACTGGACCCGCATCAGCGCAAACGAGCCGCAGGGATTGATCTCGGCACAACAAACTCTTTAATTGCGTCCGTCAGAGCAGGTCAACCAAGGGTCCTAGAGGACGAGTATGGCGCTGGGTTAATGCCGAGTGTTGTCCATTTCTCTGAAGATGCTTTGTTGGTTGGGGAATCCGCGCAGGCAATGGCGTCCAGTGATCCACTCAATACGATCGCCTCGGCCAAAAGGCTGTTGGGTCGAGGTCGCAGCGATATTGCCGATCGCGCAATGGTTAAAAATTATCGTTTGGCAGAGGGCGATGAGGGAATGGTTCGGCTTGAGACTGCAGCAGGAGACATTAGCCCGGTTCAGGTCTCAGCGGAGATTTTAAAAGTGCTCGCCGCTCGGGGGCAGGAAACGTTGGGCGGTGGCTTAGATGGCGTTGTGATCACCGTGCCAGCCTATTTCGACGACGCTCAGAGACAAGCCACGCGTGATGCTGCCGCGCTGGCAGGCCTTACAGTCTTGAGACTACTCAATGAGCCAACTGCGGCTGCAGTGGCCTACGGTTTGGACACTGGCGAGTCAGGGAACATAGCTGTTTTCGATTTGGGCGGCGGTACGTTTGACGTCTCGTTGCTCAGGTTGTCCCGGGGTGTTTTTGAAGTGCTTGCGACCGGTGGAGACTCCGGTCTGGGTGGAGATGATTTTGATGAAGAACTCGCAGCATTACTGCTAGAGAAGGCAGGGTTTTCCGGGACGCTCGACCCGGTGTCGTCCCGCCAGCTCTTGTCGATGGCGCGGACTGCAAAAGAACAGCTCACAGAAGATTCGGAAGTTAAGGTTTCCTTAGATTTGCCAGCGCTAAACTGGGAAGGTGCAATCAGCCGGCTTGAATTTGAGGCGTGCACGAAACATCTCATCGCCAAAGCGATCAAAGCGTGCAGGCGGGTTGTTCGTGATTCAGGTCTTCAGAGCGCCGAAATTGATCAAGTGGTCTTGGTTGGTGGTGCCACTCGAATTCCGGCGGTTCGCTCTGAGGTGGCAACGTTTTTCGGCAAGACACCTTTGTCTGAGCTTGATCCTGATCAAGTTGTCGCCATCGGTGCTGCGATCCAGGCAGACGTGCTCATTGGTAACAAGCCTGATGATGAAATGTTGCTGCTTGACGTGCTTCCCTTGTCGTTGGGTCTCGAGACCATGGGTGGCCTCGTCGAAAAGATAATCGCCCGGAATACGCCGATACCTGTACAGCGAGCCCAAGAATTTACGACCTACAAGGATGGTCAGACAGCAATGTTGGTTCACGTGTTGCAGGGCGAACGTGAGCAAGTTGCTGATTGTCGTTCACTTGGTCAGTTTGAGCTACGTGGAATTCCCGCAATGGTGGCAGGCGCGGCTAAAATTAGAGTCATTTTTCAAGTGGATGCCGACGGCTTGTTGTCGGTTTCTGCGTCAGAGCTTGGCACGGGAGTGTCAGCGGCGATTGATGTTAAGCCGTCTTACGGGCTGGCAGAAGAAGAAATCATGGCCATGCTGAAAGCCTCATTTAGTCACGCCCAAGAAGATGCTGAGGCGCGGATGTTGCTCGAAGCGAGAGTGGATGCTCAAAGGCTTTGTGATGCTTTGAGTGTCGCGCTAGAGCAGGATGGTTCGGAGCTGTTAAACGATGCGGAAATGCACGCGCTGCTTGGGGGTGTGTCAAAACTTCTGGAGGTCGTTGAAGGACGCTCGGTCGATGCCATCACACGAGAGACTGAACAATTGAGTCAAGCCAGCGATGCTTTTGCGGCACGCCGCATGAATCGCGAGGTTCAGCGGGCGTTAACAGGTCAGTCGGTCAGCCAAGTTCTCGAGACTGGTGCTTCTGATGAAACCGCGCTTTCAAGCGATTGATCGATAAGGACCTATCGAAATATGCCAAAGATTATTATTTTACCTCACAATGAGCGGTGCCCTGACGGGGCGGTTATCGACGTTGAACCCGGCGCTGTGCTGATCGACGCTGCGCTCGCTGGTGGTGTCAAAATTGAACATGCTTGTGAGATGGCCTGCGCCTGCACCACCTGCCACGTCATCGTTCGAGAAGGCTTCGATTCGCTAGAACCCTCTGATGAGTTAGAAGATGATTTGTTGGACAAGGCATGGGGCTTAGAGCCCGACTCAAGGCTTAGCTGTCAAGTGGTTGTGTCGGATGACGACTTGGTCATTGAGATCCCAAAGTATACCATTAACCAAGTTTCGGAGAATCATTAGCGCCATGAAGTGGACCGATAGTTTAGAAATCGCGCTCGCGTTAATCGATCGTTACCCAGAGGTAGATCCTCAATTGATTCGGTTTACCGACCTTAAAGCGTGGGTCGAGGCCTTACCGGAATTCGATGATCAGCCCGAGCGATGTGGTGAGCGCATTTTAGAAGCGATACAGATGACCTGGATCGACGAGATGGATTGAGTTGAATTCAGGCTTTTTCACTAGGGTGCAGATTGAATCAGGCGTATAATGCGGCGCCTAAAATTCTGTAATTAACCAGTGGAGTAAACATGGCCGTAGAAAAAACTTTTTCGATTATCAAACCCGACGCTGTTGCTAAGAATGTCATCGGTCAGATCCTAGCGCGATTTGAAGCCGCAGGACTTCAGGTCGTCGCCTCTCGAATGGAGCATCTCACCGAAGAGAAAGCCCAAGGGTTCTATGCTGAGCATGATGGCAAAGGGTTTTTCAAAGATCTTGTCGCTTTTATGACATCGGGCCCTGTCGTCGTTCAGGTGCTCGAAGGTGAAAACGCAATTTTGGCGAACCGGGAACTCATGGGCGCGACCAACCCACAAGAGGCTGCTGCTGGAACGATTCGAGCAGATTTTGCCCAAAGTATCGATGCTAACGCGGTGCACGGTTCAGATTCACCGGAGTCAGCGGAACGAGAAATCGCTTATTTCTTCAGCGCCGATCAGATCTGCAGCAGATGAACGAAACCCAGCCAGAAAAACTTGATCTTCTGGGGCTGAGTCAGCATCAGATGCATCAGGCCTTGTCTGGCTTGGGTGAAAAACCTTACCGGACCCAGCAAGTAATGAAGTGGCTGCATCATCGTGATGCAAGCGATATTCATGAAATGACGGATATCAGTAAGAAACTAAGGGCTCATTTTGAGGTCGCCGCGGAGATTCATGAGCCAGAAGTGCTCTCTGAAAAGGTTTCTCAGGATGGAACACGCAAATGGTTGATGCGCGCTCGGTCTGGCAGCGCCATAGAAACGGTGTTTATACCCGAAGGTGCTCGAGGAACACTGTGCGTTTCATCTCAAGTCGGTTGCGTTCTTGATTGCAAGTTTTGCTCTACTGGAAAGCAAGGTTTCAATTCTAATCTGACTGCTGGAGAAATTGTGGGTCAGCTTCGGGTCGCAGAACGAACCCTTCGAGACCAATTCTCAGATCGCAATCGCGCAGTAACCAATGTTGTTCTGATGGGGATGGGTGAGCCTTTGCTGAACGCCGACCAAGTCATTCCAGCGGTCTCTATCATGATGGACGATCTTGGCTATGGGATCTCAAAGCGCAAAGTAACGATCTCTACAGCTGGTGTGGTGCCCGGTATCCGACGACTCAAGGAAACCACCGATGCCTCTCTTGCCATCTCTTTACACGCGCCCAATGATGCATTGCGAGACCAATTGGTGCCGATCAATCGTAAATATCCGATCGCGATGCTGCTCGATGCTTGTCGCGATTATGCTGAAAATCTTGGTGAAAAAAGAACGATCACAATCGAGTATATCTTGCTTGATGGTATCAATGATCAAGCAGAACACGCCGTAGAGCTATCGAGGTTGTTGGCTGGTTTTCCATGCAAGATCAATCTGATTCCCTTTAACCCGTATCCAGGGACCGGCTATAAACGACCCAGTGCGAAAAATGTTCGGTTTTTTCAAGAATATTTGGTTGGCCAAGGTTTTTCGACAATGGTTCGTACGACTCGCGGTGCGGATATTGATGCAGCCTGCGGACAGCTTGCCGGTCAAGTTGAGGATCGAACTCGCCGTAGCGAGCGTTATCAGCGGATCGCGCTTTCGGCGGCGGTAGAATGATGCGTTGTCTTTTGTCAGTGGGTTGGATGCTGCTGTTAACGGTCGGTTGTGTGAGCACTGATAATCGAGTCGTCCCAGTTAACGAGCAAGAAGTCGCCGATCGAGCGATAGAGCTTGGGGTAGCCTATCTGCGTCAGGGCGATTATACCCGGGCAAAGGACAACTTAATGAAGGCCTTGGCGATTGATGAGGGATCCGCGCGGGCGCACAACACGCTCGCGATTGTGTTTCAGCAAGAGCGAGAGTTCGAGCTGGCCGAACGCTACTTTTTGCGCGCGATAAGTTTGGATCCTGAGCTGATTGCGGCTCGCAACAACTACGGCGCATTTCTCTACGCCAGAGCGAGGCCTGAAGAAGCCGTTACTCAGCTGAGAATTGCGACTGAAGACCGTTTCTACGAGCGCCGTGCTCAAGCGTTCGAAAATTTGGGTGTCGCGTACTTGGCTTTAGGAGATCAAGATGCGGCGCGTGCTGCGTTTGAACGTGCCACTGCGCTAGATGCCCGTCTGCCGCGAACCTTACTGGAGCTTGCGACTCTTAATTTCAAGGAACAAGACTATACGCGCGCGCGAGATTTTTTCCTGCGTCACCGTGCTCTTTCGGCCGACTCGTCTAGAAGCCTCTATCTCTGTACACAGATCTACGACATTTTCCTAGAGAGTAACCAACGAGATCAATGTGCAGCAGATTTGATTAGAATCTTTCCGGCTTCTGAAGGAGCGAAAGCTTTAAGAGAAGCGTCATCGTTAGAGGCGCGTAATGAGTGAGATTGAGGGAACAAGTGATGCGGTGAGTGTCTCTGAGACATTACAGCGGGCAAGAACAACCGCTGGATTGTCGCAGGAGGAAATCGCCGATGCGCTTTTTTTGACTTCCAACATGATCGAATTGCTGGACGCTGGCGAGTTTGATCGACTGCCAAATCAAGCCTTTGTCCGCGGGTACCTTCGAAGTTATGCGCGGATGGTGGGTCTTGATCCAAATCAGGTAATTCGTCAATTTGATGAAGAGCGCCGTCAAGCAGAGCCCCTGGAAAGCGATCAGGCCGCGCCGAAATCAGTCGTAGAACCGCGTTTTTCAGGCGTGGTGCGGGCTGGCTTAATCAGCCTCGGCTTGATCGTGGTTTTAGTTTTTGCGGTTTTACTCTTCAGTTCAGAGGAGACGTCTGACTCCCAATTCAGCCAGGAGACAAATCAAACCAGCCTGTTGCCAGCCGGTAGTGTCTCTGGGAGCCAAGACGAAGGGCTGCAGGCGAAAGTCGAGACAGGCCCTGTCGGCGAGAATGATGCCGAGGCTCTGAAATCTGAATCGAATGTGACGTCGCAGTTGTCGGCTCCTGCAATGCTTGGGGCAACTGAAGTGAGACAGTTCGACGCGCTTTCTCCTGTCTCGACAGAATTGGCACCCTCGTCACGTAACGAAAATGAGGATCTTTTGCCGGAGGCACCATCAGGCACCACTGCCTCGCCAGCTTTGTTGGAGGATGGAGAAGCTGAACCAGAAGCGATCATGCAAAGCGAGGACACTTCGGCGGTAGATTCTGATCAGTCATTAAGTCCAAGCGATGCATCGGTAGCATCGAGCTCATATGATGGGAATGTAACAACTATTGGGTTGGCCGACGTTGCGGCAGTCGAGCTTCTAGACAATGACAATGCACTCATGGATGAGGGTGTTCGCGGCGAACCTGATGCAGAGACGAGCCGGTTTGGCCTTGATTCTCGCCCAGGTTCATTGGAGTCTGTTTCTATCTCACGCGAGGTATTTGATGGTGGGCGGCGAATCTGGGTAGATGCTGGAGGGGACGACGAACTGACCGCCGAGCTGACTGACGAATGCTGGATTGAAGTCGCCGATGGCCAAGGCGATCTCATTTACGGAGATCTCAACAAAGCGGGTGATGCCCTGATTATCAAAGGGTTTGCACCTTTTGTTGTATTGCTCGGAAAAGCGCCTGTAGTCAGTCTCGCTTTCAATGGTGAACCGGTGGATCTTGCGGGAAAGACAACCCGTGAAATGACCGCGCGACTCACGCTCGGAAACTAGGAGAAGATTGTGCGACAAGCATCGAATATCAAGAGACGCGTTTCCAAACAAATTATGGTTGGTGCAGTGCCTGTGGGCGGGGATGCTCCCATAGCGGTACAAAGTATGACCAACACCAACACCTTGGATGTTGAGGCAACGGTCGCTCAAGTTCGACGGCTTGAGGCAGTCGGCGCGGATATCGTGCGGATTTCGGTACCCAGTCTAGAGGCAGCTGATGCGTTTGGCCAGATCAGGAAACAAGTGTCCGTGCCCTTGGTGTCTGATATCCATTTTGATCATAAAATCGCACTTCGGGTGGCTGAGCTTGGCGTTGACTGTCTGCGAATTAATCCCGGAAACATCGGTAGCCAAGATCGGGTTCGATCTGTTGTGAGTGCTTGCAAGGATCGGAATATTCCCATTCGAATCGGCGTTAACGCGGGTTCTTTAGGCAAAGACCTGCTGAGAAAATACAAAGAGCCGAATGCAACGGCGATGGTTGAGTCTGCGATGCGGAACATCGAATTATTGGATGCTGAGGATTTCGACCAATTCAAGCTGAGTCTCAAATCATCTGATGTTTTTATGGCCATAGAAGCTTATCGACTCATTGCCGGCCAGATTGATCAGCCTTTGCACCTCGGTATCACCGAAGCAGGTGGTCTTCGGTCTGGAACGGTTAAGAGCGCCGCCGGGCTTGGACTATTGCTGATGGAGGGCATTGGGGACACGCTAAGAATTTCTTTGGCCGCCGATCCGGTGGAAGAAATCAAAGTGGGTTTTGATCTGCTGAAAAGCCTCCATCTTCGCAGCAAAGGTATCAACTTTGTGGCCTGCCCCAGCTGCTCTCGACAGAATTTTGATGTCATCAGCACCGTCAATGAGCTAGAACGCCGGGTTGAAGACATAACGACTCCGTTAGATGTTGCGATTATTGGATGTATCGTGAATGGTCCCGGTGAGGCTAAGGAGGCTGACCTTGGATTAACGGGTGCTAGCCCAAATAATTTGATCTATCGAGATGGTGCGCCAAGCCAAAAAATCAATAACGAAAACCTCATTGATGACCTTGAAGCAATGATTCGCGAGCGGGTTGCACAAAAACAATTAGAGGGATCGGAGACGAAGGACGAGACGCTGAAATTGGGTGCAGATGGGAGCGCTGCGTGAGTCAGACAATTAAGGCAGTCCGGGGTATGCAGGATTTACTGCCAGAAAAAAAAGCGCGGTTTAGGCGCATCGAAGACCAAGCTCGGCGAGTATTGGATCAGTATGGCTATCAAGAAGTAGGCCTGCCTGTCATAGAGAACACGCATCTTTTTAATCGTTTGGTCGGTAGCACCACGGACATCGTTGAAAAAGAAATGTATTCGTTCAAGGATCGTAATGACGAAAGCCTAACTTTGAGGCCTGAAGGTACGGCTGGACTGGTTCGTTTCGTGAACGAGCATGGTTTGGCGTTCAATCAAACCCAGCGTCTCTGGTATACCGGGCCGATGTTTCGTTATGAACGTCCGCAAAAAGGAAGATATCGTCAATTTGATCAGATTGGCGTGGAATGCATTGGAATGGAAGGTCCAGATATCGATGCAGAGTTGTTGTTGCTGTGCGCGCGGCTTTGGCGGAGTCTCGGGATTGATCAGCAGGTTCGTCTTGAATTGAACTCGATCGGAGATACTGCAAGTCGGCAGGCCTTTAGCGCGGCTTTGGTCGAATTTTTGCAGGATCGTCGAGAGGAATTGGATGAGGATAGTTTGCGGCGATTGGAAGGCAATCCCATGCGGATACTAGACTCAAAAGTGCCTACAACGCAGGCGCTGTTAAGCGGAGCGCCAGAGCTGAAAGACTACATCGACGCGGAATCTCAACAGCATTTTAAAGACCTGTGTGCGATACTTGACGCCGCAAAGCTTGAGTATCGGATCAATCCGAAGATCGTGAGAGGTCTTGATTATTACAACCGAACGGTCTTTGAATGGGTGACCGACAGCTTGGGTGCTCAAGGCACGATTTGCGGCGGTGGGCGTTACGATGGTTTGGTGGAACAATTGGGAGGAAAACCTACGCCCTGTGTCGGCTTTGCTCTGGGTTTGGACCGACTGGCGCTGATGTTTGAAGCATCGCCGGAAGTGCGGGCAAAGGTGCAGGTCTACGCCATTTCCGTCGGAGATCGGGCAAGGCGAGAGATGATGGCGATCGCTGAGGCTGTCAGAGAAGAGACCGGGCTGAATGTACAGGTTCATGCCGGCACTGGAAAATTAAAAGCGCAGATGAAAAAAGCGGATACCTCTGGGGCAGAAGTGGCGCTTATTCTCGCAGAAGATGAATTAGCAGCGGGTGTCGTTGCCCTGAGGCAATTGAGGGGAACGGCACAGCAAACCACGATGCCCGCGGGCGATTTGCCCGAGGCGTTAAGGAACATTTTTGAATAAAGTTGTTGTGAAGTTTTTAGTGAATGTTGTACACGATATGGCGATGGATAGGGAGTAACAGGTGGCTCTGGAAACGAGTGAAGAAGAACAAATCGAAAAAATCCAAGGATTTTTGAAGGACTATGGTTGGACACTCGCCTTGGCCTTGATCCTTGCGCTCGGTGGTAACTTTGGTTATCGAAGCTGGGAGAATAACCAAAAAGCGCAGATAGAAGCGGCCAGCGATGCTTTCTCAGATTTTCAAGCGATTGCCCGAGAGGGTGTCGGTGATGCGGATCGGCAGAGCGCGATTAGTCAGGGAATGGCCTTTCGCGTTGATTTTCCGGATTCGCACTATGCAATATTAGCCGCCATGCAGATTGCCAAGCTACATTTTCAGGCGGGTGATCTAGAAGCAGCGGAGTCGGTCTTGCGGGATGCGGCCGACGACGCATCAGAGACTCTAAAACCGCTCATTCAATTGCGGCTTGCAAGACTGTTGAGTGCGATGGATCGCCCTGAAGAGGGTGTAATTGCGTTAAGCCGGGATATCGAGTGGGCTGGATATGCTTCAGCGCGACATGAAGCTGAGGGAGACCTGCTCTTTCAGCTCAATCGATTGGACGAGGCAAGACAAGCGTATCAACTTGCGGTCAATACGGCCGGCCAGGCAGCGGCACCCGGACTGACGATGAAGGTCGAGGATCTGACCTTTGCAGAAACGGTTGTTGACGGTGCTGAAGGGGCAACCGCGTCTGAAGTGTTAACGAACGTGGCTTCAGAAAATTCCGCACCAGAGACATCGCAACCAAAAGGATCCCAAGACGATGAAGAGGCAATGGTGAACGCTGAGGATGCACCGTAATGCAACTGCGCAGGACGCTTGGCGCTCTTACTCTGCTGCTCCTTGCCAGTGGGTGTAGTTGGTTTGGGGATAAAGATGAAGAAGTCATCAAACCTACCGCACTGACACGAATTTCCACGGAAGTCGATTTTCGATCTTTGTGGACCACGCGAGTGGGCGCTGGAGCCGATGATAAAGCGATCAAGCTCGAGCCTGCGGTAAATGGGGATCAAATATTTGCTGCGTCAGCGGACGGGACAGTTTTGGCACTGCAGATCTCATCAGGGCAAAAAATTTGGTCGCAAGACGTCCGAGAAATTTATACCGAGGCCGAACGCGATCACGCTTTTGCTAAAGATATTGATGTTATTACAGGCGGCGTGGGTATCGGTGACGACATTGTTTTGGTGGGGACTGCTGCTGGCGAGGTGCTCGCCCTTCGGCAGAGTGATGGTTCGTTGGCATGGCGGGCGGAAGTTTCAAGCGAAGTGCTAGCGCCGCCCCAGGTACTTAACCAACTCGCTGTTGCGCAGTCTATCGATGGCGCGCTCGTTGGTCTTGATGCGGTTACTGGTGAAAAGCGTTGGAGTTTCACAACGACGTTACCTGCGCTCACACTGCGCGGAACTTCGACGCCGATTCTGCGTGACGACGTGGTGGTTGCTGGTTTTGCCAATGGTCGAGTTGCTTTGATTGATCCAGACCGAGGCATTGCAGCTGTAGATGAGCGCGTAGCTGCTGCAAAAGGGCGTTCTGATCTTGAGCGTTTGATCGACATAGATGGCAAGATGGTCTATCAGAATGGACGACTGTACGTTGCCAGTTATCAGGGCCGTGTTCTTGCAATCGATTTGAACGCAGGTCGTCCGCTTTGGTCTGAAGACGCTTCGACAACTGTTGGGCTGGGAGTTGGGTTCGGTAATGTCTATCTTGCTTCGGTCAGCGATGAGTTAACCGCTTATGATATGGATAATGGCCGAATCCAGTGGCAGATCGATGCTTTGAGACATCGCGATCTCACCAATCCTGTGGCGGTGGGAAGCTATCTTGCGGTGGGTGATTTCGAGGGTTACGTCCACTTGATTGCTCAGTCTGATGGGCGTTTCGTCGGTCGCAGGAAGGTTGACGCCAAGGGGCTGTATACACCTGTTGTGGCGGACGGCAATCGCTTGTTTGTGATGGGTAACAGCGGGCGTTTGTCAGCCTTTGAAATTCAGTAACTGCAGATGTTGCCCGTTATCGCTCTGGTCGGGCGTCCCAATGTCGGCAAATCGACACTCTTTAATCGATTAACCAAAACCCGCGACGCTTTGGTCGCTAGTATTCCAGGTTTAACCCGAGACCGTCAGTACGGTCGCGGTGTGCTCGGTGAGTTCGACTATGTAGTTGTTGATACCGGAGGGCTATCGGGGGAAGACGACGGCATCGATGGCCCTATGGCCGCTCAATCCAAGCAAGCGATCGAGGAAGCCGACCTTATCTTGTTTCTGGTCGATGCGAAATCTGGCCGAATGCCGGGTGATCACGATATTGCTGCTCTGCTACGGAGCCAGAATAAACCTGTGGTTTTGGTAGCAAATAAAGTTGATGGCCAGAATCCAGACTACATTCTGGGTGAATTCGCCGAGCTTGGGTTCGGCGCCTCTGCCAGAATTTCAGCCTCCAATGGCCATGGGATCGCTCAGTTGCTTGCTGACCGGATTGCGCCGCAATTGCCCGATCAGCCGTTGGATGAGAGTGGGAAGGCAGAAGCGCGTGGCATTAAGATGGCCGTTGTTGGGCGACCTAATGTAGGTAAATCCACCCTCGTGAACAGAATGCTAGGCGAGGATAGAGTCGTTGTCTTTGACCAGGCCGGAACAACCCGGGACAGTATTTATATCCCTTTCGAAAGGGATGGCCAAGAATACACGATCATTGATACAGCAGGTGTGCGTCGTCGAGGCCGAATTTCTGAGGCGGTTGAAAAGTTCTCGGTCATCAAGTCAATGGAAGCGATATCAGATGCTAATGTTGTGATCTTGATGGTCGATGCGCACGAGAAATTGGTGGACCAAGACTTACATCTACTGGGCCACGTGCTTGAAGCCGGTCG
>CALIKQ010000072.1 GCA_938017975.1 uncultured Pseudomonadales bacterium | reverse complement strand
ATTGAAGATCAGAAAGATTGATAGCACCAAGGGAATCGGTGCAGCAAACATAAAGGGATGCCTGCGACCCCAGCGGGACCGGAATCGGTCTGAAATAGAACCGATCAGGGGATCGGAAATGGCATCAAAAAAAATCGCGATGGCGACCGCGGTGCCAGCCAGCGACCCACTCAAACCAAGAATTTGTTGGTAGTACAAAAAGGTAAGCGCATTGAACAGCCAGTTTGTCGCGGATTCCCCAACTGTCCCGACACCAAACCAAGTCTTTGTCCGAAGACTGAGTTGATCGGGCGGCCCTTGGTCTTCAGCCAAGTTTGGCGCGTCCTGCAATTTAGTTCTCCTTGATGCTCAGAGCATTGGGTCTCTTGCATCATGCCACTTTGTATCCAATCGAGAAATGAATTTTCAACTGTGTTCATTGGGTGGTCGGTAAATTTGAAAGGGGCGCCACTGGAAGAAACAGCGAGACGTTGCCCGGGCGCGGTTCTGCTCGGCAGGGGCAGTCTCGATATGAATGGCACTCTGTCTAGCTCTGTTGTCTCCCGGAAGTGATAGACCTTAGGCCGCCGACCAGTCTTTGGTGGGTGGGTTGCTCATTGAGCTGAAAGCGCTCTAATCGCTGAGGGCTCTTTACTCGCTGAAGGCGCTATAATTGGAAGCCAAGGCAGAGCATCATAGACGGGTGCTCTTGACCTGTAGCGGTGGCTTCTCATCCTCTTTTTGGTACACCAGTGCAGACGATTGCTTGGACCGCGTGCATCAATTCCGCGCAATAGAGCAGACGCTTGGAGCCGCCTGAACCATGAATAGCGAATACAGACAGTGAGCCCTATTAGCGAAGGAGGAATGAATGACTGATCCAGAGGTAGCATTAATTGTAGGTGGTGGTCCCGGGATTAGCGCCAGTTGTGCTCGACTTTTTGCGGCAGAGGGAATGAAAGTTGCAGTCGCGGCGCGCAATATCGAAAAAGAACCGCTTGTGAAGCTTGCCTCAGATCATGGCGTGGAGCTCATTAAATGCGATGCTTCAGACCCTGATTCAGTTGCCAACTTGTTTTCAGAGGTGACCTCGCGGCTTGGCGCGCCACATCTTGTGGTTCACAACATTGATGGACGTTCTCGAGATGTGTTTCGAAAGGCGATCAACGAAGTCGAACCAGGACTCGTGCTAGATACCCTAAAAAACTCAACGTTCAGTGCTTTTCTGGTTGGGCAGCAAGCTGCCAGAGCGATGCTTGCTCAAAAAACAAGACAAGCACACAAAGGCACGATCTTATTTACAAATGCCAGCGCCGCGCTTAAGGGTTACCCCTTGAGCGGCGCTTTCGCCGCAGCCTCGCATGGTAAATCAGGTCTTGCACAGAGCATGGCACGTGAGTTGATGCCTCAGGGTATTCACGTTGCACATTTGCCTATTGACGCTGCAATAGGCTGGGAGCAAGCCGATGGCTCGCGTGCGCATTGGCTGGCTGGAGCAACCCAAGACGATAATATGGCCCACCCTGATCGAATCGCTGATGTCTATCTTCAACTGCACAGACAACACCGCTCGACGTGGACTTTTGAAGTGGTCCTGCGGCCCTGGACAGAGAAATGGTAGCAGTGTCGCGACGAAGGTCACGACGAAGCTCTTGATAAAGGTCTAGACGATTTTATCGACAATCAACACTGGCGTTTGGAGAAACTCAAATCTGAGAGGTCTTGCTTGCTCCTGGCGGCACGTCTAATTCGGCAACTCGCTGCGGTAGTAGGCTTGGACTCTATCAGTTTCGCCAGATCGACCTTTTTCGCGAATCAGCTCAAATTCACTGTGGCATTGTTTTCGCAGGGTCTCTCGATCTGATTCTTGATCGATCAGTGCCTTGTAGGCTGCCAGGGTTTTCGACCGGAGTTCCGGTGGTCCTGCCAGCGCCAATCCGGACTCAATGCGAGAGAGAACCGCTGGCTCGAATTCATCCCCATCTGAAAGCAACTCGAGGACAAACCCTGCCGATTTAGCCTCTGCCGCGCTGATACGCTTGCCTAGATATAGCGCAGCGCTAGCGAGACTTTTCCCTAAGCGTTTTGGCATCAAAAGGGTGCTGCAGAATTCAGGCGCAACACCTGCTCTGGCAAAGGGCGCCCAGAAGTAGGCGGATTGAGTTGCGAAAATCAGGTCACAGTGCAGCAGGGAGCTAAACCCCTCTCCGATGGCGGGCCCGTTGACGGCGCCGACGAGGGGTTTATTAAAATCTATAAAAGCTTCGATAAACATAACAGGGAGCCACGTTCGCACATCGTTCTCATCCCGCTTTGGTAAACTTCGTTTGATCTGCGCTGTCCGGATCGAGTCTTCGGGCAGTACTGAATAAGCAAGTCTCGGATCATTGTCAAAATCCATCCCCGCGGAAAAGAACCTTCCCACAGCGGTCAATACGACGACCGCAACCTCAGGGTCCTCTGCCGCAAGAGATAGAGCAGCCATGATTTCGACATACATTTGAGCATTGCGGGCATTCAACTTTTCAGGACGGTTCTGGCGAAGAATAAAAATCCCGTTTCGCATTTCGGTTACGATGGTTTGATAGGTCAAGCCGGCTGCCTCTCACCCTCGGCAGCCTGAATCAAATCTTCATTCACTGTTCGCCCTGCCATGATGTATAGGGCCGCGCTGATCACGTTAAAGATGAGCACGACGACCATGGCCCATCGTAATGAATCAACACCCAAGTCGGTGGTTAGGTGAATGACGTCACTTAAAATGCCCGTGATCTGCGGACCAAGACCGAGGCCAATGATGTTAAGAATGAATAATAAAATGCTTGCGGCCAACGCTCGCATACGCAGCTCAACCAGGCTTTGGGTCATGGCGAAAGTTGGTGCAAGGTATCCATGGCCCAAAACATAAGCAACCGCATACACCATTAATGCAATTTCAGGATCATGATAGAGATAGGTGAACGTGGCAAAAGGTACGTGTAGCAATGTCATAATCCCTGGCACCCACATATACCAACGACGGTCCTTGTCGCCTAAGCGATCACATAGATAGCCCGCCCCGAAGGTGCCGATCATGCCAAAAAAACCAAGTACAAACAGCCAAGTACCGATCTCGCCGGTTCCGAGGCCGTGACTTCGCTGAAACATCATCGGAATATAAAGTCCGACGCCGTTACCCACAAAGGCGTGTAGCGCGCCACCAATCGACATGTATCGAAAGCTGCGCTTAGACCACAAAAGTTTCAGGACTTCTAATACCGGTGGAGGCGCTGCTTCAGTATCTGCGATTTTGCCGTCGACGCTATCAGAGAACCCTCTCGGCGGTTCTTTAATGGTGAGGTACACAAAAATCGCCAATAATAATCCTGGAACACCCACAACAAAAAACGCCATCCGCCAGCCAAATATTTCATTGATCCAGCCTCCGGCCAGATAGCCAACCGCAGAACCGATCGGAATGCCGAGGGCATAGATGCCGAGCGCTGTGGCGCGCTTGGAAACTGGGAATAAATCAGAAATGATTGAGTGCGATGGCGGGCTGCCACCGGCCTCGCCGATGGCGACTCCGATGCGCGCGATCAGAAGCGTTGTAAAGTTCTGCGCCAAGCCGCATAAAGCGGTCATCCCGCTCCATATGGCGAGACAAACGGCCAAGATCGTTTTGCGGGACTTCCTATCTGCAAGTCTTGCGATGGGAATGCCCATAAAAGTGTAGAAGATGGCAAATGCAATTCCGCCTAAGAATCCAAAAGCAGTATCGCTGATCAACAACTCTTCTTTAATGGACTGCCCCAAGATAGCCAGAATGTTTCTGTCAATAAAGTTGAAAACGTAAACGATGGTCAAGAGCACTACCACGTACCACTGATAAGCTGGTTTCGAAAAGAGCTTCTGGTCTGCTGGCGTCATTTGCTACCTATTCTTCTCTCGTAAAAATGTGATCGTCCGCGCATTGCTGCGCGATATGTTTGCGGGAAGCATCAGCAAGTTGTTGCTTGAGCGCTTGCTGAACGCGCCTTTCAATGATGATCGCGTATTCATTTCCGGATCGCCCTGATGATGTTGAGTGGCTCCGCGCCGCCCAGACTGAAGTGCCAGTGAACATCGGTCATTGGCGTCTCATCGCTATTGCTCTCAGGGTATATCATCTCTTGTCACCAGCGAAAGCCCGGAAAAGCAGTAAATTCTAGCTTCAGAGGCAGGGCTTCGCGGTGTCCGTAGGGTGGTTCTGACCATGCTGCTATGGGTTCAGTGAGGACTGAGCCAGATCCAATGACCCGACGGTCGCAACAGGTGCATGATGTTGATGCCGCGCAAAGCTTGAGTCCGGGGCAAGGTCAAATGGCGCCTGTGTTCATCATTTGTCTACCGGGTGATATTCTATTTTTCACTTTGAATAACCCGACTGTTTTTTATTTAGAAAGCTCGGGTCAGAAATGGAATGAACGTAATGACGCAATCATGGGCGCAAGAACTCGCGGAGGCCTGGCAGCGTACAGCGCCGCGACCGGTTAAAGCTGACCCGAAGATTTCGATCGAAGAAGCTTATGGCACACAAAAAGCCTTTGTCGAGTTACGCGGCGACCCGATTGCAGGATATAAAGCAGGCTTAACGAGTCATGCTGCGCAGCAGGCCCAAGGGTTGGCCTCTCCGGTCAGCGGCGTGCTGTTTAAAAGTGTTCGATTTGAATCTGGCGCTGAAATTGAATCCTCGCTCATGGGGATCCCCTTGATAGAAACCGAGATCGGATTTTTAGTAGGTAGAGATGTGACGTCTCCCGTATCTCGAGAGACGGTGAGTGCTGCGCTCGCCGCATTCATACCGATGGTTGAGATTGTTGATGTTAGTTTTTCTGAGCGACCCATCGCCACAGATATCATCGCGTGCAATGTTGCCGCAGCCTATTACATTGAGTCCCAAAGTCGGCACGACATTGCGAGGGTCAATGACGTGGGACTGTGTTTGTATGCCGATGGTGAACTCAAGCACAAAGGGGCTGCGACAGATGCGCTGGGTGATCAACTGGAGGCGGCTGCTTGGTTGATCAACCAAACGTTAGATCAAGGTTACGCTGTTCGAGCAGGGCAGGTTTTGATGACCGGGTCACTTGGGGCAGTGTGTCCTGGGCGTCCGGGTAACTACCGCGTTGACTACGGTGAATTTGGAGAAATCTTATTTTCGTTGAAGTAAAGGATGCAGATCGAGGGCAGCCAATCCTGAAAGCGATGATTTAAACGGGAAAGCGTGAATTAGGCGGTTATGTGAAACAGCGCTTCGTGAGAAGAAAATTTGAGGGGCTCGTGATTCTCACCGCGTTGGGTTCATGGGTTTTTAAAGCGAAAGGGTTAAATAAATAGGGAAATAGTATGAACGGCGCACAAAGTCTTATTGCCAGTCTGGTGAAGTCAGACGTTAACGTTTGTTTTTCTAATCCAGGCACGTCTGAAATGCACTTTGTTGCCGCACTCGATAGCGTGCCAGCGATGCGGGGTGTGCTCTGTTTGTTTGAAGGGGTTGCCTCGGGTGCGGCAGATGGCTACGCCAGAATGGCGGAAAGGCCTGCTTCGACGCTGTTTCATCTAGGGCCTGGGATGGGCAATGCCATTGCTAATCTGCACAACGCGCAAAAGGCGTTTACGCCGCTTGTGAATATTGTTGGTGAGCATGCGACCCATCATCGCAAATACGAGGCGCCTTTGACGTCCAATATAGAAGGATATGCAGCGCCCTTCTCTAAATGGCTCAGGGTCAGTGAAACTGCGGAATCTGTTGGTGCAGATGCGGCCGATGCGATAGCCGCCTGTCAGTCCGATGTTCCCGGCATCGCGACTTTGCTTTTGCCCGCCAATACTGCCTGGGATCCAGGTGGGCGGTTGGCGGATAAGGTGCCCTTCACGGGTCCAAAACCTGTCGATTATGAGGTGATCAAGGCAGCGGCACGACGGCTCGAGAGGGCGAGCAAGGCGGTCATGCTGGTGAATGGCTCTGCGGTGCGTGAGAGGGGGCTTGAAGCGGTTGCGCGAATCCGTGAAAAGACCGGTGCCACTGTGTATCTGTCGACGTTTCATGCCAGGGCAGAGCGTGGTGCTGGTCGCGTGAATATTCCTAAGCTGCCGTATTTTCCTGATCAAATCTATGCGGCGCTGGACGATTGTGATGAGCTGATTCTTGTCGGTCAGGACCGACCAGTGACATTTTTTGCTTATCCCGGGAAAAAGTCGGATTGCACGCCCGAGGGCGTCGAACCATTCAAGTTATCAACTCTTGCTGATGATCAGATAGCCGCTTTGGAGGCGCTGGCCGATGAAGTGGGTGCGCCTGCGCTCGGCAACCTGAAGACGGACCCCCGAAGTGTTTTGGTCATTCCAGAGCTTCAGTCTGGCGAATTAACACCGCGGTCGGCAGGCCACGCGATTGCTGCGTTGCTTCCCGAGCACGCAATCATCGCTGATGAATCAACCACCTCGGGCGGCACCGCCTATCATTTGACTGCCAATGCACCGCAGCATGATTTGATCGCGGTGACGGGGGGTGCCATCGGTGGCGGTATTCCGCTGGCAATCGGCGCAGCGGTTGCATGCCCGGATCGTAAGGTGGTTAATTTGCAAGCGGATGGGTCTGGGATGTACACCATCCAAGGTCTATGGACCATTGCAAGAGAGCAACTAGATATTACTACGGTCATTTGGAATAACCGCACCTACAATATTTTGAACATGGAGCTCCATAATGTCGGCGCAGCCAATGATGCGGGCCCCAAAGCGTTGTCGATGTTCGATTTGTCCAATCCAGACATCGATTTTTGCGCGTTAGCCCAAGGCATGGGTGTTGAGGCGATGCGAGCCACAACAGCCGAGGAGTTCAATACGCAGTTTGCCTATTGTATGGCCAACAAGGGGCCGCACTTGATCGAAGCAATCATTTAAAAGAAGAACCTAAACACGGCGGCAAACGCTTAACGGGAAATCGGAGGAAACCATGACAATGACCTATGACGAGATTCTTTATGACATTGATGGCCCTGTTGCAACAATCACCATGAACAGACCGGACCAGCTCAATGCCCTAACGGATTTGACCCAAGCTGAAATTCGGCATGCCCTAGATCAATCTGAGCGCGACCCGTGCGTTGTTGGGACGGTGTTAACAGGATCTGGCCGAGGGTTTTGTGCAGGTGTCGATATGAATGCCTTGAGTAGTATGAGTGAGGCGGGAGAGCGACAAGGTCAGAGTCATGATCACTTGAAAGCAAACCCGGGCAATCCCGACAATGACTCAAATTATAAGTCCTCACCAACCTATTTCTTGGGATTGCGAAAGCCACTGATTGCGGCGATCAACGGCGCTGCAGCTGGTTTGGGGTTCAGCTACGCAACATTTTGTGACATGCGGTTCATGGAAAGAAAAGCAAAAATTGTGACGTCTTTTGCCCCTAGGGGACTTATTGCCGAGCATGGTACCAGCTGGATGTTGCCGAGAATCGTTGGTCCCTCAAATGCGCTTGATTTGTTTTGGAGCTCGCGTCGAGTTGACGGTGAAGAGGCGTTTCGCATGGGTTATGCAAACCGACTGTGTGAAGATGGAGAAAGTGTCATCGATGCTCAAAATTATATCAAATCGATGGCTACAACCTCAGCGCCGATGGCGCTCATGATGATGAAGCGGCAGGTCTTCAAGCATCTTAACCGAGAGTTGGGTGAGTCCATGGATGAATCTACAGTTTGGATGGATGAGAGCTTGGCGCGGAGTGATTTCAAGGAAGGTGTGGCATCCTTTCTTGAGAAGCGCGCGCCGGACTTCCAAAAAATAGAGGTATTGGACTAATTCGGGCAGCAACAAGCTCCGTCATTCACCACGTGGATTAAGACTGTGTTACTGGTTTTAGGAATAGGACAGTCTCTACCACGCGTAGCCAAAATGAGTGCGTCGTTTAATAGCGGCTTGTCATAAGCATCATAAAGCCTTGCAATCTTCGCGTAGGGTGAAGGCTCGTGCGTGGAAGGTCGCGGGATTGAGTGCGAAATCATCTGTTGGCCCGCGCACGAGATCATCTACGCTGTTGTAATCTCAGGCGGGAAGCCGGTGTCTTAGCGGTAAAAGGAAACATCTATGTTTAATTTGCTTGAAGGCGTTCGAATCATTGATTTGACAACCATTGTGCTTGGGCCCTACGCCACGCAGTTGCTCGCTGACTTCGGCGCCGAGGTCATTAAAGTAGAATCCGAGCAGGGTGATGTGTTTAGGGCGGTTCGACCGGGCCGGTGCGATGACATCGGAACTGGCTTTATGAACTTCAACCGCAACAAACG
>CALIKQ010000071.1 GCA_938017975.1 uncultured Pseudomonadales bacterium | reverse complement strand
ATCGCGATTTTTTTTGATGCCATTTCCGATCCCCTGATCGGTTCTATTTCAGACCGATTCCGGTCCCGCTGGGGTCGCAGGCATCCCTTTATGTTTGCTGCACCGATTCCCTTGGTGCTATCAATCTTTCTGATCTTCAATCCCCCTGACGCCATCGTGGCCTCTCAGGCGCTGCTCTTTGGATGGTTCACCCTCTTTACAATTTGTATGAGAACGTTCGTCACATTTTTCGCGATACCGCATCTTGCAATGGGTGCGGAGCTATCGAGCGACTATATCGAGCGGACCAATGTCATGAGCTTTAACAACCTCTTTGGCTATTACGGCGCCCTCTTAATGCATTGTTTTGTCTGGTTTTTTGTTTTCGGCTATCTATTCCAGACAGAAGGCGCGGCCCTCGGAGGGGCACAATTGTACCGACCCGCTTACGTGCCTGTTGTGGCTTTTTGCTGCCTGATCATTCTACTGACGATCTTTGGTTGTGCTTGGTTTACTCGAGATCGAATCCCTTTTATGAGTCAGCCCCCTTCAGGCCAGGAAGGATTTTCCCTAAAAGCGTTGCTTTCAGACATTTGGATGGCGATTCAAAATCGTAATTATCTGTTCCTTTTAATTGGTCTGTTTTTCCTTTCTATGACAATCGGCACCCATGAGACTCTGGGTATCTATATGGGCACCTTCTTTTGGGCGCTCTCTCCCTATCAAATTGGTTTCTTAGCGATTGCAAACATCATTGGCTATCACCTGGGATTCTTTTTGGCGTCAAAATCTCATGAACGGTTCGATAAACGCGCAACCATCGTGGCGTCCGCGGCCGGCTTGAGTTTTTTTTGGTCCCTTGCGGTCACCTTAGCTCTGTTCGGACTTGCTCCCGAAATCTCCTCCTGGACATTGGTGGTTTTCATTATATTTTGGAGCATCTTTTCTTCGCTGTTCGGCGCGGTGGTAAACATCAGCGTGATGTCCGCCCTGGCTGATATTGCCGATGAACACGAGGCGAACACGGGTAGAAGGCAAGAGGGTATTTTTTATTCAGCCCGAACCTTTTTTGCCAAAACCTCCAATGCGATTGGTCATGTCATCGCCGGATTTGCGATCGAGTACTATGTTTTGCTGCCGCCAGGATCGATCCAAGGCCAGGTGCCGGAGGATGTCCTGTTCAGGCTTGGCGTCGTCGATGGACCCTTTGCGATGATTTGGGGGCTCATTGCTGCCTTCTTTTATGCGGGCTATCGGATCAATAAAACCGACCATCAAAGAATCCAAGCCCAGCTGAAAGCCCGACCAAAAACCCAAGCGTCCCGCTAGCCGAGGCCCCGTTAGCACCAAAGGTCAATGTTGCTTACGAAAGTTCTTGAGTCGTAACGCCAATTGGGGCGCTGATCATGAACGCGCTGTAATGGGAGGAAAAGACGCCAGGCCCGTCTACCCGCGCAGCGCTACCTGTTGCGATTTCGGTACCCGCCTGTAGGTAAGAAAATCATGCGTGACTAAGGCAAAGGATGACCCTGGCGCTTGGTCAGCCACCTAAGCTTTCAATCCATTCAACCTATTCGCTGGACTTGAACCATCGGTGCCAGCATCATAAATCAGCGATCGACCAAAGCTATCAGCTTACAAAAGGAGAGACCCATGGATTTGATGAGTAATGCCCAGTGGCGAGCGCGATGCGAAGCTGATGGCGAATTCTTACTCGCCGCAAGACATTGGAGCGGCAGTTTTAAAATCAATGCTGGCACTGAGACGAGACGACTTACACTCGTAAACGGTGAGTTGATCGATACGACAACTACAGACCTCAGTACCGAGTTGGCCTACACCGCAGAAAAAGAGGTCTGGCGTCGTCTGCTCATGCCAGTACCCGAAAGATTTTATTCTGATCCCATGTTCAATATGTCTCTGAATAAAGGTCTCACACGCTCTGGAGACCCCATCCTGCACGCTCAGTTCTATCCTGCTATTGCACGCGCCATCGAGCTCCTGAAACCCGCTTCCCCCGAACCCAGACCAGAGATTCCCGAACCAGACGAGATCGAGACCTTGACGGGACACTATGCCAATATCAGCATCAACGGATCGAAGCATCGAATCTATTTCGAACGTGCGGGCCAAGGCATTCCATTACTGCTACAACACACGGCGGGCTGCCACGCGAGTCAATGGCGGCATCTGATGAACGACCGCCGGATCACAGATCGCTTTGAGCTGATCGCCTATGATTTGCCGTTCCACGGAAAATCCATTCCACCGGTTCATGAAGATTGGTGGGCAAACGACTACCAACTCAAGGGGGACTTCCTGCGCGCACTGCCGCGTACATTGGCCAATTTACTAGCGCTCGAACGACCTGTTTTTATGGGTTGCTCAGTTGGCGGGTTGTTGGCGCTGGATTTAGCCCACAAGCACGCAGAAGATTTTCGCGCAGTGATCTCAATTGAAGGGGCACTCCATATTGGCGGCTCCACCGAGTCACTTTCTCTGCTCTGGCACCCTCAGATCGGCAACCAGTATAAATCGCGATTGATGGAAGGCTTAATTGCGCCCCAATCGCCCAAAGCCTACCGTAAAGAAACGAGTTGGGTCTATGCGAGTGGTTGGCCACCGAGTTTTATTGGCGATTTGCACTACTACACCCAAGAGTATGATCTTAGGCAAAAAGCCGCCGAAATCGACACGGCTCAAGTCGATGTACACATCCTGTCCGGTGAGTACGACTACAGCGGATTGCATGAGTTAGGGCGCGCGGCACATGAAGCCATTGCAGGTTCAACCTTTACCCTGATGAATGGGGTTGGACATTTCCCCATGTCCGAGAACCCTGCTGCTTTTATTGATTATTTGTTGCCGGTCCTCGATCGGATTGAAATCGACTGATGGTTAATGCTGATTCTTCAGGTGCTCGATCGGGCTGACGACCTGGGGCCCGGCTGGACCGAGTGCCTTCAGGCAGGACATAACAGCACCCACTGTGAAAAATAGCCTGATATTTAGTGGGTTAGGGCGGACCATATTCGAGGCCTGTGCGAGCGCTTACGGGGAGCAAATGCTCGGCCAGAGGCGGCCTGCGGCCACTACCCAGTGGCGCATAGTGGTTTTCTAAGTAGTCAAGAATCGGTGCTTCTAGCTCGCCCAGCTCCCAAAGACCGTGTTTTTTTTGCATCCAGCGAATCAAGGTACGCCAACCCTCTCGGTCGGCTCGATTTTGCGTGACCAATGCAAGCGAATGACAAAGGCTACATTGGGCAGCAACCAAGACCTTGCCTTCACCCGGCGGTAATGCATGCGCATCAGAGCCTACCTTTGGGTCCGGCTCGGCCATGGACACGGGTGGTTGCAAAAGAACAACCAGTGCCATCAGCAGCGGATACAAACGAGGCATCACCTAAGCAACCACCTGAACAGAAATACGGTGACAAGCATTGTTGAGATAACCTTTGGGATTCCACCCTGGTACGACCATCGGCTGCGCTGAACCCTCAGTATCGACGGCTTTTGCCCAAATTTCGAAATAACCTGATTCAGGAAAGACCAGCGCATGCTCAAAACGTTGCCACGCAAACCGGTTAACAGGCGCGCTCAGTTGTACGGTTTGCCAGGTGGCACCAAAGTCGATTGACAGGGAGACCGAGGCGACTGCAAGGTCACCTGCCCAAGCAAACCCACCAACCCTGATCGTTTCACCACGAGTAGCGAGCGTCCCGGACTGCGGTGTTGTGATTAAAGACTTCACCGGCATAGACTCGATGATGCACATTGCATCGTCCGGAACTTGACTGCCTCGGGCGACAGGCTCGCAGGGGACGCGATAAGCGTTTCCCATCATTTTCGCCCCATCATGAACGCGATTGCGCACACTGATTCGATTCAGCCATTTTCCACACACCGATCCCGGCCACCCCCCCACAACCAAACGAAGTGGATAACCATGGGCCAACGGTATCGGCGCGTCGTTCATCGCAAAAGCAAGCAACGTCTCTGGCTCTAAGGCTTTATGAATTGGGACCCCGCGACTAATTGCTGGCTTCCCAGGAATACCCGATAAATGACGGTCGCCGCCATAATACCCAATGTACACCGCTGTCTTTTCAACGCCCACTCGATCGAGCACATCTCTTAGCCTCACGCCCGTCCACTTCGGACAACCAACAGCCCCTGTCGTCCATTGATTTCCAGCAGCAGGTGGGTCAAATTCACTACGACCATTACCCCCACACTCCAAAGTCATCTGAAGGCTGACGATCTCGAACTCAGATTTGAGCTGTTCCAACGTCAACGTCATCGGTGCCCGAACTGATTCACCATCAACCTGTAGCGTCCATGCCGTCTCATCGGCATCGAGGGGCATGAGACCATTGTTGCGCACGAAGAGTCGGTCCGCAGGCGTTATCGCATCATTGAGGAGGTGTGCTGGCGTTTCCATATTTAATGGCCGATC
>CALIKQ010000070.1 GCA_938017975.1 uncultured Pseudomonadales bacterium | reverse complement strand
TGGTTGGCTGGTCACCGCGCTCAAATTGAGCATCTTGGGGATATACCGCGAAAACCCAGTCGTTTCAAAGATAAAGCAGCTGCGACGGCGCGCTATCTTCGAAATCAACCAAGATTGACGGCGGCAGCAGCGGCACGACTGACGCAGGAGGGTGTCCGCCCGTCCCCTGAAGGGGGATTGACCTGGCGTTGGGACCCTCGCGTGCAGACGGTCTGGTCGACGTTTTCTAAGGCTGAGAGTGAAACGATGCTCGCGTGTATCGATTGCGACACCTTGGTCGTTACAGGATCTGAAGGGCTTGGGTACTGGCTCACAATGCACCCTGAACTCGAAGGCGAGCATGACTGGTATCAGTTGGAATTGCAGCGCCGGATTGATCTTATACCCAAAGCGACAAGCCTAGTTATCGAAGATGCAGGGCATATGGTGCATTTTGATCAGCCTCAGGCGTTGTCAGCAGCTGTAGCGGATTTTCTTAACTCTTTGCCGGGCTGACCGCTAACGGACTCCCAGGTTCGTCCTTCTTAGATTCGAAGTCTTGATCGTCTCCCGCGCCAATAAATTTTAAAAAATCGTTTTGCATCAGATACAGGCTGGGAACTAAAAAAAGTGTGATGACTGTTGAAAATAAGACTCCAAACGCAAGTGATATTGCCATCGGGATAAACATAAAAGTTTCAGGGTCTGTGTTGGTCATCAAAGGAATCAGACCGACAAAGGTCGTCACCGAGGTTAAGATTATCGGCCGAAAGCGCACGACACCCGCATTGGTTACAGCCTCGAAGAGCGCCACACCATCGGATCGTTGACGGTTGATGTAGTCAACTAAGACCAGCGAGGCATTTACGACAACGCCAGAGAGCGCGATGATCCCAAGCAGGGAGAAGAAAATAAGATTCCAACCCATGATGTAATGGCCCACGATCGCTCCCACAGCGCCAAAAGGAATCACGCTCATAATAATAAGAGGTTGCAGGTAGGATTTCAGAGGCACTGCAAGGAGTGCATAAATGATGAGCAGCGCAAGCAATACGTTTTTGCTGAGACTTGCTGTGGCCTTGCTGCGTTCGAGTTGCTCGCCTCCCAGCCGGTAACGAACCCCTGGAAAAAGTGCATTTTTGCAGGGTCGGTCCAGGCTTGAAAAACGGGTCTGATTTTCACATAGGACTTGTTCGATGGCTGGCATCAACGCTTCTGGTGCCATGACACTTCTGTCGATGTCGCCGCGCACTGTGATGACGCGCTGTTGGTTCTCTCGCATGATGGCTGAGTAGCTGTTGCCATAAGTCACGGAGGCGACGGCGCTAAAGGGCACCTCTGCACCGCTCGGGCTGCGGATCAGCATATTTTCTAGGTTGCTGATCGATTCTCGCTCTGACCTCGGATAGCGCACCATAACGCGGACGTCATCGGTGCCGCGCTGTATACGCTGAGCCTCCTCTCCATAAAAGGCTTGGCGGACCTGTCGCGCCAAATCGTTAAGGGTCAAGCCCAAGGCTTTCGCTTCTGGCTTAATGTCCAATTGAATTTCTCTTTTACCCGCAGTGAAAGAATCTGATAGATCAAGCACACCAGGGAACTGCCGAAGTTCTTGCTTGAGGTGAAAGGCGGCTCGTTCAAGCTCCTCGACGTTTTTTCCACGGATTTGAAGAGAAATGGGATCGCCAGCGCTGAACGAATCTGCGCTAAATTGTAGGTCAACAGCGTCAGTGACATTGCCCGTAAGGTCTCGCCATCGATTGGCTATCCGAGATGACGTCCAGCCGACCCGGTTCTCTATCGGAGCCAAATCCAAGACAACTTCCGCAAGATGGCTACCGCCGGGCGTAGAACTGGGAGGGCCGTTGCTTCGTGCTGCATTGGACCCGATGGATGCGAACACATGCAATATCGGGCTTTCGTTAAGACTTGTTCCGAGATCTTGCGCCATTTCTTGGCGAAGGGTTTTTGCGGCTTTTTCGATCTGCTCAGCACCGCGCTCAGTCAGCGCAACGTTAATGCCTTCTGGCATAAGGAGAGTCGCATAGACGCGATCGCCTTCTACGGATGGGAAAAACTGAAAAATAACCCTTCCGCTGAAGACAAGGGCGAGCGCCATTAACAAAACGCCTGTCCCAACAGCCCACGTGACCCAGCGCCATTCTAATGTTTTGACGAGAAAGGGGCGGTAGATTTTATCAGCGATATTTTGGAGTCCACTCGCAAAAAAAGTTTGAAATTTGATCCATGACTGTACAAATTCCGTCCGCTCAAGGGCATAGCCTTCTGTTTTCCTGTGCGTTAGGTGCGCAGGTAGGATTAGCATACATTCAATGATGCTAAAGATTAGGCAAATAACGACGACCCAGCCAATCACGGAAAAAAACGCGCCCATACGACCTTCGATAATGAGGATCGGAAGGAAAGCGGCCATTGTTGTCAAAACCCCAAAAACGACAGGCGTAACGACCTCGGAAGTTCCCTGGATCGCTGCTTCGCGCTTGGAGGAGACTTTCGACTCAAAAGCAAAGATTCGCTCACCGACAACAATCGCATCATCAACGACAATTCCCAGAACCAAAATGAACGCGAGCACGGTGAGGGATGAGATGCTGAGGCCAGCTGCTGGGAACATCCAGATCGCGCCCATAACCGCGATCGGGATGCCCGCTGACACCCACAACGCGACTTTGAATCGAAGAAAAGTTGTCAGGATCAGTAGGACGAGTACGAGGCCAGCATAGGCATTTTTTGTCAGGGCATCGATTCTTCGGTTCAGCGGAACGGATTCATCGATCCAGACATCAAGGTTTAGTCCTTCAGGCATCTCGATCGACTTTTGGTCGACGTAAGCTTTCACCGAGTTGGCTGACGTGATCGTATCTTCGTCGCCAACGCGCCAGACAGTGATCGTCACCGCGCGCTGTCCGTCAAACTTGGCACGCAGGAAACCTTCTTGAAAGGCATCTTTGACGACGGCCATTTCTCCCAAAGTAACCTTAGAGCCGTCAGCTCGTGTGAGGATCTCGATACGCTCAAAGTCAAAGCCTTGGTAGGCTTGGCCTTGGCTTCGGATTAATACTTCGCCGCCCGACGTTTTGATCGAACCACCCGGTAGGTCAAGCGAAGCGCGGCGAATTGCGCTCGCGATATCATTCATGGTGAGCGAGTAGCGACGAAGCACATGCTCACTGATTTCGATTGAGATTTCCCAGGGTCTTGCATAATTCACGCTAACTTGAGAGATGCCTTGAAGGCCTGCAATGTCATCGCGCATGCTCTCTGCCATCAACTTGAGGGTTGCCTCGTCGGTCTCTCCCGAGAGGACGACCGAGATGCTTTTACCCCTGAATTGCATTGATGAAACCACCGGCTTTTCGGTTTCGGCGGGGAAGGTGGTAATGGCGTCAATGCGTCCTTTAACCTCGTTGAGTGCGGTAGAAAGATTGGCGTCCGCTAAGATCTCAACAAAGACTGAGCAGATACCTTCCATCGCGCTGGCAGTAAGGCGCTCGATACCATCGAGACCTTCGAGCGCCTCTTCTACGCGAATACACACAGCGCGCTCGACCTCAGCTGGGGCTGCGCCAAGATAGGGAATCGTGATCTGAATGATCCCTGGCTCAATGCTCGGAAATTCTTCTTTGTGCATAGAGATCAGAGAAAAAGTGCCGCCAACAAGAAGAATGAGCATCAGCAAATTTGCTGCGACGGGGTTGTCGACAAACCAAGTAATACAGCGTTCCATAAGGCTAACCTAGGTTATCCGTAACCGAGCTGATAGATACGCGCATGCCGTCTACAACTGTCTGGATTGGCGAGATGTTGACGCGCTCTCCCGAAATGAGACCGCCTTCGATAATAACTTCCTCGCTATCGATTCTAAGGACATCGACGTTTCTGAAGCGAATTCGATCCTCGCTATCAATCACCAGGACTTGATCATTGGCCCGCAGGGCAGATCTGGGTAGACGCATAACATTCTGAACTGTTCTCCCCTCGATGGAGGCGCTGACGAAGAGACCGATCTGGAGGGGAGGTGTGCCGGGAGCTTGCCGGCTTTGATCGATTCTTGCTACGGCGGTAACCATTCGGCTCTCGGCATTGATCGCAGCTTCGGTCCGGCTGAATGTACCCTTCCATGTATGCTGTTGCCCTGCAAACAAGGCCGTTAATAAGATCGATGGGTTCTGTCGGTCAGATCCCTGAGCGATCGTTTGTTCGGGAAGATCAAGGTAGGCTAATTGTTCATTGACGATGGGTAAGCGCACTTCGAGTTGATCGTTTCCATACAGCGTTGCGATGACCGCACCCTGTTGCAAAAACTGCCCTAGATCGACTCGCTCCATGGCGATCAGCCCGTCAAAGGGAGCTGTGATCTTGGTCCGAGATAAATCGCGCAACGCTTGATTGTGGTTAATATTGGCTTCGATCCGAGCGGCTGTTGCGATTTTGTGAGTGCGCGTGGCTGTTTGTAGGCTGGCTTGGCTGATTAAGTTGTTTTTGACTAGCGCTTGCATTCGTTCGAGTTCAAACGAACTGTGTTCGAAATCTGCCTCTGCCCGTATGAGCTTGGCTTCGGCAAGCCCAGCTCGAGATTGATAGTCGGCTGGATCCACTTCGAGTATAACCTCACCAGCCCTAAAGTAGCCTCCAGCGATTAGGTTAGGGGACATCCAGTGGACCCTCCCGCTTACCTCGGGGATCAGCTCTGTAGTGTGTTGTGGAGCGATCGTTCCTTGTGATCGAACCCATAAGGTCACAGGCTCTTGGCTAACGGTCACGGCTCTAATGGCACTGACCGATTCTGTGGGAATCATCTTCTCAGGAGATGGCCGGGTCATCATGATGCCCGCAGCTGCAGCAAAAGCGGCGGCGAGCACGGCCAGGGTCAAAGCAAATTTGATAATCGCGCTAGACATGAGAAGTGTTCCTATCGAGTAGCCCCTGAGTTTCGGGACCGGCTGTTTTGATTTGCAAACTGACTTCGTCGAAACGCTGAACAATCACTTTTGCCAGTGCATAGGCATTATCGTCCTGCACCGCACGCGCCAGACCTTCGAAAAAAAGTGGGCTCAAAAAATTACCGCGTCGCTCTAGTCTTCCCAATACCTGTGTTTTCAGCCCATTACCGATGAGCCGGAGTACCAGGTTCTCGTTGATCTGGTTGAGCGCCAAGAAGAATTGTTCTAAGGCATCTTGCCTTGCCTCATCTGGCTCGTCAGTTTTGGCGCTTGGATCTGTCTGACCTGGTGTTAAGAGGCTCACAAGTTGCGTCTTCTGCTGGGGAGTGGCTTTTTGAAGCGCAAGCTTGGCAGAGAGGGCCAGAAGCGCTCCAAATACTTCGACCAGATCACCAACGATTTTGGAGCGTTGGACTGTTTTAAGGTCGAGCAGTGGGCCTAGAATGCCCAAGGTCGCGTCCTCCAAAGCAACAATGCGCACACCGCCAGGCTGAACCGTGACAATGCCTAGCTGAGCGAGAATTTTAATCGCTTCTCGGACACTGCCTCGATTAACTGAAAAGCGCGCGGCTAGGTCTCGCTCAGAAGGCAGACGTTCTCCTACGCGATATTGTCCCAGAAGAATCTCATCCCGCAATACGTTGGCAATTTCTTCTGCTCTTGGCTGTGCCGATTCTGTTGGCATAGCTTTGTTTGCTCCACTCATAACCCTGTTCCTAAAAGTGACGCCATCACCCGGAGTTCCTGTTTTGGTTGTAACTCAATAGGTCGCCGACATTGCAGTCTGTAAAACGATGGCAAGGATAAGCACTACCCGTGTTCGGTTTTACGCAATGTCTGAGCATTTGGCTCTACCAAGTTGATCTGGCCAAGTTGGTCCAACCCTTTTGGAC
>CALIKQ010000069.1 GCA_938017975.1 uncultured Pseudomonadales bacterium | reverse complement strand
TTATATTGCGCCGGTCACTCGGGCGCTGCGCTGGGCCGAGCGATTCGTTCAATGCCAGCCATAATAAAGTTGATCGCACTGTCGATAGCATCTTCTCGGTACAGGTTCGCGTTTTTTGACAATTCAGCTGCAGCGATCGATGCGCCGGATGCCATGCTGATGACCAGTTGCGCTTCGCGTTGGGTTAATCGATATTGCTTGGCTGTCCTCCGGACTAAAAATGTGGCGCTCTTGCGCCGGTCGCGCATTTGCTCCTTCCTAACCGCGACACTGATTTCCGGCTGGGACAGTAACATGGGTAGCAAATTGCCTGGAGCCTGGTGATCAAAATTACTGGTGACCGCAACTCGGACCAAATCTTTAAAGTCCTTGGCTGCTCCCGAAGCCTGAACGATATTGTCAACATATCGCCGATATTCGCGCTTTAGTAATGCTTGCAGTAGATCCTGACGATTGGGGAAATAGTTATAAACGAGCGGTGCAGATACAGCCGCGGCCTTGGCGAGCCCCTCCATCGTGAATGATTGCAGCCCTTGTTCCATTATCATGGCTCGCGCGGTATCGAGGAGCTGATCTTGGCGAGCCGCCGGAGTGAGGCGAGTTCTGGTGCGCGTTGAAGTCATTGACAGATTCTATCCTTATTATTGACAGTCTAAAATAGCTGGTTTAAGTTACTGAACATCACTTCATTCTCCAGAGCATGATCTTATGACCTACGCAGAGCACCGCCGCATTATCGATGTTGATTCACACGTTATTGAACTTGACGATTTTCTTCACAATGCTGCTCGGCCAGAACACTTTCACCTTGTACCCTCAATGCACGAACAGAAGGGATTAAAGGTGGTTCAAGCCGGCCTTGATCGAGCTCGAGAATTGTTTGCTAAGCGTCAGCAAGACCCTGAAACAATGGCAAAATTTGAATCCGCGCTGATGGACAATACCAAAAGTGGGTGGAGCCGCCTAGGCGCGTTTGATCCTTCCGAGCGTTCGCGAACCCTCGATTTGCTCGGCTTTGAGCTTCAGTGGGTACTTCCGACATTTTCGTTTCATCAGATGCTCCACGCTGCAACCGATGAAGCTCTGGAGGCAGCATCGATGACATTGAACAAAGCCATGGCCGATTTCTGCGCCCACGATGAACGCCTAAAGGCGGTTGGCTATATTCCGCTTAACCTTGGTCCAGAAGTCGCTTTGTCAATTATGAATCAAGGGTTTGCCGATGGTTGTTATACCTTCATGGTACCAACCAATGAGCCGAATTCAGACAATCGATCTTTCACACATCCAGATTTTGATCCGATATGGGCCAATTTTGCGGAACGCGGTATTCCCGCGGGCATCCATGTCGCTGCTAACGGAAATTACAGTGCTGTCTCTCCAAGTTTCAAAAACAATGGTAAGGACGAATTGGCCTTGGGTGGGGATGCACCAGCCGGTGAACTCTCTCTACTGAATATTGGTACCAGCGCCCAGTTGTTCTTATCGGCATTAATTTTTGACGATGTATTTGGTCGCCATCCGGGACTTCGGGTGATCAGTATGGAGCATGCCGCAACTTGGCTGCCCTCGTGGCTCCAGCAGATGGACTTCACGGCCCATCTCCTGAAGCGGTCTCGTAGGTTTTCTGAGCCGCCTTCAGAAACGGCGAAACGGCATATAAAGGTCTCGCCCTTTGCCGATGAGCCTGTGGGTTGGATCATTGATCAAATTGGTCCAGATATGTTGGTGTTCGCATCGGACTACCCGCATCCGGAGGGCACAGGTAACCCGATCGCAAAATTTGAGCGGGCCATGCCGAACTGCGACCAAACCGTCATGGATAAGTTCTATCACGGCAATATGCTCGACTTAATGGGCATCGCTTAGATCGGTCAGTCTTCGCGCCCTTAAGCAGTGCCACTTGCACGTTGTGTCGAGAGGGGCTGCCTTGCTTGCGCAGGATTCCAGTTTCTCGTCTCGGTTTTTGGGTTCCTCGGTTTTATTCAACAAGCAATAGCGCCATTTGATAGCGGCCCAAGGCGGAATGCATCCCGAGGGTTCTGGCTTCCTGGCCAGGTTGTTGCTTGCCGCGGAGAAAGCGTGCCGGTCGTTGTGTTTGATCGCTCCGTTGTTTCATGCATGATGTTGAAAAGATTCGAACCCGGGGTCCAAAATGAGTGCGATTGCCGCTGAGATGCCAGAAGAGGTAGAGGTCGCCCGCGAGGGTATTCTGCGTTTTGCAGAAAGAGAAGTACTGACCCGGCATCAAAAGTATTCTGATTTTTTTGAGGATCCAAGAAAGTTATATGACGAAAACGGTCGGTTCTCCGCAGATCTAGTGACGTTGATCTCTGAGGTTCGAGGGCTGTCGGCTGAAGCGGGTTTTTATGGGATGTGCGTGCCAGAAGCATTGGGAGGCGGCGGGTTGGGTCATCTGGCTTACTATGCGGCTTGGGAAGCGCTTTTTCATCGATGCGGACCAAAAAATTGGTTGATGTTGTATGCCCTAGCACACTGGGCCTTTGGCCCCAGCAAGCTTCTGGAACAAATGAGTGAAGAAGCAAAAACAGCATTCTTGCCTGCTTTGATGGATGGGACCAAATCAATGTGTTTTGGTCTGACTGAACCCAATGCAGGCTCTGATGCCAGTATGCTTGCGACCAAAGCGGTTAAATCGGGAGAAGGGTGGCGGCTGTCGGGCCGGAAGATTTGGACCACCAACGCCCCGATTGCTGACTACTGCATCATTTTTGCAAAAACAGAATCGGGGATCACGGCCTTTATGGTGCCCACGAACAGTGAGGGGTTTAAGATACAGCGAGTCATTCGGCTCTTCGGCCATATCGGCGGGGATGAAGCTGAAATCGCCCTCGATGAGGTGTTCGTTGAGCCCTGGCAAATTGTTGGTGATCTTGGAAAAGGATTTGCAGCAGCGCTTTATGGCGTGTCTCTTGGTCGCATTTATAATTCGGCACGCTCCGTCGGCTATGGACGCTGGGCGATTGAACTGGCCCTTAATTACGCGAAGATCCGAACGGCTTTTGGTCAGCCCATCAGTGCGTATCAGGGGGTCAGTTTTCCGATCGCAGATGCGGCAACTGAGCTTCATGCGGCGCATTTGATGGGTATCAATGCCTCCATGTTGCTGGATAACGGCGCGCTGGCTGTGAAGGAGCTGTCGATGACGAAGGCATTTTCCGTTCAAAAGGGACTCAGCGCGGTCGATTGTGCGATGCAAACTCACGGTGCGATGGGCTTTACCAATGAGCTTGGATTGACGGAAGCTTGGCAAGCCCTTCGAGTTGTCAATGTGGCGGATGGGACCAACGAAATTCTCAAAAGAACCATTGCTCAGCGCCTTCAAAAGGGCGACTTAGATCTTTAAGGCGTGGGGTTCATTTGGCTGGGGGTCTAATGCCTTAGAGCCGTTCAACCGATGCGTTGCTCCAAGCGTTTCATCGGCGAGCTTGGGCAAGGACTGGGTTTGTTCGGTGTCGATGAAATCCAAGCTGTGCCGCCGGCATCTTGTTCGGTGAGCAAAAGTCGGGTCACACAAGACTGCCTACGAATCGATCGCGAAACGAATCTCATCCTAGCTGTTTTTGAATGGTCAATGGGCGCTTCACAAATATGCTATTCACAAATGCGCGCTTCACAAATGTGCGCCTCACAAATGTGCTCTTCATAAGCGTTGTATAGATCGAAGGAGGCTGCGCTGGGGCGTGTGAGTTGGGGGCAACTGCTGCCTCAATGTTGAACGGATTGAGCTCAATTTTCTTTTTAAAGATCTGGTTATGATTCTCTGTTTTGGGGCAAAAGGCCCTGTTAAATCGGAGGTATTTCTAGACAAAAATACGCTTTCTTGCCTGACTCGACTGAGTAGAATTGTGGTGGATACCCGAGAAACGCTGAGGTTTTTGCAATGAAGCCATTGAAATCTCTTGTTCTAGTTTTATCGGCTGTCTATTGCGTCACTCTTCTCGGAGATGGGCACGCAACGCTTGAAAGTGCTTCACAAGGCCAAGAGCTCGTTGCCCTCAGCCACTTATCACCGCATCTTGAATTTGAAGCGACGAATTCTGAGCCTTCTCAGGAGGTTTTGGCGACACAATCTGGGGCTCTTGAAGCGGAGTCTGAAACCAATACCCCTTGTCATGATTGTTTTCGGTTCGATGTCGATGGTGACGGGGAGGTCCTTGCATTGACTGATGGATTGATCTTGATTAGGTATTTGTTCGGGTTCAGAGACGAAGCGCTCCGACAAGGTGCGGAATCAGCATTGGCCAGTCGACAAACCGGTGCTGTAATTTCTGGTTTTCTTGATTCGAATATTGATCGCTTCGATGTTGACGGCGACGGACACTTGCAGGCGCTGACCGATGGCCTTCTTGTTATCAGGCACCTGTTTGGCTTTGAGGGCTCGGCACTCTTGCAAGGGGCGCAGTCCGTGAATGCGACCAGGACTTCTTCGGATGAGGTCGCTGCGTACATTTTACGATTCATTGATTCCGATGGTGATGGTTCGGCAAATGCCTTTGATGCTTTTCCCACTAATGCTGAAGAGATGTTTGATACAGATTCAGATGGTTTGGGGAATAACAGAGATTTCGATGATGACGGTGATGGCGTTTTGGATGGCAATGATGCGTGGCCATTGATAGCCCTCGGTGCTCTGCCTGATTTCGACAGCGACGGTCGACCGGATGACTGTGACGTCGTTTGCATCGAAATGGGTATGAACGCGGACAATGATGATGACGGTGATGGTATTCCTGATATTGAGGATTTAGCCCCGCTGGCGACCGAAATCGGTCGCCCGATGTTATTGAGTCCGCACGGACAGCCCATAGCCATGGATGGCGGGCGAGTGTTCGCGGTCAATACCCCGAGCGATACGTTGGATGTCATCGATCTTGCCAGCCGGCAGATCATTAAACGGGTTAAAGTGGGCGTTGACCCCGTGTCTATTGCGGTACGGCCAGATGGCCGCGAAGTGTGGGTGAGTAATCATGTTTCCGATACAGTCAGTGTGGTTGATGCTGACAAAACAAGTCCGACCTATCTAGCGGTCATCGCAACCATTCAGGATTTGGATGTCGCCGCTTTATCGACCCGATTTGATGAGCCCATCGGCATAGCTTTTGCCAACAACCAAAAGGCCTACGTTGCCCTTGGTCCCAGCAACGAAATCGCGATCATCGATGCTCAGCAACACAGGGTCTCCGGCCGGCTGCCAATAGCTGCTCAGGATCCGAGAGCGATCGTGGTTAAGAATGATCGGCTTTATGTTGTTCCTTTCGAATCGAATAATCAGAGCCAATTATCGGGTTGTCTCCAGAGCAAAATCGATGGTGATCGATGCACCTATGATGCCGTCGAACATGCGTTCACCAATAACAATGTGCTGTCGCTGAATTACGATGCGGATATTGTTAAAAATACTGAGTTGCCTGATCGCGACCTGTTTGTTTTTGACACCGAAACCGATCAGTTAAAAGAGGTTGTTGAAGGCTTAGGAACGTTGCTTTATGGCTTGGCGGTTGACCAGAGCGATCGAGTTTTTATTTCGCAGACTGATGCTCGAAATACAGCCAATGGTCGGGCGGGAACCCTAAAGGAGGGTCTGGGCGAGCTTCAGAATCGTGCTTTTTTGAATCGAGTCACGCGAATTGATTGCGGTGACGATGGCTGCGCCCAGCCAAAGTTCTATGATTTGGAGCCGCTACCTCCCATAAATCCAGAGTTCGATTCGGCTCTGGCGACGCCGTACGGACTTCAAGTCAGCGAGGATAATCAAGTCCTCATCGGCACAGCTGCAGGATCTGATAGGTTGTTCACAATGGATGCTGACAGTGGGGCAGTCCTAGGACAGGTCGATGTTGGTGGTGTTCCGAGAGGCGTCGTGCTCGAATCAGGTGTAGATGGGATCGCCATGCGCGCTTGGGTGCTCAATGCCGTCGGTAATTCGGTCAGCATTGTGGACTTATCGTCCTTCGATGCACCAAGGGTTGAACAGACGATCTTGCTTGAGGATCGCACGGACACTGCATTGAAAAGAGGCAGGTTGGCCTTTAATTCCGCTAAAGCCTCTTCAACCGGTACTTTTTCGTGTGCGAGCTGTCATCCTGACGGTCATACGGATCAGCTACTGTGGGTGTTAAATACGCCTCTGTGTGATATTGACGGGTGTACCCAGATCCCTCCTAGACTGACCATGCCTGTAAGGGGATTACGTGATACTGAGCCCTATCATTGGGACGGAATTCCCGGTGATCCCTTTGGTGGCAACAACACAGCAAACATTAACGCAGACGTTGAACCCAATTGTGAATTGGGAAGCCCATTCTCCTGCGCGCGGTTTCTGGTGGACGCAACGCTAGCGGACACCATGTGCGATCAGAAAAACTGTCGCGTAAATGATGAAAACAAGCTGGGCAAACTCGGTGGGGCCGACCGCGATGCATTGAGCGAGTTCGTGCTTAGTTTTCCTTATCCTCCTGCTCCTGAACGACCGTTTGATAACGCATTGAGTGAGAAAGCCAAGGCTGGAATTTTAGAATTTAATCTCGATCAAGACTGCGGTAACTGCCACCGTATGCCGTTTCTAGTCAGTACCAATACACCGGGAACTGGTATGGATGCGCCGACTTGGCGTGGTGCCTATGATCGTTGGATGATGCTACCTCAGGGCAGGATCAATGTGATCGATTTGATGAACATTGTAGGAATGCCTGACCATTTTCCCGAACAAGAGATGTGGAAGTTGGCTGGCGCCACTGACTCAACGTGGCAAATGGTCGTCGAAAGTAATACAGGTCAATCCGGTTCGTTTGGACGACAAATCACATTAACGGCAAACACGGTAGATCACGAGAATAATAACCGGATGATGGCCGCCCTAGAACAATCTGCAATCGAAGAGGGCATCGTTTTGCGGGGAGAAGGCAGACTGTTGATCAGCAGTCAGGATATCTCTGTGCAATTTCAAGACGGTCACTATCGCGAGGTAAAAGCTCAAGGCATGACTTTTACTCGGTCTGACCTATTGCAGCGGGTCCGGTCCGGCGAATTAGTCATGACTCTGACGGCGCTCAGTGGCAAGCATGTTGGATCCGCTTATCCTCAACCGGGTGTGTGGCCCTTAGCGGAGATTCAACGGCAGTCCGACGTCATTAATATTCCACATTTACAAGCAGATAGAACGCTTTTGATGAATGGGCGGCATGTATTGGATGGGGCATCCGTCATTGTTAATGGGCGCAAGGTGAATGGGTCGATCAGATGCCGGAGCGGCACGTTACCCCTTTGTTTAGACGAGGTGATTGTGATTGAACTAGAGCGAGTGCCAAGCCAAGGCGGCATGCATTTTCTTCAAGTTCAAAACCCCGCGGGAAAATTTAGCAACGACATGATCTTTTTTTCTGATTTAAGGTCAGCATCTCCTCGAGTTGGTAATCTGATTCGCAGTGGCGGAGAATTTTCTGAAGGAGACGCTCACTGGCGTACCGTTGAATTGAATGGAAGTATTGATTTTACCAATGGGCTGGTTGAAGCCAATATTGCTTTTGGATCGGTCAGCCAACCTTGGCGCGTGCAGCTGAGTCACCCTGTTAGACTGGTTGCTGGGCAAGTTTATACGCTGTGTTACCGTGCTCGAGCCGACGAACCAAGAAGCATGACAGCGTATCTCGATGCGGGTGCAAATCAATACCAAAACCTGAGCGGGGGTCAGTCCATCGCTTACTTAACGACAGCTTTTCAATCCTTTAGCCAAACGTGGACAGTGCCGAAAAGTGACGTCAGTGCGCGTGTGGCATTCGATTTCGCACAGTCTTCTGTAAAGGTCTACATTGATGACATTGGCCTGTTTGAGGGCACTGACTGCGGATCGCCCTAACCCAAATCATTTTTTCGATCGCGCTTGAGCTTGCGGCCCTTCTACAGAGTCGCTAGTCTCCAAAGACTGTGTGTTTGAGTGAATGGATATGTGCACTTCGCATGACGTTGAAGACAAAACAGAGGTAGCGGACCCACGAGGGGGCTTTAGGCGTGTCGAGGACTGGCCGCGTTACCCCCCCGAAATGCATTTTGAAATGGGCTCGGGTGTCGCTGTGGATGGCGACGGAATCATTTATTTGTTCACTCGAGATATTGAGCACTGGGCAACACATCCCCTGGCTTTTAAAGACAAAATGGGGAAAAGCAGTATCTCAATGTTCAACCGAGATGGAGATTATCTTGGTAAGTGGGGGCCGTCGGATGAGCGCGGTTTTGCACTGGGTGGGCACACGTTATACATCGAAAAAGATGGTATGTTCTGGACCACAGACCGCGACGGCCACACCGTTAAAAAATATCACCCCAATGGCGAGTTATTACTGACGCTGGGCACCTTCGGCGAGTGGGGGGCCGACGAGGTGCATTTTAATGGGCCGACGGCGGTCGCGGTCCAGACGAATGGAAACATTGTTGTGGCGGATGGATATTGGAACTCTCGACTGGTTTGGTTCACCCCCGAGGGTGACTACATCCGCTCGGTCGGCGGCTGGGGGCGTGGCCCTGGAGAATTTAATACACCGCACGCCTTAACCATCGATTCCAAAGGTCGGCTTCTAGTGGCAGATCTATGTGGGGGCAACTTTCATGACTATATGACCGTCCCGGGTCAAATTCAGCCGCATCGCACGGTCATTGAGGAGAATTGTCAACATCGCATCCAACGATTAACAGAAGACGGAGACTATATCGATGAATGGACTCACATTACGCCGTTAAGTCTCTTGAGTTTCAACGGCAGAATCTACGCCAGCGATAAAATGAGTCACCTCGCCGTGTTGGACGAAGACACCGGGGCAGTTCTTGAGCGTGTTGAGGATATCGCCATTTACATTCACCAATTGGCGATTGACGCCCACGGTGATTTGTATACCGCTTCGGTGTATCCCGAGCATGCAGGTGCGCTGCGCGGCCCCCAAGGACCGTCGCACAGACGCTGGACTCAAGCCCACATGAATGAAATTGGAGATCAAGTATGATTATTGTTGTTGCCGCATTAGGCTTTGAAACTGAGGCAGACCGCGATCATGCGGTG
>CALIKQ010000068.1 GCA_938017975.1 uncultured Pseudomonadales bacterium | reverse complement strand
AGAGCCCTCGCGCTTGCGGGACTCGTCCAAGCCAGCACTTTATGCTTGAGCATTGCCAAATCAGGGCTGGCCTCCTCTGATGCGACTGAGGCTTGCAGGGGCAGCCTTTTTAAATTTGATGCCAACTCGGTCTTTGATATCTATCAAAACGGTGATCTGCTAACCCTGGGTAAAAAGAACCTGGCACGCCTGCTGAGCGGTCCGTCAGAATCCGATAGAGCACTCATTAGTGTCAGCGGCCAAATTCTGAGGCTTTCTAGACGTTTGAAGGCCAGCGACCCCGCACAATACCAACTCAAAGCAGGACTGTTTGCGATCATTGAGGATACTCAGCATGTTGCAGAACAAGCGACAAGATTTTCCATAATCGATCAGCGCTGCGCCGTTTTGTATCAGCAGCATATCAGCCCGCTGGCCCAGCGCATTGTCATTCACGGTAGCCAGGAGCACTTGAGCCGATCAGAAAATACTGACCGGATTCGAACACTGCTACTCGCCGGAACAAGGGCGGGATTTCTCTTTTATCAACTGGGTGGATCTCGCTGGCAGTTGATCTTTCAGCGACAACAAATTCGCCATCAATTAAACTTTATATAATTCTGTTTTAGGAGGTACCTATGGACCTAAACACCCTAACTGCCATTTCTCCTCTTGATGGTCGTTATGCGTCAAAAACGGAACCTCTACGCGCATTGACAAGCGAATTTGGACTTATCAGGGCTAGAACGACTGTCGAAATTAAATGGCTCATCTTTCTAGCTCGAACCGCTAAGCTGCCTGAGTTAGCCCCCATCGGCTCCGCTCAGGTAGAGATTTTAGAGTCTATTTTGGCCGATTTCGGTCCCGAGCAAGCGGCCCAGATTAAAGCGATCGAAGCGCAAACCAATCATGATGTTAAGGCTGTAGAGTACTTTATAAAACAGGCCATAAATGAATCACAAGATACTCATTTAATTAGCATTATTGAATTTGTGCACTTTGCGTGCACCTCAGAAGACATCAATAACCTTGCGCATGCGATGATGCTCAAAGATGCGATGAAGAGTGTGCTATTACCCAGCCTAAATCGGCTTAATCAAGCACTTCAAACACTGGCCGAGCAAACCATCGATCAACCGATGCTGTCTAGAACACACGGGCAGACAGCCTCCCCGACGACTGTCGGAAAAGAAATCATCAACGTTGCGGCAAGGCTCAATCGCCAGCTTAATCAAATCGACACTCAGCCCTATCTTGGGAAAATCAATGGCGCTGTTGGCAACTTCAACGCCCATGTCGCAGCCTACCCGGATCATCCTTGGCCTGAGCTCAGTCGCCAATTCGTTGAATCTCTAGGCCTTACCTGGAATGCCTACACCACTCAAATTGAGCCTCACGACTATATGGCTGAGCTTTTTCAAAATATTGGGCGAATTAATACACTCCTGATCGATTTAAATCGAGATATTTGGTCTTACATCTCGGTAGGTTATTTCAAACAACGGGCTGTCGCTGGCGAGACAGGTTCCTCGACGATGCCCCACAAGGTCAACCCCATCGATTTTGAAAATTCCGAAGGCAACCTCGGCATCGCCAATGCGCTACTGCACCATCTCGCTGAAAAACTCCCGATTTCAAGATGGCAGCGAGACCTGAGTGATTCGACGGTACTTAGGAACTTGGGTGCTGGTCTGGCGTACAGTCTCATCGCCTATGAATCTACTTTAAAGGGCATGAGCAAGCTCGAGCTCAACACCGTCGCCCTCGGCGCTGACCTTGATCAAGCCTGGGAGGTACTGGGAGAAGCAGCACAAACTGTGATGCGAAAGCACGGCATCACAAATCCCTATGAGCTCATCAAGGAAAAGACCCGCGGTCAGGTCCTCGATGCACCAGGCTGGAGCCAATTGGTCAATGCATTAGATCTTCCCGATTCCACAAAAGCGCAACTCCTCGCGCTGCGGCCGGCTGACTACATCGGCCTGGCCAGCGAGCTCAGCGCCAGCTATCTATCTTCGATTGCCGATGGCTGACCCAAGCCTCAGGGGCGCCAACGTGCTCGCCGTTCAATGGGAAGAGGCAATGGACGCCCTGAGAGACATTCGTACGCAAGTCTTTATTGAAGAACAGAACGTGCCCGTTCAAGACGAGTGGGATGCTCTAGACAATGTCAGTTGGCACTATCTCGCTAGAGATGAGTTGGGCGTACCTGCTGGCTGCGTGCGAGTGACCCCAGAAGGCCAAGTCACACGACTGGCGGTCCTCAAGAACCATCGCAGGCGCGGCATCGCGAAGGACTTAATGGAGCGCGCTATAAAAGATGCCTCTGAAAGACGGTTTGATGAATTATTTCTCCATGCGCAATTGCCCGTCATCGGTTTTTACGAAGCCTTCGGATTCTCTGTAAAAGGACCTGTCTTTTCAGATGCGGGCATCCTACATAGGGCCATGACCTTGGCTCTCAATGCACGCCCATCGAGCCTCCCCAGGGCGCCTACCAGCGTGCTCATTAGGGATCCGAACTTGATCGTAGAGGAAATATCATCTGAGTTGTTTCGCAGTACTTGGGAGCGCATTTCGGGCGATGCAGTCGTTGGAGCGGACCAAGGCCAAGGTCAAAATCATATCGAGTACTTCTCTGCGACGGCCGGTCAGGAGGTGATCGGTCTGGCAGCGCTCATAAATTCACAATGGATCGAACATTTCCTAACGAGAGCGCAGCATCACCCCAGCGTCGTCCTTACGCTGATCGACGCGCTGAAAAGCAAAGCCGCCCGCTACCGATCATCTTCGTTATCCATTCGCAAAGGTCTTCTTCCGAAAAAGATGCTGGCCGAGCTTGGGTTTGCCTCGAAGGGACGCTATTTTCAAGTGCTTCTGCCTAGGCTTGAGGACACGCGAAGCGGAGCGCTGATAGAAGACATTGACATCGAGCAAGCCGAACTCGGCACCACTAACAAGCGTTACCCATTTCGCACCTTCGCCCAATGCCGAACACTGACCGATCATTTAACGTCGCAATCCTTACGGCGCATTCGGATTTGGTCGCCACAGCTTGACCACGACCTGTACAGTCGCTTAGATCTTGTCCAGTATTGTTCCAAACTCGCACGGAAAAATGCGCATACGCGCATCGAAATTCTAATTCACCATAGTGATTCTTTGGTTCAAAAAGGGCATCACCTCCTAGAACTCAGCAGACGACTGCCCTCGCGCATCAAGATCAAGCGCGCTGATGAGGAAGAACGGCAGGGCCGCCAAGAGTTGCTGCTTGTGGATGATCGAGGACTGCTGACCCGCCCGACAGACGAGCACTATCAAGGCTGGGCAAACTTCAATGACATCGCCGCATCCAGACGCCTTCACAAACTCTTCGATCGCGCCTGGCGGACGGCCAGTGAAGACACCCGACTTCGAGTTCTGAATCTATAGTCCGAACCTATAAAAAGCACGATATCAGTGCTCTCGCCCGGAGAAAGCAACAGGATCCGCCTTCTCGGCAGGAGTTACCGTGGCCTGCTCCAAAATCTAAGCGAGTTGCCTCGGTGACGTCAAAATGCCGTTATTATCTGCATACAAATAATGTCCAGGGACCCACTTAACACCTGCAAACGCAACCGTCTCATCGAGACGACCAACGCCTCTTTTGACACTTTTCATAGGGTGCGCAGCAAGTGCCATGACGCCGATCGGTAATTTGCCAATAATGTCGACATCTCGAACACAACCATAAATGATCAGTCCAGACCAACCTTGATCGCATGCTTTCTGCGCCAAGTTATCGCCCAACATACCGCAACGCATCGAGCCCCCAGCATCCACCACCATGACTCGGCCGAGTCCGGGAGTATCGACCCGGCTTGCAATCAGGGAATTGTCTTCAAAACAACTGATGGTTGTAATTTGACCCGAGAAACAATCATTTCCTCCGAAATTGCGAAACAGGGGTTCAGCCACCGCAACAAGGTCAGGGTGTGCATCACATAGGTCAGGTAGCGCGAGTCTTGTCATGGACGCTCCGCGCTCAAAACTGCCAAGATCTGACTACTGTCTGCTGTGGCCTCATTTAATCACCGTTTCTCTATCGGCTCATAGGAACGAATATCTGGACCGATGTAATCTGCGCTCGGACGAATCAATCGATTGTTTGAACGCTGCTCCATCACATGCGCAGCCCATCCGGTCAATCGCGACATAACAAAGATGGGAGTAAAAATTTTTGTCGGAATTCCCATGTAGTTGTAAGCAGACGCATGGAAAAAATCTGCATTGGGGAATAACTCTTTGGTACGCCACATGGTGTCAGCAATCACACAAGATATATCATAAAGCGTACTGTCACCCTTCTCTTCGGCAAGCTTACTGGCCCAGGCTTTAATGATGGCATTACGAGGATCAGAAGTTCGATAGATCGCGTGCCCAAAACCCATAATCAAGTCTTTACGCTCTAACATCGCCAGGACTTCAGCCTCAACTTCATCGACAACATCGAACTTCTCGATAAGTTCCATAGCCGCTTCGTTAGCCCCGCCATGCAGCGGACCCCGTAGTGAGCCAATGGCACCTGTAATGCATGAATACATATCCGAAAGCGTAGCTGCGCAAACTCTGGCGGTGAACGTGCTCGCATTGAACTCGTGCTCCGCGTACAGGATGAGCGATGAATTCATAACGGCGCGATGGAGATCACTCGGCGTCTTGTCCAACAACATTTTAAGAAAATGTCCGCCAATCGAATCCTCCCCAGTATCGGTGCTAATTCGAACGCCATCATGGCTGAATCGATACCAGTAGCAAATGATCGCAGGTAAGGCCGCAAGAAGACGGTCAGCCGCTTCTTGCTGCTGTTCAAAGTCAGTCTCAGGCTCTAGGTTGCCCAACATAGAGCAGCCTGTCCGCATCACGTCCATGGGATGAGTTTCCTTGGGAATAGACTCGAGCACTTGCTTTAAGGCTTCTGGCAACGAACGCAGCCCGACCAATCGTGCCTCGTAGTCTGCCAACTCCGCGCTGGTCGGCAGAGCCCCGTACAGCAACATATAAGCGACTTCCTCAAAACGGGCATTAGCCGCCAAATCCTCAATCGTATAACCTCGATAGGTCAATCCAGCACCTTCTTTACCGACTGTGCAGAGAGCCGTTTCGCCTGCTGACTGCCCTCGTAATCCTGCCCCACCTAGCTTTTTATCGACCATTTAGATCTCCTTAAAATTGTCGTCTTTTACTTTTACCTGACCCATTGCCTTTCCCTACACCAGGGACCAGGCATCAACCGACTTGAACGCTCAATTACCGATCCTATGGCCGACTGCTCTATTTAGGCCCTGACAGCTTCCGCCAAGTCCATATCTCATGCTACCGCTTTTCTTCAATCAGGACTTCAATTCTGTTCGTAAAAATCCCAGTCCCCAAACCAATAAAGCTTTATCGCAATAAGGCTCTAACACGATTGCGCGTTATCCCAAGAAGGCTTCATTACCAGAGGATTTCACTCACTGTTTTTTCCGGACTGCTCGGCAAACAGCGTATCGAGTTTCTGTTCATATTCGTGATAGCCCAGGAATTCATAAAGATCTGCTCGCGTCTGCATTTGATCCACCAAGTGGCTTTGAGTCCCTGCCTCGCGCAGTCCCCTATAGACGTTGAGTGCCGCTAGGTTCATCGCCCGGAACGCAGACAAAGGATATAGGGCCATATCGATTCCCACCGAGGCCAATTCTTCAGTGGTATAAAGCGGTGTCGATCCGAATTCGGTAATATTGGCTAACACAGGGATATCTACAGCTTGAGTCACCCTCTCGTACATTGAAAGATCCGTCATCGCTTCAGCAAAAATCGCATCAGCGCCGGCTGCCTCACAAAGTTTCGCCCTAGCAATCACCTCATCAAGGCCGACCACTGCAAGCGCGTCAGTTCGAGCCATCACCATAAAGTCTGGGTCTATTTTGGCATCGACCGACGCTTTTATGCGATCAGCCATCTCATCTCTGGAAACGATTTCTTTATTCGGACGGTGGCCACAACGCTTTTGAGACACCTGGTCCTCAATGTGCATGCCCGCAGCACCCGCTTTGATCAACTCCTTAACCGTTCGACCGATGTTGAACGCACCGCCCCAACCGGTGTCAACATCAACCAGCAAAGGTAGCGTTGAGGCAGCGGTTATTCGACGGACATCCTCAAGCACATCGTTCAACGACGTCATACCAAGGTCCGGCAACCCAAATGAAGCATTCGCCACACCTGCGCCAGAAAGATAAATGGCACGATATCCCACGGACTCCGCCATGATCGCTGTGTAGGCATTGATCGTCCCAACGACCTGTAGCGGTGATTCCTCTTCAAGGGCCAGCTGTAAACGTTTACCTGCACTCTTCATGATTTTTCCTTCTTTTGACGGCCAATAAGGCGATCGACATTTACATTAGTGATCGATGCGTGGTTCAAAGCCGCAGTTGATCTGTTCAGATGTTCTAATTTTCTTCAGCGCCCGCCTGCGACGAAGTTTTTCAGCGGGCTACCGAGCATGCGTTTCCTTTTTTCAGCAACTTACCACTCAACCCGAAATCGCAAAGCACCCCGATTGCGCGTTTTCAGACAGGCCAGCCACTCCCCCCACCAGGTTCAGGATCCGCTGCTGCCTTGCAGCCCTCCGGCGGCGGCCCGTAAAACTTGTTCGAGAGAGAGCACGATACCATATCTGCCGATGCCTAAAGCTGCGCTCACCCTACAAACGCCACATTTTAGTGAGCAGCCACCTCATCAATCAAAGCCCGCAGGGTGTCGTAATCATCTGTTGATTTAAATTGAGGGAATTCCCTCGTCACATTGAGCGGCGCCTTAAACAAAAACCCTGCATCTGCAGCAGCCAACATGGTTGTATCATTGTAGGAATCTCCCGCGGCAAATATTCGGTAATTCAGATTCCTGAATGCCTCGACGGCATGCCGCTTTGGATCAGCCTGCCGCAACACATAATCTGTGATTCTATCCTCCGTATTCACTGTCAACCGATGGCACAGCAGGGTAGGCCAATCCAACTGACGCATCATTGGCAGTGCGAACTCATAGAAGGTATCCGAAAGAATAACGACCTGATAAGACTCGCGAAGAGAAGTCAGAAAATTCTGGGCGCCAGCAAGTGGCTCTAGCCCCTCAATCACTCTCTGGATTTCACTCAAGGTCAGACCATGATGATCCAGCAAGTCAAGTCGCTGCCGCATCAGGTCATCATAATTCGGAATATCTCGAGTGGTCGCTCGAAGCGCGTCAATGCCAGTCTTTTCCGCAAACGCTATCCATATTTCTGGAATTAAAACGCCTTCAAGATCTAAACACACTAAGTCCATGAAACTTCCTTCTAAGTCTTGCGCGGGTATTGTTTCACGGGCAGCTATTGTCAGCAAACTTCAGCCGAGAAAAAGCCTTGTTCATCATGAGGGGCCATCTTTGCGGCGGCTTTACCTGGCCCCTAGGGATCGCACGCCAAACGCATTCCCCTCAAAACAACCTTTGGCTCAAGCTCGCCCTACATGGTGGTCCAGTACAAGCGTTCCAGTAACCAATAGATGACAGAAGCGGGTCTAGGCGGAATTCTGGCTTGCCACTTCAGCGCGCTGGCAACAATTCAATGTCAAACAACCGGTCAACCTCGGATTGATGCGGGGCTTCGAACGCAGCGTCAACTCGGTCCCGAGTAAGGTGTGGCGCAAACAGTCGCATAAACTCATACATATATCCGCGCAAAAAAGTCCCTCGACGACAACCGATCATCGTCACAGAATGTTCAAACAAATGGTCAGCATCAATGGCGATCAAATCAGCATCTAATACTTCATCAAATGCCATCTTAGCCATAATGCCAATTCCGAGGCCTAACCGAACGTAGGTCTTTATGACATCGGCATCTGTTGCGGTGAAGACAACCCTTGGTTCTAAACCAGCTCGATTAAACGCTTCATCAAGCTTTGAGCGACCCGTAAAACCAAAGACATAAGTCACCAAACGATGCGCCGCCACTGCTTCCAAAGTCACCAACTCGAGCTCCGCCAAGGGGTGACCACGAGGTACAACGATGCAGCGATTCCAGCGATAACACGGCAGCATAACCAAATCACCAAAGTGCTCAAGCCCTTCGGTCGCGATGGCAAAATCTACCGAACCTTCAGAAGCCATCTCGGCAATCTGAACGGGCGTACCCTGATGCATGTGCAGAGCAACATCGGGATAATCTTCAATGAACTGATTGATGAGTCCAGGCAATGCATATCGTGCTTGGGTATGCGTTGTAGCAATACTGAGCTGTCCCTTTCGCTCGTCTTTAAATTCCTGAGCAACCCGTTTGATGCTGTTCACCTGAGTTAGAATTTCTCCGGCAACGGCAATCACTTGCTCCCCAGCAGGGGTAATCTGCGTTAGGTGTTTACCACTTCGAACAAATATCTCAACACCAAGTTCATCCTCAAGCAGGCGAATTTGTTTGCTGATACCAGGTTGAGAAGTAAACAGACTCTGCGCTGTGGCCGAGACATTCAGACCTCGGCGTGAGACCTCCCAAATGTAACGCAGTTGTTGCAGTTTCATAGCCTTATCGTCTCCGCGGCTTATAACCAGTTTTATGAAAATAAAGACTTTTAATCACCCAGAAGAATAACACTGTGGCAAACCCAACAAAACCCTTGGATCAAAGGCATCGAGGGCGACTAGGCTCTTTAAGCGGTCCTGATCCGCCGGTGCGCGTTCAATCACAACTAGACGTCTTTGAGGCGACGATCTTCCGGAGTGATCAGCTATGTCTGTATTTTGAATAACGCGTTTTCAGTTTTGAGTACCGAGACGCAACCCCGCGGAATTTCAGCCTCCTCGCCTTAAGCCACGAAACGCATCGTAAGATCCCTTAAAGATCGAGCTTAGCTTGATCAAGGGCATCAAAACTGCTTGAACATCAGACCCGGTCCTTCACAGCGCCCAAATTGAGCGCATCAAAAACTTGAAATGAACAATGGCCGTCAAGATCTGGGATTTTTAACTCCGTGAGGAACGTGGCCAGAAACAACGACCCTGCTGGCCAAATGACAATGCTCCGCCTGATCATCAAAAAAAATGTCTGCCCCATAAGCCGCCAAAAACTCGGTTTTGTCCATTCCTCCTAAAAAGAGTGACTCATCAAGGCGTATGCCCCAACTCCGAAGCGTCTTAATCACGCGCTCATGAGCTGGGGCCGAGCGGGCAGTAACCAGCGCAGTCTCAACTGGACAATCAACTGGCTCATATTGCGCCTGAATTTGCTGCACACAATTTAAAAAGCCTGCAAAAGGTCCCCTAGGGAGTGGGTCGTCTGCCGCTGCCCGCTCTTTAGCGGCAAAAGCTTCGAGACCCTCCGCTTGGTAAATCCGCTCAGCTTCATCCGAAAAAATGACAGCATCGCCATCGAAAGCAAATTTAATTTTAGGACCCACTGGTCCAGTTGCCGATTTTTCAAGCACAGATGCAGCGGCAAAGCCGTTATCTAAGGCGTCGACAACATCAATGGGGTTCATCGATAAAAACAGATGGCAGCCAAAAGGACGCATGTAGCGATATGGCGGTGACCCACCAGTAAAAGCTGCTCGCCGAATATCAAGCCCATAATCCTGGATAGAGTTAAAGACCCGTAAGCCCGTATCCGCAGAGTTTCGAGACAACAAAATCACCTCGACTGAGACTCCTGAGTGCGCATTCAGCCCAAGCAACTTCTCAACCAAAGAAAACGCAGCACCAGGCGCAAGCACCTGTTTTTCTCGCGTCACTTGATAATCCCGATAAGCGTCGATCCCTTCACGACGAAAAACCCCATCGCTCTCCTTTAGGTCAAAGAGTGCACTACTTGCAATCGCCAGAACCAATTGTGGTTGAGCCATGATAGAAGGTGCCTTGCTGTATTTCGCTGCAGGCTTGCAGACATTGATAAAGCCTATATCCTTAGCGAATGACGAGCAAGAAGCCATCCGAGCAACCACTGGCCCAAAAACCATCAAATTCGGTTGCAAAATTCCTTGAACAAGCCGATCAGCACCCGATTGCGATGGCTTCAGATACACTGGCCCACGTCTTGTTTGGAATGGATGCAACTGCCTCAAGAGAACCTACTTGGGATCACGCCAGCCACATCCAACATGAAATGTTTAATGCGGTTGCCGCCCATCAATCTCTGGCGGTTCAGCTCTGCTTCTATCGCGGATTTCGAGAACTTAAAGCCTCAAGATTTTGCCAGAGCGCAGAGGAGCTGAGTCGTTTCATGTCTCAGGTTCGCTGCCAAGGCGGCCATACTCAAATATTACGCTTACTTAATCACGCCGCGAAAACCCATCGTCAAAAGGAACTCCGCGCTATCATTTTTGTGGGCGATGCAATCGAGGAGAAAGTCGATGACCTCTGCGCAAAGGCAGGCGAACTCGGACTCAAAAATCTACCGCTGTTTATTTTTCAAGAAGGTCAAGATCCGGCAGTCACGCGAACCTTCAAAACAATGGCCAAGCTTTCAGGGGGAGCCTTTGCACCCTTTAATTTAAATAGCTCCAGTCAACTCAAACGGCTACTGGCTGGCGTCGCTGCCTATGCCACAGGGGGTAGATCCGCACTCGACGCGCTCGCGCGACAACAAAGCGAATTAAAAGTGCTGCTTCAGCAATTGCCTCCGGCATGATTCCTCGCATCGTTCTAGGCGCAATCTTAGCAATCGCGTTGTTCTGGCTCCTGCGAACGTTACTCCGCAAGCAGCATTTGAACCTACGGCAGTTTTTTGCAATCTACATTGGTCTACTACTCGTGGTTGCATTGGTGTATCTAGGTCTGACAGGCCGGCTACATCCCCTCGCCGCTGGGCTAGGCGTTGTTATGGCCGTGCTGTCACGCATGTTGCCAATGGGTCTGCGATTATTTCAGGCGATGAATATTTGGCGCTCGATTAAAGCCGCAATGGGCGTCGCCAGCGCTAGAGCGGGGCCAAACCCGGGTGGCCAAAGTCAGATCAAAAGCCGCTATCTTGCGATGAGCCTTGATCACGACTCAGGTCAAATGGATGGCGAGATTCTCGATGGGGCTCATAAGGGAAAAACACTGTCGAGTCTCGCGCTCGAAGATCTTTTGATGCTTCGAGAAGACATCAGCGATGACATTGATTCGCTTCAATTGCTGGAGGCCTACCTAGAACGGGTTCATCCAGACTGGCAGCAGACCAATCAGTCTAAAGACAGACAAAGCAAGGGAATGAGCGAGCATGAAGCGCTCAAAACTCTGGGTCTCAAGACCGGCTGCACAAAGGGGGAGATCGTCCAAGCCCACCGCCGATTAATGCAGCAGCATCATCCCGACAGAGGCGGCTCAAACCAAATGGCCGCTCGCCTAAACGCCGCCAAAGAGACCCTGCTTCGTGGACGCTGATTCAAATCGTCTGCTCGAGGACAAGTTTCAAGCGCTGATCGAAGATCATTGGCTAAAACCGATTCGAAAAGGGGTCGAGGACCCCACTGATCAATGGCATCTCATCATGGGCAAACTGGGCTTGCGATGTCCTACTTGGCCGGAGAATTTAGGCGGATTGGATTATACCCATGATGATGCCGCTGTTTGGTGGAATGCTTGCGCATCCAATGACTGCCCGTTTCCAGATCCCGTGGCTACCGAACTCGTTGGGCCACTGCTCCAACTGACCCGAGAACGAGGGCTGCATGAGGACAGGCTCGTCAATATCGCGCTTGGCAACGATCACTGGCAGGTGGTTCTACTCCGAGATGGAGATGCCGAAATAAGAACCATCACCACGGAAACCAATCCCAATCGAATCCTTCTCATTGAAGTCAATCAATCGGGGCAGGCGACATTCAGTTTAAGCAGGCCCTGGCAAGGCATTGAGCATGCTCAGCAGCCCGGTGCGGACCATAACTTACACCGAGAAACCCTCGATCTTGACCTTCCAAGGGCCCTTGAGGTTTTGGCGCGAGACCATCAACCTCTTTCCGCAATCTGGCGCAATCGGTCTCTGCTCAGAACAATTTTAATGGATGTCAGCGCTTCAGATTCCGATTGGGCCCACCATGAGCTCGCCCAACTCAACATCGAGCAATCTGCCCTGGAGACGCTCTGTCTGCGTTTGATCCAGACTAAGAGCATACAAAAACTAAGTGTCGTCACCCTACGCGCTCGAAAGATTCGTGCCGAAGCCCAAGGCCTGCAACGTCGGTTAGCAGGCTACTATGCAATCACCGAAGCAGCGCAACCCGGGGCCAATCGTTCGAACCCGGTTAAGGGGCTCCCCGGAGACGCGTTGACGATCATTGACGAGTTCCTACAACCTGACTTTGCGTTCAGGCTCATTACCGAGGCCACAGCCAAACCAGCGGAACCGCTTTCAACCTAACAACAATGAGACGCACACAATAAGAGCTACGCCATGATTCGTCCAAATACTAATAGCGGTATCATCAGTCCCTTCAAGGGCGTTATTTTTGATCTTGATGGCACACTTCTAAATACCCTACGCTGCATTGGCTCGGCATTTAACCAGGCGCTCGGGGCGCTCGACTATCCCCAACATCCCATCAAAGATTATGCTGCATTTATTGGCGACGGCGTTTTTAAGTGTGCCGAGCGCGCTCTACCGAATGATGCTAGGACCCAGCCCATCATCAACGCATTAGTTGAGCACGAGCGAGAGATTTATGATGCGACTTGGGCGGACAACATTGAAATCTACGACGGCATCACAGCATTACTCAAAACACTCAAAGAGAGCAGCATTCCCACCGCAGTACTGACTAACAAAGACCAGACTGCCGCGGATATCTGTCTCGATGCATGTTTCCCCGATCATGATTTTACGGCCGTCATCGGCTACACCGGGGCATACCCTCACAAGCCTCATCCAGAATGCGGCAATGCACTGCTTAACATGCTGAGTTTAGCGCCCAGTGAAGTCTTGATGCTCGGCGATACGTCCGTTGATATTGAAACCGCTCGTGCTTGCAAGCTATTCGCAGTTGGTGTGTCATGGGGGTTTAGGACCCGGCACAGTCTGATGCAGGCCGGCTGTGATCTCTTGATTGATCATCCTTCGGAACTACTGCCTGCTATCGAATCAATGAGGACACAAACATGAGCGTCACTGATCACAACCTTGTCCCCGAAAACCTTGATGCTTTCTGGATGCCATTTACTGGTCAGAGGCAGTACAAGGAAAATCCCAGATTCATCGTTTCTGCGCGCGGCATGCATTATACCGACAGCCAAGGTCATGAAACCCTCGATTGCAGTGCTGGGCTATGGTGCGTTAATGCAGGGCACTACCGCGAACCCATTAATCAAGCCATTGCCGAACAACTGGCCAAACTCGATTTCGCCCACAATTTCGGCTCGGGGCATCCCCTCGTTTTTCATTACGCAGATCGTCTCGTGCAGCACGTGCCCGCACCTCTCAACCACGTCTTTTTCACGAATTCGGGATCTGAATCCGTCGACACTGCGCTTAAAATCGCGCTTGCCTATCATCGGAAAAATGGCCAAGCCGGTAGGCAACGACTCATCGGACGAGAAAAGGGTTATCACGGCATGGGTTTTGGCGGACTTTCCGTCGGCGGACTTGTTAAAAACCGCAACCCCTTTGGCCTATTGCTACCCGGCACTGACCACATTAGGCAAACCCACGGGCTGGAGGCCAACCGCTTTGCAAAAGGACTTCCGCCCGAGGGTGCTGATCTAGCCCTAGACCTCGAAAGATTGGTCGACTTGCATGGTGCAGATGCGATTGCAGCAGTCATTGTTGAACCCATTGGTGGCGCTGGGGGTGTTCACCTACCGCCGATTGGCTACCTTCAGACACTGCGCGCCATCTGTGATGAACACGGAATTTTACTGATCTTCGATGAGGTAATTACTGGGTTTGGAAGGGTTGGTGCGTGCACCGCAGCCGAACGTTTCGGGGTCATACCCGATATCATGACCACCGCTAAGGGCATCACCAATGCAACCATTCCGATGGGGGCCGTTTTTGTTTCTGATCAGATCTTTGAACGATTTATGGACTCAGAACTTCCGGGCGTCGAACTCAACCATGGCTATACCTACTCAGGCCACCCCGTGGCCTGTGCTGCTGGGATGGCCACCCTTGATATCTATGAGCAGGAAGCCCTTTTTGACCGACCTAAAGCATTGCAAGACACCTGGCAGGAAAATGCCATGCGGCTCAGGGACCTCCCAAATGTTATTGATGTCCGATGCTTTGCCCTCCTTGGCGCCGTTGAGGTCACTCCCCGCGCAGGGGCGCCTATGGCCAGAGGCGCAGAAATTGCAAAACGCTGTTATGAAAAAGGCGCCTGGGTAAGGCCAATTGGGGATTCAATCGTACTCTCACCACCGTTGATCATTTCAGAATCTGAAATCGCGACTATTTTCAATATTATTGGCGAAGCCATTACTGAGACCTTGTAACTGACAAATCATTGATTATTGAGAGAGACACATCATGGACCTAGCTGGAAAGAATATTTTCATCACCGGAGCAGCGAGCGGCATTGGCCGCGCGATGGCACGTAGATTTCACGCTGAGGGGGCTGCGCGCTTGTATCTCACCGATGTCAACGAGGCCGGGCTCAAGGCGGTTGCCGACGAAGTTGGCGCTGAGTACCTCGCGGTCGATGTGGCGTCCGAAGACGCCGTCACCGCCTTGGTTGCTGCTGCAGAAAAGTCCTTGGGTTCAATTGATCTATTGTGCAATAACGCCGGCATCTCGGTACCCGGTGGTCCTGAAGTAGCAACCGAAGATTGGCAAAAAATATGGCAGATCAACGTCATGGCACATGTGTGGGCAACCCGCGCAGCGCTGCCGGCGATGCTTGCCCGGGGTGATGGCTATCTATTGCATACCGCATCGGCCGCCGGCTTACTCACTCAAATTGGCTCGGCACCCTATGCAGTAACCAAGCATGCTGCCGTTGCTTACGCTGAGTGGCTAGCGATTACTTATGGCGATCGCGGCATCAAAGTTTCTGCACTATGTCCGCAAGCTGTGCGCACGGCCATGACCGCTGGCCATGAAGATGGCGTTGCTTCGGTTGACGGCATGATGGATCCCGAGGTGCTTTGCGAGGCCGTTGTTAACACCTTACACTCGGAAGCCTTTTTGGTACTGCCACATCCTGAAGTCCTAACCTATCTGCAACGCAAAGCCGGCGACTATGATCGTTGGCTAAAAGGCATGCGACGATTGCAGCTAGCCTACGGTGATGCGCCGTAGCCGCAGGCCCCTACTCGCCGAATCTACAAATCCCACTGCGAAACAGCTATACTCCTCGTGCGCCGATTTGAAATCAGCTTGCGGGCGCATTACAAATACGGCTAAAGCGTAAGACCTGCTTTAGCACTTTTGCTGAGTGGGTTTTTTTTTGCGAGGACACAATGCCAATCAAGATACCGGACGCCTTGCCCGCATCAACGATTCTGAAGCAGGAAAACATCTTCTGTATCGAATCAAGCGAGGCTGAAATCCAAGATATCCGTGAGCTGAGGATTCTTATTTTGAACCTCATGCCAAAGAAAATAGAGACCGAAATCCATCTACTTCGCATGCTCTCAAACACTCCGCTACAGGTTCAAATTGAGTTGATGCGCATCGATGATCGACCCAGCAAGAATACGCCAGATGACCACATGCTGTCGTTTTACAAATCCTTTGACGATATCGCTCACAAAAAATATGACGGGATGATCATTACTGGCGCCCCGCTAGGGCAACTCCCCTTTGATCAAGTTCACTTCTGGCCGCAACTCGCAAGAATATTAGACTGGACTGAGCATCACGTCACTTCAACCATGTTCTTATGTTGGGCAGTACAAGCAGCCATGTATCATTTATATGGCATTGACAAACAGTTACTACCGGAAAAACTTACCGGCGTTTATCCGCACAAGCTGGTCAGGCCCCATTCTCCAATCGCCAGGGGCTTTGATGATTTTTTCCAGGCCCCGCATTCTCGATATGCTGAAGTGCCCGCCGAGGACATTGCAGCTCATCGAGATCTTGAAATCATCGCAGAATCTGAAACAGCAGGCGCGTATTTGTTTGCACATCAGTCGGGCAAACATTTATTCGTCACTGGTCATTCTGAGTATGAACCGGATTCCCTGAAAAACGAGTTTCTGCGCGATGTCGCCGCAGGCCTGTCGCCAAAAGTTCCAGAACACTACTTTCAAAATGATGACCCAGAGCAGCCGGTTTTAGTCACCTGGAAAAGTCACGGTGCGCTGCTATTTGCCAACTGGCTCAACTATTACGTTTATCAGTTGACCCCCTTCGAAGAGGAAGCTATCGGTACGGTCAGGCTCTCACCTGATATCGAAGTCGTCTGACTCGGTGACGACGACAGCAACCGCACGGCTCACCGCTGGTCCAATCGGGCCTGGATTACTGCGCCTCACGCTCCCGATGGTGTTAGGAATCTCTTCAAGCCTCCTCGCAGGCTTGGCTGAAACCTACTATCTGGGACTCCTTGGTTCGACCGAGCTTGCCGCTCTTGGGTTCACCTTCCCGGTTACCTCAGGGCTGATGTCACTCACCCTCGGCGTATCAATCGGCCTGTCATCCGTACTCGCAAGAGAAGTTGGCGCTGGCAATCAATTGAACATAAAAACGACAGCAACCGGCGGACTGACCCTAGCCTCGCTCGTGATGGTGATCGTCTCGATTCTTGGCCTTTTAAGCACTTCATGGCTCTTCACCGCACTAGGCGCCAACGAGCAAACCTTGCCACTGGTTACAGAGTACATGCAGCTCTGGTATCTCAGCCTGCTGTTTATGGCCATTCCATCGGTTGGCGCCAACGCGCTCAGAGCAACCGGGGACGCAAAAATTTCAGGTTACCTGATGGTGGCAGGAAGCGTGCTACAGGTGATACTGGCACCAGTTTTCATCTTCGGACTTCTAGGCCTACCTGAGCTAGGGATGACCGGCGCTGCGCTCGGCAATCTCATTGCAAGAATTTTGATGTGTTGCGTTACGCTCTATATCCTCGTCAATCGATACCAACTGATACAGTTTCGCGGTGTAGACCCCAAAGCCTTATTACAAGCTTGGCGGAGTATTCTGGTGGTCAGCATTCCCGCCACAGCAACCAATTTGATTGGACCCGTCTCAAGTGCGTTTATTGTCTCTTTGCTTGCAGGTTACGGACAATCAACCGTCGCCGGATTCGCCATCGCAAATCGAGTTGAGGGGCTTTTTGTTATTCCTCTTTTTGCGCTATCTGCCAGTATCGGGCCATTCGTCGGCCAAAATTTCGGTGCTAAAGCGCATGATCGTGCCGATGCTGCGATGCGGCTATCGTTCCGTTGGTCGCTTTACTGGGGACTGGGGGTGGCCTTGGCACTTTATTTCATTGCAGAGCCCTTGGTTCATATCTTCGACAAGGATCCACAAGTTGCCAAGGTCGCGATCCTCTACCTTATGGTGGTCCCAATTTCATTCGGTACTTGGGGCGTGATTATGATGGCTTCAGCGATTTTCAATGCCCTGGGGTACCCCTTGCGCTCTACCCTCATCTCAATTTTTCGGATGCTCATTATCTATGTCCCCCTGGCATTCATACTGAGCAATCAGTGGGACGTCTTTGGCATTTTTCTCGCTGGCGCTGCTGCGAATATTATCAGCGCGCTGATTGCTTATCTTTGGAATCGGAAGACCTTTATAGTCCCTGCAAAGGGGGCAACCTCGCTGGGTTCAGACTAAAACGACTCATCAGATCGTCGGCATAGGCGACCCAACCGGTTGTTTCTAACGGATCAGCGCTGACCAGATAAAGACACGCTTCGGCCATATGCGCGACTGGCGTAACACGCTCATCGGGCGTCTCATCTGTAATCAGATGATGATGCATCGTGCCTGGTGTTGCTACCAGCCCAGGCGAGATCACATTGACACTGACACCCCGGCCGTAAACTTCCGATGCAAGCCCCGTGGTTAATCGCTCGAGGGAGGCCTTGCACATCCCGTAGACCGTACCGCCTCTTCCCCCAGCATCTTTGGCAGGATGAATGGCCGCATGGGAGCTGATATTAAGAATTGAGCCATTGCCGCTTTCAAGCATGCCAGGCAAGACCAACTGAGACAGATGAAAAGGCGCCTCAACCTGGACCCTAAACATCAGATCGTAATGTTTCTTGGAGAAGCTGGCCACTTGGGTAAAATAGGTCACCGCCGCATTATTAATCAGTATATCAACCGGACCAACTCGGTTTTCTGTTGTTTTAATCAAAGCTTCTCGATGGTCCTCTAGGCCCAGGTCTGCCCGAATTGCAGTCGCGGTACCGCCAAAATTTTGAATTGTTTCGACCACATTATTGATTCCTCCGGCCAGCTTATGATCTCCATCATCAAGCGTTCTTGCCGTCACAACCACACTGGCCCCCGCCTGAGCAAAACGATAAGCAATGGCCTCGCCAATACCGCGGCTGGCACCGGTAATGAGAGCAACTTTTCCAGAAAGGTCTGCAATTGAATCAAGCATTTTGAAATCCACCTCATCTTTTAATTTAGGTCAGGGCTCCTCTGTAAGCTGAATCACTCCTCGGCTCAGCCTGTTCTCGGCGCTTAGTCGTTCTTAGACTACCGTACCCATGGCGCTGGGTCACTGTTGTGCGGCGCTACACCCTTTAAGGTAAGTGCTTTTCCAAGCTCTCCGCCATGACTTCACCGGAATTTAATCCGCGCGCCTTAAAAGCCTATCATCGTGCCTCCAATTCTGGCTGGTCACCACGATCTCATTTCTACGTCAATCGATGGTTGGTCGTCGCAATGTTGATATCGCTGATCTTGGGCTGCGTATTGCTAATTCTGCCGCTGCCAGAGCGAACCATGGTCACCGGAATGCTTGTCCAGCGCCCAGCGAAAACAGTGAGCGCTCCTCAGTCGGGAAAAATTGTTCAGATTAACTTCTATGAAGGAAGCATCGTCGACCAGGGCGATGTCCTCGCCGTGATTTCGCCAGAGTTCGCCACCGATCAAGATCGCCGCAGAACTGATCTCATCAAGCGCAAAATCGAAATGGGCGAACAACTCATGCGAGCCTGGAAGGAGGACCATGAGCTCCTGAGCCTCAGTCACGCTTCAAGGCGCACAAAACTCAAAGCACATCGGGCGCGCAATGGCGCCATCTTAAACATCGAGACATCAAGACTTCAAACGCTTCAGGATAATCTTCGAAAAGTTCAGCAGCTGGGACAGCCAAAGCTCCTTACCAGCCTCGAATGGCAAAGGCTCAGTGACCCCCTCATGCAGCAAAGGATCCGTGTCGCCCAAACTCAGATTATACAGGAGGACCTAGCTTTCGAACTCGAACAAGCCGTGATCAATATCGATCGGGAGAAGATCAAACTGCGCAACAAATTAAGAAAGCAGCACTCTGATTTGAACCAGTTAGAGCACGAGCTTGAACGCCGGTTACCCCGCCGAAGAGTCGTAAATGCGCCGTGGTCGGGAAAGCTCGTACAGCAGTTTGTTCAAAACGGCGACCTTGTTCAAAAAGAGGACAAACTCTTCAATATCCTCAGCACGTCACCAATGCTGACCGCTCAGCTGCAATTATCTGGTAGTGTCCGATCAGCGCTGAAACCTGGCGACACCATAGAATTAAAACCAAGCAGCAGCGATCCTATTCGGCAGGGCACTCTCACAACCGTCATCCAAACAATCGCGCCCATCAAAGTTTGGGGGAGCCCGGCTAGCCATCTAAAGCAACCAAGGTTCGAGGCGACGGTTTTATTGCCTAAATCATTGATCGATTCGAAAGGCGAGGTTTTCTGGTTCGCACCAGGGGCTCCTGTACATGCCTGGATAGAAACCGGTGAGTCCGCTTTGATTGAGCGCCTCTACCGAATACTTTATCCCAAACAGGATGCGCACTTTGGTCGGTAGAGAACCCATTTTACAAAGCACTCAATTCGGCTGTGGACTAGCGAGTCTTCTTATGATCGCCCAACATTATGGATCGACAACAACCCTCGAGGAGTTTGAGGCGACAAATGGCGTGATTGTCCAGCCATGGTCAGCGAGAGACATCCTTGCCCACGCAAAGCACTTTAACCTAATCGGCCTAGGCATCGAGCTCGATCCCTTAGAGCTCAAGGCTGTCGATTTACCCTGCATACTGCATTGGCGATTTGAGCATTTTGTCGTACTACGAGAAATTAGATTCCAGAGTTATTGGATTGATGACCCTGCCATCGGAAGGCTCAAGGTCAGTCGAAGCGAATTACTTGATGCTTTCACAGGTATTGCACTGACTTTCAGCCCCGACCCGATCTCCCAGGAACAAGCCAATCACCTCCTCCCGGGTTCGTCAAAAACTGTTTCAGTCAATTTGGGAACAATCGCCCCAGCGCAAGTTATCGGCGCATTAATCAGCGCTGCGCTGGCGATCTGCTCTCCTCTTATCATCAAGTTTATCCTCGATGAAGTCATCAGCAGTGGAGACATCTCGGTCCTTAGAACCGCAATTTCAGCGCTTATCATAACCGCTCTAATGGCAGCCGTTCTGGATTGGGTTCAAGAGCACAAACTATTGCAGGGTACTCAGACTTTCCACCGGAGGTCCCACCACCAAATCCTTAGCCGTTACTTGGGCCCAATAGGGAATATCCTGCCCGGGTCGTCCCCGGACGATGAGCGGCAACACGCGACCCTCAGCGACTTGCCCATGCTCTGCCAATTTTACAATAGAGATGCAACTCTGGCAGTAACGAGCGTCCTTGTCATTTTGGGGTATCTCGCGCTTTTGAGTCGCATTGATGGTGTGAGCGCACTTATTTTATTGGGGAGCTGCATAACTCTTGCACTCAGCAGCTGGCGGATTCGAGACGTGATTCAAAAAGCAGAGAGACTTGAGCACCTAGAGAAACAACAATTTTCTGGCAATCTCAATGACCTCATTCAGCATCAGCAGCTCATCAGGCACTTTCGCTCGTCATTTGACTGCATCAAGGGCAATGATCTGCGCCTCGAGCGACTCCATAACGCAATGCGAAGCCTTAGGGCTCAGCACTGGCAATCCACACTGGGCGCTCAGGTGCTGAATCAAATCTGCCACGGCGGATTACTCTATTGGATCTGTTCCCAAGTTTTTGCAGATGCCCTTTCTATCGGGAGCTTCTATCTGATACTCATCTTTCGCGCTCAGCTGGTCACTCACAGTCTTACCCTGAATCACTTTATCCGAGAAACGTTGAGTCGAGAGCAAAGTATGCGGCGGTTGCAGCAAGCGACGGATAAAAATCCGCTTTCCATCACCCCGGTAGAACATCCTCAGAAAGTGAGCGCTGTAGCGGTTGATGAGCAATCATCGTCGACCAACGGTCGATTGCCGAATCAAGGGACCGTGCGTTTTCAGACCCTAGAAGATCACCAATCATTTTTTGAAGTTGCACAAACGATCGCACTTGAAGACGTTCAAACGAGGCATCGGCCTTCGATAGAAACATCCATCCTCGATCTCGATCGCGTTATTCCAGTAGGGATTGTTCCGATTCAAACGCCCATTTTTAACGGCAGCATCACTGCCAACATCACATTATTTGCTCCAAGTCCAAGCCTGATGCATTTGCAACGCATCATCGACCTTGCGGGCCTGAATTCAGGCGTCCGTCGTCACCCGCTTGGACTAAACACCCGGATCAGCTCTCAACATCATCGTTTTGATGCGACGATGCAGCTACAACTCGGACTTGCAAGGGCTCTCTACGCAGAGCCACAAGCCCTTATCATCGAATTAAACAAGACCATGTATAACAAAAGGGTTTTTCAAGAATCACTGAGGCGACTCCTTGAGCATAACCTCAGCATTGTGCTGCTCTCTAGGGACACGATTACGCCCTTTTCTGAGCTCTAAATTCTGTTCCGAACAGATATCAGCCGGCAGAAGCAACACCAATGGCTACTTGTGACGTAATCTAGCGCTCCTCGATTGCTTTCTCAGGTCGCGTCAGAGGAAACACCAAGAAAGACCAAAGACCCGCCAGCGCCAGTGCGATGAATAAGTAATAGCTGCTCATCAAGACACCAAGATTTTGCAAAACGGTCACAACAAGGGACGAGCCACCTTTGCTGGTTCGATAACCAAAAACATCAATAAACTCTTTGGCGCGATAGCGCGCGTCGAAACCTAACGGCAAATACACCAATTCTTTGGCACCTCGAAAAACTGAGTAATCAAAGACTTTAAATAAGAAAAATGCCAAGCCGACAGAAAACAAAGTCGGCTCAATCACCGCCCATGCGATCGTGCAACAATGCAAAGCGGGCATCATCAAATGAACCCAGCGAAGGGCAACCCAAGTAAGCAAGAACGGCGTCACTACAAATTGCACCAGCACAGTTACCAGGTTCAAGACGAACCAAAACTGTCCTTGAAATGCGGTTTCTTCATCAATTCGTCCGACAAAGGCATCTGACAAAATCAGTTGGAACTTAAAATCGAGTACTGCTGCAGTCACCTGAGATGCGATCACAATGAATAACAACGACAACAATTTTGGGTTACGCTGAACCGATTCCCATCCAATCCCCTCGCCCAATGACTTAGGCGGTTCATCCGTTGTCAACGCAGGTTCCCCGAAACGGCGATAAGCGTAGTTTGCAATCCAGGCTGAGGGCAGCAAAACCAGTGCCGCCAGCAGCACCAACGCATGCGTACCTAGAGGAATCGCAAGCTGAGCAACCAAAATACCGCCAATGACACCACCCGTACCTGCGATACCCGTAATCGGACCATTTAGTTTTTTTGCAGAAGACGCATCGAGTTCGGAATTGATATAACTCCAGTACTGCTCAATCAGAAGCACGACATAAAATTCTTTGAGTAAAAAAAGCAGGGGCGTCACCCAGATCATTTCAAGCTTGAGAAGCGCAAACCCAAGCACCATTAACGTAGCCGAAGCGTAACTACATATCTGCAGGGTTAATCGCGGACCAAAGCGGGATAAAAGCTGACCGTAACCCCAAACACCCAACAGGACGACGACCGGCATACATGCCATCACCCAGGGTAGGCGCTCAGCACCATAGGCTGCCTTAAAGAGGACGGTCGCAGAGGATCGCATTAACTCGTAACCGAGCAACGTGAAGAAGGCTGCGCTGGCCATCAAGCCTGCAAAGATAACTTTTGACTTCATTCATGGGATCCTATCTTTTCACCGACCGCAAAGCGAGATTCCTCCGGCCTTTAACGACAGTCCTCAACACATGCCGTATAATGCGCTATCTCCTAATCACCAAGATCCTGGTCATGAACGAACCAAGCAGTAAACCACAAAACCCTAACTTCTCATCGGGACCTACGGCCAAACGACCAGGCTGGGCCTTTGAGCACTTGAGCACAAAAAATCTTGGTCGGTCTCATCGCGCGCCAGGCCCAAAATCCAGCCTCAAGGAAGTGATTGATCTGAGCAAGCGCCTCCTCCAGATGCCAGAAGACTACCGATTAGGCATCGTCCCTGGATCTGACACAGGTGCTTTTGAGATGGCAATGTGGAACGTTTTGGGTGCTCGCGGGGTGGATGTGCTCAGCTGGGAAAGCTTTGGTGCAGGTTGGAAAACCGATATCGAAAAGCAACTAAAGATAAACGATGTGCGTTATTTTGAGGCACCTTATGGGGAACTTCCAGACCTGCTTGAAGTTGATTCACTCACCCGAGATGTCGTATTTACCTGGAATGGGACGACCTCAGGCGCAAGGGTACCCAACGGGGATTGGATTGCCGAGCAACGCTCAGGACTTACGCTCTGCGATGCAACCTCAGCCACCTTTGCCATGGCCTTACCCTGGGAAAAACTGGATATTGTGACGTGGTCTTGGCAGAAGGTGATGGGCGGTGAAGGCGCCCACGGCATGATCGCCTTGTCTCCCCGCGCGGTGCAACGGCTGGAAACCTATACCCCGGATTGGCCATTGCCGAAAATATTCAGACTCACCAAGGCCGGCGCCTTGATCGAGGATATTTTCGAAGGTGCGACAATCAACACACCGTCGATGCTCGCCGTCGAGGACCAGCTTGACACCCTTCACTGGGCCGAGCAAATTGGCGGACTTGAAGCTCTTATCAGTCGCAGCCAAAAAAATTTAGCGACAATTCGTGAGTGGGTATCCGGCAGTCCTTGGGTGGATTTTCTAACAGCAATACCGGAACAGCAATCGAGCACCGCCATTTGTCTCAAGGTTATCCATCCTCAATTTTTGGCCCTTGGTATTGACGAACAACGGCAATTTATTAAGACCATGACGACCGAGCTAGAGGCCCAGCACGTAGGCTACGATGTCGGCGCCTATCGGGATGCCCCGCCCGGACTTAGATTATGGGGCGGCGCCACCGTTGAGGCATCCGACCTGCAGATACTCACACAATGGCTTGATTGGAGTTTTGAGAGGGCCTTGGGGAGCCAAGAAGTATGAGAAAAAGCCTGCTGGTGTTCTCTTTAATGATTGCCAGCATCCAGCAAGCGACAGCTGCAGAACTCATGGAAAGGGTACACTTCATGATACCGGCTGGACCTGGCGGGGGATGGGATGGTACTGCGAGAGGCGTTGGACTTGCGCTCAGCGAAGCCAACCTTTCTGGAGATATCACCTATGAAAATATTGCTGGCGGAGGCGGTGGACGAGCCATCGCCAAGCTCATTGAAACCGCAGACCGGCAGCAGAACACATTACTCATTAGCTCGACACCGATCATTGTAAGATCTCTGCAGGGAATTTTCCCACAATCGTTTAGAGACCTTGTTCCAATCGCGTCTATGATCGCCGACTACGGCTGCTTTGCCGTCCGCGCTGATTCGGACTTACAAACCTTCGCTGACCTTGCCGCCCGTTTCAAGCAAGATCCGCGTTCTGTGATTGTTGCGGGAGGATCGGTTCGTGGTAATACCGATCACTTCGTGCTTGCCAAAGCGCTTCAGCTGGCCGGCGCAGACCCTAAAGCACTGATCTATCTCGGCTACGACGGCGGCGGAAAGGCTGCAACAGGCTTGCTCTCTGGCGAAGCACTCGTGCTTTCGACCGGTCTCAGCGAAGCGCTTCAGATGCACCATGCGGGCCTTCTTCGGATTATCGGTGTAACTGCCGCCACAAAAATTCCAGACCTGCCTGAACTCCCCACGCTGCGAGATCAAGGCATTGACCTTGTTTTTGCTAACTGGCGAGGATTTTTCGCTGCCAAAGGACTACCAGTACACCAATACGACAAGATGCAGAACACTCTGAGAACTGTGTCCAATTCATCCGAGTTTGAGGTCATTCGTCGCCGCAACGGCTGGATTAATCTGCACATCGAGGGGGCGGATTTTTTCAGTTTTCTGGAACAGCAGGAATTGCAAATCAAAGCCCTCATGCAAAGCATTGGTTATCTTCGCCAGTGACCCGATCAGCCGGCTTCTCAAATCGTTTCAATCCCGCCGCTATCGGCTTATCCATCTTCTTCGCGGCTTACCTGTTGCTCGCGACACAAATTCATATTGACCTTTGGTCTTTGGATAGTTTTTTCACGGCCAGAACCTTTCCTTTCTTTGCAGGAGGAATAGGGTTCGGTTCGTCTGTCTTGATCTCTGTCCATCAATTTGTTCGCCCTTCAGCAACCCTATCGACACCGACAACCAATTCATTTCGATACCCTCCGGTCCTGATCATGATTGTATTAATGTCTCTTTACATCACCTTAATCGACCTACTGGGATTCATTGTTAGCAGCATCATTTTTATCGCCACCGCTGGACGACTTTCCGGCTCTGAGCATCAATTTTTGCTGATCACAGTTGCCTTCGCCGTTCCAGTTTTGCTGGGTTGGATCCTCAGTTTGCTCGGCATCTATTTGGACCCCGGCGCCATCTTCGCAGGAGTTGAGGTTTTCAAATGATGGAAGGACTCCTCATCGGGCTCAGTACGGTATTAACACTCCACAATCTTTTATTTGTAGCCGCAGGATGCCTGACCGGAATGCTGATAGGGCTACTTCCCGGTTTAGGTCCAATATCTGCCATCGCGCTTATGATTCCGATCAGCTATAACCTGGATCCGGCCAGCGGCATGATTTTACTAGCCGGCGTCTATTACGGTGCTATTTTTGGGGGTTCCACCAGCGCAATACTGATCAACGCACCAGGGGTTGCCGGCACGGTTGCGACGGCCTTCGACGGCTACCCGCTCGCCCAACAGGGACAAGCCGGTAAAGCTCTCGCGGTTGCTGCCTATGCCTCTTTTTTTGGCGGCACTTTGGGAGTTGTTTTGCTGATGATGCTAGCGCCAACGCTCTCGAGCTTATCTCTTTCTTTTCAATCCGCCGAATACACGCTCATGATGGTGCTCGGCCTGAGCCTTGTCATCTCATTTTCAGGACCCGGCCAATACCTCAAAGCCACCACGATGGTCGCAGTAGGCCTTAGCTTGTCTACCATCGGTACTGACCTCGCCTCAGGCGTTACACGCTTTACTTTTGAGAGAATGGATCTGATTGATGGCGTGAGCTTTTTACTGTTGGCAATGGCGACCTTTGCGATGGCTGAGGCATTGCTAATGTTGCAATCCGAAGGCTCCGATCACGACCGATTGAGCGTATCCAAACAATCGCTTGCACTCACGCGAACGGAAGTCAAAACCATTGCACCAGTGATCTCACGGAGCTCCCTTTTGGGCTTTTTGGTGGGCGTGCTACCCGGCGCTGGTGCTACGATCGCCTCATTTTTAGCCTACAGCAGCGAGAAAGTACTTTCTAAAAACCCAACGCCGGGCTTTGGTCAGGGCAATATCAAGGGCCTTGCCGCGCCAGAGTCGGCCAACAACGCCGCTTGTACGGGTTCATTCGTCCCCCTACTGACGTTAGGCATCCCTGGATCAGGTACTACGGCAATTTTGCTCGGAGCTCTGATTGCTTACGGCATTCAACCGGGTCCTAGACTGTACCTCGATGAGCCGACGGTCTTTTGGTCCGTCGTCCTATCGATGTACGTCGGCAATCTCATCTTATTGTTTCTTAACTTACCCATGATTCCAGTGCTTGCAAAACTTCTGGTCATTCCCCGCGCAATTCTTGCGCCCTTGATCCTGTTTTTTTCAATGACTGGTGTTTACCTAGTGTCATTTAACGTCTTTGATTTGTATCTCATGCTGGCATTCGCCCTGGCTGCAGTTACTTTGCGTCATTACGACTTTCCGATGGCACCGCTGCTGCTCGGCTTCATACTCGGAGGACTCTTGGAAGACAATTTACGTCGGACATTAATCATCAGCCAGAACGAGCTAGGATTTTTGTTAGAGCGGCCGGCAAGTCTTTTTCTCACAATCTTAATTATTTGTGCCCTATTGCTGCCGATTCTACGAAGCCTTGCTCCGACGAACATTCTTAAGACTTTGAATCATGAGTGATCAACTAAATCAGCTTGGTGTGCAAGCGTTGATGACCAGAGGCTACGAGTTGACAAAGCACGTGATGTTGGGACGAGTCAGCCGGCAGGATCGTCAGCGCGTCACTGTCTTGACCGAGGAAGGGCCTATCAGAGCAGTTCTGAATCAGAAAAACCGTCTTTCCCAAAAGAATGAAAATCTCATACCCGCCGTGGGTGATTGGGTCGAAATCGATCGCACCTTAGCAGAATCCGAGCTGCCCTCAATTAAAGCGCTACTGCCGAGATATTCCAAGTTATCAAGGCGCGCCGCAGGGGACGCGCCATTCGAGCAGGTGCTGGTAGCCAACCCTGACTTGGTTTTTGTGGTCTCTGGACTAGACCAGAATTTCAATCCAAATCGAATTCAACGATTTTTATCAATGGCCTGGAGCTGCGGTCTCCCTGCTGTGCTACTACTGAGCAAAGCCGACTTAATCGATCAATTACCAGAAAAACTCAAGTTACTCGAACCCATCTTGTGCGGGACGCCGGTCTACCCCGTCAATATGCATAGCGCCTCCACACTTGCTGCCCCGCTCGCGCATCTAAAATCAGGACAATGCGCCGCTTTAATCGGGTCCTCTGGGGTCGGTAAATCAACTCTGGTCAATCAGCTTTTGGGCTTTGATCAGATGATCACTCGAGAAGTCAGGGCATTTGATGACAAAGGCCGACACACAACAACCCATCGTGAACTCTGCGTTTTGCCTGGTAGCGGCGGGCTCATCATCGACACGCCTGGGATGCGAGAAGCACAAATTTGGTACGATGAAGCGCAACTTCAAGTCAGGTATCGAAACCTCCTTGATCTCGCCAGGCACTGTAAATTTACCAACTGTCGTCACTTAGAAGAGCCAGATTGTTCAGTTCGAAACCAAGCGTCAACCGACGTTGCTATGGATAACTTATGGAGACAATATTGCTTAGTGACTCACGGTATCACTGACATCTCCAAATTACCCTCTAAGCGCTAAAACCCGTTCTCAGTTGTCAGTACCTCAGGGCCTTAAAGCATTAGGAATCTGCGTCTGTGATGCGTTCCGTAGCGCAATCGAATCAAGATCGTACCAGAGACGTCCGCTTGAGTTATCGCGCTCCGCGCTGCCCTAGACCTGAGTCTAATCACCAAGCGCAGAAGGAAATCTGATTTGAAAACAGCCAAAAAAAAACGGCCCCAATGAGGCCGTCTTAAGATGCATCAAACTGAATGCTTTGGCGCTAGGACTCTAACATCTCTTTCAGAGCTGCTTGCCGCTTCTTTTCGCCCGCGATATAGCGGATATACTGGCGCGTCTGCTTAGCCAACTTCTTGTCTAGCTTGGCTGCAGAGCGAAATGATTTTGAAGCTTGATCCCAATTCTCTAGGGACATATGCGATATGGCTAGCCAGAAATGCGCATCTGAAGCGGATTTTAGATCTTTATCCTCGAGCGCTTTATCATAGGCGCCAACAGCTTCCTTATGCCGATCCTCTTGCGCCAGCGCCTGCGCTAATCGATAGAAGATTTCTCCGTCCTCAGCGTATTGACTGGCGCGCTCCCATGCATCAATTGCCTTGCCCATATCTTGCGAGAGTGTGTAACAGGTTGCGAGTAACCGAAGATTCTTTTCGTTCGGCTCAACGATCTTGTCTTTCAAACCTCGCTCAAGCACCGATGCTGCCTCATAAGGCACCTCAGCATTGAGCAATCTCTGGGACAACATTACGACCTCAGAATCTTTGCTGAACATCCCCTGAGCGTAGATCGCATAGTATGCAGACAGTGAACGGTCATCCCATTCCTTCTCGGTATACATACCTGCCAAGTGCATCCAGTATTGCTTCTTTGGGAAGTCAACCACCATACGCTCTAGGACCCGAATGACATTGTCCATATCTTCCAGCTCGTTATAGAGCACCACCTGCAGATACAGCCAGTTCTCCTTCATCTCCCGACTTTCAGCCTTGACGATATCCTCTACCTCAATCGCCCATTTAAGCGCTTGTCTGTAGTCTTCTAGCTGATAGTTAGCAGTTGCCTTCAAATAGCTTACGGCGGCGTCAGGACCCCCATTTAAAGTCTCCCACTGCTTGATGTAACTGAGTGCCTCTCGATATTTCTCGATGGAGTAATTTAATTGGAAAAGAGCCCGCAGCGCGTTTTTTTCAAGGGCCTCGGTAATGATACCCACCTTGCCTGCTGCCACCACCTGCTCATAGGCGTATATCGTTCGGGGCACATTCTCTAGCGTGTAATATCCGAAAGCCAGCAAGTTCCACAACTGGGACAACTCATTCGAATTCAATTTTTTTCGCTGCGTCATTTCTAGCAGCTTATTGATCCCGTCTTGCGGAGTACCCTTGGGGATCGGCGCCGGCTCCCCTTCCTCTCTCGGCATCGAGTCGGGATCGATCATAATCTGCGCTTCAGACATTTGCTTATAAAGGCTTTGAGAGATCGCAGGCACTCGACGCGGCTTTTTCTTCTCATCGGCTGCCATCGCGATCTGGATCCCGGCCACGTTAAACGCGAGAAGAACCACCAGACATATCGATGTTCTGAACAATTTTTGAGCACCTTGCATATCTGAGCTCCTCATTAAGAATCAGCCAATTCAAAAGTGATTTTGTTTTGAACGCCCGCAGCCTGAATGGGCACACCGTCGATCACTTTCGGCTTGTATTTAAATTTCAAAGCGGCCTTGATGGCTGCAGAATTGAAAACACTATTCGGACTATCCACGCAATCTTTAGGCGCACGGGGATTGGGAATATGCCCGCACGTCTCGACAACGATTGGATCTTTAACCGTGCCCTGCTCGGTCACCGTGAACTCTACAATTACGTAACCTGCAAGCCCACGGGACAGGGCTCTACGAGGATACTGCGGCTGGACTTTCACAATAGGAAGATACTCTCCATCGCTGATACCAAAACCGCCGCCACCGACGTCCACATTCACAGACAGGTCAACGTTGGACATACTAAAACCAGCGTTATCAACGGCAACGTTAAAATTCTGCGGAGGAACATCAGGAGGTGGTTCATCGGGAGGTGGTGGCTTTTTGGGCTTGCGCTGCTTAGTCTCTAGCTCTTGCTCTTGCTTAACCCGAACGAAGTCCACTAGGTTGCCGATCTTATCGTCGGTCAAGGCTTTATCAGCACCTTGAATAAGATATTGCATCAGATAAAAGAGCCCCATTGTCACGACTACACCGACAATCGCAGAGAGACCGACTCGAATCGCTACCATCATAAATTAACCTCTTAGTTCTCTTCAGACGCAATAGCGACTTGCGTAATGCCAATTTGGCGAGCGGAATCCATAATAGCGAGGACTTTTTCGACCTTTGAAATTGAATCCGCCTGAATCACAAGTCCACCCTGGGGATTCTCAGCATGCAGGCGTTCCATCAGTGGACGAACATTGCGGACATCCACTTTCTTCTTATCAATCCATATACCGCTATCGGGCCCAACGCCTACAAGCAAAGAGACCGTCTTCTTCATTTCAGCTGTCTTAGTGTCGGGTCGATTCACTTCGACGCCAGTTTCCTTAATGAAGGTTGCTGTCACAATAAAAAATATTAGCATGATAAAAACTACGTCTAACATCGGTGTCAGATCAGCAACTTTCTCATCATCTTGGGCTATCTTTCTTCGCATCTTGGTCTCTTTATGAGTGGAGAACGCACCGTCCGGATCAATGATCCATTGTCAACGTGTCTTCCAAAAATATTGCTTCAGTGTCAACTTTGCTGGTCAAAAAGGAATTGGCAAGAACGCCCGACAGCGTCGCTACCATACCCGACATCGTTGGGATTGTTGCCGCAGAGACCCCTGCTGCCATTGACCGCGCGTTTCCACCCGAATATGTCATTGCTTCAAAAACCTGAACCATGCCCGTCACAGTGCCGAGCAAGCCCAGTAGCGGCAACAAAGCAATCAACGTTTTGATCAACCCCATGTTCACGCGCAAGCGCTCATTGACTTCGGAAATCAGTCGTTCTCGAATCATTCGGGAGTGCCAAGAATTTCTCTCAGCACGACTTTCCCAGTAGGTCAATGCGTCACTAACATCCTTCTTGTGCTCGGACCTGATGAACATAAAACGCTCACACACGATCGCCCACATTAAAAATGTCGCTCCGGCGATGAGGTACAAGACGTCCCCACCGGCCTCCATGAAGGTTCTAATTGCTACAAAGAATGGTTCCACAATTACTTGCTCGCTTTCTCTGCGTGCTCGGCAATTAGCCCACCACTTTGCTCATTTAGCACCTGCATAATGCTCTGGGCGCGACTGTGCACAAAATAGTGCAACAAAACAGTCGGTATCGCGACTGTCAAACCTAAAACAGTCGTGATCAAAGCTTGTGAGATACCGCCTGCCATGGTCTTGGGATCGCCGGTGCCGAACAACGTAATTGCTTGGAAGGTCACGATCATACCGATTACCGTACCCAAGAGCCCGAGCAAAGGCGCGACCATAGAGATGATCTTAATGAAACCAACAAACCGATTAATTGCGGGTTGCTCTTTCAAAATGGCTTCATCGATTTTAAGTTGCAATGTCTCTGAATCGACATCGCTATTTTCCTGATAAACCGAAACGATTCGGCCTAAAGGATTCGATGAAGATGGCGTACCAGCGTTCTTCGCCTGCGTATTCACTCTCATACCGAGCAATGTCAGTGAAACAAACTTTGCCACTGCAATGATCAGAGCGATGATCCCTAAGCTAATGATTACATAGCCAGGAATGCCGCCTTGGTGAATCCTTTCTTCAAGTGACGGGACTTGGATCTGCAGTGCTAGAAGTTGTCCGCGCGTTGGATCTAATCCAAAAGGTACAAACCCGGACGATGCGGCCAGCAGCGCCTGGGTAGAGTCCACAAAACGCGACTCGGGCTGCTTTGGCAACTCTTTGATGAGCTGATTTTCGATGTCATATGTCACGTATCCATCGCCGCTGATAAGGTTGTACGAACCGATTCGAATAACCTCTTGCGTTACTTTCTCGCCATCAAGCTTAATCATCTCAGCTGAAAAACGGCTTACTTTCGCAGATTCGGTCATTTCCCGCTGGAGCTCGAACCACAGCCTTTCAATTTCTTCGATCGTGGCAAGCTTGGAGCTCTTGCCCATCGATTGAGCAAATTCGCCGAGCCATTGACCCCGTCCTGGGAATTCAGCGCTGATAATAGATCCTTCGAAAACGCCTTGGGTGTCTCCAGCAACCTGCTGAAGCACGCCAAACAGCTCTCGCAAGGAGCCTAACCTTTTGGCTAAGATTTCCTGCTTTGCTGCAATATCCTGTTCATTCTTTTCAAACTGAGCCTCTAGACGCTCAGAACGCGCTTCCTCGTTGGCTTGCTCGCGCTGGGCCTTTCGCACTTCGCCTTGCTGACGACTCTTATCGGCAAGGAATTCCTGCTCGCGCCGCTCGTTAAGACGGGCGTTGACAACCTTCCCTTCTTTCACCAGCTGGAGCAATTCCGCCAAAGACTTTGCCTCGACTTCTTCACTCAAGGCTTGCGAATGCGCACCCAACAACATCGTGGAGAGGGCAATACTGATCAATAACTTCTTCATGCTTACTCTCCTGCCGCTTTAACGGGTAATTTAACGAGGTCTGGGGTCTGGGTCTTCCGAGCGATTCGAAGTGCATCCCGAACCCCTGTTCTATATTCATCACCGACGATGACCCAATCACGCGCTTCGTTATCCCAAACCCCTGTAGTTTCACCGTCCGGGGATTGAAAGACTAAGGAAACCCGTCCCCACTTCAGCATATCCACCTGGCGAGTTTTTCCGTCAAGCTCGATGACATCGGTATACGCTTCGATTGTGGATCCGTAGGCATTTTCGACCTGGTAGGCCTGAAGTACTTGACTGAACTTTTCAGCAACACTCACGTCCGCGCGATCCAGCGTATCTTTCAAAAATTCGACACGCTCGATGCGCTCTGACATCAAGAATGGGACATCAAGGCTCACGAAATTCTCTAAGTTATCAATCATGCGCTCAATGAGTGGCCCGATTTGCCGCTCAATCACGGTGACGCTGTCAATAGATTCTTCGAGGTCAGCAAGTTCCTCGTTCTGGCTTCGAATCAATCGTTCTTGCTGGAGGTTGTACACTTTCAAACCATCAACAACCTTCATGATTTGCTTGTACTGCGTGAGCAAGTCTCGCGTCTGGTCTTTGACCTCATCGATTTTAAGTTGAGACTGTTTCCCAGCTTGTGTAGTAACAGCGCGAACGCCTAAGACTTCATCGAGTGACTGTGCTACGACGGTTTGCACCTGCACAACTGACGCTAAGAGCATCAGCACTGCGAGCAGTCCTGCCCTGATTTTTGGTTGTTTCATGATCATACCTATTTCGGATTGTTGCTCTGTTCTTATTTAGCCAATGCCTCTCGACGCTAGGCCTCCCCCTTTGGAACCGGCGCCTACATTGACCACTCACGAAGAATGTAGAAGCAGTCAGGCTTTGTCAAGCTTCACCCAGAAGATAGACCACTAAATTTAAGGGTAAATTGGCCCAGGAAGGCCTTTATTTGCTTAATCGCCACAGGCGCTCCAGCATGAGGGTTATATCCTTAGAAGAGATCAACCCGTAGGCTTTAGCACACCATCTCCGTCATGCTTTACCAACTCATCAATTCAAAACAGCCATCTGGCCGAGATACATCGCATCGAGCGAGTGATCAGTGACTGCCTCCCGCTTAAACGGTCGTCCAGATTTCCGCATTAACGAACAACCCTGCAGTGCCAGCGAGCTCGGGGGTATCAGTCTCAGGTTTTTGACAGCGTTTTCATTTGAAGCCAGGCGGCCCACAGCTCAAAGCGATCGGATACTCTTAAGCTGCCTTGAAGCCTGTTTCTTTGCGCCCGCCAAACCGTGGCCAAGTGCCTCACTCATTGAATCCCTCACCATATCGGTGAAGGCAGCGCCGTAAACGCCATCAATTACATGCTCTAGGCCCAACTCAGATGGCTTTCATCTGGAGTTCCCTTAGCGCTTTCTCCATCAATGATGACCGACATACATCTATGTATATCTGCATTAATGAGCAACTTTAGAGTGATTAGCAACTTTAGAGTGACCTTGATCAAAACAGTTGTTCTCTAGCCAAGCTTGAGTTGAAGTTACCAAGCGGGATCAAATCGGCACCAATTTCAAACCCACGCTTGACTGCTGCTCGATCCATCAAACCATGATACCAAGACGCCACTGCAGGAAAGTCTTCCAAATGCACCTGATGACGCTCGTGTCGGAATACCCACCCCAATATTGCAATATCAGCAATACTATAATCGCCCGCTAAAAAAGCAGATTTTTGTAGTTGCAATTCTAAGACCTGGTAATGCTTCAGACATTCATTGTGATATCGATCAATTGCGTATTCGATTTTTTCTTGGGCGTACAAGTTAAAGTGATGACTTTGGCCTGCCATCGGACCTAAGCCACCAACCTGCCAAAACAACCATTGCAAGCATCGCCAGCGCTCTTCAACTGCATCCGGCAAAAATCGTCCGAACCATTCCGCCAGATATAACAAAATCGCACCCGACTCAAACAGAGCCCTCGGTGGAGATTCTTGTGCGTAATGATGAATCAACCCCGGGATTTTTCGATTGGCAAATTTCGCCACGAAGTCTGGTGAGTGCTGTTCTCCTGTCGTTATATTGACTGGCATCAAGCGATACGGAGCACCAATCTCTTCGAGCAGGACCGAGACTTTATACCCGTTTGGCGTCGGCCAAAAATAAAGCTCGAATTCCTCTTCTTCAGCCGAGGTGTTCATTGAAAAATTCCAAGGTCCGATCCAGCGCGGATTCCGCTGAAGCTTCATCAAAGGTAGCTCGGTGATTGCAATTGAAGCCATGATCAGCCGGATAAACAAACAGCGGCGACTCTGGCTGCGCCTTTTGAACCAATGCCACATCGTCCTGACTGATATGCGCATCCTCCGCCGCAAAGTGAAACATCACCGGCACCGTCGGTTGCCGATCAAGCTCTCCAGCCACGCCCCCACCATAGTAGCTGACCGCGCAGCTTAAGCCCGATAGCTCACACGCCGATAGCCAACTCATTAACCCTCCGAAACAATAACCGACGATTCCAACAGGACCCCAACTTCCAGCAGCATCTATTGTTGCCTGAAGATCCTTTAAGGCATCCTCTCTTTTGAGCTTACCGCGGGCTAACTCGACTCCCTGCATCATATCCGCACCAGAGTAACCCAGCGACACACCCCGCTCGACCCGATCGAAAAGCGCTGGAGCCAAAACGCGATAGCCGGCTGCCGCAAAACCGTCTGCAACTTCACGTATATGCGCATTCACGCCAAAAATTTCCTGAATCACAACGAGTGAACCAACACGCGTCGAGCTTCCTTCAACAGGCGCCGCCTCATACGCTTCAAACGTATGCCCATCTGCGCTGGTCAATGTTTGCATCTGTCCCATTTTACGCTCCTTTTAAAACCGACATTATTCCACTTACTCTAAACTATACCGAAAAACCGAAGATATCCGGCAGCCCAAAAGTTTGTAATCCAAGCATCACAGCAGCGTTCAAAGTTCAGTCAAAATTTTCTAACCAAGAGCATTACAAACGCATCGCCAGATTGGGATGCTCTCCTAAATTTCAACCCTGCAAAATTAAAGTCAATCGCTGATGCTAGGAAAAACCACACTGAGCACTGGGCAAAGCCATACACGAAGCGAAGACTGTCCCTCTCTAAACCAATAATGCGGCGCTCATTGGCAACGTCACAGCAGCACCCGATCAAAGTCATCCGGTAACTCGCTTGCGGCCTCATGATTTGTGACAACACAGCAACTTGCTGACTGTGACAGGATGTCCTCAGCAACGCTTTTAACTTCAGCCGGCGTTACCGCCAGAATAGCCTGACGTTGCGCGCGCCGAAATCCTTCAGATCGCCCGTGAAGTCGATGATAAAAATCTCCCCGCGCAGCACCGGCAGGCGATCCCGGCGCATCAAGGCTACTGATGATACCTAAAATCGCTTCCTCTACTTCAGCCACAGATAGCGAATGTCGCGCCATGAATTTTTCTGCATCGCGAAAAACGTCTAGTGTTCGAGCCAACTCTGGGTCTCGATACGAATACAATCGAAAGACACCACTGGCGGCATCATAAGAAGCACCACCCCCATAAGCGCCGCCCTTTTCACGAATTTCGGGATGCAGGTATTGATGGCGCAACACAGCAGCTAAAACTTGGGTAGCAGCACTAAGGTGATGACGCTCGCCTGGGCAAGAATAGGCCGCCGCACAAAAATTGACCTGGGTGCTCGTCAGATAACCAACTCGCGCTAAAGGCAACAAAGATAGCTCCATCAACTGCCGCCCCTCCTCCGGAGACTTCAATTCAAGCTGCCCTGGCACCAACGCCGAGAGCCCCTCCAAGCGTTCGAATTCTGAGACCAACAGTGCGCTGCGAGGTGCAGCATTGATTCGCTCGTGTAGCGCCGCCAGTTGAGCAGCAATTTCATCCAAGCCCTCTTCCTGCACTTGATGCCCTAACTGCTTGAACCACGCCAAACTACCAAGACCCGTGATTTGATGATTCAGGGCCGCGACTGGTGAAAAACACGCCGAGGCTGCCGTCATCGCGTAACTGTGCGCCTGGTTAATAACGCTCATAGATTTTCTCGCGATTAACTGCTGGACAAGCTCCTGTAAACGGGGAAGCTCGTCAAACCGCAAACCAGCTCGACAATCCTCAAGCAGCTGCATCATCGCGCCAGCGTTCTCATGCAGTGCTCGACTACTGATCACATGGACGGCCCTCGCGTGCTGTGGCGTTTCAAGATCGGAGCGCACACTCGCAAAAGCATTTAAGCCGCCGGAGATATCTTGCTGATGATTTTGTACCTCGAGGTAGTCTCGATCGTAGACGCCCAACTCTCCAATGCATTGGTTCAAAACTGGCAACAGTTGCCATTCCTGCGCATCAAGAACGGGTAATTCCGACAGAAGATGGTGATAGACAATTCCATTACACCCTGCGCCGTAACTGGTAATTGGGCCGCTCACCAACGGAGCGGCATAATCTCTCTCGATCGGGATATCGGCTACCGAGACTTTGGGTAGTATTTCAAGATCCTCGACTTGATTTTGGCGCAGCTGCAACGCAGCAGCTTGAGCCGAGAGCTTAGCGCGATCCGCATCGGACAAAGTCTCTGCCAACTGTTTTAATCGTTGGGTTTCATGCTCACTCGAGCGCTGTTCGAGAACTGAGTCAGGGACTAAGACCAAGGTTACTCGATGCTGATTGTTCAACAGTAATCGATTGACTAATTCTTTAATAAAGTCGGGGTGTTCAATCTCAATGCGTAACGCACTCAGAGCTTGGTCCAAATCCAGTGCTTTAACTGGATCTCCTCGATGAATCGCCGCAGGAAGACAGGCGAAGATCAGTTGAAGACCATAAGGCATCCCGTCACCACCCACTTCTCGTTGGGCCAATTCCATCTGATGGAGGACCCCTTTCAGCTGCTCTTTAGGGATACCTGTGACCGCCACTTCTCTTAATACACCAAGCACCAAATCTTCAAATTCACTGATATTCGGCTCCGAGATTCCCTCAATCCCGCAAACAAAACTCATCTCAAAATGGCTCTCTTCAAGCCCACACAGCGGCGAGACACTCTGAGCGTTGGGGAACGCCTCCAATGCCCTACGCAAGGGCGATGCACTGGTGTCGAGCAGTGCATCTGCCAATAAAGTTGCCTCAAGCATTCCTTTTAAATCCGTCGACTGACCCAACAGCCACGCCAAAATCACATGCGACTTTGCTGTCTCAGATTCATCTGGGCCAATAGCGTAAGGTTCTTGGACTCGAATAGGTGAAGACCATCGCTGCTCGGGTAAGACTGAAATCTCCCTCGCTTGTTTTTCGAAGTGACAGAGCACCCGTTCCTCCATGAGCCCCTGTAACTCAGCGATATCTAACTCACCAAAAGTCATAAAAACAGCGTTGCTTGGGTGGTAGTGCAGTGCATAAAACTGCCGAAGGGCCGCATGGGTGAGGCGGGGAATCTCAACAGGATCGCCGCCAGAATTGTGATGATAAGTCGCGGTCGGAAACAGGTAACGATTGAGAGTTTCCCAAAGCACCGATCGCGGGGAACTCATGTCCCCCTTCATTTCATTGAAAACCACGCCCTTATAAACCAAGGGAGAGGATGGATCGTTCGAATCTAAAAATTCAATTCGGTGTCCTTCCTGCGCAAAATCAAGCGGATCCAAGGAGGCAAAAAACACAGCATCCAGATAGACATCTAGCAGATTATAAAAATCTTCTTTATTCGTACTGGCGAAAGGATACGCAGTGTAATCACTTCCAGTAAAAGCATTCATGAAGGTGTTCAAAGAGCGTTTCAGCATCGAGAAAAAAGGATCTCGAACCGGAAAACGAGCGCTCCCACAAAGCGCAGTATGCTCAAGGATGTGAGCTACTCCAGAGGAATCCTCTGGCACGGTTCGAAGCGCCACCATAAACGCCCGTTCGGTATGATCGGTCTCGAAATGGTAATGCTTCGCGCCGGTTTTTATATGCTCATATTCGTTGATTACCACATCGAGCGTTTCGATCCGCTGACGGCTCAGGCACTCAAATTTATTCGCTAGGGGGACAGCTTGGTTCATCGATTCTCTTTAGAGACTTCGGCATCGAAGGCTTTCCAGTATTCTGCAACCGCATCCTTCATTTCGCGCCTTAGCAGTAAAATTGCGACCAAATTAGGAATTGTCATAAAGGCGACTGTGATTGCAGCAATTAACCAGATTAAAGACGTATCGGCGACCGCCGCGAAAAAAAAGCCGACAACATATGCTAATCGATATGCAGTAAGCCACTGCGTTCCGAAGAGATAGACCACCGCTCGATCGCCGTAATAACTCCAGGCAACCGCCGTTGAAAACGCAAAAAGCAACAAAACCAAGGCCACCACATACCGTCCATAATCCCCAAAAACACTGCGAGTAAAAGCTTCAGAGGTTAAAGCCGCCGAATGGATGAGCGAGGCACCCGAGATTTGAACCTCCGTCTCCAAGTTGCCATTAATAACATTCAGCGAACCGGTAAACCGGCGGTCGTCATCCCCGACCCGCACAGCTTCGGCAATCGAGCGATTATGAATCAACGTGTAGGCACCTGGCTGCATCAGCCCTTCCACCACCTCAATCTTTCCTGAAAATGCCTTGACGGTCGTTGCACCACCGTTCAGCAGACCAAACAACTCAGTGCGATCAGCTGGATTTGAATCATCCCAAACACCCTCTACAAATTGCGTATCAAAGGCCTGAAACTGATTCTGATGCTTTTCGGTCCATACCCCCGACGACAAAATGACGAGCCCTGTCAGCGTACAAATGATAATCGTGTCAATAAAAGGCTCGAGGATTGATACCATTCCCTCCGCGACAGGTTGGTCAGTTCGCGCCGCGGCATGCGCAATCGGCGCACTGCCTTGTCCGGCTTCATTGGAGTAAAGCCCACGCCCCACGCCCTTATTAAAAGCATAGGCAAAAGTCGCTCCTAAGAAGCCTCCGGCCGCAGCGGAGCCTGTAAAGGCATCCTGAAAAACACTCACCAATGCCGGACCCACCTGATCAATGTTCGCAAAGACCACCGCCAAGCCCGCCACAAAATAGATCACCGCCATGGTCGGCACAATCCGCTCGGCCACCTGAATAATTCGTTTGACCCCGCCGAGAATAACAATGGCGAGAAGAATGCCTAAGGTAAGACCGGTTACCCAAGGGTCAATGCCAAAGGTTCCCTCCAGCCCGACTGCGATATTATTGCTCTGCGGCATGTTCCCTGATCCGAAGCTGCTTACGATGGTGGCAATCGCAAAGATCACCCCCAGCCATTTCATATTCAGACCTTTTTCCATGACAAACATAGGGCCACCCACAATGTGGCCGTCATCATCTTTCTCCCGGTATTTATGACTGAGGGTGACCTCGACAAACTTTGTGGTCATTCCAAAAAATGCGGTCATCCACATCCAAAACAGCGCAGCCGGTCCACCCAAAAATATTGCGAATGCAACCCCGCCAATGTTACCGGTCCCCACAGTGCCTGATATCGCTGTCGTTAACGCCTGAAAGTGAGAGGCATCACCGACAGCGTTCGACTTATCGTACTTCCCTCGCACCACGCGCCAGGCATGTCGAAAATAAAATATTTGTGGCGCCTTTAAATAAATTGTAAAGAAGATGCCTGTACCCAACAGCAGATAAGGGAAATACCAAGCCGATTGGAGCAATCCATCGAGCCCAGTCAGAACTAGTTCAACATCAGCCATAACATTCTCTTTTGGTCATCAACAAATAAAGGCCTAAGTTAGCAAATTAAGCATCCCCAGGATACGTCGCCAGCGCTTGCTGGTTTTCAGCAACCCGCCTGATCATCCGATGATCCGTACTCCATGATCGAGCGCTCTGGCACCAGTAAGTTTGCTGGAATACCGAATTCGTCGATCACAGCATCGGCTGCGATCGGCTGCCCCCCAGTCTTTGCGACCCAGAACAGCACTAAGGCATCTAAGACATCATCAACTTGAAGATCAGATTTCCGGTAATTTTGATAGACTGCTTCGACAACCCGGTCGGCAGGAATTCCACACTTCTTAAGCACATTGATCCGTTGTAACTGGCCCACTTCGCGCTTTTTTGAATCCGCCATCGGCGAACCATTCAGCGCTGCAAAGATCAGCTCTGGGTGGGCCTCGAAAACCCGACTTTTTAGAGTCTCATCTCGCCTGATCAACGCATCTAGCTCTTTTATTTTTGGACACAAGTACCACGATTGAAGCGATATTTTTTTCCCTTTAGCAGCAACATTAAGGGCACATGCCTCCTCGAAGCTCTTGGCATAAACCGCCGAACGCGCAGGCACATTAAAAACACTGGCTTTGCGCGACCCGAGTCGAGCTCGAGCTAAGCTTTCAACCACACGATCTTTTCCCTCGGGCAATCCGATTGGCATATCAATCGCGATCCGATTCAAATCGGGTCGATCAAGAACCTGTTCAAGCCTCTCAAAGACTTGGATCTGAACATTCCCAGAGACCTCGAGCGCAAAAGCCCAACCCGCTCTACAGCCATCAACACCTACCGCATGCACTAGACCGCCGTTCTCATGGTGACGAACTCTTCTGCTGCAGTTGGATGAATTCCAACTGTTTGATCCATCATGGCTTTGGTTACGCCCGCCTTCATCGCAACGGCCAAACCCTGAATAATCTCTCCGGCTTCAGCACCCACCATGTGGATACCAACAACCCGGTCCGTCGCCTCATCCACCACAACTTTCATTAAGCTCTGCTCACGGCTGCCGCTCAGCGTGTGTTTCAAAGGCCTGAACTGAGAGCGGTAAATGCGAACCGCAGGGTACTGGCTCCGAGCCTCTGCTTCCGTCAAACCGACAGTCGCAATGTTTGGCTGGCAAAATACTGCGGTAGCAATATCTGAGTAATCCATGACTAGTGGTTTACCCGCAAACTGAGTACTGGCAAAGCACATCGCCTCTTGAATCGCGACAGGCGTCAATTGAATTCGGTCGGTGACATCGCCAAGTGCAAAGATGTTTGGCTCTGAGGTCTGATATTGATCGTTCACGATAATGGCACCATTTTCTCGCTGGGCAACATTCACCGTCTCGAGTCCAAGATCAGCCACCGCGGGTTTGCGCCCCGTGGCGGCCAAGATCACGTCAGTTTCAATCACCCGCCCATCTTCAAAGGTCGCGCGCAGAACGCCAGTTGGGGTCGACTCAACAGACGCCAATGTACTGTTAAACGACAGCTTGATCTCTTTTTGCTCGAGCTCAGACCGGACCAAACCCCTGACATCATCGTCGAAGCCACGCAGAAACAAGGGGCCTCTGTAAGCGAGCTCAGTTTGAACCCCGAGACCCGCGTAGATGCCAGCAAATTCAACTGCGATATAACCGCCGCCAAGGATTAAGGCACGCTCAGGTAACGTATCAAGGTAAAAAGCTTCATTGGATGTGATGATGTATTCTGCGCCAGGTATCTTCTGCTTCGTAGGCCAGCCGCCGGTAGCGATCAGAATTTTATCCGTGGTCACCTCCTGATCACCAATACTGATGGTATGCGCGTCCAGAATACGAGCCCTGCCATTGAAGTGCGTCACGCCAGCGCCTTCGAGCAACCCCTCGTAGATCCCATTGAGCCTCAAAATCTCCTTATCTTTATTGGCGAGTAAAGTCGACCAATTAAAGTCAGGCTGTTGGGACAACCATCCATAGCCTCGCGCCTCAGAAAAATCATCACGGTAGTGCGAGGCATAGACAAATAATTTTTTTGGGATACATCCTACGTTGACGCAAGTGCCACCCATGTACTTCTCTTCAGCGGTTGCGACTCGGGCTCCGTATTGGGCACTCATGCGGGCAGCTCGCACACCGCCAGAACCCACGCCAATCACAAACAAATCATAGTCATATGTGCTCACTGCAACGTCCTCTCTCAAAACCTAAGCAGCTAGGATACACTAGCCTCATCCCGACTGGTGCCTTCTAACCGAATGAAAGCGAGCTTAGTGCCTTTTCAGCCTTGCCCAGGTGTTGAATCTCTCCGCTTTGATCTCACCCTCGTGAGCAGTGGCCGGCTGGCTTTCAATGTCACCCTAACGGGCCCCACGGCATCAGGGCTCCCTTTAATTCAAACACCGGGACAACGCCGATCAGGGCTCTGGAACGATCATTGCTTTGAGCTATTTATTGGTAAGCCTGGCTCAAAAGCCTATTGGGAGTGGAATCTGGCCCCATCAGGAGATTGGCAGTGTTTTCAGTTCGACCAGTATCGAGCCAATAGGACTCTCAGCGAATCGCTGCGGCTGGACAATTGCTCGAGCAGCTGTTTTGAAAATACTTACTCGCTGAGCGCAGAGATAATCCTGATCTCGAGCCTCATCCGGCAACGAGAGTTATTCAAAATAGGTATCTGCGCGGTAATTCGCTCGCAGGAAGGCTTAAGCTATTTTGCGCTTCGGCATGGCCACCAACCAGATTTCCATGATCAACGCCAATATGTTGAGATAACGCTATGACAGAATTTTCTTATGGCATCGAATGCCTGCTGAACACCCCGAGTCTTGTGCAATCGCTGAGGACACATCGTGTTGGCTTGGTTGCCCACCCAGCGTCGTTGACCCAAGACATGACCCACACGCTGGACGCGTTGATTGCGGTTGGTATCACCCCACTGCGTGTTTTTGGTCCGCAGCACGGTGTTCGGGGCGATAAACAAGACAACATGGTCGAATCACCAGATTTTATTGACCCAGTTCACCAGATTCCTGTTATCAGTCTTTATGGCCATCACCGCAGACCTACAAAGGAAATGATCGAAGATCTCGACATCATTATTTTTGACCTCCAGGATTTGGGATGCAGAATCTATACCTACATTTCAACCCTACACTACTTTCTAGAGGCAGCGGGACCTACCGGAACAGCGATCTGGGTGCTTGACCGGCCAAACCCAGCGGGACGCGGCGTCGATGGACTACGCTTGGAGCCCGGTGAAGAAAGCTTTGTCGGAGTCGCATCTATTCCTTGCCGATACGGACTCACCATCGGCGAGTTGGCCGGCTGGTTCAATGATCAGTTGTCTCAACCCGCCGCTTTATCAGTAATCGAGATGACCCACTATGACCCTACCACGGCCCCTGACTATGGATGGCCTTCCCGCCTCGCTTGGGTAAACCCAAGCCCGAACGCGAGCAGTCTGAATATGGCCAGACTGTTTTCAGGCACAGTGCTACTTGAGGGCACATTGCTTTCAGAGGGGCGTGGCACAACGACGCCGCTTGAAGTGGTGGGTAGTCCTGAGTTTCCGGCAGCACACATCAAACATCGGCTAGAGAAAAATTTAGGCACAGAGTTAGGCGGTCTGCGCATCAGAACCTGTTTCTTCGAACCAACTTTCCACAAACACCAAGGCCAACTCTGCCAAGGCTTACAATTTCATACCGGGATACCGCAGTTTAATGCACAAGACTGTCATCCCTATCTCATCTTCGCTTATGTATTGAAACTTCTACGAGAAGCTCAGCCTGATACAGCGCTCTGGCGCAATCACGAGTATGAGTACGAGCTAGATAGGCTCCCAATTGACGTGATTAACGGCGGCAACGGCCTGCGAACCTGGGTAGACGACGACAAGCAAGGGCTCGAACAGCTTCGAGGACGCCTAGACATCACGCGCGATGAATGGATTCGAGACATTAGCGCCTACTATCGCTACCCCTAGGCTGTGTCAGTCTAATTTGAGCAGGTTAAGCAGCACCTCCTGCCTGTACTGCCACTCTATGGTAGCATCCGCTTTTTTAAACAGGAGTCGCTCGTGGGAAATGCATACAAGATCGCTGTTTTAGCTGGTGACGCCATCGGTCCAGAAATCATGGCTCAGGCTGTTCGAGTTTTTGATTTACTGCACACTCACCGGGATCATGCTTTCGATTTAATAGAGGCACCCTTCGGCGCTCACGCCTATTTTAGTCATGGTCAAAGCTTTCCCGAAGAAACTCAAGCCATCTGTGATTCAGCAGACGCAATTTTAAAAGGGCCGGTAGGATTGTCCTTTGAAGATTCTCAAAAAATCCCTCCTGAGGAGCAAGCTGAAAGAGGTGCTATTCTGCCGCTTCGCGCTCGGTACCAAACCTTCGCCAATTTTCGCCCCATCTATTTGAGCCCCGATATGGCCCATTTTTCGCCGCTCAAGCCAGAAATCATTAAAGATGGCATCGATATACTGCTGATCAGAGAACTGGTCGGCGGCCTCTATTTTGGTCCGAAGGAGCGCGGCGTCAACGCCGAAGGCCTAAGGTATGTCCATGAGACCTTGGCCTATGACGAAGCGCAAATTAGACGGGTGCTGAAGGTTGCGTTTGAGCAAGCACAAGCACGATCTTGCCGACTGCACAACATTCACAAAAGCAACGTGTTGATGTCGAGCCTGTTGTGGAACGAGGTACTTGATGAGGTTCGGGAAGATTTCCCATCGGTCGAAGTCATTCCCATGCTGGTCGATGCAGCTGCTACGGCTATGTGTCTCAATCCAGGTCAATTTGATGTGATGGTCATGGAAAACATGTTCGGCGATATCCTGTCTGATCAAGGCGGCGGAATTTTGGGCTCTTTAGGGCTGATGCCATCAGCTTGCGTCGGGCCTGATAAGGCTTACTACGAGCCCTCCCACGGATCTGCACCTGACATCGCCGGGCAAAACATTGCTAACCCCTATTCAATGATCGGCTCCGTGGCGATGCTTTTAGAGATGAGCTGTGGCCTTAAAGAGGAATCAGAACTAGTCTGGCAGGCGATGAAAAGCGTTTTTGAGGCAGGTTACACCACCGCCGATCTGAAGGGCGGCGGTTCCAGCGCAAACACGGTTACGACCGACGTCTTTGGAGATTTAGTCATCGAAAAACTTGACGCGTTACTGAAAGCTTAGTCGAACCAGCACTCTCGTGGCGACACCTTGATCGCAAAGGATATTAAAGCTCGGCACT
>CALIKQ010000067.1 GCA_938017975.1 uncultured Pseudomonadales bacterium | reverse complement strand
CGTGACGAGGCGAGAGAGGCTAATCTGGCTAAGAGCAAGTTTCTCGCCAACATGAGTCATGAACTACGAACGCCGCTGAACGCAATCATAGGGTATAGCGAATTGTTGCTAGAGGAAGCTGAAGACGAAGGCATGGATTCGATGTCCGTTGATTTAAAGCGCATCACAGATTCCGGGGCGCATCTCTTAAATTTGATCAACGATATATTGGATTTATCAAAAATCGAGGCGGGAAGATTGGAGCTCTACATTTCGGAGTTTTCCGTTGAGACCGTTCTCGATGTGTTGCAGAGTGTCGCCAAACCTCTTGGGGAAAAGAACCGGAATCAAGTTAAGTTCGCTGTTGCCGATGCGTTAGGCGTCATGCGATCAGATGAAACGCGTTTGCGACAGAGTTTGTTGAACTTAATCAGTAATGCTTGCAAGTTTACAGAGGAAGGCGAGGTGACACTATCTGCGACCTGCTCAGAATCTGATGGCGTTGAATGGATTGAGTTTGCCGTTTCCGACACTGGGATCGGGATGACTCAGGCGCAGATGGATAAAATCTTTGATGATTTCACGCAAGCGGAAGCCGAGACGACGGCAAAATTTGGTGGAACAGGTTTAGGCCTATCGATTACAAAGCAGCTGGTCGAGATGATGGGAGGGGAGCTGTCGGTGGGCAGCGAAGAAGGGGTTGGCTCCACCTTTACAATAAAAGTACCCAGAGAGGTCCGCCAAGTCGAGGAGGTTGAATCCACAGAGGCAGGTCTGCTCAGCGGCATCGATGAGGCTATGAATCATGCCAACTTAACTTTGTTGGTCATCGATGACGATCCGTTAGCCCATGATTTGGTAAAACGAAAACTAGGCGCCGAGTCCTACAACATTATTTCTGCGCTCGATGGGGCAGATGGTTTGGTCAAGGCTCGATCGCAGCGGCCTGACCTTATACTGCTTGATATTTTGATGCCGGGGAAAGATGGCTGGACCGTCCTAGCTGAGCTGCGAGCGGACGCCGATCTAAATGATATCCCTATTATTGTGATCAGCATGCTTGATGATGATCAGTCAGCGACGGCTTTAGGGGCATCTGCGTACATGACAAAACCAGTCGACCGAGATCGGCTGGTCGGCAATATACAAGCTATTTTTGGTGAGGCAACCGATGGAAAGAAGGCGCTTGTTGTTGATGACGACGCTGAAGCGCGCGACATTGCATCAAGGTTGTTGACGGCTCAGGGTTTTGAAGTGGCGACCGCTGAGAATGGTGCAATCGCTTTTTCTAGAATGAGTGAAGGTTTCGATCTTGTGATTTTGGATCTATCCATGCCTGTCATGGACGGATTTGAATTCTTGTCTCGATTGGACGACTTAGAGCTTGAATCGACGCCTCGCATTATTGTTTATTCAGCGATGCACCTTGACGAAACTATGCGGGCAAGACTTTCAGGTGCATGTTTTGAGGTCATTAACAAAAACGAGGCCTCCGCCGAATCAGCGCTCTCAAGCACCGTAAAATCCGCTCTGATCAAAAAGCTCAACTAACGTGTTAAAGCAGCTTAATTACTATCTATTTTTGTTTTCGACCACGAGCCGAGTGTTTCCTTATGTACTGATTTTAGGTTTGGCTTCGATTGTAATCATCGTTGGTATGTCAGCCTATTTCTTTGGTCTGTTTTCGGGAGAAGCGCTGAGGGCAGAGGGCATTGATGATGCGCTCGGCGGAGGCGTTATCGACACGCTCTGGTGGTCGATGAAGCATATTCTTGATCCGGGGGCGTTGTCCGAAAATTATGGCGCGCCGATTGGTGTCATTGTTTTCGCTTTGTTTAACTCGGTAATGGGTCTCATCATTACCGGAGCACTAATCGGTTTTATTGTGAGCGCAATCCAGACCGCAATGGAAGATGCACGCAGAGGCTCGGCCACCATTCGAGAATCTGGTCATTATCTAATTTTGGGTTGGAATCGAAAAGGTACAGCGATACTAGAACTGCTAGCTAAGTATGGACAGTCACAACGCGTCGTAATTTTAACCGATACAGGAATAGAGCACGTCAGGACTGCAATCCGCCAAGGCTCTAGAGAACTACGGTCGCTTAAACTATTGCCGATGCAAGGTTCGATCTCGGTCAATAGCGAGCTTCGAAGAGTTGCAGCTCACCGAGCCTCACACATTGTTTTACTATCTGAGGCGGATCTTGGATCGTCTGGTGACTTAACGACGATCAAAACACTGACCCTTCTTAACAGCGAACTCTACGCAAAAGAGAACACTCAACGACCAAACATCGTCGCCGAAATCGTTAATAAAGAAAATGCAGTGATTGCGGGGATTGCGTCAAAAAACCATCATCCTCTGGTGTCGAGTAGCGATTTCATCAGTAAAACCATGGTCCAGTGTGCGCGATATCCAGGGTATTCTGAAATCTACAGCGAACTGTTTGCATCGGGACGATTTTTAATTGAGATCCGCACAATCCCCAACCTGGAAGATGTGCTTTTCGGCAATCTTGCCAGCGTTTTTAATAACGGTGCTGTTATGGGCGTGAGTTGGTTGGATGAGGGGCCCAAAAAAGCCGCACGTCGGGTTTCGGTTTTGAATCCTGAGCCGGACTACGATTTAACCGATGATGATCAGGTCATTGTGCTGCGAAATGTTGACGAAGAATTGAGGAGCGTAAGTTTAGACAGCTTTTCATCTTGGGAGGAACCTCCAGAGCGTAATATTTCAAGGCCAAATGTCCGTAAAGTGCTGATTCTTGCCTACAACGCGAATCTTGGCTTAATTATCGCTGAGCTTGCTAAACATGCAGCATCAGATATTGAGGTGGTGGTTGCTTGTTCGCATTCAGAGGTCGCGGAAGCGCAGGTACATGCGCGTTACAGCGAGCTCTTCACCGAGCGCCTGGCATTGTCTTTTGTCGAGTTTGATCTCGCGGAGGCATGGCGGCTAGAAACTTTCGATGTTGCTGCTTTTGATGTCATTTTTATTGTGGCGGATGAAACCGATAAAACCATTGATGCGGATAGTAAAACGATCATGCTGCTGCTTTTGCTTGGAGAGATAAAAAGCAAAGGGCGCGAAGTAGAGTTTCCTCCAGTCGTAGCTGAGTTGCTTAACTCTGAATCAAAATTATTGTGTGAAGGGACGCCACTGACGGATGCGATCGTGAGCACAGAAATTCTGAGCATTCAGTTGGCGCAATTGGTGCGAGATCCATTTTTAGAAACCCTTTATAAGGAACTGCTCAATGCGGGGGGAATTGAAATTGGCTTGCGGCGAATCGGTCATTACGTGAATGTGTCTGAATCTGTCACAATGGCCGACGTCACGCGTTCAGCATTGCGTTTTAATGAAGTCGCCTTGGGGTATCGAAGTCAATCGGAAGGTGTTGTCATCAACCCTCAAAAGGATACAGCAAGGACCTTTTCGGAGGGGGATCTGTTGATTGTTTTGGCGCAGCAGATCTATGCGTAATAAGTAGTTTAATGTCTGGAGTTAGGAGTACACCATGAGTAAAAAAATACTCATTGTAGAAGACAATGAAATGAATAGAGATATGTTGTCGCGTCGCTTGACGCGCAAAGGTTATGAAATTGTGATGGCAGAGGACGGCGCAGCTGGATTGGAGATGATGTCCTCAGAAAGCCCAGATCTCGTTTTAATGGATATGGGATTGCCAGTTATGGACGGCTGGACAGCAACAGCCAACGCGAAAGCGGACGAGAATTTGAAACAGATCCCCATCATTGCCTTGACGGCGCACGCGCTAGAAGCCGACCGTATTCGTGCATTGGAAGCTGGCGCTGATGATTTTGATACCAAGCCCGTCAATCTGTCCGGCCTTCTTGAGAAGATGGAGGCGTTGTTGGTCTGACAACGGGAAAATTCACCTCGCTTCATTGAACTCAGCGGGTGACGCCCGCTTAGATCTCGTTGATTAAGCCAAACAGGCGCGGCTCGATATAATGCTGTTTGAGTTATTCGTTCGTGATCGAAAAGGTAGAGAAAAAGGAAGCGAAAAAGGAAGAAGAAAGGGTATGGTGTTGGCAAAACGTTTTATTCTAGGCCTTATTGTTATCACTGTAGCATACGTCTTGCTGACCATTGCAGCCTCTGAGCTGGGCGGGGAAGTGGTGACTTTGTTGAGACCAAATCAAGATGCCTCGATCAGTGAGACGCGAGTGTGGATTATAGATGAGGACACTCATGCGATCATCGAGCATGGTGAAGCGGGAGACGGCTGGTTAGCGGTCTTGGAACGTTCACCCGAAATCGAAATCAGGCGGGGAGGGCAGATCTTTCGCTACACCGCAAGTCTCGCCCCTCAACAGCATGACCGTTACCACAAGCTGAGGCGTGAAAAGTATGGTGTTGCGGACCAAATCATCGAATGGCTTTCGATGACACCTGCGAGCGACTGTGCTGGTCTCCCAGTAGTACTAAAGCCATTGCTATAGCAAGAGGGTCCCATATTGGATTTGATTGCTAGGCTGCTCGGTTAAAAGACTTAAACTGAGCACTACCTAAATTGAGAGAGCGCTTAGGACACCGCAGGGCTGATGTTTTTGGGCCTGCTTAACAATGGAGGGTAATCTTTTGAAGTTTTCAGAGGTTCATCACATCTCTTTGAATGTTTCTGATGCCCAGCGCGATACTGCTTTTTATACTGATGTCCTTGGGTTTAAAGCGATACCAAGACCAGAATTGCCTTTCAAAGGCGCTTGGCTTGAAATGGGGCAACAGCAGCTGCATCTGCTTGAGATCGCTAACTTTAAAGCGCCAAAGGGCCAACATTTTGCTTTCTCAGTTGCAGATATTCATAAGGCGCGCGATCTGCTGATCGCCCAGGCGGTCAAAGTGTCTGAGCCCCAAGAGATCAAAGGGGTCTGCTTACAGTGCTTTTTTAGCGACCCCTCGGGTAATTTGCTGGAGTTAAACCAACCTCTGCCTACAAGGGGAGCAGATTGATCGCGAAAGAGAATTGAAATGAGCTGGATGAAGTGGGCACTGTCTATCGCAGCCGCAAGCACAATGCTTATAGGCATTGCCTTCGCGTTTTTTGGGGAGCAGTTTAAGCGCGCGGTTTTTCAAAGTTTGACCAGCGAAATGTTCGTGCTAGTTGATGACGATGCTTTTGATCCTGGTATTCCTGTGGGATCGGCTTTCCCGAAATTAGAGACAACGCTTGGTGAGCAGTCGGTTCGAGATCTAGAGCCTCTCGTTGGCGACCGAGGGATGATTTTTATTGCCAGTCGCTCGGTTGACTGGTGACCTTATTGCATTAAGCAACTCGTGCAGTTGCAAGCTATAAAGCAGGGCTTTGATCGAGCAGGCCTTTCCCTTGTCGCGATGACCTATGATGCGCCGTCCCTCCAAAGCCAGTTTATCCAAAAATATGCCATTGAGTTTCCTCTGTTATCGGATCGCGATGCGCAAAGCGTCCGAAGTTTGGGGATACTCAATGAAGGTTACACTCCGGGTGACGATCATTACGGAATCCCCTATCCGGGCATCTTTGTTTTGGACCAGCGTTTACATGTGCGCGGAAAATTATTCTTAGAGCCTTATGAGCAAAGAATTGATGGTGCCGAAGTGCTTAAATTTGCGAAGGTTGTTTTGGCTCATCGGTCTACGGAATTAGACTAAGCCTTGTAAATTTAGCGCGTTTGCAGACTAGATGTTTTCATACTTTGCCATTCTGCGGGTGACCTTCTTTACGTAGTTGCGGGATTCTTCGCGAATGTGACGATTGGTTAAAAACCAGTAGAACTCATCGACTGTCATAGCATTGACTCGCGCGATGGCCGCTTTCTTACCGCCGGTTGGCGCAAGGCTTTTGTACAGATTGCCGGCGCCCCCGTTATAGCTTGAGATGATTGCGTATTGAAGTTTGAGCGGATGATAGATGCCGGCAAGATAGCGATCGGCAAGAATGCTCAGGTAGCCCGTGCCGATTTCAACGTTGTTGGCTGGGGCATATAAGTGTGTCGAGGTTGGGGTGTGCGAATAACCCTTGATAATTGAGAAGTAGTCTCGACCAGCGGTGTCCGCTTTAATTTGCATGAGGCCGAGGGCATTAGAGCGAGAACGCGCCATCGGATTGAATGAGCTTTCGGTTTCGATGATGGCCATAATTAGCGGCACTGGAATGCGATGTTTTGTGCTCGCTGTTCTTGCAAAGTCGATATATTTTGCGCCTGCGATCTCCTTGTGTTGGCGGATCAGAGAGATAGTCAGACTGGGGCTCTGGGTTGACGCCTGTCGATTCATTAAGAAGTCCACAAACCGTTCAGCTCTCCAGACTGATGCGATGGGTAGTTTATCCTGATCAATGATTTGTTGATAAAAAAAAGGTTTTTGAGTCTTACTGTTTACAAGGCCGAGGTCGTTCGCAGTTGCTGCATCAATGACAGAAGGGTCGATTTGAGTCAGTATGATTTCTACTGCCGCTCGTCTTAGGCTCGTGGCATCCACCGCTGTTATCGAAATAATCCCTCGAGCGAAGTCGACGAAGGTTCTTGCATTGGTTTCGCCCTGATAAGCGAGTACAGATGGCAGCATGCTGCCAACATCATCAGACTCGTTTTGGTACTCCTCAAGGAGTGCAGCGACATCAGGCTCATAGGTGTCCAGATTGAGTGGCGCGTCTGAGGCGACACCAGGTGTGTAAAGTAGACTGCATGCAAAGAGATAAAAGCAATAGGCTATGCGAGGCGAGTCATTTGCTATATTCAAACGTAGGCTAGGTAGTTGAGCTAATATCTTACGCATAGAGGTATTCTAAGTGTTCTCCCAATGCGAATGAAGATATGCCTTGGATTAATGGGTGTACTTTCTAATCTTTGGGCGTTGTTGACTCGAAATAAATCCGTTTCCACGCGATTGCGCTAGATGCTCAACAGATTGCATTGAATTCGTCTAACTCGAGTGCTCTCCGTGAAGATTTAGGTTCCAGTGAGGCTGGTGCTCCGGGCCGCCGATCACCGAGGTAAAACGCGCTCTTAAATGAAAGCAATCTGAGTGACCCAGCAATTGGATTGTGGTTTTAAGCATTTTAAAATACCCTTCGGCCTGCGAATTTTGGCGCAATTAAGCAAGTCGCCGCCGTTTGCGCCTTGCGCTCCTATTCAGGGGCAGGCGCCTCGATGATTGGGAGTGTTTGGCTTGGATGAAGTGATCTCTGTTGATGTTGCGATTTTGGGCGGCGGCGCTGCGGGGCTAATGTGCGCTATGACCGCGGCATCACGAGGACGCAGTGTGCTTGTTGTGGAGCGCAGCAACAAGCTCGGTAAAAAAATTCTCATGTCTGGCGGCGGTCGATGTAACTTCACGAATTTGACTACCGATCCTGAGCACTATTTGTCCGATAATGCACATTTTTGCATCAGTGCTTTGCGCCGTTATCCGCCCACGAGTTTTATTGAGCTCGTCGAGGCGCACAAAATCCCCTTCGAAGAACGGAAACACGGCCAACTTTTCTGTGTTCGATCGGCTTCGGACATATTGGCCATGCTGTCTGAAGAGTGTCGCGATCACGGCGTCAAACTACGCACGCGAATTGAACCCCAGTCTCTGACCTCATACGATGATCAGGGCGGCGAGGGTAGAACGCGTTATCAATTGTGCTGCCAGTCGCCTGATGGCAGGGTGATCGTTCGGACAGAGTCCGTTGTGGTTGCGACGGGCGCGCTTTCAATTCCGACCTTAGGCGGCAGTGATCAGGGATATCAGTTTGCAGAGCAGTTTGGTTTGACATTGGTACCCCGTCTTCCCGGTCTAGTTCCCTTTATGGCGACGGGCCAACTCAAAGCTTTTTGTGAGCAGCTGTCAGGGGTGTCTTTACCGGTAACCGCCAGTTGCAGAGATCAATCCTTTACTGAGGATCTGCTGTTCACCCATCGGGGATTGAGTGGCCCATCCATCTTGCAAATTTCTAGTTATTGGTCGCCAGGGGAAACAGTGGTGTTAGATCTACTGCCTGGACATTCGGCCAAAGAACTACTTTTAGAAGGTAAGAAGTCTCATCCAAGCCAGAATCTGCTGTCTTTTTTAAATGCGTATCTTCCTCGGTCCTTGGTAGCACTTTTTTTAAGAGAGACGGCTGGAATTGCTTCAAACCCTCGATTGGCCGAGATTCGCAATGCGAAACTCGCGCTCTTGGGTGACCTACTTAATGGCTGGCAGCTCAAGCCTGCAGCGACCGAAGGCTATCGAACAGCAGAGGTCACTCTAGGTGGGGTCAGCACCGATGATCTCAACAGCAAGACGATGGAGGCCCGGCGCCAACCTGGGTTGTTTTTTGTGGGAGAAGTGGTCGATGTTAGCGGTCACTTAGGTGGTTACAACTTTCAATGGGCTTGGGCATCGGGCTTTTGCGCTGGTCAAGTCGTTTAACTTGATACTTTTACGCGGTAATTTGATTCGCCCGACGAGGAGATCCTGATGAAGGTGCTGGTAATTGGCCTTAGATCTCAGCAAGTGCCTATAAACAGTCGGTGAATAATGGCCAAATCATTCATTTATTAATGAAATATGGAGTGAAAATGCTGAATTCTTCAAGAACTCAAGAATTCGCGCTTATTCTTCACCAGAAATGCACTCATTTTCTGGTGAAACGTTCTAAACTATTTCATCTCAACCATAATAAAGCCTTAGGACTGTGGTTGGGCGGTCAATCCTGTCGACCTTTAAGCTGGGTTTTAAGATAAATTACGTGCTTTTTGATGATCTTAAGCTTTGTAATAGATTGCTAACTTTGTAATAGATCCTAGGCTGTATCAGAGACAGAAAGTCGGGAACGAAACGAAAAGATTTAGGAAAAGACAAATAGGGCGCGCGATCATTCATCAGGTGTGACGATAAAGGGTTAGCACTGCCGAGCGCCCTCATTTGATTCGTCTAAAAAGTGGACAGGCAAGCAGGGCGCTGAGTAGAAAAATTATAAGCCAAACTATTCGGCGCCATATGTCGCGAGTATTTTGCGCTACTCCGCGCCCATGGCGCAGTATTCGGTTTAAGTGATTGCTTGTATCTTTTTGAAAAATAATATGACTGGGCCTCAATTGGCTCAAAATGGAGGTCGAATGCCATCGGTGCAACGAATGATAAGAGCCCTCGGGCAAGGGTTGCTGCTTTTTGGGTTCGCGATATTTGACCTCTCTGCGCGTGCAGATTCGGTTTGGGTGAGTGAGCTTCAAAACGAAGTTACACGAGGACAAGTTGACAAAATTAAAGAAGATCTCGTGGCTGCTGAGAAAACAGGCGCTGCACTTTTTGTATTGAGAATTGATACACCGGGTGGCGAGATGGAAGCCACACGAATCCTCGTCCAAGCTATTTTAGACTCCCCAGTTCCTGTTGCTGCTTATGTCGCGCCGGCTGGAGCGCGAGCCAGCAGTGCCGGCACCTACATCCTCAGTGCAGCGCATATTGCTGCGATGAGTCCGGCGACCAATATTGGTTCAGCGAAGCCTATTGTGCTGAGTTTTGGTGATGTAGATGAGGACATGAAGCAAAAATTTCAGAATGATGCGGCAGCACAACTCAGAGCCCTAGCACAGCTGAGAGGGCGGAATGCGGAGTGGCTCACTGAGTCAGTCACCAAAGCCGAAAATATTACTTCAAGCGAAGCGCTGGAGTTGGGTGTCATTGATTTGATTGCGGTCAATCAAAACGATCTCTTGAAGCAGCTAAATGGTCGATCTGTTTCGTTAGGTGATGCTGAGCTTGTTCTCGATACCCAAAATTTAGAGCCCGTTTCCAGTAAGCCTTTTGAAAACTTTTCTTGGGTGACAATTTGGTTGCTCTTTGGCATCGGTCTCATCGTTTTAGAGCTTGTACTGACAAGTTTTATTTCGCTGTTTTTTGGGATTGGCGCGCTGATCACGTCACTGGCTCTGTCGTTAGGGTTGCCTGATACCGGATGGCCGGTATGGACCGTCTTTATTTTATCGTCGGTCGTTCTTTTGTTCGGAACTCGCGCTCGGTTTAAACAATATTTCGTAGGCGATGAGGAAGGTCCCGAGTATTCTGAACTTGATGCCAGTTATCTAGGTCAGCGAGTCCGCTACGTATCAGGTTTTACCGAGACCGATCCCGGTGAGGGTTTGGTAGAGTTTCGGGGTTCTAATTGGCGTGCCCGGACAGAGCGAGCCCCGCTCGACCTCTCCGGCCACTGGGTTATTGTTAAAGTAGAGTCAAACACACTGTGGGTAGAGGAGAAAAGTAATGGGTGATTTTTTTATGTACGCCATTGGCGTTGGATTAATACTTTGGGTTTTTTTTCAGACTGTTCGTATTGTTCCCCAGCGAGAACAATTTATTGTTGAAAATTTAGGAAAGTATCAAAAAACCCTCAGCGCGGGATTCCATATCCTCATTCCATTTGTTCAAAAAGTGGCATACAAGCATACGCTCAAAGAACAGACCATTGATGTCCCTTCCCAGAGTTGTATTACGGCCGATAATATTGCGGTCGAAATTGATGGGATACTCTATTTGCAAGTTCAGGATGCCGAGCTTGCCAGTTACGGGATTCAAGATTACATCTATGCAACCTCTCAACTGGCACAGACCACGCTTCGTTCCGAGATTGGTAAGATTGAGCTAGATAGAACCTTTGAAGAGCGCGATACCATCAATGCTCGGGTTGTTGAAGCTGTCGATAAAGCGTCTAACCCTTGGGGTGTCAAAGTATTGCGCTATGAGATTAAAGATATCAACCCGCCAGCAACCGTTCGAGATGCGCTTGAGAAGCAAATGCGTGCAGAGCGAGAGCGTCGTGCAGTTGTTGCTGAATCTGAAGGCGAGCGCGAAGCTAGGATCAATGTTTCTCAAGGGCAACAGCAGGAGATGGTCAATATCTCAGAGGCAGAGAAGCTCAAACAGATTAATGAGGCTGAAGGCAAGGCGAAAGAAATTGAACTGCTTGCGCAAGCGACCGCCGAAGGGATTCGCACGATCGCATTAGCAATTAACTCCCCAGGTGGCATAGAAGCCGTTAATCTGCGTGTCGCCGAACAGTATGTCACCCAGTTTGGTAAGTTGGCGAAAGAAACAAATACTCTGATTCTTCCGGCTGACGCAGGAAATATTGGCGGCTTCGTTGCAACAATTACGTCCGCAATGAAAGCGATTGATGGGCAAGGCAGTCAGTCCAGAGAGAGCTAGCTTAAGCGCCATCGGCTGAGAGGTGGGCGGTATGAGTGACTTGTCTCAAGCCCGAGCCTATGGCTTCGCTTTGATCACACTGCTGATGTGGTCAACAGTCGCGACGGCTTTTAAGTTGACGCTGGCACACGCCAGCGTCCTGCAAACGTTGATGGTCGCCAGTCTTGTATCGTCCTTGACCCTTTTGATGATGGTCGTCGTCACAGGACGAACAGGGCTGTTGTTTAAATCTTGCATGGCACATTGGCGGTTTACACTGCTTGCGGGAATGCTCAATCCTGTTTTTTACTACTTAGTTCTGTTCGAGGCATACGATAGACTGCCTGCGCAACTCGCGCAGCCGATCAACATCACTTGGACGATCGTGCTGTCATTAATGGCAGGCTGGTTTCTAAAACAACCCATACGGCGTTTTGACTACGGTGCTGCAGGGTTCAGTTATCTGGGTGTCTTGGTCATTGTCAGTCAAGGCAACATTTCGGCGCTTGCTACTGCCAATTGGATAGGCGTTTCGCTGGCGATTTGCTCAACAGTGATTTGGGCGGGCTATTGGACTCTAAATATTCGCGACACGCGGGACCCCTTGATCGGAATGAGCCTGAATTTCCTGATTGCAGCGCCGGTGGTGATGCTTCTTTGGTGGTTTTTTGACGGTGCAATACCACCAGTAGAGGGGCTTCTGGGTGGTCTTTACATCGGATTGTTCGAGATGTCTTTGGCCTTTTTTTGCTGGTCCTTAGCGCTAAAGTCGACAAACAATGCTGCGACCATCAGTAATCTGGTCTTTTTATCGCCTTTTCTTTCTTTGCAGTTTATTCAGTGGTTCCTTGGAGAATCGATCCATGCCACAACTTACGGGGGCTTGGTCATGATTATTGCGGGAATTGGGTTTCAGCAGCTCATGCACCGACGACATCCCAGTTCTGGCGCAACTTGAGCGGCTGGTCCGGAACCTAGAGGAAGCGGATACAAAACGGCCAGGTGCTGAAAGAGCTTTCATCTAAGGGCGAGAAGCTCTGCTTGCCGAGATCGGACAATTCATTAGCGCGTTTAAGGTCATGGGGTGTATTCGGCTAATCATCTTAATGATTACTTTTTACTTAACAGCCCTTGAAAAAGACAGGCTCAACCCTATCTTGGTTGTATCTAATCATTCGGCAAGACCATGGCAGATCAGAGCGAGTTTATTCCCAAGGGTGATGAGCATTCGGGTGAGGAAACGCCTACAGCGCTGGCTCGTCCTGAATCGGTACTGCCCGATACCTTGCAAATTATTCCATTGAAGGACCGGCCCTACTTTCCAGTTCTGGTTCAACCTTTAGTCATCGATGAGGACCCCTGGGGCCCAGGCATCGCTAAACTTGCCGAAACAGCGCATAAACTTGTAGGTCTTGTTTATGCCCCAGAGGGCGGCAGCGATGCAGCGGCGACGGACCAGGTGCGTCGAGTGGGTTGCGTCGCAAGAATACACCGAGTGCAGGCTTCAGACGGCAAGGTGCAGTTCATCGCCCAGGGCTTGAAACGTTTTCAAATTAATCAGTTTTTAAAACAGACACCTCCGTGGGTTGCCCAAGTCGCTTATATCGATGCAGCAGTCGTTGAGGATGAGCAGCAGACTCGGGCCTATGCCCGCTCGATGATTAATATCATTAAGGAACTGGCCAGCTTAAACCCGCTTTACACTGAAGAGCTAAGACATTACCTGCAGTACTTTACGCCGAATGAACCTTCACCGCTGACCGATTTTGCGGCCGCAATTACCTCTGCTGACCCGGAGGAGCTACAAGATATTCTTGAGACAGTGAACCTTCTTGAGCGGATGCAAAAAGTGCTGCTTCTGATGGGGAAAGAACTTGATGTTGCCCGCTTACAAGCAAAAATCACTCAGCAAGTGCAGGATCAAGTAGATGGTCAGCAGCGCGAGTTCTTCTTAAAACAACAACTCAAAGCCATTCAGAAAGAGTTAGGTCTCTCGAAAGATGATCGAGACTCCGATGCGGAAAAGTTTCTAAATCGATTAGAGCCGATGACCGTGCCCGAGGCCGTAAGGTCGGTTATCGATGAGTCGTTGGAAAAGCTACGGGTATTGGATCCCAGTGCCTCGGAATATGGCGTCACGCGTAATTACTTAGATTGGATGACCAGTGTCCCTTGGGGCATCGCAACCGATGACCAGTTTGATCTAAACGCAGCCCGTGCTGTACTCGATGAGGATCACGAAGGGCTGTCAGACATTAAAGACCGGATGATAGAGTTCTTGGGTCTCGGCGCTTTGCGGGGAGAGATGTCCGGGTCAATTCTTTTGCTGGTAGGGCCGCCGGGCGTCGGCAAAACCAGCATGGGCCAGAGTATTGCGAAAGCCTTAGGGCGGGCGTTCTATCGGTTTAGCTTAGGAGGTATGCGCGATGAAGCTGAGATCAAAGGCCATCGGCGCACCTATGTGGGCGCAATGCCCGGGAAGCTCGTCCAAGCGTTGAAGGATGTTTCGAGCGAAAATCCGGTCATTATGCTCGATGAGATCGATAAAATTGGAGCTTCATTTCAGGGGGATCCTGCATCTGCGTTGCTTGAAGTCCTCGACCCGGCTCAGAATCATGAATTTCTTGATCATTATTTGGACGTCAGATTAGATCTTTCCAAGGTGCTCTTTGTCTGTACGGCGAATCAACTCGACAGCATACCGGCCCCGTTGCTCGATCGTATGGAAACCATCAGGCTCGCGGGATATTTGCTTGAGGAAAAATTGGCAATTGCGCGCAAACATCTTTGGCCAAATCAGCTTAAAAAAGCGGGGTTGAAAACCACCCAGCTGCGCCTCAGTGATCGAGTATTAAAACGTTTGATTACCGGCTACGCCCGGGAGGCCGGTGTCAGACAGCTTGATCAACTACTTGCAAGACTGGTCCGCAAAGCAGCTGTGCGCATGCTCGATGAGGCGCATCGCAGTCTGACCATCACGCAAGAGGTGCTGACACAATGGTTAGGCCCGCCATTATTTAGCAAGCAAGAGGCTCAGCGCGGTGTTGGTATTACCAATGGATTAGCTTGGACTGCAATGGGCGGCACGATGCTGACCATTGAGGCGCAATCCGTCCACCAAGCTGGACGAGGCTTGAAGCAAACGGGACAGCTGGGCGACGTGATGCAGGAATCAGCTCAGATTGCTTACAGCTTCGTCATCAGTCAGAGCGCGAACCTCGGGATCGCCACTGATTACTTTGATACTCGGCAGGTACACTTGCATGTGCCCGAGGGTGCAACGCCCAAGGATGGGCCCAGTGCTGGGATCACGATGGCAACAGCTTTGACATCGATGGCGCTAGGTCGTCCACTTAAGCGGGACATCGCGATGACCGGGGAATTAACGCTGACTGGTCGTGTGTTGCCGGTCGGTGGAATCAGAGAAAAGGTTTTGGCGGCGAAGCGCGCTGGAGTCAAAACGCTGATACTGCCAGCTGCGAATACTCGAGATTTTGAGGAAATCCCTGAGCATTTACGAGTGGGATTGACGGTACATTTCGCTGCTTCGTTTGAGGACGTGGCGAATGTCTGTTTTTGACGTTTTGAGCCCGTTTCCTAAAAGCCGACTCCTTATTGAATATAAAAAAATGATCAATATCATATAATTAAGGGGTTTTTAGAAATATTTACTAACGAGCTGATCGCTCGTTAACGAATTTCTTAAGCCTAGGCTATTGACCATAGTATTAAGAAACCTCACGTGTATGTGTTGGACTGCTCTGAAGGTCAGGTACACCAGAGGAAGGCTGAATTTCTGGATCACTGGGTGTGAAGCGTTTGTTCTCATCGTCGAGATGCGTTAGCGTTTGAGGATTCGCAACAGCCGGAATAGGACGAACCATGCCCACACTTACAGCCTCTCTCGAAGCCACGCTTGGTGCCGGCGGAATCGTTTCTGGAGACGCACTGTCAGAACGGTTGATTCCACATGGACACCCCTTAGCGGTGGCGCGACCGAGTTCTACCGCTGAAGTCTCAAAGGTACTTAAAACGTGTTTTGACGCAGGACAGTCCGTGATCCCGTATGGCGGGCTAACAGGATTGGTTGAGGCGACCGCATCGGATCAGAGCGAATTGGCACTATCGCTCGAGCGGATGAACCAAATCGAGGAGATTGACGTCGCGAGTCGAACGATGACCGTGCAAGCCGGGGTGCCGCTTCAAGTGGTTCAAGAAGCTGCTGAGCAAGCGAACCTTTTGTTTCCCCTCGACATCGGTGCCCGCGGGTCGGCCACCATTGGCGGCAACGTGGCCACCAACGCAGGCGGTAACCGAGTCATTCGATATGGAATGATGCGGGACCAGATATTAGGCATGGAGGTCGTTCTTGCTGACGGTACGGTGCTCTCATCGATGAACAAAATCATCAAGAACAACACCGGTTATGATCTCAAGCAGCTCTTCATAGGCTCTGAAGGCACCCTCGGGGTGGTGACTCGTTTGGTGTTGCGGCTCAGACCGCAGCCGATCAGTCAGCAGATGGCTTTTCTCGCCGCCAATAGCTTTTCTGAGGTGACCGAAATACTCAATCGCCTGGACGGGCGGCTGGGCGGAAGCTTGAGTGCCTTTGAGGTGCTTTGGCAGAACTACTATAAATTGGTGACGTCGCCGCCCGCATCCGGTCGACCGCCTCTTGGACACGATTATGCCTATTACATTTTAGTTGAGGCTTTGGGAGGCGATATTGAAGCCGATGAATCGAGATTTTTAGGGGTGCTTTCGGATGCCATGGAGGAAGGGGTGGTTGCTGACGGCGTGATCGCCTCAAGTCAGGCTGAGCGCGATGCGATGTGGGCGATCCGCGATGATGTGGGACAAGTACGTCAGATTCGGCCTGTTTTTTCTTTCGACATCAGCGTGCCGCTCAACCAGATGGACAGTTACGTGACTGAGCTTAAGTCCGATTTAGATCGACGATGGCCGAACAATCATTGTATGGTTTTTGGTCATTTAGGGGATGGCAATCTTCATATTGTAGTGGGTGTAGGCGATAAACAGGCGAAACCTCAAGTTGAGGCTGTGGTCTATGCTGGCTTACCCTCAAGGGGTGGCTCAGTCAGTGCTGAACACGGCATCGGTATTCAGAAAAAGGCGTATTTGCCTCTGTCTCGTAGCCCAGATGAAATTGCAATGATGCGGCGCATTAAAACGGCGTTGGATCCCAAAGATATTTTAAATCCTGGAAAGATTTTTGGTTGAGGTAATTCACAACGGATCCGCGCGAAGGCGTCTCGTAAGAACAGTGCCGGATGAAGGGTCTGTCCACGAGCAGCTAGTCCGACGCAGCGTCTCACGGAATCTGCCGAACCTGTATCGCCTCAATGCCCTGTCCGGCCAAAATATCTGAGATAACCACGACCGTATCGCCAGGGCCGAGGTTGGCGCGCTTTTTAAGTAAATTAAAGGCTGATTTAAGGGTCTTCTCCGGGTCTTGGCTGAAAGCAATGCGATAGGGCGAGAGGTTTCGATTGAGCATCAAACGTCTTCGGGTCTGAGAATCGTTGGTAAATGCAAAAATCCGACTTTTCTGCGGGTGACAGTTGGTCACGAAATCGGCCATGTAACCTCTGCGAGTGATTACGACAGTCCCTTTAGCGCCGATGCGCTCAGCCAGTTGGACGGCATAAAAAGCGATGTGCTGTTTGGTAGATTCTGATTTCAGTTCCCTTACAAAACTCAGGCCGGGCACTCGCTCCGAGCTTCGAGCGATTTCAACGAGTTGTTCTACGCACCGAATAGGGTACTTACCGATGGTGGTTTCTCCGGACAACATGACCGCGTCAACTTCTTCGTAAATTGCGTTAGCCACATCAGTGACCTCAGCCCGCGTCGGAATTGGATTCTCTATCATCGACTCCAGCAAGTGCGTTGCGACAATCACTCGTTTGCCTTCTTCAGCGCAACGACGCACGATTTTTCTTTGAACATTGGGTAGTTCGGCCAGATTGATCTCAACCCCTAGATCGCCCCTAGCCACCATGATGCCGTCAACCTCGTTCAAGATATCATCCAGGTTTTCGACCCCGGATTGATCTTCAATTTTTCCGATGATTTTTATCTTGCCAGCCTTTTTACCCAGTCGCGTTTTAAGCTCTTGGACGTCAGCGGCTTCTCTGACAAAGGAGAGGGCAATGAAGTCAACCTCCTGCGCAATGCCAAATTCAATGTCGAGCGCGTCCTTCTTCGTGATAGCCGGCAAGTTCACTCGAATACCCGGCAGGTTGACATGACGTTTACTCTTCAAAATGCCGCCGTCAATGATCCGGCAGCCTAAAGTGCCGTTGTCATTTTTGGCCAGGACTTCAAGATTGATGATGCCATTGTCGACGGTGATCCGGTCACCGATCTTCAGTGTACTGGTTAAATCCTCGTAGTGGATGCGGATCGAGGATGATTCCACGTCGGTGCCGTCTCGTACGCTGATCGTGATCTCGGCGCCGCTTTTAAGTTCTAGTTCGTCAGCGAGGACCCCAGTTCTGATCTCAGGACCCTGCGTGTCAAGTAGGATAGCAATCGGATCGGGCCGTTTCCGGTTCAGCGTTTTAATGGCTCGAATGACTTTTGCTGCGCTGTCGTGGGTTGCATGGGACATGTTAAGGCGAACAATGTCCATGCCAGCATTTGAGAGTTTTTCAAGCTGATCAAAGGACTCAGTTTCTGGGCCGATCGTACAAATGATTTTTGTTTTTCGCATGGAAAAATGAGCGCTGTGGAAAGCGCAGCATATTACCCGATCTCATCAGCTGGTTGAAGCTTGAAACAGCGGGAGCTGGAGGGAGTCGCTATCGTCTGGGTCAAAAAAATTCACGCCCAGTCCAATCAAACGCACGCTCTTGCCGCCGCCGCGATCCCATGCGCCGTTGATTAACGTGGTCATCAAATCATTGTCGATTTGATCGGTTCGCCTTTCCATGGTGGTCTGAGAGAAGTCCGAAAATTTAAGTTTGACCTGCTGATTTTTGATGCGCCGCGACGCATAAGGTTCTAACCGGCGCTTAAGGTCTTTGACCAGGACTTCCACAACCGCGGTTGCATCTGAAACCCGATCCAGATCTTTAGTGAACGTTCGCTCTACGCTGACAGATTTTCGGATCCAATGGGTGGTGAGTCTTCTTGGGTCAATGCCGTGGGCGCGCTGAAAAAGATGGCTGCCGAAGCGACCAAAGTGTCGAGTCAGTTCAGCCTCGCCAAAGTCTCTGACGTCTTGGCACGTTGTTAACCCGAGCTTTGCCAGTTTGCCTACAGTCACTTTGCCAACGCCTGGAATTTTCTTGAGCGCTAGACGCTTCACGAAGTCGTCCATGGTCTCGGGTGTCAGTACAAATTGTCCGTCAGGTTTGTTTTCGTCGCTGCAGATTTTGGCCAAAAACTTTACTGGGGCGACGCCTGCGGATGCTGAGAGACCTGTTTCTTCTTGGATCACGCGTCGAATTTCTTCGGCGATTCGGGTTGCACTGCCCTGATGCAAATCGACCTCTGTCACGTCCAGATAGGCTTCGTCCAAGCTCAAAGGCTCGATAAGGTCTGTGTAGCGCTGAAAAATCGCGCGGATTTCTCTCGAGATCGTTTGGTAGTAGCTCATTCTTGGCGGTAACACCACAAGGTCTGGGCAAAGCCGCATCGCATAGGCGGTTGCCATTGCTGAATGAATACCAAAGGCTCGAGCCGGATAGTTGCAGGCGGCTACCACTCCTCGGGAGCCGGCTTTGCCGCCAATGGCAAGTGGTTGGTCCGTTAATTTGGGGTCATCCCGCATTTCCACTGCGGCATAAAAACAGTCCATGTCGATATGAATGAACTTTCTGGTGGCGTTTGCTTCAGTGCTCTGACTGACAGTTGATGGCATGCGCGGTTAGGCTCTTAATAACGGTCGAACGGTGCGTGTCGTCTAAGTCTATCGGTGATGACGACAATTCTAAATAGTGACTGCTTCAGTCATTGATGTGACGAGTATGAAGCTTGGTACCTAATCGGTTGTATCACCTCTAGAGCTGTGCAGCAGCTTCTTTGGCTTTTGTTGCTGGATGACGGGCTTTTCGCCAGATATTTTCAAGGTCTGATTTAGTTCTTGGCTTTGTGATCACGCACACATTGGCTCTGGTCGTCTCTGGCTAGACAACGAGACTGAGTTCGCGGTATCTCGGAAAACTCGTTAAGAGGCAATTCGCGTGAGCTTTTGGGGCCTTTCCCTCTCTGCACTCTCGATGGCTGAATCGGACGAAATGGGCTGCTTTGAACCTGGCTGGTTTAGCGCGCAGCGATCTACAATTGGCCAATGAACTGCTAAGATCTTTGCGTTGATGGTGTTGTGGCGGAACGCGCGATTATGAATCTAGAAGAAGCTCGAAAAAAGTTTGTCCCTGCCGTAGAGGAGATACTCGATGAATGCCGATTGGTGGATGAGTTCGTCGACAAAGAGAAATTCCAGGTGATGATCGCAACGATATGGGGCAACGCCGTTCTTGAACCCGAGCGATCAGGGATCACTGAGGATGATTTGCCCGTGCTGCATGATTTTCTTAATGAAGAACTCGATCGAGTGGTTGGGAAAGCAGAAACGTTGATGACGACCTTCGAATTTCTGGTGAGTAAGAAAGGGCAAGACAGTTTAATTCGACAACAAACGAGTCAAAGACATCGAGAGTTTATTCGGTATTTTGCTCGTTTAATTCTTCAGCGCGAGATCCCGGGAGGTCCTTAATTCGAGGTAGGGGTCGCTCGGTCCTGTGTGAAGCGCTGAACCACAAGGGTGCCGATGAGGTCCCCTTGCACGTTTACCATCGTTCTGAACGTGTCTAAGGGTCGCTCGATCACCAATAAGATCGCGATTGCTTCAAGAGGAATGCCTACTGCAAGTAGGACGATCTGCATTCCAGACATAGAGGCAGTCGGCATGCCCGGTGCGCCGATTGATGAAATCATTGCCATCAAAAAAACCGTAAATATCATCAGCGTACTAAGCTCGATGCCGTAAAGGTAAGCAAGAAAAATAGCCGCAACGGCTTCGAAAAGCGCGGTTCCGTCCATGTTCATGGTCGCTCCTAAAGGCAGCACGAAACTACTCACGCTCCGATCTACCTCAAGGGTTTCCTCTGCGGTTTTCATTGAGACTGGAAGCGTTGCTGCGCTTGAAGAGGTCGAAAAAGCAACCAGCAGCGGTTGTGCGAGAGATTGTATTAGGTTGACCGGGCTTCTACCCGTGCTGAGCCAAGCAATGAGGGGTAGAACAACAAAGCCATGGGTCAAGGTCAGAAGTGTCACTAAAATTGAAAACTGCAGCAGCTGGGTCAAAAAGTCTGCACTAAAGGTGTCGCTAACACCAAGCTTTAAGGCGAAGTCAAATAAAATAGCAAAGATACCAATCGGTAGGCAGCGAATAATCCAGCCAAGTACTTTAAGAATGATGGTATTAACATCACGTACCAAACCGAACAGTGGGCTGTCCGCGCCCAGAGAAACGACCATCGCGATACCCAATAGAAAAGCGCTGGTCACAATCCCCACGATATTTAAATTTACGAGGGAATGAAACGGGTTAGCAAAAGCCATCAACAAGAGTTGTTGCAAGATTGCAATCAGTGAATCGCTGCCAGGGTCGATCATGCGACTTTCGGAAAAAGTCAGGCTCTGCTCTAGCGTCGGAGGGTATGACTCCCAGGGATGAATGAAAAAAACAGCGATCAAGCCAAGAACAATCGCGATGAGGGTCGTCATCAGATAGTAGGCGATGGTGACACTGCCGAGTCGGCGCAATTTGAGCACTGAGCCTATGTTTGCGATGGCGCTGATCAGTGAGAAAAAAATCATAGGAGCGATCAGCATTTTGAGCGCCGCAAGGAAAGCGACTTTTAACATGAGGATGAGTTCGTAAAATGTCGTGGGCTCTTCAAGCCAACTGCTGTCACCGATTAACTTTGCAGCGATTACCGCCGAGAGACCAGCAATCAGGATTTGAACGGTAAGATTTTTCAGCATAGGTTGATCCTCTAACGCGGCAGATGATAACACTGAGTCATTGATCGCACAGCAATCAACAAAGCATTCACTTCTCCGAGAAGACGCGATAGTCTGTTGGGCCAGTGCAGGTTTGCAGTCACTATGTTTGATTTCTACAGCTTAATTGCTCCTCTGCTCATCATTATGGCCGGAGTGCTGCTGATCAAAAATCAACGGTACCGCGTCCAGGTAGAGAGCGCAGGTCCCGATATATTACGTTTTGATATGAATGACGGGGCTCTGGTGGCGGCGGGCTATCGAGTGAGTCGACTTCTAGGCTATTCGCATTCCGAGCAATGTTGCAGGGACTACCACCGCCATGTTCATTTGAAGAATGCGAGTTTGGGTCATCTAGTGAGTGGCCGAATGATGACGAACGTCCTTTCGCTTCAAGACGTTAATGGCATGCCGCTGGCGCAGGGGTTGAGAGTTCGCTCAGAGCGGAAAGGCCGATTCCTAGATTTATCCGTAGCAGATCAGACCGAGCGCCGTGCCCATGAACCCGGCAAGCAGGGTGGTCAAGAGCGGCGCGAGCGAGCGTCGTTTGTCGTTCAAGGCCAACCAGGGCGACTCAGTCACTTAATGAGCCTGTTTGACGCACAAGGTAGAACAGACGATCAACGCTTTCATGCGATCTATGACCGTCTTACAGGCGGGATGTTTGTGCCGCGTTCTTTACTGTTGAAAATGGGGTTTGCCTCGCGGGATCGATGGTTGGCTTATAGGCTATGGTCCCAGTGTCTTTTAGATGAGCGCCAGCGGATACCGAAAGAATCGCACATTGATTTGGCTGACTGGGAGCCACAGGTTTCATTGGTCACCGTGAGGGGCGAGGCGTTACTGTTTGAGCTCGATATCGCGCCTTTTCCCTATGAAGGCCTGTTTGCACAAGATAATGGGCTGGCTCCTAGTAATGTGATGGCCGCTTATGAACTTGATGCGAGCCATCATGTCACTTTGAGCGAGTCTTTCCTGGAAAGGACGACAGGCCAGGTACCTAGAGAGATGGTTGATTCACAATTGCCGGCTGAACAGCGATATCAATGGATTGGGCTTAGGTGCTGTACGCGTAACTTTGGACCAGGGGCCCACGATTTGGCGAGTTCTGGAACTTCGATGAGCCACGCCAGGGCAACCGGAGATACAATCGCATCTGGCGTAAAACGTCTAAGCGATCTTGGAAAAGAACCGGGTGACTATTCAGGGCTGCGAATTCTGGTGCTGGAGGACGATATTTTGATTCGCCAAGGTATCCAACCAATGCTTGAAAAATTTAATGCAGCCATTTCCACAGCCAACACGCTTGCAGATGGTTTGCGTTATCTTGCGGAGGAGGAACCTTTTGATGTTGTTCTGACCGACCTTAATCTCGGTTCAGAAACCTCCCGTCCACTCATAAAGAAGCTGCGCGTTGAGTATCCAGGCACAACGCTGCTGCTGATGACCGGATCTCCTGATGCAATCGAAGGCGCGCATCAGGTTATTACC
>CALIKQ010000066.1 GCA_938017975.1 uncultured Pseudomonadales bacterium | reverse complement strand
GCCTTTGAGTTCGACGTTGATCGAGACTTTCCCTGCCAGAGTTTCAAGAACTTCTTCTAAGTACGGGATGCGTTCACCCATTCCAGCATCCAGTGCCCTTAAAGCATCTAATGAATGGTCGGTTAAGTTCCCTGTGCCATTTGTGGTCCGGGCGAGCGCCTCGTCATGAATCACCAGTAGTCGACCGCTCACAGCGCGTACGTCTAGCTCGACCCAGGCGCAGCCGAGTGCTGCTGCTGCTCTGAATGCTGCCAGAGTGTTTTCTGGCTGATAGCCTGAAGCGCCTCGGTGACCTATGACAATCATGATGTGATCCTAAATTGACGCTGTCGCAGTGCATGCAGCACCTAAAACTCGCTCAGGAGGGTGTCCTTGAGCTACAATGAAACCGTCTAAAGGCGGCTAATATGGCATACCAAGTTCTTGCGCGAAAGTATCGTCCCGGGGATTTTAAATCCATGGAGGGACAAGGCCACGTACTTCAGGCGCTGATCAACGCGCTTGATCAGGATCGTCTACACCATGCCTATCTTTTTACAGGCACCCGTGGTGTCGGCAAAACCACAATCGCTAGAATTTTTGCTAAATGTCTCAATTGTGCCCAGGGGGTAACGTCGGAGCCCTGCGGCAGTTGTCCGTCTTGTGTTGAGATCAGTGAGGGTCGCAGCGTTGACCTGATTGAAGTCGATGCTGCGTCACGAACAGGCGTTGACGATATGCGCGAGCTGCTCGACAACGTGCAATACCTACCGACAGCGTCGCGCTACAAGGTGTACTTAATCGACGAAGTGCATATGTTGTCGAAGAGCAGCTTCAACGCGATGTTAAAAACCCTGGAGGAACCCCCAGAACACGTCAAATTCTTGTTCGCGACAACGGATCCGAAAAAACTACCGATCACGGTGTTGTCACGGTGTTTACAGTTCAACTTGAAAAACATGTCGCCTGAGCGAGTGGTCAATCATCTTCGAACGGTGCTTGCCGCTGAAGGCATCGAAGCCGAGGAAGCGGCACTTTGGCAATTGGGACGTGCTGCTGATGGCAGTATGCGCGATGCGCTCAGCCTGACGGATCAAGCCATTGCTTTTGGATCTGGCCAACTGAATGAGCGTGAAGTCGCGACAATGCTTGGTACCGTTGACCGAAATGAAGTCTTTCATTTGATTGAGGCGCTCGCCGCTGGCAATGGCGTAGAAATCTACCGTTTGATCGAGGTAATAGCTGATTTTTCGCCCGACTACGAAGCTTTAATCGATGAGTTGCTGATGGTTTTACATAAAATCGCAGTTTTTCAGGTTGTTCCCGAAGGCGTCGACAATAGTTTAGGTGATCGTGAAAAAATACAAAGTTTAGCCGGATTGCTGACTCCAGATGCCGTCCAATTGTTCTACCAGATCGGTTTAGTCGGTAAGCGAGATCTTAATTTGGCGCCGGATGTCAGGCTTGGTTTTGAAATGACTCTAATTCGTATGCTGGCCTTTGAAATCGATGATGCGCCGCCGGGTGAGCGCCAGGTGACGACCGTTGCCGTAGCAGAATCACCCATGCCAACCCCATCGTCGGTGTCTCCGCTCCAGGATCTTAAAGCTGCTTTGTCCAGCGGCGAGCCGGCAAAGGTTGACGCAAAAGCGCAGGCGCCAAAACAAGCAGGGGCAGCACAAGTAGCGGTCACCTCAGCGCATTCTCCAGCGCTCGCGGCATCACCCGAGTCTGCCGGTCGAGTCGGAACTGCGACTGAGGAAAAAGATCAGGTGGTGAAGGTGCAAGATCATGGATCAGATGCGCCTGCTCAACCTGAGGCGAGTATTGCGCGAGCTGAAGTTCGACAACTCAAGCCCAGACAAGAGGCGCAACCAGTCATCAAATTGGCTCCAGAGGCTAAACCGGTGGCGCCGGAAGACGGTTCGGATATTTCTGAACAATGGCAGAATAATGCCGCTGAACCTGAGCAGGTGGCAGTGCCTGACATCGCCCCAATCGCAAAAGTGGATCAATTGTCAGCGCTGGTTCCAGATTCGCAGGATCTCTTGTGGTGTGAGCTTCTGATCCAAACGGGAATTGGCGGAGTAGCCTATGCAATGGCCAGCAATTGTGTACTAGCGGCAATGACCGAAACCTCATTCGATCTGCATCTAGCGCCGGCGCACGCAAGTCTCTTTAACGAAACTCAGGCTCAGCGCATCTCTGAGGCTGTCAGCCGGGTAAAGAGCCGGACGATTGCGGTCACCGTGAACGTTGCAGCATCCGAGCGGGTATCGCCAGCGATGCTGCTTGAGCGCGAACGTGCTGCCGGGATCGAAGCAGCTGAGATGGCTTTGGCGGAAGATCCGGGTTTGCAAGCGCTCATGTCCGGATTTGATGCGACCATCGTAGAAGGCACTGTGATGCCGAATCGAATGAAGAGAGAGGTTTAGGGATGTTGAAGGGTGGAATGGATGGCTTGATGAAACAAGCCCAAGAAATGCAGTCAAAGTTTCAGGAAATGCAAGAAAAAATGGCCCAGACTGAGGTCCAGGGTGAGGCAGGGGCAGGGCTTGTGACGGTTATCATGACAGGTCGTCATGATGTGAAACGTGTAAATATTGACCCATCGGTGTTTGAGGAAGAAAAGAGTTTGCTTGAGGACCTGCTCGCCGCAGCTGTCAATGACGCGGTCCGAAAACTCGAATCTGAACAGCAAGCGTCGATGTCGGCACTCACTGGAGGTATTCCGCTGCCACCGGGGTTTAAGTTTCCTTTTGGAGCTTAGCCATGATTCGGCGAGAGGGAGAGCCTGCCCATGAATGAAGGGTTGATCGAACAGCTGATCGATGCATTTCGATGTCTGCCTGGCGTTGGACGAAAGTCTGCACAGCGCATGGTCTGGCATTTACTCGAACGGGACCGAGCCGGCGGTCAACAGCTTGCGGGTGTGCTCGCCCAGGCCTTAAAAGATGTCGGAGAGTGTGGGCTTTGCCGTAATTTCACTGAAGCGGCGCTTTGCGCACTCTGCGATGATCCACAGAGGGATCGTTCTTTACTGTGCATTGTTGAAAGTCCCGCGGATGTCATGGCGCTCGAGCAATCGGGTAGTTTTCGGGGTTGCTATTTTCTGACCCAAGGTAATCTCTCTCCGATCGATGGGATTGGTCCTGCCGAGATCGGCGCCGAAGCGCTCGTTACCCGCTGCGGAGCGGACGTTAAAGAGGTGATTTTTGCCCTGGATTCGACGGTTGAGGGCGAAGCGACGAGACACTTCCTCTCAGAGCGATTACGCCCATTGGGACTGACGATTAGCCGAATTGCCCACGGAATACCCATGGGGGGTGAGCTCGAGTTTGTTGACGGGGGTACGTTGGCCCATGCGATGCAAGGCAGAAAGCCGCTCTGATGGATTATGTTTATATTGACAACGATACAGCGCTAGAGCACGCGATTGCGCGATGTCTTGAAGCGTCCGTGGTCGCTGTGGATACGGAGTTTGCTCGGTTCAATACCTACTATCCCATGGTGGGATTGTTGCAGTTGGGGATTGGGTCAGAAAATTATCTGATTGACCCGCTCGCTATAACTGATCTGTCGGGTCTCAAGACATTGTTTCTCCAACCCCAGACTCTCAAGGTCGTTCACGCTGGCTCCGAAGACATGGAGGTGTTCCAGCATTGGTTGGGCTGCTTGCCAACGCCGTTGTTGGATACGCAAATCGCTGCCGCAATGCTAGGCATTGGTTATTCAATGAGCTATCAGAAGTTGGTTGCACATTGTTTGGCGCTCGAAATTCCCAAAGGGGAGACCCGATCGGATTGGTTGGCAAGGCCGCTTACTAGATCTCAATGTGATTATGCGGCGCTGGACGTGATTCATCTGTTCACACTTTTTTCCGAGCTTGAAAAAGAGCTTCGGCGACTGCACCGGTTTGACTGGGTGCTGACAGAATCAAACCGCCTCACAGAGGCTCTGCCCACACTGATCGAGCCGGAGCACGCGTATTTAAAGCTCAAAGGCTTGTCGCAGCTGACTCCAAGGCAGCTAGAGTATCTGCGTCTTCTGGCCGCTTTTCGCGAACGGCAAGCCCAATTTAAAAATGTCCCGCGCAATCGGGTGCTTGAGACCGAAGAGTTGATCGCGCTTGCTATGCATGAAGTCCATAGTGCGAATGACTTGAAAGCAAGTCAGTTGATTTCAAGTCGCAGTCTACGGCGATATAGTGACGCCATAGTGGAAATCGGTCTTCAGGCAAATGCGGCAGATGAAGCGGAATTGCCCCGCCGAGTCGTTGGTGATTCCACGCCAGTGAACAAGAAGAAGCTCGATCGACTTCGGCGGGTGGTTGCGGACCAATCTAAAGCTTATGGCATTGCGCCAGAGCTACTGAGCAGGCGCCGTGATTTAGAGGCCATCATTAAGTCTGACAACCAAGGTCGGGCAGAACTGCCTGCCTCCATGCAGGGGTGGCGCGAGGCTGTCGTTGGCGATCCCTTATTGGCGGAGATGAATCGGTGATGAATGTTCTCGTTTACAAATCTTCGCTGCGTGAATATCTCTATATTTATGTGCCAGAATCAGAGGGGTTGAGTCGTGTTCCGTCTGGATTGTTAGCGCAGTTTGGTGAAGCGAGTGTCGTGATGCGATTAAGCTTAGAGCCGGGCCAGCAGCTGGCTAAAGTCTCTGGCGATGAGGTTATCGAGGCGGTCACCGAGAAAGGTTATTTCTTACAAATGCCACCGATTGAGTCGATATGAGTTTTTGGGAGGAGAAATCTTTAGCTGAGATGACGCGAGATGAGTGGGAGTCGTTGTGCGATGGTTGTGCGCGTTGTTGCCTGCATAAGCTCGAAGACGAGGACACCGGGGAGGTGTTTTATACCGATGTGGTTTGCCGTTATCTGGAGCAATCGAGCTGTCGGTGCCAAGAGTATCAACAGCGCAATACCCTGGTGCCCAATTGCGTATGGCTGAAACCAGAGGATGTCGAAGCGTTTCATTGGTTGCCTGAGACCTGCGCCTATCGCAGGGTAGCCGAGGGTCAACCACTTGCGGCTTGGCATCCTCTGATTTCCGGTCGAGCCGAAAGTGTTTTGGAGGCGGGAATCGCTGTTACCCACCGTTGTATCTCTGAGACGCGGGTTGCAGAGGAGGATTTCGAAGACAGAATCATTCACTGGGTGCAACAGTAAAATGGCGTTTTCTCTTGAGTATTGGGCGGCTTGGGCTTGTTACTTAGGCTTTGGTGGCCTCTTTGCTTGGCAATTGTTCGCTCTCACAGAGGCTTGGAGCTTTTTAGGACGCGCAGTGATTCGAGGGAGTTTCTTTGTGCTGGCGTTCACGCCCTGGACTCTACAGGACCCCTCCGGCTACTTCGCGCCGGCGCTTATAATTTTAATGATGGATTTCTTGTTAAAAGGGGATGCGAGCACCTTAGAAGGTGGTCTTGCACTGTTGATTGTATATTTGGGTATGGTGATGGCTGTTACGGTGTACGCCGCCCTGCGCCGACGGCAGCGTCCCAAGGAATCGTCAACAGAGAATACTTCCGATGAAGGCCCGAATCCTGCTTGAGACCGGCTTGCTATGCGAGGTCAGTCAAATTAAAGTACGAGGCACTCTAAATTAACCGTTGATCAGGATGTAAGCGACGCTATGAAATTTTCCAGCACCAATACGTATATCGCCACCGAAGAGCTCCAAATGGCCGTCAATGCAGCCGTGACATTAGAGCGACCGCTCTTGATCAAGGGTGAGCCGGGAACCGGTAAAACCATGCTGGCTGAAGAAATCGCAGCGTCTCTTGGGCTTCCCATCATTGCCTGGAACGTTAAGTCCACAACGAAGGCGCAACAGGGCCTGTACGAATACGACGCGGTGTCTCGATTACGAGATTCCCAATTGGGTGACGATCGCGTTCATGACATTAAAAATTATATTGAGAAGGGCAAGCTTTGGGATGCCTTTGATGCGGACGAGAAAGTGGTTCTGTTGATCGATGAGATCGATAAGGCTGATATTGAGTTCCCCAACGATCTGTTACAAGAGCTCGATAAAATGGAATTCTTCGTGTACGAAACGGGGGAGATGGTCAAAGCAAAAACGCGGCCCATCGTTGTGATTACCTCGAACAACGAAAAAGAACTTCCCGATGCTTTTCTGCGACGCTGTTTCTTCCACTATATTCAGTTTCCCGATCGAGAGACGATGCAAGAAATTGTTGATGTGCATTATCCCAAGATCAAGGAAGATCTGGTCAAAGAAGCGCTTGAGATTTTCTTCGATGTGCGCAAAGTGCCTGGTCTCAAGAAGAAGCCCTCGACCTCAGAGCTCATTGATTGGCTGAAGCTTTTGATGGCGGATGATATCCCCGAGGAAATTCTGACCAATCGAGATACCACCAAGGCAATTCCGCCGCTTTATGGGGCTCTGGTAAAAAATGAGCAGGATGTTCAATTGTTAGAGCGTTTGGCCTTTATGAATCGGCGGCAGTCGAGTGGCTCCGGTGGGCAAGGTTAGGCGAGCGCGACCAACATCTGGGTCAGGTACGAGGCTATTTGAGCAGTTTGGGCGGTTGGGATTTGGTCACTGATCCAACCTCTCTGTATGGAGTTAGAAGGGACTACGCATGCTAATTAACTTTTTCATGGAACTTAAAAAAGCGCGAATTCCGGTATCCATCACGGAGTTGCTGCATTTGCTTGAAGTGCTTAGGGCGCGATTGGTCTATGCGGACATCGATGAGTTTTATTATCTTAGCCGAATGACCTTGGTCAAAGATGAGCGACACTTTGATAAGTTTGATCGGGCTTTCAGCACCTACTTCAAAGGCCTTGAAGACCTGGCGAGTTTGCTTTCTTCCTTGATCCCTGATGAATACCTCAGGCGTGAGTTTGAGAAATCGCTGACACCCGAGGAGCTCGAAAAGATCGAGAGTTTGGGCGGACTTGAAAAAATGATCGAGGCTTTTAAGCGTGAAGTCGAAAAGAAAGCACGCGGCGAAGGCGACGAAAAGGACAAAGAAGGTAAGGGCAAGAACGGAAAGGGCAAAGAAGGCAACGAGCGCGGTGGTAAAAAGCGTCGAGGCAAGCGGCAATGGGATAAGCGCGATTACAAGGCTTACGATGACAATATCGAGCTTGGCACTCGAGGCCTTAAGATTTCCTTGCGACGGCTCAGAAAGCTTGCTCGAACCGGTGCGGACGATGAATTTGACATCAATAACACCATAGATAAAACGGCGAAAAATGGTGGTTTGCTTGACATCATTATGCGCCCAGAGCGACGCAATACGGTCAAAGTATTGCTGTTTTTGGACAATGGGGGATCTATGGATGCCCATGTTCGAGTCTGTGAAGAGCTGTTTTCTGCAGCGCGCTCAGAGTTCAAGCATCTTGAGACGTATTATTTTCATAATTTCATCTACGATGGGGTGTGGAAAGAACATAGAAGGCGCATGAGCGAACGCATCGATACCTTTGATATTCTTCATAAATATAGTCATGACTATCGAGTCATCTTTGTGGGGGATGCTACTATGGCGCCCTATGAGATTACCCATTCTGGCGGCAGCGTCGAGCATTGGAACGAGGAAGCTGGGGCCATTTGGATGCAGCGGGTCCAAGACACGTTTGATAAAGTAATTTGGATCAATCCGACGCCTGAAGACACCTGGGAGTATTCAACTTCCGTTGCGCTGACGAAGAAGTTGGTGGAGGACCGGATGTTCCCTCTGACCATCCGTGGCATTGAAGACGGCATGAACGTCCTGTCAAAATAGCCTCGGCAAGGGTTTCCTGTGGTGGAAATTGTTCGGGCTTGGATGTGCTTGGCCCCGCCGAAGCGACTGCCGCAAGAGTGCCACTGATGGGGTAAACCCTACGAAAATCCTAATTCGTGGTAACGCTTCGGCTCAGAATGAGAGACGCGACTGATCGATTCGTAATGAATGGGTTGAGCGTCGTAGTGAGAGATCATGGCATCTCAATTAAAAGCTAAACTAGAACAACGCCTGGATGAGTGCATGATCCGGGATCGGTTTGCCCTGCGCAAGCTTGCCTCAAACAGCAAGTCTGTGAAGCAGTTTGAAAAGCGTCTGGCCCGTTCTAGCGCTGTGGCCGCGAGTCGCAAAAGCCTTACACCGAACATTCGGTATCCAGAAAGCCTTCCCGTTGTTGCTCGACTCGATGATTTGAAGGCTGCAATCGATCAACATCAAGTGGTCATTGTTGCCGGAGAAACGGGCTCCGGAAAGACAACGCAGCTCCCAAAGATCTGTTTGGAGCTGGGCCGAGGCGTGCAGGGTCTCATCGGACACACCCAGCCGAGACGGGTTGCTGCTCGCTCGGTTGCCCAGCGGTTATCTGATGAGCTGGGTGTCGAGCTTGGCGATGAAGTGGGTTTTCAGATCCGTTTTGGTGATCGTACCTCGGAAAAAACTCTGATCAAGGTTATGACCGATGGTATTTTACTGGCTGAGACTCAGAACGATCGTTTTCTTGAACACTACGATACATTGATCATCGACGAGGCGCATGAACGCAGTCTCAATATTGATTTTTTGCTGGGTTATATTCGACGAATTTTGCCGAAACGCCCTGACCTTAAGGTGATTATTACCTCTGCCACGATCGATGTTGATCGATTTTCAGAGCATTTCTTTGATGCACCGGTCATCTCCGTCTCGGGTCGAACCTACCCGGTGGATGTTCGTTATCGCCCGCTTGGAGAGGGAAGCGGCGAGACACGGCGTGACGACCGACGAGATGATGGGCTCGAAGAGGTTTATCAAGCGATTCTCTTGGCGTTAGATGAAATTGCTGTGCTCGAGCGTGGTCATCGATCGCCGGGTGGGGTCTTAATCTTCCTACCCGGTGAACGTGAAATTCGAGAGGTTGCGTTATTGCTCCGTAAACGCTGGAAGGTCCCTGCGGAAGTCTTACCCTTATACTCGAGACTCTCAAGCGCAGAGCAGAACAAAGTGTTCTCAGCGTTGAAGCAGACCCGGGTCGTGCTCGCAACCAATGTAGCCGAGACGTCATTGACGGTGCCAGGTATCCGGTATGTGATTGACACCGGGACCGCAAGGGTTTCCCGCTACAGCGTGACATCCAAGGTGCAGCGCTTGCCTGTCGAAGCGATTTCTCGTGCAAGCGCAGACCAGCGCAAGGGTCGATGCGGGCGAATCAGTGATGGGGTGTGTTTCAGGTTGTACAGCGAAGACGATTTTAATGGACGTCCCGAATTTACGACACCTGAAATACTGCGCACCAACCTTGCCGCGGTCCTGCTGCAGATGTTGCAGTTGCGATTGGGGGATCCAGCGAAGTTCCCTTTTATTGAACGCCCGGAGCAGCGCCAGATCTCAGATGGCTTTCAACTGCTTAAAGAACTCATGGCCACGGATGATGCGCGCCGGTTGACCCGCACCGGCCGAGATTTGGCGGCTTTCCCGATCGACCTTCGCCTAGCAAGAGCACTGGTTGAGGCGAACCGGTACAGCTGCCTGAAAGAAGTATTGATCATTGTGAGTGCCCTGAGTATCCAAGACCCTCGAGAGCGCCCAGCAGATGCCCAGCAAAAAGCAGATGAGGCGCATCGACAGTGGCAGCATGGGCATTCGGATTTTATGGATTATGTTGTGTTATGGAATGCCTTTGAGCAACAGCGCCAAGCGTTGAGTCAGGGAGCGCTCAGGCGTTACTGTCGCGCGAATTATTTATCCTATTTGCGCATGCGGGAGTGGCGGGACATTCACACCCAACTGGTTTTGGCGTGCCGGGAGCGAAAATATCGGATTAATCGCGGTGAAAGTGATTATGAGCAAATTCACCGGGCACTGCTGTCGGGTTATCTAGGTCAAATTTCTGAACGTACCAGTAAGGGCGATTACCAAGGCGCGAGAAACCGCCGATTTCATATCTTCCCTGCATCGAGCTTATTCAAGAAGGGCCCACGCTGGTTAATGGCGTCAGCCCTCGTTGAGACATCCCGGCTCTATGCACGAACGGTATGTTCGATCGAGCCCGAATGGGTCGAAGCAGCGGCCGGCCACCTGGTGAAAAGGCGACACTTTGAGCCTTACTTTGATGCGGAGCGAGGACAGGTATTGTGTTTCGAAGAGGTGAGTCTGTTTGGCGTTGTCTTGGTGAAGCGCCGAAAAACCGATTATTCGTCTCTTGACCCGAGCGGCGCGCGCGCGATTTTTATACAAGAGGCCCTAGTCATGGAACAGTTGGCCGGTCATCACAAGTTTCTTAAGCGCAATGCGCAGATGATCGCAGAAGTTGAACAATTGGAGTCGAAGCGGCGAAAACGCGACTTGCTGGTAGATCATCAGCGATTGACCGCGTTCTATGAAGCGCGGGTACCTGAGTCTGTGCTCAGTGAGATCGAACTGGCCGCTGCGATCAAAAACGATCGGACGCTCAGTCAGCGATTGCTCCTGACAAAAGATGATCTGCTTCAGCGCGAAGTAGAGGTGTCGGGTGAGCTGTACCCGGATGAGATCAGCGTGGGCGATAATGCGCTTCCGCTTCATTATGCCTTTGACCCGTCTGGCAATGATGATGGTGTCAGCGTTGATGTGCCCGTTGCGTTGCTCAATCAAGTCTCCCGAGAAAAATTAGATTGGTTGGTACCTGGATTATTACCAGAGAAGTGTTTGGCTTTGATTAAGTCGCTACCAAAATCGCTTCGAAAAAATTTTGTGCCCGCACCAGAGTATGCAAGCCGAGCGCTTGAAGGTCTGGATTCAGAGCAGGGATCCTTGCGCGCTGCGCTGGCGGATCGTTTGTTCCGGATGACGGGCATCAAGGTGCGTGATAGCGATTTCCAAACGGAGTCTCTCGATAAGCATTTATCGATTTTTGTTCGAGTGGTCGATGAGGCTGGCCAGGTTCTGGGCGTTGGCCGAAATTTAGATCTCTTGTTTGAAAAATTTAAGGGCGCAGAGCCTCAGCAGAAGGTGGCGCATAAGATTGTAAGGTCGGGCCTTCAAAGTTGGGATTTTGAGAACTTACCCCTTGAAGTGACCTCAACTCAGGGTGCAATTCAAGTCAAAGGGTATCCTGCACTCGTGGATCAGGGCGGTCATGTCGATATCAAAGTTTATGATGACGCGGCTCAGGCGGCGAGCAGCCAGATTCAGGGGTTGACGCGGCTGGTATCGCTAACACTTGCTGATCAGCGACGATTCCTAGAACGAGAGCTGAAAGGTCTCTCTGCACTCGCGCTGCAATTTGCAGCCCGGGGTGATGCTCAAAGGCTCAAGCAAGAGGTTTTAGACGCGATCTTTAGAGTCACACTGATTGAAGAACAGCCTGATCTGCGAGATCAGCATGCTTTTGAGGCGCGTTTAGAGGGGCGAGGAGCGCTATTTGAGTCGGGAGAAAAAATTTGCGCAGCGCTGGCTGAGTCGCTAAGGCTTGCAACCGGTATCGAGCTCTCTCTAAGCAGCTTATCGGCGCCGACCCAGGTACGTTCTCGGGAAGATATCCGTGCGCAACTGGCGTGGTTGTTCAGGCCCGGTTTTGTGGCCAGTGCGAGGGCGCCTTGGCTTTTGTCATATCCCCGATATTTAAAGGCCATCGTCTATCGTGTTGACAAGTTGCCGGGGAATTTAGGCAAAGAGATTGAAAACCTTGCTCTTCTTGAGGTCTTTGAAAATCGACTGGCCTCACTCTCGGATTCAGCACGAAGCCAAGTGTCAGATTTTGAATGGTTTCTTCAAGAGTATCGAATTTCGCTGTTTGCGCAGCCAATTGGAACCCGAGTGCCGGTTTCCGGAAAGCGTCTTGAAAAAGCGTGGGCCGAGTTTGAGCGATCATTGCGTTGATCAGCGTATCGTGATGTGAAAGTTCCTGGAGCCGCTTGGATGGCTGGAAGGTTGAATCCTAGCTGGATCGAGGCCGGCTGCGATTGTATTCGGTAGAGATGAACGAACTGGGGACCTCGGCAATTGGTCGACCCAAAGTAAGGGATAGAATCAGGGCGTATTTTCTCAAATTTTGAGCATCTTACTTACTTCAAAGAGAGCCCCACTTGTCTGTATTTGCAAGACGCGCCCACCCATGTAAGGCTTGCTGGAATGAAAGTTCGATCAGACATGGTGGTTGTTTTGTCCGGCACCCCGCTTGGCAATATTGGGCAAATGCTGCTTGAGCGAAGGGTGGGCGACCGCAGAATTCAGAAAGTCGATTCAACTGAATTGGTGCGATTAGAGGGTGTGGAAGTCGCTCCGGCCGTGTTGCTAATCCAAAGCACACCGGAACCGACGGCTCTCCGTGATTTACTGAGGGTCTGCCGTGCGCACTGGCCAAATGCGCTCACGTTTTTATTTGATGAACAAGGAGCGGGAGCCGCCACTCTGGAAACTTTTTTTAATGAGGGCGGTCATGCTGTTTTGACCGAAGCCATCTTGGCCTCTGATGTTTGGCCCGTATTCGTTGATGCACAAATAAAAGGTCAGGCAGAGCGTGCAGATCAGTTAAATCTCCTGGGTGAACTTGCGCGGTACAAAACCGATCAAGATCAAGGCGCAGCAACTTTGCATCGTTTAGTGCCTAGCGTACCGCTCGAAACTGACTATTGCAGGCTGTCGCATCAAATTACCCCTTCGCTCGCGATGAGCGGTGACTTTATCGATTATCAAACTTTGGATGCCGACCGGGTTCTATTTTGCTTGGCTGATGTGTCGGGTCATGGCGCAAGCAGTGCTTTGGTAACCGTGGTGCTCAAGACCTACTTGCGCCAAGCGGTTGAGCGGATCAAGCGGGGGGAATTCCCTCAGCTTCCTGAATTGATGTCGGGATTGAACAGGGCGATCTGCGACAGTGCGCTCGATCATCATGTTACTTGCGTACTTGGTCTCATTGAGGGTTCAAACGGGCTATTCAACTATATCTCTGCGGGTCACTTTCCCCATCCGATGCTGATTCAAAACGGTGAAATATCCCTGTTGGAATCCGGTCATTTACCCCTAGGTTTATTGATTTCTAGCGGTTATGATGCGCATCAGCTCACGCTGGTGCCCGATTTCAGGCTAGTGATTGTGACTGATGGGGTGCTCGAGGGTCTTGGAAATAAGACGCTGGCAGAGAGAGAAGCGCAGCTATTGTCGTTTGTGGAGAGAGATGCGGGTGAGGCACAGGGTTGGCTCAATCGCTTTTTAGGGGATTCAGACGAAAGTTTGACCGATGATGCGTCCGTGCTATGTGTTACGGGACTTCGGTCGCGATAGCGAAGAAGGTTTTCTATGACCGGAAAGATCCTGCATAAGGTAGTTGGTGCAAGCCACGTTCTTAAGCCCGTCGGTGATGTGCGGGTGACTCAAGGGCCCAGCCTGAATAGGTTTCTAGGGCAGCTTGCAGAAACCGACATTCTAAAGTCAGTTGTAGTCGACTTGAGCGAAGCAAGGGCCTTAGACAGTACGGCGCTTGGATTCCTCGCTAGGATTGCAATTACAACAGAAAGCCAGTTTGGTTTTAAGCCCACACTTTTATTTGGACACGAGGATATTCATCGTGTTCTTGATAGTATGGGGTTCGAGCAAATTTTCTTGATTCTGCAAAGTCAACGCACCGATGAAGTTGAAATGGCTGAACTGGTCGCGGAGCAATTTTCTGAAACAGCCCTGCGATCGCAAGTGCTTGAAGCGCATAAAACATTGATGGACCTCAATCATCGAAATCACGACCAGTTTTGTGATTTAGTCACTGCCTTAGAATCTGAATGTCTCGCTGAGCCTGTTAAGGAGCATCCGGCCAAAGATTGCGTGGCCTAAGTCTATCGCCCGTCCCAGCTGTTCCAAACCTTTCGCTTCTGAGAAACGTCTCCTAGCGCCCATCGAGAGGCATTCTTCGAGCTCGACAAAAATGTATTTGCCTGCTTGGTCGAGGGCGGTGCACGGTGCCCCTGACAAAGAGCGATCACTGGATTAACAGGTAAACGAAGCCTTGTCCATTGCTCGACTCGGACAAGTGTTAGCCGGTCTGCCGCAAAATGTCGTCGTCTAAAAGTACAGCAATGTCGTCAAGCGTAGCGCTGAATATGTTTATGAAAGATCTGTCTTTGCTTTTGCCTGGGCTCTTGCGTGCATAAGGTCACTGTGATCAACACTGAGGAGACCGGCAATGCGTCTGATCACGTGGTCTTCTTGAGGATCGATGTTAGTGTCCGCGAGGGCAATTTCCCAGAGATCTACGACCAGCTTCTTTTTCTCAACGTAGGTAAAAGCATCGCTGAGTATGCGGGTGAAACTATAGAGATCATGTGCCTCTTCAGAAGTTTCTTCGGCGAGGGCGACCAGGTTGCTGATCTCTGCATCGCTGAGGTGCAGGCGTGCTGATAGCTGCTGAAGGATCAGGTCTATTTCTTCGCTGGACCGGTCGAAGTCGGCGCGAGCGACTTCCATCATGAGTGCGGCGGTAGCGAGTTCTAACGGGTGACCGGTGGCGTCTTTGGGGTTGCCTTCAACTTCACTGTTAAACCAAGTGGTTAAGGTTTTAATCATCATGTGCGGCTCCAAGCTGCTAGTGCATCAATTGTTGTGCTTTATCGAAGACGTCGATGCCAGCGTCGTCCTCGAACATGTGCTCACTGAGATATCTACGATACGCTCTCGCGCCGGGTTGGCCCAAATATAGGCCCAACAAATGGCGGGTCATGTGTTTGAGTCGCACGCCGCTACTTAGCTGTTGACACATGTAGTCTCGAAACATTGCGACAATGTGCCCTCGGTCAAGGACTGGCGCGCCCAATATTGTCTGATCCAGACTGTGTAGTAACCACGGATCGCTGTAAATCGCGCGGCCGAGCATGAGTCCAGGGACGCGTTTCTGAACTTTAAGCACATCGTCAACGCTCTTGAGTCCTCCGTTTAGGATGAAGGTCGCATCAGGAAATTCATTCTGAATTTGATAAACATAATCGTATTTCAGCGGCGGTATTTCTCGATTATCTTTTGGCGAGAGGCCTTTGAGAATCGCGGCGCGAGCGTGGACAATGAATGTGCGACAGCCTGCGGCGTACAGTGGGGTGATAAAACGCTGGAAATCGTCGTACTGGTCGTTTTCATCAATTCCAATTCTTGACTTAATGGTAATCGGCAGGCTGGTTGCCTCGGACATGGCTGTGAAGCATTGAGCAACAACCTCCGGCGTTGCCATCAAGCAGGCTCCTATGCCGCCCGTTTGGACTCGGTCGCTAGGGCAACCACAGTTTAAGTTGACAGCTTGATAACCAAAGTCCTCGGCAAGGCGCGCGCATTGAGCGAGCGCCGTTGGATCGCTGCCGCCAAGCTGAAGTGCGACCGGTTCATCGTGCTGATGGGTAAGAAAGGCAGATGGGTCGTTGTACAAAAGGGCGCCCGTGGTCACCATTTCGCTGTACAGGAGCGCTGTCGGGCTAATGAGCCTGAGCAGATATCGAAAGTGCCGATCCGTACATCCCATCATGGGAGCGACTGAGAGAACAGGATGCGACATGAATTCTAAATTCTTCTTTGTAAAGAGTTAGTGTACCATTTCACCGCCTGAGGGTGCGCCGAGGCGCGCTCACTGAGCGAATCACGTTAAACTCTTAATACCAGCCATCACAGAGAGAAACCATGGTCAGAACACGCGTTGCGCCCTCACCGACGGGTGATCCTCATGTAGGTACCGCATATATGGCGCTGTTCAGCTATTGCTTTGCTAAGCAGCAAGGTGGTGAGTTTGTGCTGCGGGTTGAGGATACTGATGTCGCGCGGAGCTCGAAGGTCTCGGAGCAAGCTATTCTTGATTCGCTGGCCTGGCTTGGGTTGAACTGGGACGAGGGGCCTGATGTGGGTGGACCTCATGGGCCTTATCGTCAAAGTGAGCGCCTTGACGATTATCAGGTCCATATCGATACGCTGCTTGAGGCTGGGCATGCTTTTCATTGTTTTTGCGATAGCGATAGGCTCGATGCCATGCGCAGGGCTCAGGTCGCAGCGGGCACAACGACGCGTTACGACGGCACGTGTTGTCAATTGAGTGAGAGTGACGTGAGCGAGAGGCTCGCCCAGAAAGTGCCATTTGTAGTCCGAATGAGAGTGCCAGAGTCTGGTATTTGCACGGTTGTCGACCGATTGCGCGGCAGCATCGAGATTGAGTACGCGCAAATTGATATGCAGGTTCTGCAGAAAGCGGATGGTTTCCCGACCTATCATATGGCTGTGGTGGTTGATGATCATCTGATGGGCATTACGCACATTATTCGTGGGGAGGAGTGGATTAATTCTGCGCCGAAGCATCAATTGCTCTACGAGTACCTGGGCTGGCCTATGCCGGAGTTGATTCATTTACCGTTACTACGTAACCCGGATAAGAGTAAATTGAGTAAACGAAAAAATCCGACAAGTATTCAGTTTTATCGAGATATGGGTTTCATGCCTGAGGCAGTGATCAATTACTTGGGACTTTTGGGGTGGAGTTTGCCGTCAGGAGAAGAGAAATTTTCTTTAG
>CALIKQ010000065.1 GCA_938017975.1 uncultured Pseudomonadales bacterium | reverse complement strand
GATTTTAGAATGTCTTCAAAAGCGCCATCTGCTTTGGTCACGATCAGCCTGTCCGAACTTTGATTATTCAGTTGAGGGTCGATGGTACCGATCGCTTCGAGAACTTCATCGGTCTTCCAGTGCTTAAAGGTGATTTTAACCATAGCGTTTAAACTTCCTTGTCTATTATCGGGTCTTTTTTCCTGGTCGGGCTCGCAGACCCTAGAGATCGAATTGCATCGTTGGCTATCGGTTCGCGTGTTAATCGCTGAAAACGGTAGACAACAGATGCGCCGCACGTTGTTTGATTAACCCAAAACCTGCGCGGAGAGTTTACAAGATGTTCGCTTGAATGGGCATTATGCGCTAGAGATTAATCGACTCAATTGCGATGGATGACGCCTGAGAATATTTAGGGCTGTCGAAAGTGACTGAATCGAAGCGCTCAGTGCTTCGTGAGATGATACAATTTTGATGTTTTGCTCGGAACGGGAAGGAGCTAGTTGATCTCTCCCCGCGCCTGTGCAGACACTTGAATTTGGGATCCCTATGGACGTCACTGAAATCTTAGAAGCGCTCAATCCTGAGCAGCGCGCTGCCGTCACAGCGCCGCCCGGCAGCGCCTTGGTTTTGGCTGGGGCTGGTAGCGGCAAAACCCGTGTTCTGACCCAAAGGATCGCCTGGCTGGTCCAAACTGAGGGAATATCGCCCTTTGGGATCTTGGCGGTAACCTTTACCAACAAAGCGGCAGCTGAAATGCGCGCGCGCATAGAAGAGCATCTGAAGATGCCGCTCCGTGGTATGTGGGTGGGCACCTTCCATGGGCTGGCGCATCGTTTTTTACGGGCGCATTGGCAGGACGCCGGCCTCGACCAAAATTTTCAGATCATCGATGCTGACGACCAACTTCGTTTGGTTAAAAGGATTCTCAGCAACCTTTCCATTGACGATAAAAAGTGGCCAGCTAAACAAGCGGTTTGGTGGATTAATGCCCAAAAAGATGAAGGCCTCCGGTCAAATCACATTCAAAATGATGGCGATTTGTTTTTGGCGACGCATCTCAGCATTTATCGTGCGTATGAAGAAGCTTGCGAGCGCGGCGGGATGGTTGATTTTGCAGAGTTATTGCTGCGGACGCATGAAACCTTGTTGTCTAACCAGGTTTTACTGCAACACTATCAGGACCGCTTCAAAGCCGTGTTGGTTGATGAATTTCAAGACACCAATGCAATTCAGTATGCTTGGCTGCGCATCATTACCGGACAGGCTGATAAGCTCATGGTGGTTGGCGACGATGATCAATCGATCTATGGTTGGCGTGGAGCAAAGATCGAGAATATTCAACGTTTTCAGGATGACTTCCCCAGCGCAGTGATCTACCGCTTAGAGCAGAATTACCGCTCAACTGGGGCTATTTTAGGAGCTGCTAATGCGCTCATCGAAAACAACGATGATCGGCTCGGAAAACAGCTGTGGACCGATTTGGGCGATGGTGATCCGCTGTCTCTCTATGCTGCTTACAACGAAATCGATGAGGCTCGTTATATTGTCGAGCGAATTAAAACCTATTTTGAAGGGGGGCATCCCTACCAGGACTGCGCGATCTTGTATCGATCAAATGCTCAGTCACGGGTGCTCGAAGAAGCGCTGCTTCGCTCGCAATTACCCTATCGCATTTATGGCGGACAACGATTCTTTGAACGCGCAGAAATCCGATCATCCCTGGCCTATTTGAAGCTGATTAGTCAGCGTCAGAGCGATGCGGCTTTTGAGCGCGTGGTGAACTTACCGCCTCGAGGTATCGGTGATAAGTCGGTTCAAAAAATTAGGGATAGGGCGCGGGAAAACCAAGAATCCTTATGGCAGGCGGCATCACACTTGATTACCAGCGGCGAATTTACAGCTCGAGCGACGACCGCAGTCAGCGGCTTTCTAAAATTGATCGATGACCTAGATGCGGCTACTGACAATTTGGATCTAGCCCATATGGTGCAAGAAACCATCGATGCGGCTGGGCTGAAAACTTTCTATGAGCGTGAGGGGGGTGAGCGAGGCCAAGCAAGACTCGAGAATCTTGAAGAATTGATTGCCGCCGCTGAAACATTTGATCCCGAAGACATGCCGCTCTTTGATGATGGTCCGCAGGTCGAAATGACCTTACTTGATGAATTTCTGAGCCATGCGTCTTTAGAGGCTGGTGAGGGCCGGGGCGAACCCAATCAGGACAGCGTGCAGATGATGACCATGCACAGCGCAAAGGGTCTTGAGTTCCCCGTGGTTTTTCTTGCAGGGATGGAGGAAGGCTTGTTCCCTCATCAAATGTCGGTGGATGAACCAGGCAGAATGGAGGAAGAGCGGCGTTTGTGTTACGTAGGCTTGACCCGAGCCATGCAAAAACTCCATCTAACCTATGCTGAAGCGAGGCGACTGAACGGCAGCGACCATTACAACCGGGCGTCTCGCTTTGTGCAGGAGATCCCAAATACCTTTGTCGAAGAGGTGCGTGCCCATGAGTCGATTGTTCGGCCCGCCTATGAAACAAGCCACACGGTCAAGCGTGTGTCCAGCGCGGTTGAGGGCACCAGTTTCGAGCTGGGCCAGAAGGTAGGTCATGCTAAATTTGGTGAGGGCGTGATCCTAAATTATGAAGGCCAAGGACAGCAAGCGCGGGTCCAGGTCAAGTTTGAACAGGCGGGGACTAAATGGCTGATGTTGTCCTTCGCGAAATTACAACCCATCTAGGTGATTAGTATGATCCCAAAAAAAATCCTAATCTGGAGCAGCATATTCGCGATGCTCCTTGGTTGCAGTGCGGGCCCGGAAACGGTGTCCTCAGAAGCTTCGAGTCAGTCTGAGCCAGCTCAAACTTATCAATGGCGGTTGGTGACCACTTGGCCAAAAAACCTACCCGGTCTTGGGATGGCGCCTGAAAAAATTGCAGACCGGATTCGAGTGATGAGTGATGGTCGGCTCGACATCAAGGTTTATGGCGCTGGGGAGTTGGTGCCGGCTCTAGAGACTTTCGAGGCAGTCTCTCAAGGCACCGTCCAAATGGGTCATGGAGCAGCCTACTACTGGCGCGGGAGCGTTCCCATTGCCCAATTTTTTACGGCGGTTCCGTTCGGACTCTCTGCCCAGGAGATGAATGGTTGGCTTTTGCATGGGGGGGGTATGGCGCTCTGGGAAGAGCTCTATGCCCAGTACAATCTCGTGCCTGTTGTGGGAGGCAACACCGGAGTGCAGATGGCGGGATGGTTTAATAAGGAAATTAACACTCTGGCAGACCTACAAGGGGTCAAAATGCGCATCCCAGGTTTCGGTGGAGAGGTCTTCGAGGCCGCTGGAGGGACCGCGGTGAATATCCCCGCAGGCGAGATTTTTACCAGCCTGCAAACAGGCGTTATCGATGCTGCTGAGTGGGTCGGTCCGTTTAATGATTTGGTGCTGGGCTTTCATCAGGTTGCAAAGTACTACTACTATCCGGGCTGGCAGGAGCCTGGCCCAACCCTTGAACTCATTGTGAACAAAGAAGCGTTTGATGCATTGCCCTCTGATTTACAGGAGATTGTTCGCAGTGCATCACAAGCAGTCAACAGTGATGTGTTATCGGAATACACTGCTCGAAATAATCGAGCGCTCAAAGAAATGGTTGAGCAACATGCTGTCGAGGTCCGTCGCTTGCCAGATGATGTGCTTGCGCAGCTCAAGAAAATATCTGATCAACGTGTAGCTGCGCTGGTGGGAGATGACCCTTTAAATCAGCGTATTTATGAATCTTATCAGGGCTACCGAAGCAGTGTGATGGACTATAACGAGTTGTCAGAACGTGCGTTTTTGAATGTTCGAGCAGAACTTGAGGGTTATGACCCATAGAACTGCTCTGGTAACCAAGTGGCTATCCACGGCTGCCAAGCAATGAGGATCAGTAATAAAATTTGAATCGCTATGAAAGGCAACACGCCGCGATAAATATGAAGGGTTGTTACCTCGGGTGGCGCGACGCCGCGTAGATAAAATAACGCAAATCCAAAAGGCGGGGTTAGAAACGAGGTTTGAAGATTGATCGCGATCATGATGCCAAGCCAAATCGGATCAACCCCGAGCGCCATAAGGATTGGACCCACGATCGGCACAACCACAAAGGTGATTTCGATAAAGTCTAAGATAAACCCTAAAAGAAAGATGACGATCATGGTGATGACCATTGCGCCAGTGACACCGCCAGGCATCTGATCAAAAAGGTGGGCAACCGCTTCATCTCCGCCATAACCTCGAAAGACCAGCGAAAATAAAGACGCCCCAATCAAAATAAAAAAGACCATGGCTGTGGTCTCGGTGGTCGCAATTAATCCAGACTTTAAGTCCTGAAGGCTCAGGCTTTTTCGCACAAGCGCAAGACCAAGTGCACCTAGGGCGCCAATACCCGCGGCTTCGGTGGGTGTCGCCGCGCCCACAATGATCGATCCTAAAACCAGTGCGATTAGAATAAGCGGCGGAAAGGCGCTGGCGATTAGCTTGAGTGCTGTCACCTTGGGCAGATTGGCTGGGGGCGCAAGGCTTGGTTTGGTGAGAGCGATGGCAAGCATAAATAAACAATACAGACCGACTAAGATCAGTCCAGGGAGCATTGCTCCGGCAAACAAATCGCCAACAGAAATTGATCTCGGGTTAAAGACCCCAAGGCTGAGTTGAGATTGTTGATAGGCGCTGCTGATCACGTCTCCCAAAAGAACCAACGCTATTGAAGGTGGAATAATTTGGCCGAGGGTGCCTGTTGCGCAAATGGTTCCTGTAGCGAGGGCTGGATGGTAGCCGGCACGCAGCATGGTCGGAAGAGCCATCAAGCCCATGGTAACCACAGTTGCGCCCACGATGCCCGTGCTTGCAGCCATCAGCATGCCGACAAGACAAACGGCAAGCCCAAGACCGCCTGGCATACCTGAAAAAGCTCGGGTCATGGCATCAAGCAGGTCTTCAGCAATCTTAGAGCGTTCTAAAATGACGCCCATCAATACAAAAAGCGGCACAGCGATCAGTGTCTCATTGGTCATAATGCCAAACAGACGGTTTGGCATTGCGTAAAGGAATGCCAGATCAAAGTGACCGCCGACGGCGCCAATTAAGGCGGCGATTAGGGCTGTTCCGGCCAGCGTGAGTGCTACGGGATACCCTAGGAGAAGAAACCCAAAAACGGCGATGAACATTAAAAGCGCAGCGATGCCCATGTTAACGCCGCAGGGCCTCTATGGCCTTCAGGGTTTGTGAGAAGCCTTGCATTAAAAGCAGAATGGCCATGATAGGAATGAGGGTTTTTAAGACAAAGATCCCTGGAAGCCCGCCCGGTGCGCTGGATGATTCAAGTACCGACCAAGAGAAGCTGACGTAGGAAAAACTGGTTACTAAAAACAAAATGGCAACTGGCAATAAAAAAAAGCAGAAACCTATGATTTCAATCCAGTGCTTTTGCCTAGGTTTTAGTCGCCGATGTACGACGTCTACTCGAACGTGGGCATTATTCTTGAGCGCAAAGCCGATGGCCAGCATCATGAGCGAGCCGTGCAGATAGACGATGGTCTCTTGCAAAGGGATTGAGCCTAAATTCAAAAAATAACGAAAGACCACCACCATCGCAGTGATGATGACCATGATCAAAGCGAACCATCCCACAAAAGCACCAATGGCTGACGAAATTTGGTCGATACGGCGATGCACTAAGTTCATTAATCGAGCACCACGAGTTCGACTAAAACCGAGAGAAAAAGAACGCCGCCGACCCAATGGTTATGGCGGAAAGCTCGAAAGCATCCGTCTCTGCTGCGGTCGCGAATGAGCCACTGTTGGTAGAACAAGAGACAGGTAATTAAACCGATAAAACCGTGATAAAAGTCACTGAATCCAGCTTGATGGCCAACGAGCCAAAGTAGAGACACGAATAGCCCTTGCAGCACACCGATCATGAATCGGTCGAGGTCTCCAAATAAAATCGCCGTAGATTTGACGCCAATGAGAAGATCGTCATCGCGATCAACCATGGCATATTCGGTGTCGTAGGCAACAACCCACACTAGGTTGGCGAGGAATAGTAAGCCTGCCGTTTCGTTCAACGTTCCAGTAGTAGCAGTAAATGCCATCGGAATTCCAAATGAGAAGGCGATACCAAGAATCACCTGGGGTAAGTGTGTGAAGCGCTTCATCAGCGGGTAGATACCAGCGAACAAAACCGCTGCGGCGCTGAGGAGAAGGGTTGGCAGGTTAGTTGTCAGCACCAAAGCAAGCGCAAGCAGCAAAAAAACTGCCATCAGCGTGAGGGCGTCCTTGATTGCGAGCCTTCCCTCTGCAAATGGTCGCGACCGAGTGCGCTTTACAAGCGGGTCAAAATTTCGATCCGAGACATCATTGACGATGCAACCGGCTGAACGTGTCAGAAAGGTTCCAAAGACGAAAACGAAAACAAGATGCCAACCTGGCCAGCCCCCAGCAGCAATCCAAAGGGCAGTCACCGTTGGCCACAATAAAAGTAATGTGCCGACAGGTTTGTCCAGCCTAGACACTTCGAGCAGCGCTTTCGTACGGGGTTGTTGAAGAAAAGTTAAGACCATGAAGATATGCAGTCGAGGCGGTAAATGCGATAGTATACGACGCTGAGCGAGCAGGCGAGTCTGGATTTGCGCCTGGATTCCTCACAATTCCTTCAACAACAAAGATGTGGTGTTATGAAAAAGTGGCAATGTATTGTTTGCGGATTTATTTATGATGAAGCCGAGGGTTTAGAAGAAGAAGGCATTGCGCCGGGAACTGCATGGGATGACATTCCGGAGGATTGGGTATGTCCAGAATGTGGTGTTGGTAAAGCCGATTTCGAGATGATTGAAATCGATTAAAGCCGAGGCACTTAGGCCTCTTCAACTGAGAGAACGCCATGGATCGAGCCAAGCTTACCCGCAACATTCTAATCGGCATGGTGGCCGGGTTTCTCTTGGGATCTATAATCCACTTTGCCGAATTCAGCCCCGACGGCATGGTTTCAAGCGTCTTAGTCAGCGGTATTTTCTATGTGGGTGGCCAGGTTTTTATCGCGAGTTTAAAGCTTTTGGTTGTGCCCCTCGTGTTTGTCTCTCTTGTGTGTGGTGCGGGCAATCTAGCCGGCAACAATAACATGGGCGTCATTGGTCTTAAGACTGTCGGCCTTTACCTGCTGACCACCGCTGCAGCGATTGTGATGGCTTTGGGTGTTGCCAATGTGCTCAACCCAGGGCTCGGAATCAATCTGGCCGAGGGATCTTCGTTTGTTGCAAAAGAGAGCCCATCTCTGGTGCAAGTGATTATCGATATATTCCCAAGCAATCCCATTAAAGCCATGGCCGAAGGCAACATGCTGCAAATCATCGTTTTTGCGATTTTGTTAGGCATAGCAATGACCCGGGCTGGCGAGCACGGCACAAACCTTAGGGCGTCTATGGCGCGTTGGAATGAGGTCATTATGCAGCTTGTTTTAATGCTTATGCAGGCCGCCCCCGTCGGTGTCTTTTGCCTGATGGTGACCCTCTTTGCAAAGCTTGGCTATGGCGCCATCAGTGATTTGATTACCTATTTTGTCTGCGTCCTATTGGTCTTAGCGCTGCACTTTACGCTCACTTATTCGATTCTTATTCGTGTGCTGGTGGGCGTGAATCCATTGACGTTTTATCGGCGAATGCTGCCCGTCATGGCCTTCGGTTTTAGCACCTCTTCTAGTGGCGCAACTTTGCCGGTGACCCTTGAGACTGTTGAGAAGCGGTTGGGAGTGGATAAGGGCGTTGGTAGTTTTGTGATCCCTTTGGGCGCGACCATCAACATGGATGGCACGGCGATTATGCAGGGCGTAGCAACCGTATTTATCGCACAGGTTTACGGTGTAGATCTCACCGCCGGCCAGCTTTTGATGGTGGTACTGACAGCGACCTTGGCTTCCATAGGCACTGCGGCCGTGCCGGGGGTAGGGCTGATCACACTGGCTCTGGTATTGCAGCAGGCCGGGCTGCCCGTAGAGGGGGTCGCGCTAATCATTGGGGTAGACCGCTTTCTGGATATGGTTCGCACAATGGTGAACGTTACCGGCGACGCCACCGTAGCAACCATCGTGGCCCACCGTGAGGGCCAGTTGGATCATGACGTCTATGGCGATCCGGAGGCAGACCACGGTGGTGATCTCGAGGACGCCCATCCCACAGGAGCCTCGGCATGAGCCTAAAAGTGCAAGTGGTGCCCGTGACGCAGTATCAGCAAAATTGCTCCATCATCCAATGCGAGCAAACCGGTCTTGCCGCCATTGTCGACCCCGGTGGCGATATCGAGCGCATCGAGGCAGCGATTGCCGCAATGAATGCCACGGTAGAGAAAGTGCTGCTGACGCACGGGCACCTGGACCATTGTGCCGCCGCCGATGTGCTACGCCAAAAACTCAGCGTGCCGATGGAAGGCCCGGAACAGGGCGACAGCTTTTGGATCGACAAACTGCCCGAGTGGTGTGAAATGGCGGGTTTTCCCCGAGCCGAGCCCTTTACGCCCGATCGCTGGCTCGAAGACGGCGACACGGTGACCGTGGGAGAGCAAACGCTGGAGGTCATTCATTGTCCGGGGCACACGCCCGGTCACGTGGTTTTCTTGCATCGAGAGACACAGTTGGCCTGGGTGGGTGATGTTCTGTTTGCAGGCTCAATCGGCCGAACAGATTTCCCGATGGGTAATCATGAGCAACTGATTCACTCCATTCGCGAAAAACTGTTTCCCATTGGCGACGACATACGCTTTGTGCCAGGCCATGGACCGGATTCAACCTTTGGTCGCGAGCGAGCCAACAATCCGTTTGTGGCGGATACCCAATACGGCTGACTAGCGGGTCGGGTAGGGGGTCCCTGCAAACACCGTTGCTTTCACCCGAATGTGGCGCAGTGTGTCGCCCGGTGCCGTCATGGGGTCCGTTTCCAGCACCACAAAATCCGCGCGCTTTCCAGCGCGGATCGAGCCGATCTCATGTTCCCGTCCTATTACTCTGGCCGCGCCCGATGTCACGGCCTCAAGGGCAGACGCTCTGGAGAGCCGCTCGGTGGTGAGGCCTGATGCGCCACTGATGGTCTGGCGCTCACTTGCTGCCCATACCAGGGTTAATGGAGACAGTGGCGCCATCGGCGCATCGGAATGTAGCGTGAGGGGCACCCCGTTTCGTTCCAGTGATCCCAACCGGGTCATTTGTGCGGCTCGATCTGGCCCGAGCCAGCTGCCCGAGTAGGCTTCCGATAGAATGTAATGGTAATAGGGGTTCACGCTGGCCTGCGCACCCAGGGTCGCCAGCTGAGCGCTTTGTTGTTCGGTGCTGTAGGCGAGATGCTCCACGGTGGCGCGATGATCGGGCCGCGGAAAGTCCTGCTGTAGTCCCTCTATCAGCTTAAGAAACCGGTCAACTGCCGCATCACCATTGGCATGCGCGTGTAACTGGAATCCTTCACGCCAGAACACCTCACCATATGCCCGCAAAACCGGCTCAGGCACCATCCAGACACCTTGATGGCCATCCAGATAGCCGGGCGAGCCCATTTGCGCGAGCCCGGAAAAAATGGCGCCGTCGATCATCAGTTTAAAGTGATTGCCCACCATCACCCTGTCATCGTTGCGCTGCTGCCAGCCGCGAATTTCCGCCAATGCCTCTTCGGGTGATATTCCGCGACTGAGAAAGTCGACAATGATGGGTGTCAGAATGATCCGCACCGGCACGGGGTAGGCGTGTGCCGCGGCCCGCACCCCGGCGATCTCTCCGACGGGATTGCCATAGATCCCCGTACCCATATCCAGCGCTGTGGTGACCCCCGCCTGATGGAGCATGGCCAGAAAATTGAACATGCCGCCGCCAAATCGCTGGGGTAAGAAGAGAAAGCCGAGCTTGGGCACCACGGCCCTGAGTCCGTTTTCGTAAAAGTGTCCGCGCGCCCAGTCTGCGCCCTCATCCATTTGCGCATCGGCTTCGGTCACACCCAGCATCGCCCAGGCCGCGTCATTACCAATCAGCTCATGAAAGGAGCGGTGCCATAGCATCACGGGCTGATCACCAAACCAGTCGTTCAGATCCTGACGCCAAATATCGCCATGCCACAAAGGGTGATAGCCCCAGGTAATGAAGGGCTCGCTGGAATCGGTGTGCTTTGCTGCCAGCTCCTTTAGACGCCTTTGGTAACCCTCCGGGGTGGTTTCACCGGGAAACTCACCGGTTGGTAGGGACCAGTCATCCGGCGCCAGAAATGGAAACTGAGTGAGTACTGCTGGTAGTGCGGGATGCACGTGTGGGTCGATAAAGCCAGGTAGCAGCACGTCGTGCTCAAACTGGCGGTCGACTCTGCCGCCTCTGGCATCGGCCAAAGGCAGCAAGCTCGCCTCGGATCCTACGGCGATGATGGCGCCGTCTTCGACCGCCACGGCGGTGGCGGTGGGCAGTGCGGGCTCCATCGTGCGTATCAGCTGGGCGGTATACACCACCAACTCAGCCTGCGCAGGCACCGCCATCGATAGCATGATGGCCAGTGCACTAATCGCCCGGTAGTAAGCGGAGCGCGAATTCATTTCTGATTCCCCACGGCAGTAACGCTAGCGGATGACTTTAACCCAATCTCCAGTGCGGGGTTCGCCAGTGGGGTAGTAACCGTTAATGAGACGGAGCTGATTTTCTGCATCAGGCAGTTTGACGCTGCTGGCCAGTGAGGCGAAGGTGGCGCCTCGGGGCACCTGAATGTAGTGCAGAGTGTGGCTGGTGCCAGCGACTTTTTCGCGGGCTGTCAGCGGCCGAAAGCTGTCGATAATAGTCCGGAAACCCGCATCGGCCGCACCAAGATCCGGTGCCTCTCCCTCGAACAGAAAACGATAGCTGTGATCGATGACCGCCAGCCGCACCGACTGTCCGCCGCTTGATGCAATACCAGTGGCGCCTTTCAATCCGAATTGTTCAATGGCTTCGAGCTCCGTGACTTCGCCCTGGACACCAGAGCGCAGACTGGCCTCGGCATCTTGCTCGGCGTCGATTCTCGTCAGTCCAATGGTCAGAATCTGGCTACCATCAGGTGACGTCGCGACAATTTCCCGACTGGCTTGCCTGACACGCCAACCTGGAGGATGGGCGAACGTAAAGTTCAGCTTGTTGTGGTAGAAGCGATCAGGGTCACTCTGTGCCGCTGCGCTGGCCCCGTAAACCAGACCCTCGGTTTGGCGGCGGTATTCGCCGGGGATTTCAGGGTTCTCGGGCATCTCCGCAAGGTCCAGTTCATTGGCGGCCTTGATGACGGTTTGCAAACGCAGATCATTACGGGGATGGCTGGCGTAAAGCCCGTGATAGGTTCCAGAGGGTTTTCCACTGGCCTTGGCCTGCACGCGCCGGTACTGCTCCTGATCTTTGAGCACTCCGATAACCGACAGCATCGAATCAACGTCATAACCGGTTTGATGCAGGTACTCTGCTCCGGCCGAATCGGCTTCAAGCTCCATGTCGCGGCCAAAGCCCGAAATAATTTCGGCGCCATACATGCTGGCAGCATCGTAGACATCCC
>CALIKQ010000064.1 GCA_938017975.1 uncultured Pseudomonadales bacterium | reverse complement strand
CGCTGGATAAACCGATCATCGAGGATAAGGCGCAAAGGATGACCCAAAGAAAAGAATCCCTCGATGTGCTTGCGGTGAGCTTGCTGGTAGGTTTTAACGTGCTTTTGGGGTTAAACCAAGCGTTGGTAAAGCTGGTCAATGCGGGGTTTTCGCCGGTTTTTCAGGCGGGTCTGAGATCGATTTGTGCTTTTTTACCGGTTTTGTTGTTTGCTTGGTTCATGCGTCGCCGCCTTTCGATCTCCGACGGCTCCTTGCCCTGGGGGCTAATCAATGGACTCCTGTTTTCGATAGAGTTTTCCCTGCTCTTTATTGCACTGGATTACACAACCGTGGCTCGGGTCAGTTTATTTTTTTATATGATGCCGGTTTGGGTGGCGGTGGCCGCTCATTTCTTGATTCCCGAGGAGCCATTAAACCGCAATAAAATAATGGGGTTGGGGCTTGCGATCAGCGGCGCTGTTCTCGGATTAAGCGGTAATCTGGGCGATGCGGGTGCATCAGCCTGGTTAGGAGACTTACTTGCCCTGCTCGCCGGTACCCTTTGGGCAAGCATCGCGCTTGTGACGCGCTTAAAGCTGGGAACTGTCTCGAGCGAAATGAATTTACTCTACCAGTTATTTGTCTCAGGAATTCTGTTAACCGGACTTGGGATCATGCTCGGGGATCCTATTCGCTCTCCGACAGCGCTCATTTACGGTGTGTTTTTGTTTCAAGTGCTTGTTATCGTGGCTGCTGGCTTTTTAGTCTGGTTTTGGGTGCTTCAGCATTACCCGGTGTCGAATATGGCTTCATTGAGCTTGATCACGCCGGTCGTTGGCGTCTTCTTTGGATGGCTCATATTTGATGACCCAATTACCCTTTCATTGGGTGCTGCACTCATCCTAATTGGTGCGGGTATTGTCTTGGTCAATCGGCCGGTGGGTTGATCAGACGCGGGCGCTCTTCGTTTAAGTGGCATGGCAACTCAACCTCCGGACTGTAAAAGGTTGGGATTATCGCGTTCGATTAACGAATTCCTGCGCGGATTCCTCTCTGCGTCCGAATTGTGGATCCTGGCCAAAAGTCTCTTCAACCCAAGCAAGTGCCGCGGCTTCGTCCATTTGGTTATCCCAGACAGCCCCCGAGGGTTGAGAAACGTGCCAAGGGGTATCCCAAAATACTTCGAGACCGTTCCCTTCGGGGTCTGAAAAATAAAAAGACAAAGTATTGCCGTGAGAGAGTGGTAAAAATTTTTGCTCAAGCGCTTCAAGTCTGGATTGGAGCGTTTGCAAATCCTCAAAGGATTGAACGCGAAATGCCATGTGGTTGAGCGCGTTTGATGGTCCTTCGTCTTCTCGGGTCGCGACTAATGCAAGCTGATGATGTTCATTGTGATTCTGGCTTAAAAAGATGATGTCCGGGCCGTCCTCGGCGATTGGTCCTCGATCGCTGATGCTAAAGCCGAGAGTGTTGGTGTAAAAGTCGAGCATCTTAGGCGCATCTTTGACATTGAGCACTGCGTGTGACCAGGTTAACTGCATTGGTTGGTGCTCCTTTTTGAAATCGAATCTCTATCTTTTATTATGAGAGTGCCCAAAATTGAGCGTCATTATTTTATTGACGCGCTGGCCATTCACGTCATGAACGTCGTGAATGATTCAACCGGGAAGCGGTTGCTCTTCAGGCTGTTGACGGCTGCCTCGGTATCTTCATAGCCGATGGCCATGCCGCAAAATAGCATCGATTCTGGGGGCGCTCCGACATACTCAGCAACCGTTTGAGGCTTAGTTGCCCAGGCCTCCTGGGCGCAGGTCGCAAGTCCAGCTTCTGTTGCCAGCAACATGAAGGTTTGTAGGAACATGCCAAGGTCTGACCATTGTGGGGGTCCCATCTGCTGGTCGATAAAACAGAAGAAGCCTGCGGGCGCTCCGAAAAATTGAAAATTTTGAGCAAGCCTCTGAAGTCTTGCCGCTTTATCTTCCCGAGGAATCTCGAGCAGGGCGTACATCATTTCGCCCACTTCGAATCGCGCGCTACGGTACGGTTCTTTTAAATTTTCGGGATAGATGGCGTAGGCAGGTGCCTCGCGTCGAGGATGCTCTAGTACATGTTGCTTGAAACGGGTCATGGCATCTTCGTTTAAGACGTAAAGCTGCCAGGGTTGAACGTTACCGCCAGAAGGTGCTCGGCTCGCGCCTTCGATGAGTTCGCGAATCAGCGCGTTAGAAACCGGTTGATCAGTGAAGGCGCGAATCGAGGATCGCTTGTGGACGGCTTGAGTAACTTGCATGAGGGGGTCCTCGAAATAAGATGTTGTAACGATGGTATCACAAGCTCCTTTGCGTCTTTGCTGCTGCATTCAGCTCTGATCGCTGATGGGAATCTCTGGGCTTACCATCGACTAAGCGCTCAGGCAGAGCGCTCAAAAATGCAAGTCGATGCTTTCAAGTCGATGCTTTCAAGTCGATGTCTTTAAGCAGGTCTGCCATGGGCAGCTTGTTGGAGTGTCATATCATGAGATGGCTGCTTTCTTTTACTTCTTCCATGACCACATAGGTTCTTGAATCGCTCACGTTGGGAAGTGTGAGCAAGGTCTCACCGAGCAGTTTTCGGTAGGCAGCCATGTCGGCAACGCGGGCTTTGATGAGGTAGTCAAAATTTCCGGACACCAGATGGCATTCGAGTACTTGGGGAAGCTCGAGGACGGCGCTGCTGAAGGCCTCGAAGGCATCGCTGGATGTTCGGGTCAGGGTAATTTCTACAAAGACTAAAAGCCCCAATTTCAAACGCCTTGGATTGAGTCTTGCGTAATAGCCAGCAATAACGCCTTGCTGCTCAAGGCGTCTGACCCTTTCAACACAGGGAGTATGGCTAAGGCCAACGGCATCCGCGAGAGCCGTTTGTGTCATGCGTCCGTTGTCTTGTAGCAACGATAAAATTTTTAAATCTATTCGATCTAGAGACTTTTCACTCATATGGGACTTTTTGTATCAATAATATCTATTTTCAGTATTTTTTATAAAAGAATTCCCTATAAATTGCAAAAATTACAGGGAGTTTCTATTTTTATTGGTCGCTATAATCCGGGTTCATAATCAATTTTGGTGTGGGCCATGGATATTGGTGTTCCGAGAGAGATCAAAAATCACGAGTATCGTGTGGGGTTATTACCCGCATCGGTCGCTGAGTTAACCCGCCGGGGTCACAGCGTCTTTGTAGAAATGGGAGCAGGCATTGGCGCAGGTTTCACGGATGCTGACTACGAGGCCGTTGGAGCAACCTTATGTCCCGATGCGACCGCGGTTTTTGAGGCCAGCGCCCTTGTGATCAAGGTTAAGGAGCCTCAAGCTGAGGAACGCGCCCTGTTGACACCCAAACACACACTGTTCACCTATTTGCACCTGGCACCCGATTTAGATCAAACACAAGACCTGATTGATTCTGGAGCATCCTGTATTGCCTATGAAACTGTCACTGATGCGGCTGGTAGGCTGCCGCTTCTGGCGCCCATGTCTGAGGTGGCTGGACGGATGTCGATTCAAGCCGGAGCGATGTGTCTTGAGCGCTCGCACGGCGGGAAGGGTGTATTACTTGGAGGTGTTCCTGGGGTTGATCGCGCTGAAGTCGTTATTCTAGGAGGAGGCGTCGTTGGGCGTCATGCCTGCGCCATGGCCATTGGCTTGGGAGCGCGGGTCACGGTGTTTGATCAGAGCCTACCTGTCTTGCGCGGACTTGATGAGCTTTTTGCCGGGCGACTGCAAACCCGCTACGCCACCGGCGCTGCCATCGAGGACGCTATCGAAGGCGCTGATTTGATTGTTGGTTCTGTGCTTGTTCCGGGTGCATCCGCACCAAAGCTCGTGACAGAAGCGATGGTCAAACGAATGCAGGCAGGAACAGTGCTCGTGGATGTGGCGATTGATCAAGGCGGCTGCTTTGAAACTTCTCGTCCCACAACGCATGACGCGCCTTATTATTTGAGTCACGACGTCGTGCATTACTGCGTCGCCAACATGCCTGGCGCTGTGCCACAAACTGCGAGCGCCGCTTTAAATCAGGCAACTTTGCCATTCGTGCTGGCTATTGCTGAACAAGGGCCAGAGGCTGCTCTGCGTCGCGATGTGCATCTTAAGTCGGGATTGGCAGTGTATAGAGGACAGTTAGTCTCTGAGGCTGTGGGACGAGCGCACGGATTAGCGGTCAGCCAACCAGATCTTTAGATGGCGCAAATTTCATCTCATTAATTGGGGCGCGGGAAGGTTTTTTGTGGACAAACCCAATCACTGTGCGCTTTATCTTTTTCTCGGGTTGTTATCTTACCCGCTGGTCGCTCGGTCCTGGCTGAGGCGGCAGTGCTCAAGAGGCCCCACAATTTTTGTCCGTTAGTGTCCAAGATCAGCGCGAATGAGTGGCGTGACCAGTACGCTACAGACAAATGCGACGGAGTTGGTTATAAATAAAGACATTGAAGCGAGCAAGGAAACAGCAATGCCAGAGGCTACGTTCTCTACCTTATCTTTGGTGCAATCGAATCACGTTGCGCAGATTACCTTAAACCGACCCGAAGCTAGGAATGCATTAAACCGTTTGGCCTACTCTGAGTTGGAACAAGTCTTTAGACGAGTTCAGAGTGACAAGGATGTTCGCTGCGTTGTGCTGACCGGACAAGATCCAGCCTTTTGCTCTGGCGATGACGTCAAGGAGTTGATGACAGGAGATTCTGTCTCGACCCATCCCAGACTTCACGCTGTAAGGCCTCAAATCACGCCGGCCGCGGCGGCAATTTTAGATTGCGACCGTCCTGTAATTGCCGCGGTTAATGGCGCGGCCGTTGGTTGGGGAATGGACCTGGCCTTGATGGCAGACTTTAGAATTGCCTCGGAGCACGCCAAATTTGGAGAGTTGTTTGTTAAGAGAGGTTTAGTCTCTGATGTTGGTGGTTTAATGCGTTTGCCGCGTTTGGTTGGACCCGAAAAAGCCGCAGAACTGTTGATGACGGGAGACATCATTTCTGGCGAGGAGGCACTCAGGATTGGTTTGGTGCTGGACTGCGTTGCGCACGAGGCGCTACTTGAGCGGGCAGGAACCTTGGCCAGAAAAATCGCGGAAAATCCGCCGATGGCAGTCCGTTATCTCAAAGAGGGGTTACGTCGAAGTTTTCATGGGGACTACCACGAGATGGGTACTTGGGTGTCTCAAACCTTGGGTATCTTATTTCAAACCGAAGATCATCGTGAGGGTGTGGCGAGCTTTCTTGAAAAGCGGGCCCCAGATTTTGTGGGTCGCTAGCGCAGGTTTCGCAACTGCTTGTAGCTGCTTTAAGCTGCCATATCTGGCAATGTGAGTGCATTGGTTTAATAGGTCTTTTATGGAACTTCATCAACAATTAACCCTGCCTCAATCCGTTGACAAGGTATGGGCAGCGCTCAATGATCCGAAAATGTTACAACAGTGTTTGCCAGGTTGTGAACGTTTTGAAGCTGTGGGCCCCGATCAGTTTGAGATGACGGTCTCCACAAAAATCGGGCCTGTGAAAGCAAAGTTCACAGGCAAAATTGCTTTGTCGGATTTAAATCCACCCTTGTCATATGTGATCAAAGGCGAGGGGAAAGGAGGCGTTGCTGGCTTTGCGAAAGGGAGCGCGACAGTCTCCTTGGCGACGATTGCGAGCGAGCAAGGTGAGGCCACTCGGTTGACCTACAGCGTGGAGGCCTCGGTTGGCGGTAAGATTGCTCAGTTGGGTGGCCGTTTGATTCAGGGCGCAGCGAGGAAGATGGCGCAAGATTTTTTCACGAAATTTGTGCAAGCCCTCTGCGAGGATGAAACGCTCGTGCCTGAGATTGAAACGGTGAGTGCACCATGATGCGTGTTTCATTGAGCGATGATTGCAAGGTGAATTCCGCTCGCATTAGATTGGATTAAAGAGGACATAAGCCGGATAGCGTAAAAAATCGCAGCCAGACCGTAGGGGTCGTGGTAGTCCAGCGAGACAGACGATCGCTGCGAATGCGGCGGTAGATCAGGATCGCGGATTTAGGTCAAAGGGATAGCTTAGGAGAGAGGTTATGGAAGCAATTAAACTACAAGTGAATGGACGCAAGCGGACGGTGCACTGTGCGACCAACGCGACTCTCGTCGATGTGATACGGGAGCAATTACACTTAACAGGGACGCACGTTGGTTGCGATACCAGTCAATGCGGCGCGTGTACGGTTCACCTCGATGGAGATGCGGTGAAGGCCTGCACAATTTTAGCGGCACAATGCGATGGCTCAACGCTAACTACGATTGAGGGACTCGCGCAGAATGAGGTTCATCATCCGATGCAGCAGGCTTTTAATGAGTGCCATGGACTGCAATGCGGTTTTTGTACGCCGGGGATGATCATGTCTGCGGTTGATCTGGTGCATAAAGAAGAGGAACTGAGCCCTGAAGCGATTCGTTCTGCGCTAGAAGGTAATATTTGTCGGTGTACGGGCTATCAAAATATCGTCGCGGCGGTGGTGCAGGGAGCGGCAGGGATGAAGGAGCAACAATCATGAGCGGATCATTGGTCGGTCAGAGAATTCTGCGAAAGGAAGATCATCGTTATATCACGGGCAAGGGCCGCTACACGGATGACATCCAACAGGTAGGTATGACCTATGGCTGCTTTGTGCGCTCGCCTTATGCTCGGGCAGATATTAAGGGCTTTGATGTCTCCCAGGCACTTGAGATGGAAGATGTGATATCAGTGCTCACCGGTTTGGATGTTGCGGCTGACGGGCTTGGTGGGTTGCCCTGTGGTTGGATGATTCACTCAAAAGACGGCAGTGAAATGCGTCAACCCGTGCATCCGGTCATGGCTGCTGAGCGGGTGAACTATTTGGGTGAGCCGGTCGCACTGGTTGTGGCAGAGACCAAAGAAGCTGCTAAAAATGCGGCCGAGTTGGTGTTGGTTGATTATGAGGAACTGACCCCGGTGGTGGATGTTGCTTCAGCAGCGCAAGGCGAGCAACTCTATGCTGAAGTGCCAAATAACACGTGTTACGAATGGGGTCTGGGGGATGAGGCGGCAACCGATGAAGGATTTGCGTCTGCGGCGCATGTGACGCATATCGAGCTTACGAATAATCGCTTAATTCCTAACGCGATCGAACCAAGAGCGGCGTTGGCAGAGTATAACTCAGGGACCGACGAGATCGTGCTGCATACAACGAGTCAGAATCCACATTTGGTCCGGTTGATCCTTACCGCCTTTGTGCAAATCGCCCCTGAGCACAAGCTCAGGGTAATAGCGCCTGATGTTGGAGGCGGATTTGGCTCAAAGATTTTTATTTACTCAGAAGAAACGGCGTTGGCTTGGGCGTCAAAAAAGTTGGGGCTGTCGATTAAATGGACAGCCGAACGGAGCGAATCTTTCTTAACCGATGCGCATGGCCGGGACCACGTGACGAAAGCCGCGTTGGCAATGGATTCCGAGGGTCAGTTTTTGGCATTTAAGGTGAGCACAACCGCGAATATGGGCGCTTATCTTTCAACGTTTGCCTCGAGTGTGCCGACCTATCTCTACGGCACGCTGCTTGCCGGACAGTATCGAACGCCCGCAATTTATGTGGAAGTTAACTCAGTTTTTACCAACACAGCGCCGGTAGATGCTTACCGGGGTGCAGGGCGCCCAGAGGCAACTTATTTGGTGGAGCGGATCGTCGAGAAGGCTGCCGGTGAAATCGGATTGAACCCCGCCGAGCTTCGACGGCGGAATTTTATTGGCAAGGATCAGTTCCCCTATCAAACACCTGTGGCGCTCGAATACGATATTGGCGATTACGAGGCCAGTCTCGATAAAGCGCTTGAAATGGCCAGCTATGAGACCTTTGAACAGCGAAGAGTCGAGGCACTTGCGCGGGGTAAATTGCGGGGGATTGGCTTGAGCTGTTATATCGAGGCTTGCGGGCTTGCACCCAGTCAGGTTGCTGGCGCTTTGGGAGCGGGGGTTGGTCTTTGGGAGTCGGGAGAAGTCCGAGTCAATCCAACGGGATCGGTAACCGTCTTGACGGGAAGCCACAGCCATGGTCAAGGCCATGAAACAACGTTTGCTCAATTGGTTGCGGATCGACTCGGTTTGGCGATCGAGGATGTTGAAGTCGTTCATGGTGATACTGGCAAGCTTGATTTTGGGTTAGGCACTTATGGCTCTAGATCGCTCGCGGTCGGCGGCTCAGCTTTATCAGTCGCCGCCGACAAGGTGGTGGAGAAAGGTAGAAAAATTGCGGCGCTGCTCCTAAACACCGAGGTCGATAATATTGCCTTTGACGCTCCGGTCTACAAAATGATGGACAGTAATGAAACAAAGACATTTCAGGAGATTGCCTTTGCAGCCTACGTCAACCACGATTGGCCGTCAGACAACCTCGAGCCGGGGCTTGCCGAAAAAGCATTTTATGATCCTTTGAACTTCACTTACCCTGCCGGCACACATATCTGCGAAGTTGAAATCGATCCCGACACGGGGGTAACAGAGATTGTTCAGTTCGTGGCAGTCGATGATTTTGGGACCATCATCAATCCGATGATTGTAGAAGGGCAGGTGCATGGCGGCCTGGCACAGGGTATCGGTCAAGCGCTGCTTGAGCAGGCCGTCTATGATGAATCAGGTCAGCTTGTGACGGGTTCATACATGGATTACTGCATGCCTAGAGCTGACAATTTTCCAGACTTTAAGGTGGGTATGACCTGTACGCCCTGTACACACAATCCTGTAGGGGCTAAGGGCTGCGGTGAAGCCGGCGCGATCGGATCGCCACCGGCGGTCATGAACGCTGTCATTAACGCGCTCGGCGGTGTCGAAATCGATATGCCAGCAACACCAGAAAAAGTCTGGCGGGCAGTGCTTTCCAGCCAAGCCCAAAAAATCGCATAGGAGACATTCAATGTATTCATTTAAAATGGAGCGTGCAGAGTCCTTAACTTCGGCGTTGGAGCGCTTTGGCGATAGCGATGATGCGGTTTATTTGGCAGGGGGACACACACTGATACCGGCCATGAAGCAGCGGCTTCGGGCGCCTGAGGATGTCATCGATCTGTCAGGCATTCCAGGCCTTCGAGATATTTTGGTAACACAGGATGGGATCGAAATTGGTGCGATGGCGACCCATGCCGCGGTCGCAGGATCGGCTCATGTTAAGACGCATATTCCTGTGCTCGCCGATCTCGCCGGCGGTATCGGAGATCGCCAGGTTAGGAATCGAGGTACGATCGGTGGATCGATCGCAAACAATGACCCAGCGGCTGATTATCCTGCTGCAGTGCTCGGCCTCGATGCAAGGATTGTTACCGATCGACGAACGATTGCATCGGGAGACTTCTTTAAGGCGATGTTTGAAACAGCGCTTGAACCAGACGAAATTATCCGAGCGATTCAATTTCCGAAAATCGAGCGAGCGGCTTACCTGAAATTTCCGAATCCCGCATCAAGATACGCGATGGTTGGAGTTCTCATCGCATGCATCAGTGATGAGGTGCGTATCGCTATTACCGGCGCAGCGCCGAGCGTGTTTAGAGCAGCTGATTTTGAAGTGGCGTTGAGCGAATCGTTTTCGGAGTCGTCAATATCAGAGCTGACTTTACCTTCCGACACGATGAATGACGACATTCATGCGAGTGCTGATTATCGCGCGCATCTGTGTAAAGTGCTGATCGGGCGAGGCGTTCAAATGCTGAGCGATCACTAACCAGCACTCAGGTAATAGCGCCTTGCTGACCCATTGGAGTTTGCTTTCTTTGAGTTATGAGTTGTTGGCAAAAATCAAAGCGTCAACAGGAAAGCGAGCAGAAGACTAAAACGCTTTGGGAGGTAGCGCTGCAGCCGGGAAGAAGTTCCTGGGTCGAACTTGTTGCGTAAGCAGTCTTAAGCTTACGAGGGAAGAGGCTTATGTTTGCGCCACTAGACAGGGTGTGGATGTTGAGACGCTGAAAAATTAAGGGTTTAAATCGGATTAAGGTGGAGGGCGGACCTCTTGCAGAAGGACTTCCTGTAGGCTTGGTCCCGTTTGGCATTTAAAGGATTGTCCATATTCAGTTGCCACCGGGTCACGCGGGCATCTGACAGATCGGGTCGTTCGATAATAATCCCTAAGCTCCGAGCTTGATCAAGCATGGTCGTCAAGGTGCTCTTGGGCACCCGAGAGACCTGTGACAGCTCTGAAGCGGTCGTTGATCGTCCGGGATGGACCAATTGGGTTTTCCACAGGACCTGCTCAACACAGAGATATCGACCAGACAGCTGGTCGTGGTATTCATGCAGAGCTTTTGTGTTGAACTGGAGTCTTGAGAAAGCAGGCTCTAAAACTTTTAATCCTAGCTTGCTGTCGTGTTGTTCGTAGTGGATATTTGCGGCGCCGAGTAGCTCTGCTATTTTTTTCTTGAGTCTTTCGGACGGCCAATAATCAAGCCCATCCAACACAAAAGAAACCTTATCAGTAAGCTTGTGGAGCAAACGGCGTATCAGCTTGTTATCTAGGTCAATCGAATCGTAGACCTCTTCTGCCCGAAAAGGTCTGCTTTGTTCAAACCATAAGCGGTTGGCCAGATCCTTAATTATGATTGCTGGAAAGCTTCTTTTTGTTGCGGTTTGTGCTTGATTGAGCGCAATTCCAAATTTTACGTGTCGATTAATGGCATCGGTATCCAGCTTGGTTAGCCCAATGTGGTTGGCTTGAGAACGCAGAAGTCCTCGTGCAATTTCTTGATTTTGGGGCGCGGCTACGTTTGATCGAACGGCTCGGAACATGAATCACTAACTCTAGTTTGATTCAACTACTCTATCCCAAATATTAATTATTTCCAAAAATTCATTAATTTAGTGACCAATTCTTGTTTTTTAACTGCAGGATGCGAAGTCCAGCAGCGATTATGCTGTGCGAGCCTAGGTTTGCAGAGTTTGAACTTTGATGAGCAAATTGGAGTTGAGCTTTCATTATGCAATAATCCTGCTTCGTAAACGGATCTCGTCGCAAGCTTTTACGACTGGTTTTCCAGCTCTCTGACAAGTTTTAATCCAGGTTTAGATAGCTGCATAAATCGTCTAAACGAGGATGCTAAGGAGTAGTAGGGCTATGTGGGAAAAGCTGATCGAGATACCTGGGTGCAGGGCGGAGACCAATCTATTGTGATCACAATCTCCCGATTTCTATCTTTATTGGGTCTGCTACCTTTGGCAGTCAGTTGGGCGCAAGCCAATACGATTTCTGGCGAGCTGGTATTTTTGGATAGTTCGGATGCGGTAACGACGACGTATCAGGCGGGTGATACGTTAAAGCTTCGAGTGACGGATGCGGACCGGAACGGTGATGCTGGTGCGGCGGAAACGGTTTCGGTACTGGTGACGAGTGACACGGAGAATACCGGCACGGTGGCCTCGGTGGGTGCGGTCACTTCCGGTTCCAACAGCGGCGACGGCACGGTTGTGGTCACCGCGAATGGCTTTGATACGACGAGCGAGGCCTGGACGTTAACGGCGGCCAGTCAGACCAGTTTTATTGTCTCGGGCTCGGTCTCGGGCAACCAGCGGGGCATTACGCTGGAGTCAGCTTCAAGTGCTGCGACTTATACCAGTGACAATGGCGAGATCACCTTGACGGTAACCCCAGGGAGTTCCTCGTTTAGCGCAGGCGATACCTTTACCTTCACTACGACGGCATCTGATCAGGTTGGCGAGACGATTACTTTAACCGAGACGGGTGCTAACACGGGAGTCTTTACGGCGTCGGTTACGTTGAGTGACACGGCAACGCCGTCGGCAGGTAACGGCAGCTTGGAGTTGGTGTCGGGAGACCGGATCACGGCGTTTTATACCGACCCTGCGGGGGACTTTGGTGCGACTGAGAAGAAGCGTGCCCAAGCGTTTTATGCCAAGACGGTTCTGGCGGGTCGAACGCTGATTGGAGACACGATTTGGGGCACCTCTGGCAGCCCGTATTTAGTGACGGGTGATGTCACGGTTGATACGGGTGTGACCTTGGTGATCCAGGCTGGGGTCAAGGTACTGTTCTTGGCGAACAGCGATGATCAAAGTTCGGGTCAGCGGTTGAGCGACAGTGAACTGCTGGTGAAGGGTACGCTGAGCGTGTTGGGTACGGCCGATGCGCCGGTGGTGCTAAGCAGCAGTAACGCGGTTGCAGCTGCGGGTGATTGGGGCGGTATTTACGTTGAGCGAAACGCGGATCTGACCCTGACCTATGCGCATTTGTCGTACACGGGTTATGGGATTAACTCTGCTGCTTATACAAATGGCGTTGAGATCACCCACAGCCGATTAGAGTTCAGCGGTGGTGGGATTAGGTTTGATTATTATGGTTCCAATACCTCGAACAGGTTGAGAGTGATTACCGACAATGTGATTAGCGTCGCCAGCGGTGATTATGCGGTTCATCTATATGTATGTTGTGAAAGCAATGTACCGTCCCCAGAAGTTTCTAGGAATACGATATCAAATACTCAAGGGTCTGGTGTTTATGTTCGTGGCGGGTATTCGGGATTAACGATTGATGCCAATACGATTAAGGTTAA
>CALIKQ010000063.1 GCA_938017975.1 uncultured Pseudomonadales bacterium | reverse complement strand
GCGATCAATCACCTTCTAATGTGAGATCAAGCCCAGACTGAGCCAAGGGACATAGGTGATCAACCCAAGAGCAATCATCAGAACCGCCATGAAAGGTAAAGTTGCTCGATAGAGTTCAGCCACTGGCTTTTTAAAACGATAACTGGCAATGAACAGGTTCATTCCCACAGGGGGTGTGAAGTATCCAATCTGCATATTCGCCAAGAATATAATCCCCAAATGGACAGGGTGGATTCCAAACTGCAGCGCGACAGGGACGATCAGCGGAATCATAATGATCAAAGCTGAGAAGATATCAAGAATTGCCCCAAGCGCTAGTAAGATAATATTCAACATTAACAAAAAGGCCAGAGGACTTTCGACAACACGCTGGACCTGATCAAAGAGCCACTGGGGAACCTCAGCGTCGACAAGAAAATTAGTGAACGCCAGCGAGACAGCCAAAATAAGCAAAATCCCGCCCACCATCACCATCGCCTCTCGGGTAATTCGAGTGAGTTCCTTGAATGCAATTTCTCGATAAATTCCAACCTCAACAACTAGCACGAACAACGCCGTAATCGCGGCAGCCTCTGAAACCGCAAAGAAGCCGGAATAGATTCCACCTAGAACGACGATTGGCAACGGCAGCTCCCAACGCATCGCCCACAGCGCTTTACGCACTGAAGGACGGGGGCCATTGTTCCTTGGCGTAACACTTCGCTGGGTGAGAACCGTATACACGGTTAACAGCACAATCATCAAAAGCGCTGGCATCAATCCAGCCACAAACAAATCTTGAATGGTGAATTCCACGCCCAAATCCATTTGCTGGACCAAAACACCGTAAAGAATCAAGGGTAACGACGGCGCGAGCAAAAGCCCCAAACTACCAGAGGTCGTCACCAGACCTAAACTGAACCTCTCTGAATACCCACCCTGCTGCAAAGCCGGGTACAGTAACGCACCAATCGCAACAATCGTGACGCCAGATGCACCTGTAAATGCCGTAAAAAATGCGCAGGTAACAAAGGCAACTAAAGCCAATCCGCCGGGGAGCCAACCTAAAGCAGCCTCGGTTAGTCTAACCAGCCGCGTTGACATGCCTGACTCAGCCAAGATGTAGCCCGCGAAAGTGAACAACGGCAGCGCAAGCAGCATGGGTGTTTCTACAATTCGATACATCTCTATCGCAATAACTGTCAACGGAATCTCTGACCCATAAAAACCCAGCATCGCCGCCGCGAGAATGACAATAAAGAGCGGAGCGCCCAAGAGTGCAAACGCCGCAATTAGGCTTGAGGCCACACCACCCATTAGGATCGTACTCCTTGAACCGCTCGAACGCTTTCAGCCAAGAACCGAAGACCCATGACCGAGAAGCCAACTGGAAGAATCAGCTGACACACCCAAATAGGCACGTCACCAAAAGCCATCAAATTATCCTCCATCTCAAACTGCACCAGCGTCACTGAAGCCTCCGCCGCAAGCCAACACACAACGGCTGCGAACAAAGAAACCATGACTTTGGACAACTGAGCCATTCGACCCGAGACAAAACGAGTCAGCAAATCGATCTTGATGTGCTGCCCCTCTCGGCTGGCAACCATGGCACCAAGCATTGCAAGCCAAAGCACCTGAATTCTGAGGAAACTCTCAAGCCAAAGGAATCCCATATCAAAGAAATTTCTAAGCACGATCTGAAGTATCGCAAGACTGAGTGTGCTGACGAATGCCAGGCTCAACACCCAATTCTCAACAATCGCAAAGTAACCCGCAAAACGAAGGATCATAAGAGGAAGATCATCGGGACCGAGCTACGGTTCGTTCGAGCGATGTGCACGGAGGATCGATGTAAACTTGTCGAGCGTGGGTTTAGAAACCTCCTCCGCCTCAAGCATCGCCGCCCTTGCATCAACTGCAACCCTGTTCCAGGCCGCGAGATCCTCAGAGGTTGGTTCAACAGATGTCACCCCTTGAGACAGGATTGCCTCGAAAGCTTTAAGGTTATCCGTCCGGTTTACTCGATCAATCTTCTGCATTAAGGGATCGAGTTGTGCAGAGACCAAAGCGCGGTCAGCGCTGGTCATTCTAGCCATGGAGCGCTCATCGATTGCAAGCACCGAGTATATGTACATTAACGGCAAGTCCATCATATAGTCCACGTGGTTATGCCACTGCAGAGCAATCGCTACCAGAGGTGGCACAGCAACCGCATCGACCAATCCTGTCTGCAACGCAGCCAATACATCCGTAATATTGAGTGGCACAGGACTCACCTTGAAAAGCTTAACCAGCTGCTCGCCCAATGGGTCTCCATCTGGAACCCATACTTTCAAATTAGTGAGATCACCGGGGTTCGCGATCGGTTTTTTAGACAACAGATAGGCGAAGCCAGTTTCGATTAATGGAAAGACGTGCAGTCCGCCTTGCCCAATACCCTCGATGATACCCGCGTCCATTTTTTCTCGAACGACATCAACTTCTTCGAAATTTTTTAATTGCAAGGGCAAGTTGTAGATTTGAAGGTCAGTGTAGTACCGAATCAACGTCCCTGCAGCAAGTGCTCCGCCGTGCAGCTGCCCAATTCGCATCTTTCTGAGCACCGTAAAATCATCGCCCTGCACGCCTCCCGGATAGAGTTTGAACTTTATCCGGCCTTCTGTTTTCTCGCCGATCCCTTTCATCGTTTGGCGAAGCTCCTTGATCCATCCAAGACCATCCGGAGCGATGGTTGCCATCTTTATCGTTTGAGATTTGGCTCCCGCGCTAATCGCAAGGCAAAACGCAAACAGGCACCCAGTGATAAAAATTCGAGATAGTATGTTCATCGCTTTAAAAATAGTCATCAGATTCTGCCAACAGCTCGGCGGCTCGCTCTTGCGCCAAGGTGTTAATTAAGGTGAGGTTGGGCGCGATTGGATTCGCCGCAATGACGCCTTGAAGCAGCTCGTCGTGCAACGCCTGATCGAAGACCAGCTTTGCATACTGTTCCGCGTAGATCACCTGTGCCATCAGGAACTTGCCTTCTGAATAGTCAACCGCTTTTTCAAAGTGCAAACGCCCCTTTTCTGGATTGCCACCCATACTTGCAGGAAGGACTGTTTCGAGTCCACCCATGTACAGATGCGCACGACCGGCGTCATAATCGTCCTTCAGAGCGAGGATTCGACTCATGAGCGCTTTCACCCGAGCCAGTTGCCCAACAGCCTCCCAGTCGCTGCTATTGGCCTGAATCCAGCCTGTCCAAGCAGCCGCAAGGGCAAAGGCTGGGTCCAAATCCTCCCCCTGAATTTCGGCAACTCGGCCAGAAAAATCCTCAAAACTCATCTCGGACAGACCGCAAAGCTTAGTGCTTTTCAAACAGGCCCCATCTTTCGCATAATTCAGCGCTTTGGCACTTAGCCCGGCGCTGCGCCGCGCATCAACCAAACTTGCAAAGGCGCCATTGAGGTCGGCTGCTGCAAGCAATAAATCAGGCGAAGGCTTATCGCCCAGAACAAGACTATCAATCAAGACCAAATATGCTGGTATCGCCTCTCGAACGGTATCGACGTCGCTCGAACCTAAAATGGCAGTAGAGAGATTATTGGCTAGTTGACTGGTCGCGTTGTTGACCAAACTTGAGCAAGATGTGAGAAACACCATCGTGGCCAACAAAACGCTGACTTTTTGCAGTTGTGACCAAGGGTTTATGGATTTCATCAACTCGTCGTAGCTCCAAGCTTTCCTAGAGGCGTCGTCACCAAGCATTACTTTACAGGCCTGCCGTATTGAATCGCCTGCAGCCGAGATCATCTCTGCCTCATAATGTCTTGATCTCAAGGTCTTGCGATTGAGCGATCTAAACTTTCTCTTCGTAATGCCATCGCGAGCACTTAAAAGATCAGTATGTCACGGCAACCCTGGGTATCGCCATCAACTATTACGCTGCAACGCGTTTCTAGTTTAACAATATCAGAGCTCGTCTCTCACGTGAAAGCGCTCGTTGAGCGTAATGATCGACTTCTCACCCGTGCTAGCTGCACGAAAACGGCTGACACTCGTGTAATAGGGATTAAAAAACATTCCAAGGGGCATCTTGAGCACATGCGCCGCCCAAACATTCACCACGCCACCGTGGCAGGTGACCGCAACGGTCTTGCCTCGATTCTCCGAGACAATGGCTTCCAAAGAGTGGATCACCCGTTCTGCAAACGCAGAAAAATCGATGGTCATCTCACCCTGCATTAGCTTGAGCCAAGCCTCGTAGTTTTCCTGCTTTAATTGCTCTACGGGAATGTACTCCGATGAATCTTGATCGTATTCAGCCACACCATCACGCAACTCAATGGATAAGTCCATCAGCGCTGCCAAAGGTTCGGCGGTCTGCATCGCACGACGCATTGGACTCGAATACAACCTGGAAATCGGCTCACTACACAAGTATTCAGCAACACGCTGGGCCTGGTGATGCCCTTGCTCTGAAAGGTTTGGGTCCGCCGCACCACCATCTTGACGAACCACTTTTTCTGGAAGTCCATGTCGGACCAATATTAATTCCATGGCAGACTCTTTTGATTGGATATCCGGCCAACCTCACGGTGAATTTTGACTTACCGTGAAGCAGCCCTGATGCCGAGGGCTTGATCGGCGCGCTGATAACAGCGCGCCGGATAAGGGCCCAAGGATTAGGTCGCCGCGATCGATACCGAATAGATCCCAGCCTGTCGCGCGGAGTCCATGACATGAATCATCGTTTCAGTGGTACTGTCGGGATGAGGTTGCACAACGACGGGCGCGTCGGGGTTCTCAGCATGCAGGCGTTCAATATTCGCTCTCACCGCTCTGAAGTCGACATCTCTACCTCGAATTCTTATGCGGTCGCGGTTTGTAATTTGCACCACAATACTTTGCTTATCTGCATCTTTGACGTTCTGATTTTTATCCGGGCTATTAACGTCAAGACCAATTTCTTTGACAAACGTGGCTGTCACAATAAAAAAGATCAGCATAATAAACACGACATCGAGCATCGGTGTTAAATCAATTTCTTCTGTTTCCTCTCCGATCACCGCTTTACGTCTTCGCACACAGCCTCCTTACCCTACAATGTTCTGAAACTAATTTGATGTCACTGACCCTCTGACTTCTGGAAAGTCTTTTTCTCAAGAATTTTCCTAGCAACTTTGACTCGATAATACTTTCCGTCAGTCTTTCTATTTGTAAGACTTTTTATTTGTAAGACTTTTTATTTGTAAGTCTTTTTATTTGTAAGTCTCACTCTTTTAAGCCTAACTTTTTCAGGCTTTCCTTTCTTAAGACTCCCAACAAGCCAGCCTCTTCACAAGCCAGCCTATCCACAGGAGGGCCTCCTGCGATTGTTCTGATTGTTCTGTCTGATTTCTTGCCAATACACACTTTCTCTCGGCCTAACATAAGGATTAGGTTTACCTTCTTCCCGCTTATTCCGTATTTTGTTTAATTCTTAAACTTCTTTTTGATTTTTACTGTCTTGAACTTGATGGTTGTCGTCGTGCTTATCTTTCTGACTGCTTTTTTCTAGCTCCCATCTTTTCTAAACCCCAATCGTTCCTGCCGATGGCATCCGAACCATCCGAAACTGGGCTCGATCATAATACGATCATAGAAGAATGCCTACCCATACGGCAATTAATCACCTTGCCTAACCAAAAGATCATATCGAGATGCTGATTGAACCACAACGTTCCACAGTCTCAACCTTGAGCAAAGAACAAGCTGTGTCTGTCTTAGGAAGGTGTTTCGCAGCATGCAGTTACCATATGACTATATATCAAGAGACTACTGCGGCTAGGCTTGTATCAAAAAGAGTCAAAAACTCAGATAATTTTCTGGGCTGCGTTAACAACTTTACTGACAGTTGTGTAGTGCAAACCGAGGTGCTGCCCGATCTCCGCAAGTGTATATCCATGATCCACATGCGCGAGCGTGATGCGATGGTTCCGCTCTTGCCGACTCATCTGATGAATACCCCGAAACATCACGCGCAATGACTTTCTGCGTCCAGCAAGCTTAGGCGCCTGTTTTGCTTTAGCCGAGTTCTGGAGCAAAGACTGCATACGCTCGACGAATGCATCGGTGCCTAGTAGAACCTGTGCCGTGCGGTCATTCAGCGGCGATTCAAATGGTTCCTGAGTTTCCACATAGTCCCGAAAAGCTTTGGGGGCTTGGTTCACTTTTTTATGGAGTTGTCGATACAGATCATCTGGATAGAGCATCTCTGGCATATGGCTCGCGCCAACGAGAGCGCTATAACTGCTATGCGCATAGGATTCGGGTTTTTTAGCGAGGCCGACACGATTGGGGTTTAAGGCGGCATGCCTACAAATAGGCAACAAGAAGGCATCCTTTTCAAACAGAATGCTCTTAAAACGACCATGAAAAACTGGCCCCTCTGAAGCATGGCATCGATTATAGTGCTGAGTATAGACACCATTTAACTGCCTCATTCCTTTCGAAAGGTTCGCTTCCGGAACTTCAATGACGAGGTGGTAATGATCTGGTAACAAAACATAGCTTTGCAAGAGCCAGTTAAAACGGTGGATGACACTCTCTAGGACTTGTTCAAAGACCCGATAGTCACGTTCATCTTTAAAAGCTGGCCGGCCCTGTAGCGCCCTACCCGTTACGTAGTAACAAGCACCGGGGAACTCTATTCGAGGTGGTCGTGACATACTGCTCAAAGATCCTTTTTCAATCCAACACTTTAGACGCTGGCCGCGTCATTTCGCGACTTACGATTGATGCTTGTTGCCGAGGCTACACAGTTGACTGTTCCGATAAACGTTCTTGCCAGTAGCTTCATCGCTTCTTTGTTTCGTCCCGGCTTTAGTGCTATGCAGGTCCGAGAAATTTCCCTGCCGTACAGCCTAACCCGCTACGTGCTCTACAACCTTTTGGCCGAAAAGCCTCGTTTATATTCACGTCAAGACTCAGCGTTTTCCATAAAATTCTATGGCCAACTCAATCTCAAAGACGGCCGAGCATCATAACCCCCAACTCACAGGTCAGCAAGACTGATTTCGATATTCCTTGCTTGACTCACGATAAGACACACATGTACCGTAACTTTCCACGACTTAAACATCTTTTCACTTTTGATCATATTAGGGAGCCCTCAATGGCCGTCGATAAATTCCCCATCGAAGCAGGACATATCATGTTGTTCGCCAGATCCATCGGAGATGCAAATCCCATCTATTACGATGAATCCTATGCAGAAACAACCGAACCGGGTGCAGTCATTGCACCACCGACTTTTGTTCAAGCCAGCGCTCAATTCGATCCTGACTACTTTTTGCGGCCCAAAATCGGTCAGGAATGGTTTGGATCAGCGAAAGGCCCAACAGGCATCACCGAAAAAAAAGGTGGGGGCGGCGGTGGCGGCGGTGGCGGTCTTCATGCCGAGCAGCACTACGTCTATCACAAACCTCTCAAGGCCGGTGATACCCTTACCGCAACAGTAAAACCAGGCAATAGCTGGGAGAAAGAGGGTCGTCGAGGCGGTAAGCTGATGTTCAGCGAGTCGGTTACAGAATATCGAGATCTCTCCGGAGATCTCGTCGTTACCGCAACCAGCGTCGGCGTTCGTACAGAACGACCTGCCACCAGCTAATAGACAGGGAAAAGAACATGTCATTAAAAAGAAACAATTTAAATGTTGGCGATGTCTACAGCGAAGAAGTTTGCAATAACCTCTCAAGGACTCAAATAGTCCAGTACGCAGGTTCTTCGGGTGACTACAACCCTCTGCATTCCGACGAAATATTCACCACCCAGGTAGCAGGCTACCCTTCCGTTTTTGCCCACGGCATGCTCTCCATGGGCATGACCGGAAGAATGCTCACGAACTACGTCGGGGACGGCCGGCTTACGGCGTTTGGCGTTCGGTTTACCTCTCAGGTGTTCCCGGGTGCAACCCTGACCGCGTCAGCAACAATTGAAGCAATCCGCGAGGAAAACGGCGAACATTTCGTTGACTTATCCGTGTCGACCAAAGACAGCGATGGAGTCGAAGTCATCAAGGGACAAGCCTCGGCGAAAATCGACGCCTAAGGTCTACGCACCGCGGCAATCCGTATTTGGCCCTTCAGGAGTTGGAGCCTCTTAGACGCCTCCGATCAAGGTCTAGGATTGCCGAGGGATGCGGGCGATCCTGAACGCTGTGCCCCGTTTGGGCCACTGCTTTTTAGTTGGACATCGCGCGCGGCAATGCGCTAGACGCTAGGCCCTCTCGACATACAGGCTAGGCCCTGTGCTCAATAGACAAAAAGACCCCCTTTCTTCAAGGGGCAAGAGAATTTTTTGCCTCTTCCTGTTCCGATAGACCCAACTTCCGATAGATCTAACTTCCAACAAATCCGCCCAAGGCGCCCTAACACACCTTCAGCCAGGCCACTGCGGCCAATCTTACAATTACTCCGGGATATTCCTGTCTTGGCACAGTCTCGCTGTGGGAAGTTTAAAAGGACCGACGCTGAGCCCATTACGTCGCGGCATGACCCGTCCTAACGATTTTACTCCCGAGATGTCGTGAAGGCCTCTCGAATCATGCCTGGCGTTAAAATTTGAGGAAGGATCAATGGTTCTTCCAGTCCCTCTTGGTACACCAAATAAAGCGGCACGCCAACGCGATTAAAATCCGCCAATGCTTGGGTAATCAATGGATCCTCTCGTGTCCAATCGGCCTTCATGTAAGTTATGCCCTCCGATTCAAATAGCGTCCGAGTGTCAGGCGTGGCAATTGCGACCGCCTCATTGACTTTGCAGGTAATACACCAGTCAGCGGTAAAATTGAGGAAAACAGGCCCTTTGGCTCTGGCAGTCCTTAGCGCCTCGGCGGAGAACGCGATACTAGAGTCTAGCGCCTGAGCACCACCCCGCAATTGCAACGTATCTGGCCCTGAATTTTGCTCAGTGGGCTTAATGGCGGACAAACTGGCCATAGAGGAAACCCCCAGCGCGATCAAAATCACGCGATTCAACCAACGACTGAGACCAAAGCGAACCCAAATCCAGATGAGTAAAGTCAGCAGCAATCCAGCAACAGCCGCAAAGGCAAAACCGTCAGCACCCGCCTGACGAATCAAGATCCACATAAGCCAAATCACGGTTGCATACATCAAAAATGCTGCACCCTGTCGAAAGCCCTCCATCCAAGGTCCAGGTTTTGGAAGCCTTGCCATAAGCGCAGGTATGTAAGTCAGCAAGAGCAGCGGCAGCGCCATCCCGAACCCAAGGCTCGCAAAGATCAACATTGCCATATATGAGGGTTGCACAAGCGCAAAACCGAGTGCTGCGCCCATAAAGGGCGCTGTACAGGGCGCAGCGACTACCACAGCCAAAACACCGTTGAAAAAAGCGCCAGAAGCCCCGTTGCTCGGAACACCCGGTATCGAAATCCCACCAGTCAGTTCAAAAAAGCCAGACAAATTAAAACCGAGCACCAAAAAGATAAGACTGAGCCCAGCGACGATCATTGGCGATTGCAGTTGAAAACCCCAACCAAGTTCCTCCCCGAAGTGGCGCAACACAATTAACACCGCAGCGACCAGTAAGAAACTTATCACCACGCCGAAAGTATAGGACCATCCTTGAAGCTTCTGGCGTGATCGCGAACCCGATGATTCCCTGATCAAGCTCATGACCTTGATCGACAATACCGGAAACACACACGGCATCAGGTTGAGTAAAACGCCGCCAAAGAACGCCAACAACATCGCGGTGAATACGTTCAGACCCGAATTCTCAGATTGAAAGCCTTCCACATCTATGGTCACAGCAGAACGAATCAACTCGTCCCCTACCCATTCTTCATACCAGAGCAAACCAGAATAGTTTCTCGTAGCATGTGAGACGAACCGCGTCCAAACCGCGAAGCCCTCAGGTCCGAACTCAAAGCGCGGCGGCTGGGTCAGATCAACCAAGTCGGCTTCAAAGGGTAAAAAGTACAGCGCTTTGATTCTGTCTTGATCGAGCCCTGGCAGATCAACTGAAACCTTCAGCAACAGGGGCTCATCCCAGGTCGCCTGCGTCAGCAAAGGCAGAGCCTGCGGCAGTGGGACATTCTGAAACCGCGTATTCAATCCAGGATCAAGCTTGATGGTCTCAACCACGGGCACCGAGACTTGAAGACTCGCCTCCTCCGGAATACAAACGTCCGCACAAACAAGCCATCGCCCCGATACTGTTAACTCAACCCTCTCGACACCTGTCAAATCGCCGAAAGACAATACTTGAGTCAATAGAACGCTGTTCTTGTAGCCCAAATTTATTAGAGGCCCATAGGGAATCCGCTCAGGAATTGGCCAAGCAATTGCAGACGCATTCAATAGCCCTTCTGCTTGCCAGGATAACGAAACAGGCTCGCCGGAATCGCCTGGATTACGCCAATAAGTGTGCCAGCCCTCAGGCAGTTGAATTTCAACACCAATTAACAGAGTTCCGCCAGATTCCACGCCCTCGGCTGGCGACACCACTCTGACGTCCGCCTCTCCGGAGTTAACCCAGGGCGACTCTATCGCTAGCGCGTTGGAGACCATCAGCGTAAACCACGTGAGCAGCAGTCCAAATGACCTATGCAGGCCAGTGATGTTCAAGGACGCATTCCCCACAGCGCTGGCCCCTTTAACGCATCAAGCGTGGGTTCGATCCAATCTGTCCATTGACACAACTTTTGACGAGTTTCCCTTGGATCGATGAGCTCATGAACCGAAAAGCTTTCCATTAAAGGAAATGGGGAGCGGGCGCTCAAAAGTTTCGCCTCCAGTTCAGCGCGCTTCGCCTCTGGATCATCTGCCGCTTCGATTTCTCGGCGATAAGCCACAGCGACCCCGCCTTGAACAGGCAAAGCACCGATCTCGTAGGAAGGCCATGCCAGCTTGTAGGTATTCGGTGCAAAATGGGCAGCTGAGGCCACGCCGAAAGCTTTATGAACAGCAACCGTTGCCCAAGGCACCGTCGATTGCACTGCAGCAGCCACTGCACTCATTCCATAACGAATCGTGCCCAATGTCTCTGCATCCGGCCCCAACATGAAGCCCGGTTCATCCAAAAAATTGACGATGGGAACATGAAAGGTTTCGCAGAGCTCCATCATTCGCTTTGCTTTTTGTGAACCGCTTGCGGTCATTGCCCCAGCGTAATGACGACAATCGTTGGCGATCACGCCTACAGGCAGGCCATTTAGTCGCGCAAATCCAATGATCTGTCCTCGGCCATACTTGGGCGCAAGTTCAAGAAAGGAATCAACATCCATGACTGCCTTTATGATTTTACGCATCTCAAATGGTTTACGAAGATCTCTCGGTACAATCGACAGTAAGGATTCATCCGCTCGGTCCACTGGATCACTTGAAGACAAGCGACTTGGGACGTCCCAGACATTCTGGGGTAAGTAGCTTAAAAAAGTCCGCATCGCGTCAAAGGCCTCTTCTTCCGAATCTACGACCGCATCAACCACGCCACTTTTTTCGTGAACTCGATAACCGCCGAGCGCTTCTTTCGAAAGCTGCCGGCCCAAGGCTCGCTCAACCAACGCCGGACCAGCAACCATCACCTGGGAAAGTTCTCGAACCATCACTGAAAAATGCGAAGCAGCCAAGCGTCCGGCCGGGAAGCCCGCAACGGGCCCGAGGGCGGCTGACACTACAGGCACGACGCCCATTGCATCGGCGATGACCTTAAAGCGCGGTTCTGCAAACACCGGAGATCCAACAGTTTTGGGTCCTGAGCCGCTCGCAGGCGCAACGCTGCCGCCACCGCCTTCAAGCAGTCGGATCAGAGGAATTTTAAAATGAAGCGCAAGCTCTTCGGCGTACACGCTTTTTCTCAAGCCCGAAGCATTTGGAGATCCCCCCTTGAGCGTGAAGTCTTCACCTCCAACCACTAATCGTCGGCCATTGACCTGACCAAAACCGACGACGTAGTTCGCAGGGCTGAAAGACTCGATCTCACCCGCCTCATTTTTTTCTGCAAACCCAGCGCCTGGACCGTGCTCCACAAAGGAATCAGGGTCAAGAAGGCAATCGATCCGCTCTCGAACGGTCAAACGACCCTTCTCATGCTGACGAGCAATACCCTCTATTCCGCCTTGCTCCAAAGATCGACGCTTTCGCGCTTTAATCTCAGCGACTTCTTTCTCCCAAGACATCATCTCCCTCCCTACTTCTTAATCCTAACAACACCTCTTGCAGCAACCGGATTAAATCAGACTCATGGAACGACATAAACCTGAGTATTTCTCTACCTTGGCTTACCCATCAAGCTGATGGTCACCGCTCAAAGCCGCCTAATCTGGATCAAATCTAGCAAGACCTAGGAGAACATGCTATTTTCCGCCTACAAGTCAGGGTGTATTCGCGTTCGACCATCACAACAACGAAACAGCCTCAGGGTTGCTCGAGCCCTGTTGTACGAGGCTGCCAATTAAAGGATCCACATTATGCTCATCGCTGTCCCCACCGAATCTCTTGCAAGTGAACGGCGCGTCGCGCTGATTCCCGACGCAGCAAAGAAACTGGTAAGAGCAGGCATCGACGTCTGTATCGAACAAGGCGCCGGTCTCCGCTCAGGTTATTCAGACGCTGACTATGAAGCGGTTGGCGCAACCTTATCCTCTGATGCGAGCGAGCTGCTAAGCAAGGCGGACATGGTGCTGCGTGTGCGCAAACCTGATCTCCCCGACGTCAGTAAACTTAAATCGGGGGCCATCCATATCAGCTATCTCGATCCTTATAACGAAACTGAGTTGGTTGATGCCTTGGGTGCGGCCAGCGTCACTGCAATCAGCATGGAAATGATTCCAAGAACCACCCGAGCTCAAAAAATGGATGCGCTCAGCTCTCAGGCGAATCTCGCCGGTTACGTGATGGTGGTTCTCGCAGCACAGCAACTTGACCGCATTCTGCCGATGATGATGACGCCCGCTGGGACGCTCAGTCCGGCTCGGGTCTTTGTAATCGGCGCTGGAGTTGCAGGCCTACAAGCGATCGCCACAGCTAAGCGCTTGGGCGCCAGAGTAGAGGCGTTCGACACTCGCCCGGTTGTGGCTGAACAGGTTCAATCCCTTGGCGCTAAATTTGTTGAAATTGACTTGGGTGAGACAGGACAAACCAAGGATGGATACGCCATGGCGCTAACGCCAGAGCAGTTGGAGTTGCAACGACTCGGCATGAAAGATGTGATTAGCCAAGCCGATATTGTCATCACGACCGCACAGCTGTTCGGTCGACCCGCGCCTCGTATCGTAACCGCTGACATGGTCGCAGCGATGAAGCCTGGCGGCGTTATTGTTGACATGGCCGTGGACTCTGGCGGCAATGTAGAGGGCTCTGAGCCTGACCAGACCGTTAACATTGGGGGTGTCTCAATTATCGGTATGTCAAACTTGCCCGCTCAAGTTTGCAAGGATGCCAGTCAAATGTACGCGGCTAACCTGGTGAATTTGGTGTCTGAATATTGGGATGCCGAGGAAAAAACTTTTAACCTCAATATGGAAGATGACATTTTACAGGGTTGCGTGATCACTCACGGAGGCGCCTTGGTCAATGAGGCTATTAAATCGTTACGTGGCGAAGGAGCTTAGTATCATGGAAATTGTTTTTCTCACTTTTATTCTTGTTCTATCGGTATTTTTAGGCTTTGAGCTCATCTCAAAAGTACCGGCAACCCTGCACACGCCGCTGATGTCTGGCGCTAACGCGATATCTGGCATTACGTTAGCTGGCGCGTTTCTGGCTGCTGGCACGACCAGCAACGAAATGGCGAGCTGGCTAGGCGGTGCTGCGGTGGCTTTCGCCACGGTGAATGTGGTTGGCGGCTACCTGGTGACCGACCGCATGCTCAGCATGTTCAAAAGCAAACGGAGTGCGCAGTCATGAGCATCGATTTACTTGCAAATCTAGCCTACATTCTTGCTGCAGCGTTATTCATCTTTGGATTGAAGATGCTTGGATCTCCTGCGACGGCAAAACGCGGCAATCTTTTGTCTTCCACTGCAATGTTTATCGCAGTTGTTTCCGGACTAATCAGCGCTGAGGTTGTCAGCTATGAATTCATAATCGGCGGCATGATCGTCGGTGCAACCGTTGGCGCGCTGGCAGCGCGCTTGGTCGCAATGACCAGCATGCCCGAAATGGTCGCTCTATTTAACGGATCAGGCGGTGCATCCAGTCTGCTTGTCGGATGGGCGACGCTCTATCTTGGCACGAGCGAGACCTCAACATTTACAGCCGCTACCATCGTGCTGGCCATTTTGATTGGTGGCTTGACCTTTACCGGTAGCTTAATCGCCTACGGCAAACTCAGTGAACGCATCAATAGCGCCGCAGTCGTTTTCCCATTGCAACGATTTCTAAACGCCGGACTCCTCCTTGGTATCGTCGCCTGTGCAGTCCTATTCTGCCTTGAGCCTTCGGCGACGTCGCCATATCTCTATGCGCTTTTGGGCTTGGCGCTGGTGCTGGGTGTTATGGCGGTTATCCCAATCGGCGGTGCGGATATGCCAGTCGTAATCTCTCTGCTTAACAGTTACTCAGGCATCGCCGCCTGCGCAGCTGGGTTTGCGGTGGGCAATAACATTTTGATCGTTGCTGGCGCTCTTGTCGGTGCATCTGGAATCATTCTCACCAATATTATGTGTAAAGCCATGAACCGCTCTCTCACGAATGTGTTGTTCAGTGGATTCGGTGCTGTGAAGTCTGCCAAAGCGGTTGAGGGCGAGGTTAAGCCTGTCTCCGTAGAAGATGCCTACTATATTCTTGAAGCAGCGTCGAACGTGTGCTTCGTGCCCGGCTATGGTATGGCAGTGGCTCAAGCTCAACACGTCGTTAAAGAACTCGGAAAAATCCTAGAGGCTAATGGTTGCGAAGTTTCTTACGCCATCCATCCGGTAGCAGGGCGAATGCCCGGACACATGAATGTTCTGCTCGCTGAAGCGGATGTTCCTTACGAGCAACTCGTCGAAATGGACGATATTAATCCTCGTATCGAGAACGTCGACGTTGCGATCGTGATCGGAGCCAATGACGTTGTAAACCCAAGTGCTAGAGAAGATTCTGATAGTCCAATTTACGGCATGCCAATCATTAACGTAGACCAAGCCCGAACCGTTTTCGTGCTTAAAAGGTCCATGGCTTCCGGCTTTTCAGGGGTCGATAACCCGCTGTTTTTTGGAGAAAACACTCGAATGCTTTTTGGAGACGCCAAAGAGAGCATCTCAGGCGTTATAGGAGAGTTTGGGTAGACCCCGGACCAATCCGCCGCAACCTCGAGAACTCGATGCCCACGCCTTACAGGCATTAGGTAATCAATACCGCGCTCAGCACGCATCACGTGCTGAACGCGGACTGAAAGTGATCGAAAGACCTATTCGTTTTTACGGATCTTGGGTCTGGACGGCAATCACTGCCCAAGGCTAAGGCACCACGGTGATTGCTTGAGGCTATGGCTCCTCACACCGCCTTGAGCAGCTTTGCCCATCTTTTGATCGTCGCGTGTCCTCTCTCATCGTCGAGGCTTGAGTCACTACCCCCTACTCTGACAAAACTTCAATCGTAACCAATGCCGCTGCGATCGGATATCCAAATGCCATGGTCGCTGGTGTGAAACTCGAGATCGATGCAATCATTGCCGCCGCATCAACCAGGTCTAGACCGCCTTCGACAGACGCCAATTGCTCTGAGTTCAGTGTTCTCATTTAATCTCCTTTTCAATGGTTGTTTATCGCTTTCTGTTTACCGCTTTCTGTTTACAACTTTCTGGTTACCGCTTCCTCCTGACTACTTGCCTTTCATTGATCCAATTGAATTCGGTGACTTCGCATCGCACTGCCACCCCAATCGAATCACCGAGAGCATTATCCAATAAGACGAATACTGACTTGTAAGCAGTCCACTTGATCCTGAGTAAGAAGCAACGCTGGACAATCTCAGTCATGGCTAGCGCAGATCCATAAGATGCTTAGGCCCGGCCGCAAGCACGTGCTACTCTTTCCACGGACGAACAGGAGGATCATGATGGCCGGATTAGATGAAACGCCAACGGCAGCACCGCTACAGTTAGACCCCGACGCTTTACAGCAACTTCGGTTGAAAGCTGAGCAGAGCGTTGCTGAGGATGGGCTTCCTTCTGTCCAGATTGCCCTGGCCTATCGCGGTAAAATACTTGCATTTGAGACCTTTGGTGATGCTACCAATGAAGCCCTTTATCCTATTTTTTCTGCCACCAAAGCCATTACCTCTTCGTTAGCATGGCTTTCGATGCAATCAGGTGATCTGGATATCAATCGATCCGTGAGTGAGTGGATCCCAGAATTCAGCACAGATGAAAAGTCCGCTGTCCTCGTTGAGCATCTATTGACGCACACCGCAGGATTTCCCAATGCCCCCTTCAAGCCGACGGATTACTGGGATTCGAAGCGCAAGCGCGCAAGATTCAAACAGTGGCGCTTAGATTGGGCTCCTGGGACTGCCTATACTTATCATCCTAGTTCTAGCCTGTGGGTACTGGCTGAAATACTAGAGACCATTCACGAACAAACATTTGCTTCAATGATACAAGATCGCATTGCAGGCCCGATGTCCCTATCGGATTTTTGGGTTGGCTGCCCCGAACCCCATCAGCACCGAATTGTAGATATTTCTTATGTGGGCGATGGTCCTTCGGATGCTGATTACGCGGCCCGAAATATGTCCCCGCCACCGATCACCGAGGTTACCGAAGAGGCCATCACGAGGTTTAATACGACTTCAGTTAGGCAAGTTCCAATTCCAGGGGGCGGCGGCTATACCTCTGCAGCATCGCTGGCACTGTTCTACCAGGGACTTTTGGGCTTCAATGGGGATTCCGAAAATTTTTCAGAAACGCCCTGGAGCCAATCCACCATTTTTGAGGCACGCAAGGTAAGAACAGAAAGGTTAAAAGATCCCTATCTGGGTATCGATGTGCTTCGCGGTTTAGGCATCGTTATTGCCGGTGACAAAAACCGTCATCTCAGAGGCTTTGGTCACCTTAACAGTCCTACCGCATTTGGCCACAACGGCGCAGGAGGTCAAATTGCCTGGGCAGACCCGGCAACCGGCGTAAGCTTTGTCGCTTTAACCAACGGTCACGATCGCAATCCTTTTCGGCAGGGCAGTCGCGGCGTCAGTCTTTCTAACAAGGCCGCTGTATGCTTGAAATAGGCGACAGCAACGCTAAAGCCGCCTTCATTATCGCTCTCATTGCAACGCCGACGCACCGGCTAAGGATTTGAAAGTCCAATGTGGCAGCGCAGCGTCTTACAGTGACGGCGCACGCCCCTCAGCCTATGTTGGCGTTATTTGGCCGAATCAAAACGTCGACGCCGCAAACATTCACAGGAGCATGATCCAGGGACATTTCTTGTAGCGATGATTTCTTTGCGCAAAGCTCAAACGCAACTAACCCTCTCGCAGTTGAGCCCGCAGGCGGCTCAAAGCGAACCTCAGCCCCATCATTCATAAGAAGATAATGTCCGGACTGAGATCGTTGCACTGTTGTACCTAGTAAATAAGCCCACAACGCGGCCACCTGATCTGGCGCGTCGACTTCGATGGTACAGCTAAGCAAATCTCCCGCAGAACGCGCTCGTCTGCTCTGCCATCCAGGACCCGCCCAGACCCATTCATCAATGGGCCGCATTTCATCAAAAGAGACGATGGCTCCGCCAATGTCTTTGGGATGGACGTGAAACGCAGAAACCTCTGGTCGCTCGGTCTCCCAAATTTTTCGAAAGCCTCTTTCAGAGACACGATCGCTCACTGGTTTCAGCTGATCAACCTGAAAGAGCAGCATGTAGCCACAATCGCCTCCGCGGCGCATCAGCATTCTGCCTGCAGCCGTGTCTTCTTGAAACGGTGACACCACCTCAACAAATGAGTTACCCGAGGGGACAACAATATTCTTGAGTCCGAACTCTTCAACCCCTTCGTCAGAGTAGGCAGTTTCGAAGTTCAGCAGACCTTTTAATTGGCGCTCTGCTTCAGAAAGATTTGCTGATACCATAGCGACTTGTCTTAACCACATCATCAAAGACCTCTACAATTTAATTCAGTATACAAATCCCGACACGAAATTTCTTTTTTAACGCTCCGGAGAGCCTAACAATGAAACCTACGCAAACCTTAATTCGCCTGGTCGTAATTGCAGGTCTAGCGCTCGCACCTGCAAGCTACGCGGAAACCCAATCGACCTCTGAAAAAATCCAAGCAGCTTTGGATCATGAACGGCGTTCTGAACAGGAAATCGCTCGAGACAAAAATCGCAAGCCACTAGAAACGCTCAATTTTTTTAGGCTTCAAGATGACATGACCGTGTTGGAAATTATGCCTGGTGGCGGGTGGTATACGAACATTTTAGGGCCTGTTCTCGCCGAAAACGGTCGACTAATTCTGGCCATTGGCGCCGAACGCACAGGAGAGCGGATTAAAGATCAACCTGGTTTCGAATCAACCACCGTAATCCCTTTCGATCGATCAAACTTTTCAAGGGCACCGGGCAATCGCATGATGGATCTACCCGAATTTAGCCTAGGCCTCACAAAAGTAGACCTCGCTTTGACGTTTCGTAATCTCCACAACTTCACGCCTGAGGGACGCCGCAGCATTAACAAGGCCGTCTTCGACTCCCTCAAAAAAGGCGGCTACTACGGCGTTATCGACCACACTCGACGGCATATGCAGGAACACTCCTCAGAAGTTTGGCGCCGTTTGGATCCGGTCCTAGCCATCCAAGAAATTCAAGCCATCGGATTCGAATTAGTCGACCATTCAAACCTGCATTACAGACCCGATGACGAACTACGTTATGAGGTCGGCAGAAAGTCTGTCACTGGCAATACCGACCGTTTCACACTGCTTTTCGTTAAACCTTAAAAAGGCGATTATCCACACCACAACAGTGCAAAAAAAAGCCGGAGCAAGCTCCGGCTTTTTTTAATTTTTTCCTTTAGTATCCCTGCAGGACACCGTAGCGATCGCGATGGAAAGCACTGTTGCCCAAGGCATGCTCGCAAACTCTCGAGCGCTTCATAAAGAATCCAATCTCGTATTCGTCCGTCATGCCAATGCCGCCATGCATCTGAACGCCCTCGCTACTGACTAAATGATAGGTGTCATTAAGTCGCGTTTTCGCCAAACTCGCGAGCTCGGGCACTTCTTCGCTGTCCTCATCCAAAGCGGCTAACGCCTCGAGTACGACTGATTTTGAGAGCTCCACCTCACAAAACATTTGGGCAGCGCGGTGCTTTAAGCCTTGGAAGGACCCAATGGGGACACCAAACTGCTCGCGCACTTTCAGATATTCAACTGTCCGCTCAAAACACTCTTGAACTCCCCCAAGCATTTCAGCCGAAAGCAAGATCCGACCTATATCAAGCGCCTTGTCCAATATCTGGGCGCCTTTTCCTTCCTCACCCAACAAAACACCCTCAGCGCCACTAAACTCTATATTCGCCGCATTGCGAGAATCAGCCATGATCGTACGCGTAACGCTCACGCCCGCAGCTTCACGGTCTATCAGAACCAGGGTCAAACCGTCTTTGTCTCCAGCTGTACCGCTTGATCGCGCGACGACGACAAGCTTGTCGGCGACATGACCATCAAGCACGAACTTTTTACTGCCAGTTACTGAGTAGCCCGAGGCCGTCTTCTCTGCAGTTGCGGAGCTACCGTAAGGGTTATGATGCGGAGACTCTTCGAGCGCCAAAGCAAGCAACATTTCTCCACCAGCGACTTGGGGCAAGATTGTACGTTTTTGTTCATCATCACCGCCGAGGACAATACAGCTTGCGCCAAGACCTACTGTTGCGATCAAGGGCGAGGCTGCCAACGTACGCCCGCACTCCTCAAGCACGACGCCCATCCCCGTAAAGCCGAAACCAAGCCCACCGTACTCCTCGGGAATGCATATTCCGGCCCACCCGAGATCGACCATCTGGCGCCAAGTGGTGTCATCGAAGCCCAGCGCATTCTGGTCATCTCTCAATTTTCGCAATTGTGTGATCGGCGTATTGTTCGTGCAAAAATCTTTTGCAGCGTCTTTGAGCATGTTTTGCTCTTCGTTCAGCACGAGTGCCATAATCCGTCTCCTCTAAAAGCTATCTTTCTTTACCTGTAAACTTTCATTCTGTCCGATCATAACCGGACCTTGTAATGCATGCTGTATTTCGACAACGACGTTCCTATTTTATGCAATCAAACCTTGCCTAAATCAGATGCACCTTTTCGCGAAGCCGCTGACAATGTCGTCGGGTGACCCCGTTCGTATCATCCCCTTTTTATCGAGGGGAAGAACCCACGCTCAGCCCTACTGGCCTGACTTTACGAGGCTCCATTACACAGTGTCCACCAACAGATGTCCAATTTTTTAACGCTGATGTATCAGACCGATGACCGCCCTCAATCAGGTAATCCAAGCACTCGCTTTGCAATGATATTAAGCTGGACCTCAGAACTCCCTCCCGCAATCGTACTTGCCTTTGATCGCAACCACGTGCGTGTTGTCGCTATTTCATCTGCATCAAAGCTCTCTCCGGTCCAACCGAGCCCTTGGTGTCCCATCATTTCGAGTTGAAGCTCCATCCGCTCATTGCCATGCTCTGAGCCATAGTATTTAAACAAAGACGTCAGGAATGTCGGGGTCCCTCCTGACTGACTTTCCTCAAAAGATCTTCTTTGAGTAAGAGAAAACGCTTTTTGATTCATCTCGTTGCTTAACACTCGACGTCTCAAGGAACCATTTGAGTCCTGAGCGTTCCCATCAACGCGATTTCGATAAATCGATGAAAGCGAGCCAAAATGATCGTAGCGTCCCTTGCGCCCGCCGCCACTGAGTCCTGAAATCGAGCTTCGCTCGTGTTGGAGCAGGCGCTTTCCTACGGTCCAACCTCGGTTCAACTGCCCTACAAGGTTCTTTTTCTCGCAGCGAGCGCCATCAAAAAAAGTTTCGCAAAAAGGCGAATTTCCACTGATTAACCGAATCGGCCGAACCGAAACACCCGGCTGATCCATGTCGATCAAGACAAAACTGATACCATCATGCTTTGAGGCATTAAAATCTGTACGGACCAAGGCGAAAATCCAATCGGCGAATTGCGCACCTGAAGTCCATACTTTTTGACCACTTACCTCAAAATGATCGCCTTGGTCGTCACATCGGGTTTGCAAGCTGGCAAGGTCGGATCCAGCCCCGGGTTCACTGTAACCTTGGCACCATCGAATTTCGCCGCTGATGATTTTCGGGAGATGCTCAAGCTTCTGCTCCTCTGTGCCGTAATCGAGAAGTGTCGGGCCAATCATTGAAAAGCCCATGCCCGCAATCGGCGCGCGCGCCTGAATCCTTTGCAATTCATCCTGGAGTATTTGGTGCTGGGATTTATCGAGACCACCGCCCCCATAGGCCTTTGGCCAGGTCGGCGCAGTCCAGCCTTTTTCAGCCATCGCATCCAACCAGGCTTTCGCCGCAGGATTGTCAAACGTTTGGCGCTTTCCACCTCCGATGATTTGATCTTCGGTGACAGGGCCACGCATGGACTCAGGACAGTGATGCGACAGCCATTCTCGTACTTCAGCTCTAAATTGTTCAGTCATCACATCTCCCTATAACTACCCCCAAACTAGCAAATACGACGCACGACTGCAAAATTCAGCTGCTTGCCCGTTCCTAATTGCGATAGACTTTTCGAAACGGAGATTTAGTATGCGATTCATCATTTACGGCGCGGGCGCCATCGGGGGTGCCATCGGCGCCCGATTGCAACTCGCGGGCTTTGAGGTCATTTTGATCGCTCGAGGTGCTCATGCCGATAGGTTAACGACCAAAGGGCTTCATTACACCTCTCCCAAGGAGCGCTTAATCTTACCCGTCACATGTGTAACCTCGCCAAGCGCGATCGACTTTCAGCCCAATGACATCGTCCTGCTGACGGTGAAGTCTCAGGATACCTGGCAAGCGCTCAATGACTTGGCACTGGTTGCACCGAATTCTTTGTCAATATTCTGTGCCCAAAACGGTGTCAGCAATGAAGCGCTGGCGCATCGTTTTTTTCAGAATGTCTATGCGATGCTCGTACTCTGTCCGGCAACGCATTTATCTCCGGGCGAGATCATTCACAGCGCAGCTGCCCCAGGCGGATTATTCGATACCGGTCTGTATCCATCGGGAAGCGATGCCATTACCGAGGCCGTGTCGGACGCCATGACCCGAGCGGGATTCATGTCTCAGCCCGATGATCAGGTGATGCGTCTAAAGTACGCGAAACTTCTCTCCAATCTCGGCAACCCTCTCGAGCTCATCCTTGCCGAGGGCGAAAGCAACGTGCAAATCATGCGGGCGCTCAAAAAAGAGGCTCTCGCCTGTTATCAAGCGGGAGGCATCATTTGCACACCACCTGATGCGATGAGACAGCGTTTTGGTCTAGTAAACCAAGTCAACATTCCGAATGCGCCAAGGGGAGGCAGTTCCACCTGGCAGAGTGTCGCGAGGGGACACAGCGATATTGAAACGCCCTTCTTAAACGGAGAGATTTGCCGCCTCGGCCGATCTCTGGGCATCGAAACACCCGTCAATGCAGCAGTCCTTCAACTTTCACTCAAGGCCTCCAAAACTCCCAAAGCATTTACTAAAATGAGCGAAGCGGCATTACTCGACCAATCAATGTCTGCAAGAGCAGGTAGCTGATTGGAGCAAAACGCGGTGCGTCAATGGGTTGTTACGGCGCCGAGATAAGGATCAAAAGTCTGGGAGTTGGCCCTTCAACATCAACGTTGCAGCACGAATCGCCTGCTCCAAGCCTTCATGTTCGGCGCGCCCTTGACCTACGATGTCAAACGCTGTCCCATGGTCTACTGATGTACGAACAAAAGGAATGCCCAACGTTGCCGTTACACTTCCTGAGAAGTTGTGGACTTTAATCGGGATATGACCTTGATCATGATACAGAGCAAGTACTGCATCAAACTCACCAGCGATTGCACGATTAAACACTGAGTCGGCTGGAAAAGGCCCTCTAATGTCCAAGCCACGATCCCGAAGCGCGTCGATGGCTGGCTGTATCTCATCGATTTCCTCACGACCGAGCATGCCAGCCTCGCCGCCATGCGGGTTGAGTGCTGCGACTGCAATCACAGGGTTTGAAAAGCCCCACCGTTGTAGATGCTCATGCGTTAAGGTTAATTTGTCGATCAGCACTGGTCTGCGAACGTAGTCAACCGCTTTGGAAAGCGGGAGATGGGTCGATAGATGCGCGACTTTAAGCCCTGGCGTCATGAGCAGAGTCGCTGTGAGAGAAGCACCCGTCAACCGGGCAAGAATTTCTTGATGGCCAATGTCATTATGAAAGCCCGCCATCTGAACCGCTACTTTGTTAATTGGACACGTCACGATGCCGTCGATTTCACCCGCCGCAGCATCCGCGACGGCGCGTTCAAAAAAGCACACCGAAGCCGCACCGCCGAGCGCTGAGGGTGTACCCCGCACCAGTCCCTCTACTGACCCAAAAGGATCTAGTAAATGAACCCCCGCTTGGTCTGTGACTGCCCCGGCCTTGGCGACCCGGTGAATATCGAGGCGACACTCAAGCTCCTGCATCGCAGACTGCAACGCGGGCTCAGAGCCAATCACAAACACCCTTGCCTGATCTTGAATCGCGTCAGAAGCGAGCGCTTTAACCAAAACTTCTGGCCCGATGCCCGCAGGGTCACCCATCGTAATCGCAAGCAGCGGTTTCATATTGCGGAGAGTCTCCGGATGTGGTCTGCAATCAAGGCTGGCTTCTGCATCGGAATAAAGTGGGTCAATTCCGGATAATGATAGTCTTCACCTGCGGGTAAGAAGTCCGCCAACCCAGGCCAAGTGGGCGATGAGCTAAAATCCATTTCTTGTCGCGACTCGTCTCTTGCTTTGGCGCGCAACACATGGACTGGAAGCGCCACGCTAGCAATTTCAGGCAGAATATTCTTGCCTGTACTGCCCATGTAGATCTCTGCCTCAACAAGCGGTGGACACGCTAAAACCCAACCATGGCCCTCGGGGTTTGGCAATAAACCGTGCTGGCAATAGTCCTCGAGTACGGCATCAAGCCAGGCCCCGTAAGATCCGCGTCCTTTAAAATTTGCGACCATCGCTGCCACAGACTCGAAGAAATTTTTGCGGCGAGCTACCGGATGTTGGCCCGCTTCATCGAGCCAGTCCGCATGCACTGATTCATTCGAAGCATAAATTTCTGGAGACATAATCACCGGATCAACCAATACGAGGCCGTTGAGCCGGCCATGGGTTCTTGCCGCCGCTACAGCGACTGCATGTCCCCCCATCGAATGTCCAACTCCGATGAGTTCAGGGAGCGCAATGTGATTAATAAAGGCCGTCAAATCGTCGCCAAAAGATTGCCAATTAAAAGGCCCTTGCTTCTCGCTGCGACCATGGCCACGCATATCGATTGAGATAACGTGCCGGTCGGGTAAATGTGCAACGACTTGGTCCCAACAACGTGCGTGAAAACCTGTCGCATGAACCAGCAAAATTGAAGCCACACCCGGCGTAGCCGAACCCCACTCAAACCAACACAGCTCCACACCATTGATTCGCTCTAAGAACATTTCCGGTTGACTCACCATGCCACAACCTCTAAAACCCTACTCATTTGATAGAAAAGACTTGAGCGCAAAATGCCGCTCACTCAGACTCACTCGTTGATGTTCTAGCATTCACTCGGTATGTCAAAAGGTCCTTTTTCGGACCCGGGATTGCTGCCAACGGTAAAAAGCCAACACTGAAAACATACTGATCGATACGATCCAAAGACTGACTTCGCCGCCGATCACCACGGACAAGCTTCCAAGAATCAGTCCACCCAGGGGCATTCCGCCCATATTCGCCAAGGAAAAAATTGCTAAGACCCGAGATCTCAAGTGTTCGGGAGCTGCCTCTTGGATTAACGTTCGGGCCATGCTCATCGCCACTGCACCGAAGCCTCCCCAAGCCACCAATATCCACAAAAAACTATTAAAGCTCGAAACACTGGCGCCTGCAATCAAGCAGAGCCCGCCACCGAAAAGGGCGATTTGCAAACCTTGCAGTGGTCTATTTAATCCACCAATCTTCACGAGAGATCCCGTCACAAAGACTGTACCCGCCACAAAGGCCATGAAACACTGGGCGATTTCACTGGCGCCCCCGCCATAAACATCGCGGGTAATGATCGGCACCAGCACCATATAGGCGCCTCCATACAAAAAGCTCATTGCAAAGACTAAAAACATCACCGGCAACATGGCGGGCGATTGCCTGACCCAGATCAAGCTGCTTTGAATTGCAATCAATCCGCTATCTTTGGCGTCTCCCGGGGGCTGCACACCAACATTGTCTAGCGACTGCTTTGCCGGCTTCAGGTCCAGAAGCCGAACAGCACATACTATGCCGAGCGCCATCAAGGCCGAGTGCACCAAAAGCAGCGTCCTAGGACCCACAGTCTCGGCGGCACCCCCCAGCATAAAACCGATGAACTGACCTCCAAACGTCAACCCCATCGAGATCGTGACACCTTTCTGGAGATCATCAGTCGCGATTTGATTCAGCATGCCGTCACGCGCTGGCTGAACAAATGCGGTGACTGTCCCAATGGCCAACGCATAGACCAGCAGCGACGCATAACTGAGCTGGCTCGTAGAGATGGCATAGGCGAGTCCCAAAGCCGGGAGGACCGCAAATCCATGACAAATCATCAAAATCTTAGCGCGGTTGAATCGATCTGCTAACAGTCCACCCAATAAAATTAAGAATATTGCAGGTAGTTGCAAACAAAACTGAGCGAACCCTAAACGGGCGCCAGAACCTTCCAGTTCAACCACGACCAACCACGGGAACAAGACGGTTTGGATTCCCAAAGGAGCAACAAAGCAAAACAAGCACGTCATGTACCAAAAGTAGTTGTTTTGATGGCTCACAAGTTCTGCATCCTGTACCCTTCACCTCGATTTGAGCGCTTGTCTGCGACCATCCTTAACCGCCTGCATCTGAAAAACAATCTTTATCAGACGTTGATCAAGGCAAGGCAATCTGCCCATCTGGCGCAAACAACTCAGTCCCTACATAAAAGCAAAGGCTCGAGCGAGCAGTTAAAACTTGACGACCTAGAGTGTAACTCCTTGCTCAAAGAGCCCATCGCTGCACAACAGAAATTCAAGATCGAGTCCTATCACACGGTAATCTCTTTCATAACACAGGACGCTCACAACGGCTAATCGGTGTTTTTCACCATGACTTCAAGAGAGCGTATGATTCGAATCAGCGCGCGGCAAGCCCAACCGTCATTCCGTCGCAAACAATGCGGTCTCGATATTCTGAAACGCCTTAAACTCGATGGCATTACCCGAGGGGTCGCGCAAAAACATGATCGATTGCTCACCGGCTTCTCCAACAAACCGAGTCGTGGGCTCGATCACAAACTCGACCCCCTGCTTTTGCAAACGATCCCGCAGCAATGCAAAGTCTGATAGCGTTAACACGACTCCGAAGTGAGGAACCGGAACCGCGTCTCCATCAACAGGATTTTCAAATTGTTGTGCTAGAACGGGGACTCTGTGACAAACCAATTGATGGCCCATGAGGTTAAAATCAACCCAATCTTGACCTCGTCGTCCGACAGGACATCCCATCACATCTCGATAAAAGCACTCCGCTGCTTCGAGATCGGAGACTCCAATGGCCAAATGAAATGGCGTCAACATACGTTTTCAACCTGTTAAGCTACGATATACCTTAGACAGTTCTTGCGGCAGCTGATCAACATCCTGGATCACCATATACTGACGATCCGGACACATCGTTCGAAGATAATCGTGTCCAGAGGGATCCACTGTTAAACAGAAAGACTGGACCCCCTGCTGCTTAGCCTCGACCAACGCCTTCATCGTATCATGAATGCCGTACTGCCGATCATTCCGATGCTCTCCATAATCATGATCTTGGGGATAGCCATCACTGATAATAATCAGTGCTTTGATCCTAGCCTCCGTCTCGACAAGCTGCATTGCGGCGTGTCGGATCGCAGGTCCCATCCGGGTACTTCGACAGGCTTTCATACCCCCGATCTTGGCTTTTGCTCGCTCGTTCAGAGGGTCGGAGAACTGTTTACACACTGTGTACTCGACCTGATCTCGACCATAACCACTGAAGCCACAGACGGCATAATGATCGCCCAAAGCCTCCAGCGCTTGACTCATTTGAATAACCGCATGTTTCTCGAGGTCAATGATCTTTTCTCCCTCAGGCAGAGCAACCGGAGGCTCGTCGGACCAATCAAAGTCATGATAAATCGTCTCGACTGGCGGTAGCGCATTGGGATCAGGCAAACGATCATCCGTTGACGCACTCATATCGATTAAGAACAAAGCAGCTACATCTCGACCCTGACGATGACGTTCGACATAGATATTTTCCGAAGGTGTGTGCCCTGCTCGACGGTCGATGACAGCGTCGATCGCACGCTCTAAATCTAGATCCTCCCCATCTCGCACGCCTCTTACCTTGACGAGCAACTCAGGCTTTAAGCGACTCAATTGGCGTCGGACCTGTTTCTGTAACCCTGCATGGTCTGAGACAGAACGACGGTAGTAGTCAGCGTCTTCTTCAGAATCTCGGATCTCGAACAACCGACACCATCGACGCCGATAGTCTTGGATTTGGTAGTCCCACTCATCGTAGAAGTAGCTCCTAGCGGTTGTTGGCGTCATCGGAGGTGGCAACGGGACCTTAGGGCCTCCCTTTGTCTGCGGCTCTTGATCAGACTCAGAAATTGATTCTGGCGCCTCATCGAGTTCCGTCATCATCATCGACTGATCAGAGTCCACATCACCGACATGAAGCTCTTCAAGGCTCAAGCCCTCTGGGTTAACCTTGAGAGATATTCCCGCCGCATCCTCATTCAGCACTTCACCGACCTCGACATCGAGCTCTAGCGGCGGCAAATGCGCTGCTGCATCATCAAGATCCAAAACAACACGGTAAGCGGCGGGATTTTCAGATCGATGATCCGCTAAAGACATCGCTTCTAAAACAGAATCAACACGCTCAATGGCAACAAGCGTATCTTCAACCTCAGCCTCTGAAGAACGCAATCCCGCCATGCAAGTTTGAAGGCGTTCAAAAACCATCTCATCGCCGTCCGTTTCTGATTGCCACAGTCCATCGAGTCCAATCAACGCCACCACCTGCAAAGGCGTAAGCCCCTCAGGGTTTTCAGCCCGGAGCGTTTGACACGCAAGCTGCTTCATTTGATCAAAACTAGCGCGCGTACCTGGCAGTGCATGCACCCAACGCCAATCAATTCGAGCCGCCTCTAATAACAAAAAAAGCATCCGAGCAAGTTGAGGCCGGCCGGCGGTGCGACAGAACCGCCGGATCGCCGCCAATTGGTCAAGCGCACCGAAACTGTGAAATCCAAGCTGATGCAAGATGCGCAATTTGTAAAAAGTAAAATTATCTTCGGCGGTGTCAAAGGTACTGACGCACTCTGGAACCACGAGATTATGGCCATCAAACTGACGAGTAAACGCGATCCCATCGGCGATGCCTGCCTTTAATCCAGCTTTGGGATCATCCATCGAGGGTTCTTCGACGTTTATTGGCCAAATTAAACCTGACACGGCGTGTGCGAACAGCCTTAGAACACGTTGCTTGTCCTCGAAGCGCACGAGACCCTGTAGTCCAGACAGACAATCGGTTGACTCCGCCGACTCGACCAAGAAATAGGCTCTAGAACGAGCATCATCGTCTTGACAATAGTCGACGCCGTGAGCCGCCCACGCCAGGCAAATGCCTCCATCATGCAGGGGTAATCGAGCCGACGCCTCAATGATGTAGCTGCACTGAGCCAGAGACTCAACCTGAAGCACCAACTGCACCAGCACTTCACTCTCTAAATCGGTCGGACGTGCGAGCGTCATTGCCTTTAAAAGCGGTTTAAGGCCGAGCGAATGACGCGATAATCGACGCATTACCCCGAGCCATTGCCGAATGACTGTCGGGGAGCAATGCTCAAGCAATGCAATCTCGTACTCAAGAACATCGAGACAGCTTTGTGTATCAATTGCACTGATCTCAAAAAGCTCTAAGTCGGTTAAAGCCCCGGATGAACGCTTCAAAAAACTCGACAAGGTATTGCGATCTATACCTGCACTCATATCGATGAGCGCAACCCATGCTTTGAGCTCATCATCATTTGAACGTTCAACCTTTCGGCAACTCTCTACCAAAACCTGCACGAGCAATTGAGAAGCAAACTCGAACTGCGCTTGTACTCGTTGCCCCAAGCCCTCTATCTCAAGAACGGTTTCCAAATCTTCGGGGGTTTTAAGGCCGACTTCTACAAGATCCCAGTAAGCTCGTGCAGGTTCAAAATTGACCCGCGAGAAGGCAACCGCAACCGCTCCCCGATCAAGCCACACCGGAAAGCCGAGCAAAGGGATCATCCGCGGCGCTTGTTTGATAAAACCAGCCGCGGCTTCATAGCCGTGCCAACCCGATCCCAACAGCGCTAAAATTGTTTCATCAAAAGCTTTCCGAGCATCATTCTCAAGACCAAGACTGGCAACAGTGTCTTCGTAATTCCCGGCCGTCGCAGGATGCTGCTTACGCAGTTGTGCGGCAACACTTGCAGAATCCGTCATAAGCGCTAATGCTCAGTCTCTGGGAAGATCGCCATTACCACCGCTTGCATTGCCTCCTGAACCTCTGGGTCGTCGGAGACAGCGCGGGATACAGCCACATCACAGGCTCGATGAGGACGCACACCAGCAACCATCATTTGTGCTGCATAAATTAAAAGTCGCGTACTCACACCTTCATCAAATCCATGCTGCTTAAGATGTCTGACCTTGGTGCCTAGTAACGCAAGCTGCTGCGCGGCTGATGCGTCTATGCCGCTTTCATGCTCAATGATGTGAGCCTCCGCGGGCTCGCTCGGATAATCAAAATCAATGGCTACAAACCGCTGGCGCGTACTGGTCTTCAGGTCCTTAAGCACATTCTGATAGCCCGGATTGTAGGAAATCACCAGGAGAAAATCTGAATGTGCATCAAGGATCAAGCCACGCTTCTCTATGGGCAGTATACGGCGGTGATCTGTCAACGCGTGAATCAAAACCGTCGAGTCCTTTCGTGCCTCCACGATCTCATCGAGATAGCAAATTGAGCCATCCTGAACAGCCCGAGTCAAAGGACCGTCTTGCCAAAGTGTCTCATCGCCCTGCAGCAAAAATCGCCCTACGAGATCAGTCGCAGAGAGGTCTTCGTGACAGGCAATGGTCTGGAGTGGATACTCCAACGCTTTTTGTCGTGCATCAGCACACTCGCCACGAAATAAGCGGTAAGCCATATATTCTACGAATCGCGTCTTTCCGCAGCCCGTGGGGCCTTTTAGAAGAATCGGTAGGCGCTGATTGTAAGCAGCTGTGAAGAGCTCGACCTCATCGGCTACTGGTAGATAAAAGGGCTCCTGATCGAGCGACGCCGACCCGTTGGATAATTCAGTCACTCAATTTCTCCCTGCCATTGGGGTGTACGTTTCTCTAAAAATGCGGCGACCCCTTCACGAAAATCCGGGGTTTGACTCATCACATTTATCTGCTGCTCACTGTAATGTACTGCGCTGGCGACATCTCGATGCAAGTCTCGATAAATCTGGTACTTCGTGACCCGTAGCGCTTGCGGGGCGTTGCGCGCAACCAAGTCCTCGGCGTAATGCTGTACTTGATCGGCCAGTGTTTCTCGCGAAAACAACCCATTAAAAATTCCCCATGCCAGAGCCTCTTCGCTGCCAAATCGGCGAGAAGAAAGCAGCAGGTCATTGGCACGAGTCATTCCCACCATTCTTGGAAGCAACCACGATAAACCATACTCTGCGGGGAAATTCAGCTTCCCGTGGGCAGTAGAGAACGCCGCATCTGGAACCGAAAACCGAAGATCTGCGAACAAAGCCAAAGCAAGCCCAACACCGGCTGCTGCGCCATTGACCGCGGCGATGACTGGCTTGGTCAAACCAAAATGATAGGCAAACGCGGCATCAAACTCAGGTCGTAGCCCGAACCCAGGCTGGGCCATGGGATCCGGTGTTCCAGGATCGTATTGACCACGACTAGCATGGCCCTCAAGTGCTTGCGCGTCCCCTCCAACGCAAAAACTTTTACCCGAGCCGGTAATCACGATAGCTCGAATATCATGGTCTTGCTCGAATCGCTCGAGCGCCCAACGATATTCCGTGTGCATTCGCCCGGTCCATGCATTATGGCGGTGCGGCCGATCTAATGTAATCCAACCGATGTTTTCTTGCCGCGAGAGCACGATCGTTTTAAGTTCCACGCAAACCCTTATGCAGTGATTCTGTAAGAGACTCATCATAACCACTAAAAAAATGATCCGCGCCCTCAATTAGTAACACTGATGACTCCCCAAAATATCCAACGAGGGAATCCGGTGATACAAATTGATCAGCAGAACCCGAGACAACAAAAACCCTCAGACCCTGTGGCAAAGCTGGCAAACTTGGAAGCAATGCCAAAGCTGGTGCGACTAGTACGATCCCTCTGAGCTTTTGAGTAAGCGCGCCGGACCCTAAGGCTGCCAGCACAGCCGCCGCGCCAAACGAATAGCCCATCAGCCAGCCTTCATCCTCATTTCTATCCAGCATACCGACGACTACTTGCCGGACATCATCGGCAGCAGCATCGATCCCACCAATATTCCCCTCGGAAGCTCCAACACCTGAAAAATTGAACCTGAGTGTGGAAAATCCGAGTTTAAGCGCAACGCCATCGCACATTGTGAGCACCCGATCGTTCATCGTGCCCCCAAACTGGGGATGAGGGTGACAAAGTAACAGCGTCTTTGAGCTGCGCTCAGATGATTCTCGCCAACGGGCTTCAAGACGTCCCTGAGGGCCCTCAATCCAAGTTTCCTCCACCGCGTTTCCTCCTCTTGATATTTTGCGCATTATTGGCAGCAAGTCTCGATCTCGTCTTCGACTTATCGACAAATAATGCAGCCGTCTCCTCTTCTCTCAACTGTCTCACCCCTGCCGAATTCCACTGCACGGTCAACCGAGACGATTTAATCGAGTCACCCAAACATAGACAGTCAAACTCGAGGCTGAGCCAAACCAAAATTTGAAGCTTTTAAATACGCCACTCCAACCTTGTACAGCGCTCTAAACGGTGAGCGTAGTCTGATGATTGGTCCTGGGCGTCACTAGGCCTATCTCAAGTAACGGTAACAGGATGCCCGCGGTGAACATGCTAAACTAATGACTCCTAGCGCGCAGAGTACTCATGCTAAAAATACTGGTAATTGGCCTCCCACTACTGGAACTCCTTGGATTGCTACTGATTGCGGAAGGGATTGGTCCAATGTGGATGCTCGTAGAAATTGTCGCAACCTTCGGGTTAGGCCTTGGCTTAATTAAACGATCTGGCCAGTCTATTCAGTCCAGCTTCGGCGCGTTGCAACGTATGGGAACACATTCCATCTCTGAAATTTTCAATCCACTCAAGGGCATCTTAAGCGGTCTGCTGTTGTGTTTGCCAGGACTCCTATCTGACGTTGTGGCGATGATCATTGTTCTTGGTTTTTTCAAGCGTACGGGCCATTCCGGAACGAATATGGGGCAAAAGCATGGCTCTGCAACTGAGCCGTTCGAGCGCGAAACAGCATCAGGGAGAATTATTGAAGGGGAGTACTCTACCGAAGTACTGACTAAAAAGGATGAACCCTAACACTCAGGGCAGACAAACCTGGTTCGGATTTTATCAAGCAGCGGTCTCTGCTGCCGAGAGCGCAGATCGCACACCAAGTTGAGCCCACGTAGCATCGGCAAAATTTTCACATCTGCGCAGTCGATTCCGCAGAGTCATCTAAAAAAGTTCCGCTCTGTCTCTAGAGACCAAGAACGTGCTGCGCGATGATGTTTTTCTGAATCTCACTGGCACCGCCTGCGATCGTATAACCGCGGTGGTGAAAAAGTGCGCTGGCAATCATTTCTGTTTCGGGCGGCCCGATGGGGTCGTTCGATTGACCCCGCAGCACGCTGTCAGCAGGGAGACCATAATACTGCGCGATCTCCAGCAACAGTTGATCTTGAGCTTGGATCAGCTGGCTACCCTGAAGCTTCAGCATCGACGGCTCAGCGCCCACGTGCCCCCCTTGATCGAATTTCGACAAAAGCCTCAGAGCCATCGACTCAAGCGACTTTAATCGAATTTCAATCGCATTCAATCGCTTCTTAAAATCATCTTCAGCCACCAACCCCAATTCATCAAGCAGCCCCTGAACCCGGCCAAAAACGCGCTTGTTCTCAGCCACCCGTGACACCATAAGGCGTTCATTGCCCAGTAAGTTCTTTGCAACGGTCCAGCCTGCATTCTCGTCCCCTAAACGATCCTCGCGTGGCACCATCACATCATCAAAAAACACTTGATTCCACAATCGCTTGCCGTTGAATGCTAGCAATGGCTCGACTTTTATTCCTGGCGCATCCATTCGAAGCAATAAGAAAGAGATTCCTAATTGTTTCTTCGCATCTGGGTCAGTGCGAACCAGCAAAAAGATATGGTCCGCATGTTCGGCGCCGGATGTCCAAATTTTGGAACCATTGATGCAATAGTGGTCTCCCCGAATCTCAGCACGCGTTGAAATGCCGGCCAGGTCTGAACCCGCACCTGGTTCAGAGTAACCCTGACACCACTGCATCTCTGCATTACGAATTTTGGGTAGGTAATATGATTTCTGGGAATCGGAACCGTATTTGATGATCGCGGGCCCCACCATATTAAAACCGAATCCTTGTGTTTCAGGCGCATGATGTTTTCGCATCAATACTTCGAACTGATGGCGACGTCGCATCGACCAACCAGTGCCGCCATGCTCTTCTGGCCAATTCGGCGCAACCCAGCCGACTCGATTTAATTTTCGAGTCCATTCATTCCGCATTGCCGGTGCCACTTCTAAGGAGCGCGCAACCCGACGCTGAATCTCAGGGTCAAGCTCTGCCTTAATAAAAGCCTCAACTTCTGCCTCAAACTTTAGTTCTTCAGCATTCAGCTGATAACGCATGACGACTCCTAGACCGCGGTTAGCATTCCGCATCAATGATTAGATTAAGACCGAATCTCCAATTGAAAACCTCAAGAACCCTCTCGTCAACATCTCAAACTCCAGACCATCTTTCTTACACCCACCCTTTCAGGGCCATAAAACAATTAGACTCAAAGCGAACGCGTCCAACCAAAGATAATCACCCAGCTCTGTTTTAGACCGAACAAGGCCTTAGGCTTGTAATCTAACCCTGCCAAAAAGTGGGGTGCTTCCGAATCCTAACTCAATTCGCTACTATCGGCCCTCGCACATCAAGCATCATCTGCACGCGTCTCGTCTCATGAACGTACTGATAACACTGCGCCGATTGGCGCCTTTAGTCCAAACCCACGCCCTCGCTTTTTGGGGCGGTATGCTAGGTCTTCTAGCGGCAAGGCTTTTTGAAGCCTATATCCCTTATCTCCTCAAGGAAGGCATTGACTACCTTGCCGCAACACAAGCTGACAGTAAGGTCGCTATCGACTTTTCTGCCAAGCTAGGTCCGATTGCCCTCGGGATCGCAGGCTGCGTTACCGCACAAATCATTGTGACGATTATCAGCCGAATCCTCATCCGAAGAGTCGGGGTCTATGCCGCGTTTGAGCTTCGAAACCAGCTGTTTAATCATTTACAGCATCAAGGACCGATCTTCTACAGCGGCTACCCAATTGGCGACCTCATGGCACGAGCCATCAACGACATCACCCGCGTTCGGGAGCTGATTGCAGGGACTTCAAGAACCACGATGGTCCTCGTGTTTACAGCAGTTGTGGGTCTGGTGTTCATGCTGAATTTGTCTTGGCAACTGACGCTGGCAGTCCTAATACCGGCGCCACTCATCACCTTTTTTGCACATTATTATGCAAAACGGATTTTTTTAAAGTCACAGAAAACTCAAGAGGGTTTCGCAGAATTGTCAACGTTTGTTCAACAAAACCTCAATGGAATCAGAACAGTACAAGCCATGTCGCAGGAGCCTTATGAATTAAACCGCTTTAGAGAAGCGAATCAAAGGTTCGCAGATGACAACATTGCGCTTTTTAGTGACAGTTCAGCAATTGGCGCGATTATGCCCGTCATTGCAGCGGTCTCCACACTCATCATCATCGGCTACGGTTCTCATCTGTACGCGACAGATCAGATCACTCTGGGCACATTCACAGCTTTCTTTTCATATCTGGCACTGCTGCTATGGCCAATAAGGGAGGCCGGCTCGATTGTCACGCAATGGCAACGCGGAATTTCTGGGACTGCTCGAGTCTTTGAGATTTTAGACCACCCTCCTGAAATCTCAGATACCACAGAATCCGATCATCCTGAGTTAACCGGGCGGATACAGGTGCGCGACCTCAGTTATCGCTATCAAAACAAAAACAAAGACGCCCTTTCGGCGGTTTCCTTTAATGTTGATGCTGGCGAAACCCTAGCCATCATAGGCAGAGTTGGCTCAGGAAAGTCCACTTTATTGCGACTTTTTGTGCGATTACTTGATCCGAGTGAGGGTGAAATTCTTCTCGATGGCCGTCCTATTCAGTCCTTCCCTTTGGCTTATCTTCGTCAAAACGTTTGCCTTGTTCTGCAAGATCCATTTCTGTTTGCAGATAGCCTAGGCGACAACATTGCCTATGATGATCCGGCGCGAACTACCGAAGATATTATGCGTTCTGCGGAGATTGCCGCATTGACTGGTACCATTGAATCTTTCCCTGAGGGAATCGCAACGATTCTCGGTGAGCGGGGTGTCACCCTTTCAGGCGGACAAAAACAAAGGGCTGCACTGGCACGCGGTATTATACGGATGAGTCCTTTGCTAGTTTTGGACGACTGTTTTTCTGCGGTCGATACCGAAACTGAAGAACACATTCTCTCAGGCCTTAAAAATTTAAGACAAGGATTAACGACCCTTATCGTTTCGAATAGAGTTTCGACCGCGCGACATGCCGATCAAATTATTGTGCTTGACGAGGGAAGTATCATCGAGACTGGAAGCCATGACACCCTCCTTGCTGCGAATGGTTTTTATAGCGACCTCGAGCGCAAACAGCGTTTTGATAAGGTCTCCGCTTTATGACCACTTCTCAGCGCCGCGATCACGCAATATTCGACGCCGACCTGCCGGGCAAAGCCATGAGCTTTGCCGATTTAGGACGCATTCTGACATGGGCCAAACCACACCGAGGTTTAGCCACTGTGTCACTCGCTTTGGTCTTGATCGCATCATTCCTAGCGATTTTGCTGCCGGTGATTATCGCTCGCGTTGTCATTGACGGAATTCTCATTGAGCACCCCAATTCTACGCTACCAGACCTGGGACTGATTGCGCTGACGCAAAGCTTGTCAGAGATCTCTGAACGCTCCCCATTGATCATTGCCTGCTTGCTCTACGGCGTTCTGACCATTGTTTGTCACAGTGCTTATCACCTGCATCGCGTCACCCTTGCAAAGACCGTCATGTATGCACTTCGCGATTTGCGTCAGGATCTCTTTCATCACATCGAATACCGCCCCAGCACTTTCTTTGACAAGGTCGCCGTCGGGAGAATCATGACCCGTGTCACCAATGACGTCCAAGCGCTGTTCGAAATGCTCATGGGCGTTGGCATGTTGGTCGGAGAATTTGTACCGTTTTTTATAGCGCTTGGATTAATGCTCGCCATCGATGTGGAACTCACGCTGTATCTGCTAACCGCCCTACCGGTTTTTGCTGGGCTCACCTACATTTTCAGAATGGCTACTCGCAAAATTTACCGTGAGATCAGAAACAGCGTTTCTCAACTCAATCAAAATCTCCAAGAGAACCTAAGCGGAATACAAGTTGTCCAGCTGAGCAACAGAGAATCTCTCAACTTCGCACTCTACAAGAATGTTAATCAAGAAAATCAACGTCAAGAGATCAAAGCGGTCAAGCTTGAAACCAGCTATGGCGCGTTTATGGACAACATGGTCAACATGGCGCTGGCGGCAATTTTGTGGGTAGGCGGCGGAGAGGTGGTCCAGCAAACAATTTCGCTAGGCAGTCTGATTCTATTCACACAATTTGTGGATATGTTTATTCGCCCTATTCGCGTACTGGGTCAACAGTACAACACCATTTTTCGAGCCATGGCGAGTGCTGAACGCATCTTTCAAGCGCTCGATTGGGACGAGCAACTTAAGGAGCCCCAGGCGCCGGCCGTTTTACCCCAAAGACTATCCGGTGAAATCACGTTTCGAAATCTGACGTTCGGTTATGAACCAGGACTGCCGGTGTTGGAAGATATCAACCTTACGATTCGGGCTGGGGAAAAAATTGCCATTGTTGGACCGACGGGATCCGGCAAGAGTACCATCATTCGGCTATTAGCCCGTGCTTATGATTTTTCGGACGACAGTATTTTCATTGACGGCATCGACCTCAACACAATTCCATCAACCGACGTCAGACGGCGGGTTGGGGTCGTGATGCAGGATTTTCACATTTTTGAAGGCACTGTGTTAGAAAATATTCGTCTAGGAAATCCCGAGATTTCAAGATCCGCCGCGATCGAGGCGGCCCGGTGGGTCAATGCAGAAACATTTATCTTGTCCCTTCCGCAAGGCTTTGACACCCCTCTCAATGAACGGGGTCAAAACCTCTCTCAAGGTCAACGCCAACTCCTTGCCTTTGCGCGAGTCTTAGCAAGAAATCCGGAGATCCTCATCCTGGACGAGGCCACTGCGAGTATCGACACCGAAACTGAGCAAGAAATCCAGTCTGCGCTTGCGACCCTGACTCAGGATCGCACGTCGATTTTAATTGCGCACCGGCTCCAAACCATCCAGGAAGCAGATCGCATTGTTGTGCTCAAACACGGAAAAATTCGAGAAGTTGGTACCCACGGCGAACTCATGGCATTGGGCGGAATCTACTTCACGCTGACTCAACTTCAATTCCAAGACCTTAGGTCAATTCAATAGTAGAGCGTCACCTGGCAATCACCGGCAACACGAAGACCGGCGCGGGGATGCTAGCGCGCAACGCGCTTTTAAGATTCGGCTGACCATCGGTGGAAATAGACGCAACCGTCACGCAATTATCATCTCTCGACGCGACTAATAGATATTGATCATTCATCCAAAAATGACGCGGATAGCGACCACAACCGTCAAAGAGTTGGAGATTACCTAAAGCATCCGAAATCGGGGCAAATCGTGCAAGACTGTCGTTCCCACGGTTTCCAACCCAGAGCTGATGATGGGCATCGAATCGGATTTCTGACGCCTCGCTAAACGAAGATTGTTCGGGGAGGCAACTTTGTTCGTCATAGATTATGGGCACTTCTTCGGAGTTCAGACCCAGGAGCGCTACCCGATTGCTTAGTTCACAGGCCACATAGATTCGCAACGGATCAGTCGTCAAAGCGGCGTGTCTAGGCCCTGAGCCAGGGGGTAGTCGCCAGACATGGCGGGCCTCCACTTCTGCTTGACCAGATGTGACCAGATCGTACAACACCACCTCATCCGTACCCAGATCGCAGACCAAAAACTGTTGATCGTCAACAAACTGCGTGCTGTGCACGTGGGATGCGCCTTGTCTTGGATGGTGCTCAGACTTACCGAAACGATCCTCCCAACGCTCGCCATGGTCAACGCAGAGACCTGCTGAGGTCAACTGACCATCTTGACCAAGCATAAACAAGCCAACGGTCCCACTCGAATAGTGGCTCACCAAGAGCCAGCGACCATCCGCTGAAACCGCTAGATGGCAAGGGTCCAGCCCTCCGGAAGGCAGAACTTGGACGACTTCAAATCCATTTGCGGCGCCTTTGCACAAAACTACAACCTCACCGCCAACCGGCTGCCCGACTTCACTGACCGCATAAACCACATCGAGAAAAGGGTGCTGCACGAGAAAAGAAGGGTTTCGTATCGCTACAGCAGGCTCTGGATCAACATGAGGGCAACCATTTGCATCCAAGTGTAATGCATACACACCCTGAGATTCGGTGTCATCCGTGTAGGTCCCAATCAAATATTTCGCCTGCATTCATGCCTCCCTTATACACTCGTGCCGCTCTGAATTAACATAGACCGCGACCTATACAATCCTTCATGATACAGAGATCACAGTACGACTGAAGAACGAGGGTCGAGTCGCGCCGCGCTAAAAGCGATGGTTTATGACTACAGATCAGCGGGCCGTTCAATCGAGCATTCGGCGCCCCAGTTTGGTGACAGCATCGATTAACACCTAGCGCCCAGAGACAAACAATTGATAGGAACCATCATCGCCAGAGCCATCATGCCAGCAATTGATCAAGAACACCCCCGAGCAGGTCAGTTTTGGATGCTCGCGTTGCCACCTAAAGGCTGGACATCTTCCCGACTGCAGGCAAGACATCAGGCTCAAATCATGGAGCAGTCGCCTGATTATCCGTCAGGGGCCGAGGCCCTCTTTACGAACTTACAAAACTTGGCCCGAGATCAGAAGGCGCCACTAATCTTTCCGGCGCGTCCATGATTGCGAGATTCGATCATGTCCGTCAGATGAGCAAGCTGGCAGGTCCGATCATCCTGGCGAATCTTGCAGCACCAATTCTTGGATTCGTCGACACCGCCGTCATTGGCCAACTGGGCCAAACTCACCTATTGGGCGCGCTCGCACTAGCAAGCATGGTTTTCAGTCTTCTGTTCTGGATTTTTGGTTTTCTCAGAATGGGGACAACAGCAATGGTTGCCCAAGCCAAAGGCAGAGGAGAGCCGAAGGAAACCCAATGGCTGCTGATCAGAGCGGTCTTATTAGGATCAGGTTTGGGCATCTTAATTTGCGCGCTACAAGCACCTCTTGCACATGTGATCTTTGGGCTCAGCGGCGCGAGTGCAGCGGTTAAGGAGGCCACGCTCACTTATTATGATATCCGTATTTGGGGCGCACCCCTTCACTTGGCCATTCTTGGCATCACTGGGTTTCTGTTAGGCCAGCAGCGCACTTCGCTGGTTTTGCTTCTGCAAGTCATCCTCAACCTGAGCAACATCTTGCTGGATCTAATTTTTGTGCTCGTCCTTGACTGGGCGGTAGCCGGCGTTGCTGCAGCCACGCTTGTCGCCGAAGGCGTCACGCTCACGGTTGCGGTTTATCTTCTAATCACGCAATTTCAGTGGCGAGGATTTAAACTCGACATCGATCAATTACTCCATCTTGAGGCGATGGGTGTGTTCTTTCGGGTCAACAGAGACATTATGATCCGAACCTTTTGCTTAATATCAGCTTTTGCTTGGTTTACAGATCAGGGAGCTCGGCTCGGCGATATGAGTCTTGCAGCGAATCTCATTCTCATGCAGTTCGTCACTTTTTCCGCATTTTTTATCGACGGTTTTGCAATTGCTGGTGAATCTATGGTCGGAGAGGCAAAAGGGGCTAGGAATCTCAAGGCATTGAGAGCAACCGTTCACGCCGCGTTTATCACCGGAGGCGCGATCGCGCTTCTTATGAGCCTGACATTCTTTATAACCGCAGATTGGGGCTTCTCTTTGCTCACTACTCAAGACAGTGTACTCGAGACCGCTAATCGCTATAGCCTTTGGATGTTCATGACACCGCTGATCTCATTTCCCGCTTACATTCTCGACGGACTCTTTATCGGGACCACAAGAACCAGAGAGATGCGGCAAGCCATGATTGTTTCGTTGGGTATCTATTTAGTGGCGTGGTTTCTTACCTCTGAACTCTTAAACCATGGCCTTTGGCTTTCGCTCATGATTTACTATGTCGCGCGTGCGGTTACCTTGGGTTACTACTACCCTCGCTTATATTGGTTTGACGATAACGTCACTAAGGAGCCTTTGAAATGAAAATATCAACACTCATGAGCTATGCGCATGGATTCGGGGGCGCTAGCCGGGAAATTGTTGAGCTCGAGAAAGCGGGCCTCGATGTAGTTTGGGTCCCTGAGGCTTATTCTTTCGATGCGGTCAGCGCCATGGGATATTTGGCAGCAAAAACCGACCGAATTACGATTGCAAGCGGAATCCTGAATATTTATAGTCGCTCACCCTCTTTGATGGCCATGACAGCCGCAGGCCTGGATGAGCTCTCAAGCGGTCGGTTTATGCTGGGTTTAGGCGCCTCCGGACCGCAAGTGATAGAGGGGTTCCATGGCATTCCGTACGATGCGCCGGTTACGCGCCTTCGAGAAATCATCGAAATCTGCCGTAAAGTCTGGCTCCGAGATGAAAAATTAAATCACGTCGGTAAGAAATATCAGATCCCGCTACCCAAGGATCAAGGCACGGGACTTGGTATTCCGCTCAAAATTATTAATCACCCCTACCGTGAAGAAATTCCAGTTGCGCTCGCAACCCTAGGAGAAAAAAGCGTCGCGATGACCGCAGAGATGGCAGATGCCTGGTTGCCTGCTTTTTTTATGGCAGAGGGTTCGGACGCGGTTTGGGGAAATGCGCTCCGAGAAGGGGCTAAAAAGCGTGATCCAGGTCGCCCACCCCTCGATATTTATGCCGGGGGCAGTGTGGCAATCGGCAACAATCTTGAGTCCTA
>CALIKQ010000062.1 GCA_938017975.1 uncultured Pseudomonadales bacterium | reverse complement strand
CTGCTCTTTAAGACAGCTTCTACGCCTGCCTTGCAAGGCATTTCAATGAATCAGCCAAGCTTAACCTTTGATGAAACCGCTGTTTGCTAAAACCGCTGACTGCTAAAACCGCTGGTCACTTAAACGGCTTCAAACCCACACTCCCCTAACTTCAAACGTAGGCCAGTGTAATGCCCCATTGGTTCGCTCAAACAACGTGGCCTCGGTTCAAGGACCTCATTCTCATCTTTGCTCTGACCTTCCTCAACCTTAACGATAAACGCCAGACCTGCCAACCTGTGCTGCAAATTCGACGCAGTCCAGCAATCGCCTCAATTACCCGAGACACGACGATCAAACCCGGCCCAGAATGATTCTCTGAGCTGTTTGCGCTGAACCTTACCCACCGGACTTTTCGGCAGAGGCTCAGCTTGAAAATACACATGACTGGGCTTTTTATACGAACCCAACGCTTCGCTGCACAGCGCAATGACTGCTTCGGCACTTACGGAGACGCCGTCCTCGACAACGCAGATGGCTGCAGGCGTTTCGCCCCAGCGCTCATCCGGAACGGCAAAGACGGCAACCTCTGAAATGGCGGGATGATTCAAAATAATGTTCTCCAATTCGGCAGGCCAAATATTAAAACCGCCAGAAATAATCATGTCATCCTTGCGGTCGAGCACGTAAAGATAGCCGTTTTCATCTAGGCGACCGATATCCCCCGTCAAGACAAACCCGTCCGAAGTGATCCGCTCCCGAGTGGCCTCCTCATTCAACCAGAAGCCAAGCATCTGACCCTCACAATGGATCGCGATTTCTCCCTCCGACCCAATATCGAGCTCCTTCTCCGGCGCTTCTGGATCACGTATTTCAAGATAGGCATAGGGTAAGACACGGCCCGCTGATCTGAGAGGATTGGAGCCCGCTACCTCTGAAAACCATTCCTTGGGACCCATCATACAAACAGGAACGGCCTCGGTCTGACCATACCCCTGATAGAGAACCTCTCCGAAGACCTCCCGCGCAAGTAGTGCTGTCTCATCGGCAATGGGCGCACCACCAATTTGCATCACTTTCAGCGAGGGAAAATCTAATGCCCTCGCCAGGGGATGACGCGCCAACGCATTGAGCATTGCAGGCACCAAAAACAGATAACCCACGCCCTCTTCGGCCATGATTCTGAGTGTTTTCTCAGGATCAAAATGATCCATGAGCACATTCACGCCACCCGAGAGCCAAGTGGGCGTGTACAGATAGCCACTACCATGGGAAATGGGTCCAACATGCAAACAGACCTCACCCGCATCCATCGGCGGGAAGTTGTAAAACCAATCGCGTCCGGCGGCAAGCCAACTGCGGTGACTGTACGCCACGCCTTTTGGCTTGCCCGTTGTTCCTCCGGTATGCCGAATAATGCACCAATCCTCGGGGCGAATGGTGATCGAGGGCTCGAGCGAGCTCGCCGCCCATAACCGATCCTCGTAGTCTTCGTCGCGAACCATCACAACCTGTAGATCAGCAAGCTTGTCGACGGCTTGAAGGATTTCGGGCGCGTAATGCGCTGCCACCACGATGCCGCGACAACCGGTATGACCCAACATATGCTCATGACTATCTAGCGTATTACGCGCATAGAGCGGTACCCGAACTAGCCCCGCAATTGCGCAGCCTAAAAAGAAATCCTGCGACTCTAGGGCATTGTCCTCAAGGACACCAACGCGATCCCCTGGGCTCAACCCAAGGTCAAGCAAGAGATTCGCCATCTTCACGCCGCGCTGCCACGCTTCTGCGAAGCTCAGTTTCTGGCCTTCACAGATGATGGCCGTCCGCTGTGAATTATACCGAGCGGACTGACGCATCAGTCCGGTTACTGTTAGTGAGCCTTCCAACGCTCCTTACTCCTCATCACTACTCTATTGGCTTTGCAAGGCCTTTGGTTCCAGGAATTTCTGAATGCTTTACCCGTTCATCACAGGATTCTTAGAAGACACTGTCCATCAATCACATACTCCCTGTCATGCCTAACAGGCGATCTCTCTGCAAGCCCCGCTGCATTTTGCCCAATTGATCCGCCGTCAGTGCGGTCTGGGCCAACTTTCAACCCATTTAACCTTTCCAAGTTCTGGATTCTGCCGTTTCGCTTCTGCTGACCTCATCGGATTGAATCAAAGCCCCTCAAGCCTAGCCTTAATTGCGCCCAGTGCTCGACGATTCGCTTGCTTGATTTGATCCATATCGGGTGCTTGCTCACTGATATCCCCAAGCTCGGTTAAGGCCACATGAACATCATCATGCCCGTCGACGCTTTTCATATCATTCATCCAACGCTGCACGTTGGGATAGCCACTGAAATCAAAAACATTTGTAAATTCGGGTTGCAACTGGCCGATCTCGACGTAGGCGGCAAGGTCTGCCAAGGTCATGGTATCGCTCGTCAAAAACTGAGTATGCGACAACACGGAGGTCTCGAGCATTTTGAGCGCAGCGCTGAGACTGCGATGCGCTGACATCTGCACAGACTCAGGAATGTTTAAATCTTTGCGAACCTTGGGCGCAACCAGACCCACAGACGCCTCCCGGAAGTTACGGTGGTGGAAATGAAGAAAGCCATCGATCCGTGCGCGTGCCTGCAAATCCGAAGGATAAACGTCATGCCAGGCATTTTTTTCGGAGAGGTACGTCATAATGGCATGCGCCTCACCAAGGGTAAAACCTGTCTCGGGTTCTTCAAGACAAGGGATGGTACCGCCCGGGTTCTTGGTCAAGAAATCAGGATGACGGCTACCGCCCGGCCCAGAGGATCCAGGATTGGTCAACACAAGCTCGAAAGGTATTTTTTTTAGCATCAACAGCCATAAAACGGCTCGAACCGGTTGCGAGAACGGCACGCCGTAAATGATCAATCCTGGCACAATTATTCCTTAATTTTTTATCTGCAATCATTACAACAGCTCCCCAATGGATTCTCAATTCCCAGGCCACTGCCCTGGGAAGCATCGTGTGATCGCCGCCCCTCCCAAGACTGGATACCCTCTTCGCTCATTCAACATCCATCCAGAGGATCAATTCTGCGATTCACAGGCAGGCGGTCCGGCCTTAAACCCTTAAAATTTGTTGAAGCGGAGCTGCCAACCACTCTCCATCGTCTTTCTCTCGCTTCAAACATTTAGGGGTCCCTCTAGACTTCAAGCGCTGCTAAATTCATCGAAAGTGACGTAGGATGAAGCGCTCACGCCATGTCGAAAAGAACTCGTTTTAGAGATCAATGTGAAAGATTTGAGCATCAGCGTGATCATTTCAATGAACGGAGCAAATTAGATGGGGCTATTATCGGGACAGAACGTATTCGTAACCGGTGGCGGTAGCGGCATTGGCCTGGCGTGTGCATCAGCCTTCGCTGCAGATGGTGCCAATGTATTGATCATGGGCCGCAATGAGGAAAAACTGAATGCGGCAGCCGTTGAACTTGCGAGCATCGAGGCCGCCGGTAAAATCAGCATCTACTCCGGAGACGTGTCCGTCGAAGACGACGTTGCGGCTGCCGCGGAAAAGGCAAGCTTAAATGGCCGCTTAGACATTGCAATCGCTAACGCTGGCACCGGTGGATTGTCCCCCATTATGGTGACCGAAACTTCAAATTGGGATGAGGTGATGCAGACCAATCTCAATGGCACCTTTTATACCATTAAGCATGCCGGGCGTTGGATGGCCCAATCGGGTGGCGGCGCTATTTGCGCCATTTCATCAATCGCTGGCGTCCGGACACATCGCTTCATGGGGTCTTATTGCGTCAGTAAAGCCGGCATCGATATGCTGGTTCGCAATTCCGCGGACGAGCTGGGTGTTGCCAATATCCGCGTTAACAGTGTCTGTCCTGGACTGGTCGAGACAGACTTAGCGTCAGGATTATTACAAACTGAGGCCGTTTTCAAAGACTACCTCGATTGCATGCCGATCAGCCGACATGGGGTGACAAAGGACATCAGCAATGCCGTGCGTTTTCTCTGCGGACCGGAATCCTCATGGATTACTGGCGTTGTCTTGAGTGTCGATGGCGGCCACCACCTGCGTCGTGGGCCCAATGTCGAACCTTTTTCGAGGATGCTTTTCGGTGATGACATCACCGACGGTAAGATCGACGCGAATAACTCTTGATTAAACCCATCATGCATGCCCCAAAACTCAAGCATCAAATCGATGCTTCCTTGCGGTATGCTTAACCACCAGAACGCTTTGGAGACACTATATGGCAGCCACGGATAATCCTCTGTCTCGAGAGAAACTTGGCTTTGACCCGGATGCTCTTGCTAAACGTTATGCCCTTGAGCGCGAGAAACGCGTCCGCCCAGATGCCGAAGCGCAGTTCGTGCAGCTTTCTCACGATTCGCCATTTGCCAACAAATATCTAGAGGAAGATCCCTACTGTGAGCCTGAGACTCGGTCACCGCTCAAGGATAAGCGAGAAGTGATCGTCATCGGGGGCGGGTGGGTCGGCATGCTCACCGCGGCGCGATTAATTCAGGCCGGCGTTCGCGATGTTCGCATTGTAGAGAGCGGTGGTGATTTTGGTGGAACCTGGTACTGGAATCGCTATCCTGGTGCGCAATGCGATATTGAATCTTATAGCTACTTACCCTTGCTGGAAGAGACTGGCTACGTGCCCAAGCTACGGTTTTCCTATGCGTCTGAAATTTATGAACATGCCCAAAGGATTGGTCAACATTTCAACCTCTACAAGGATGCTGTGTTTCAAACCTGGGTGACAGAATTACGTTGGCTTGAGGACGAAGCCATGTGGCTTGTTTCAACCAACCGGGGCGATGAAATGCGTGCCCGTCATGTCTGCCTTGGCACAGGGCCTGCAAACCGACCACGCCTGCCCGGCATCCCCGGCGTTGAATCCTTCAAAGGCCACTCGTTTCATACCTGTCGCTGGGACTACGATTACACGGGTGGTGGCCCAGAAGGCAATCTCACGGGACTGAAGGACAAAAACGTCGCGATTATTGGCACGGGTGCCACCGCCGTCCAGTGTGTACCCGCACTGGGCAAGAGCGCAAAGCAACTCTATGTTTTTCAGCGCACACCATCGTCAGTAGACCTGCGCAACAACGCTGAGACCGATCCAGAGTGGGCAAAAAACCTCAAGCCCGGTTGGCAAAAAGAGCGACAGAAGAAATTTGGCGAAGCATTTTTAGGTGGTCCGATTGACCCAGCCTTTGTGGACGATGGTTGGACACGGCTCACGCGGAACTTGAAGGCAATGGCCAGCCAAGTAGAAGGTAAAGCACCCGGTTTGGTCCAGATGGCTGATTTTAAAACGATGGAAGACATCAGAGGACTGGTTGACGACGCGGTAAAGGACCCGGAGGTGGCAGAAAAATTAAAGGCTTATTACAACCAATTCTGTAAACGCCCAACTTTCAACGACTATTATCTCGACACATTCAATCGAACCAACGTTGAGCTGGTTGATGTCAGCGCAACACAGGGCGTCGAAGCAATCACGGAGAGCGCTATCGTAGCCAACGGCAAGGAGTATCCGGTCGACTGCATCGTTTACGCCAGCGGGTTTGAGATCACCTCAAGTTACGAGCGGCGACTTGGCATACCGGTTTTCGGTATTGAGGGACAATCGATATACGATCATTGGCAAGATGGCATGCGCACCATGCATGGATTAATGGTCAGCGGGTTTCCCAACCTATTCTTATGCGGCGGCGGTTTTGTCTTTCAGCTCGGCGCCAACTACGCCCACGGCATTGATGTACAAGCCGGACACGTAGCCTACACAATCAGCGAATTGGCGAGCCGAGGAATCAAATCCGCAAATGTTTCTAACGAAGCCGAGGAGCGCTGGATCGCCGATCAACTCGAGACCAAAGGTTCAGGCTTTGTCCTGGGAGGGTCGCCAGACACCTGCACACCGGGCTACTACAATCAGGAAGGGACCACCAAGAGATACCGTAATGTGCGTCGCGAAACCTATAGCAAGGGCGTAGGTGCTTATATGAAGTTGCTACGCGAGTGGCGTGAGGATGGTGGTCTCAATGGACTGGAACTTCAATAACGTGACGGCTTTTGAAGCTTCAATACAACTGACCGTGTAATAAAAAGCCGAGCTTGACTGATTGTAGACCGAAACGCTTTATCGCAGCACAGTCACCCTCTTTGCCATCATAGAAGCGAAGGTGTTGTGCGCCTCTCAAAAAAATAGCGCCGAGGTAGCCTCGCAAAAGGGCTGAGCTTTTGACGAAACACAGCAGACAGTCAATTGCGATTCAATAGGAGACTGAGCCAATGACCTGCCCCTGCGGTTTAGGTGCCGAACTGGAGACCTGCTGCCTACCATTGATCAAAAGAGAGTCGCGCGCAACCACCTGCGAATCATTGATGCGATCCCGATACACAGCATTCGTCGTGGCCTCCAGCGACTACCTTGCCTCGACCTGGCACCCCACTACTCGGCCAAAAACCATCACGCTTCATCCGGACATAAAATGGCTTGGGCTTAAAATCATAGAAACCCGTCAAGGGCTTGCGCAGCATCACGCAGGAACTGTTGAATTTGTTGCACGCAGCAAGCTCAACGGTAAAGGGCATCGCCTTCATGAGCTCAGCCGATTCGTCCGAGAGGATGGCCTTTGGTACTATCTTGATGGTGCGTTAAAAACGGGGTCGGCGGGACAGCCGAAAGGATTTCACCAACACCCACTCAGCAATAGCAAGGCGTTTTAGGCCGGTATCACCTCAGCTTTGAGACAAGCCAATTCGTTAGCAAGCGCAGCCCGACCTGCTTCAGCCATTGGATCATCAGGATAGTAAGCTAACTCAGAGGGAACATCGCCCTTGATCCGAGTCCCGATAAGCACCCGGGGCTCTCGATAATCATAGGGTCTCGCCCGGTGCAACAGTGCACGATTGTCCCAGACCAGTGTATCTCCAACTTCCCAATGGTGGGTATAGACCCTCGAGGCATCACTAACCACGAATTCGGTCAATGATTCGATCAAGTCCCGGCTGTCCGCCCGATCCAACCCGGGCACTCCAAATGCATGCCTACCGACCATCAAGCAAGGCACGCCTGTCTCAGGATGAACCTTGATTAGGGGCCGCAAGTAAGCCTCGCCATGATACAGCGTATCCACTTTTTGTTCCGGGAAGTGCCCAAGATCATTGGCCTGTGAATACTGCGTTGAGTGATAAGCGGAGCGGCCTTCGGCGCGGACGCGAAGCGACTCTGGCAAACAAGCATAGGCTGCTCGGCTATCAGCCAGTTCTGTCTCGCCGCCATGAGCCGGCACCTTGACCGCGGTGAGCATTGCGCATTTACTACTCACAGGCCAGTAGGTCGAGTCGGTATGCCATGCCTCATTACCGCGATTAACCAGCATACGGTGGCTATCCTCCGCGAAAACATCCGTATAGGCCCCGTCGGGTTTTTTGATCTGGTTGGCTAACGGCAAGGCACCAAATTCAAGCGCACCAAATCTTTTCCCAAAATCGATCTGCTGACTTTCATCCAAAAGCTGACCCCTGATTAAAAAGAACCCATAAGTCAGAAATATTTCATAGAGCGCAGAGAAATCACTGTCGCTAAGATGGTTAAGATCAAGGCCCTTGATTTCAGCACCGAATGTATTGTCGCTGAGCGGAATAATATCCATTGGATCAACTTATTATCTTGGATCTGCCTTTATCATGCTGGGGTCGGTGGTTCATGTCTACCCGTGGTGACCCGCTCAATGCCGCGGCGCATCGCGAAACACGTTGACCGATCCTCAGCTTTTGGAATAACCCTCGGCCAACGCAACGCCTTGCAATCCCCCGGCGCCCAATCCGACCCCATTTCAGGTCCAAAGATCGTACCCTTTCCGGCTGTTCTCCAAATGCAGTCAACTCAAGAAGCAGGCCTGTAGCCAGAGATGAAGGCCTTCTGCGCAAAATCATGATACTTCCTAGGGCAGGTGAAAAGGCTTTTTGGCTGATTCACGGCCTTTGCCATCGAGGCATCGTCTGAATCGCTGCGCCAAGGTTTATGGTGGAGGCGCCATTTTTAGGTTGTTGCTTCGTTGTGCGGGTCTGCTTTGTGCATTTGCACAAGCAATCGATCCCCTGTTTGTTTGACTGCAAAAGTCCGTACAGGGATCCGAGTGAGATCGCCCCGCGGTTGACCTGTCTTTAAGTCAAAGCGTACGCCATGCAGAGGGCAAGCGATAAACCCGTTCCGGATTCTGCCTTCATCCAGGGATGTGTCCTGATGCGTACAGCGATTCTCAATCGCATAATGCACGCCCCCGGTATTGCAGACCAAAATACAAAAGCCCTCATGCTGAATCACCTTGCGCGAGTCAGACGCTAAAGCATCCATCTCCAAGTCGCTAGCCACCATCAGTTCTCCAAGTATTCTTTAATGCGTTGATGAAGATGGCGAATCCTGACCTCCTGATAATTCCCCAAGGTTTGCCCCCCCTTCGCACAAGTTTTGAACCCTCGAGTTTGGGCCGCCATATTATCCGTATCTTGATCGTACACCGCACCAAGAAAACCAAGGCCCTCGGCCAGCGTGTAGCTGTCTTGCACGTCGAGCATCAACGGCTCTGGAGGTGGGGATTGCGGTTTCGCCGAGTCAGTAGGTCGTAAAAAGTACAGATCAAAGAAAGAATAATCAGGATCCTTGGGGTCTGGCCTGAACCTGTAGACCATCGGCAATGACAATCCTGGAAAGATGAAAAAATTAGGGAACAAGAAATACTCAATGGAATCCAAGGTCTGTGCGGTGGAGTAATGTGAGAAATCCATATCATACTGTGCGCCCAACGACTTTTTGATCACCTCAGCATAGACATCCCTGGCAGTCGCACCCTCTGGCACAATCGGACAATCTCCTTCCGCAGGCCCCCTCCGACCCCACAAGGCTCTCATTAACTCTTGCTCACTGGGCGGCACAGCCATTCTCGGGTTTACCGAACCGACCGTGTGAATGAAGCGGTTCACATTTTTCGGATAGACATCGTAGGTGGTCACGGGCTCAGAAAAGTCTCGTCCCCCCGCATGGGTTTCCTTCACGTGATAGGCCTCCATGAAAGCCTCTTCCGCGGCCTTCCAATTTACGGGCAGGCGTTTGCAAACATGTGTTTCTATCGTTCGGTCTGCGATGTCAAAATCTCTAAAATGCTCCGGCAGCACGCCCAAAAACTCGGTGAGCGACTCAGCTTCTCGATCAAAATTCACAAAAACGAATCCAGCCCAAGTGTCGACTAGAATTTCTCTCAGGCTATGCGTTCCAGCGCCAACATGCGGAAAATCCCAATCCTCTGGCAACTCAAGCAGTTCACCATCCAAAGAGTAGACCCAGCCATGAAAAGGACATCGGAAATTTTGGCAGTAGCCATTGTCTCCGGGAGGCTTGAGGGCAGTGCCTCGATGCATGCAGGCATTGACATACGCTTTGATCTGCATCGACTCTGTGCGCGTGACGATGGCTGACAAATGACCAATGTCGTAAACCTGATAATCTCCAGGTTCTGGGATATGCTCCTCTCGACAGGCCATTTGCCAGACCCGCGGCCACAAGTGCTCCATCTCCGATTGCGCGAAGTCGTGGGAAGTGTAGTGGGTATAGGGGATGTCTTGATCGCCGAGGAACTCATAAGAATAGTCTAGGAAGGCCTCAGGCGGCTGTGACGCGTCCTTGGCAATCGCTTCTTGGTAGGTATGCCCAGGAGCTCTCGCTTCGCCTGGCTTTAACATTTTAGACACCTTGTACTCCCCTGCTGCCGGACATTTCTCGGACGATGATAATGCCACTTAAGATGCCCGATTTAATCAAAAAGTGCCAGCGCCTCATTAGCATAGCGCAGACCCTAAGCGGTCTTTCCGCGCTACAGTCCCAGCTGCGCAAACGCCGTTTTTCAGCAGGCATGTAAGAGCGTTGCTAGATTAGACGATCTGCTGGTAATTACTGGCGTGATTGAATCCGAAGCGGTCTGGTGAAATGTGCGGATTCTCCGGAAACCAGAATCTTTTGCGCACCCGCCTCCAACACGGTAAATGCCCTAAGAATTGGCAACCCATGGGGGCTTCAACGGATCTGACTTTTCTTTTTCAGGGGAAATTCACCTGCTGCTGTAGGCAGAATTGCGCCAAGGCTTCTAACCAGACCGTTGCTCACAAAAACAACATCAATAACGGGTCTCGCTGCCGCGCTTAAAAAATCGAGGCAGTATCCGGCTCCAAGATCACCTGGTTCTCGATCACCCCAAGACCCTCAATTTCAACGCGGACACTGTCGCCAACCTGCAGAGGAGCCGGCGGCTTCATCGCGGCGCCAACCCCGCTGGGCGTTCCAGTGGCAATCACATCACCGGGTTCTAAGGTGAAGGCTGTGCTGAGAAATTCGATAATGTCGTAGCAGTTAAAAATCAAATCATCGGTATTCGTTTCTTGACGAAGGTCACCATTCACATAAGTTCGAAGCATGAGATTATGAGGATTGACTTCATCCGGAGTCACAATGGCTGGACCGAATGGATTATGGGTATCCCAGGATTTGCCCATGGTGAACTGGGGCGGCGTCACTAGGAACTGCCATTCACGAACACTCACATCATTGAGCACACAAAATCCTGCGATGACTTTGCTGGCATCTGCTTTGCGGACACGTCGGCAGCGCTTCCCAATCACCACAGCCAGCTCTCCCTCGTAGTCGAGCATTTTAGTCTCTGCAGGGGAATGAATTGGTGCGTAGGGACCATTGGCTGAAGTGCCTTGCTTCGTAAACACCAGCGGATATTTCGGGATCTCCATGTTGCTTTCTTCTGCATGGGCCCGGTAATTGAGTCCGATCGCTAATATTTTTGGTGGCCTTTGCAGCGGCGCCTCAATGACCACGTCTGCCATCGAGAAATGCGCTTTCGTATCGACATGCTGAGCAGCTTCGCGCATCCCGGCGTCACCTTCCTGCAAGAAGGCCAGCATATCCTTGGGCAGACTCGGTGCGACTTGGCTCAAATCAATAATCTGGTCCTCTTTCAACAAACCAATTCTGGTTGAAGCCGACTCTGTGAAAGTAACAATTTTCATTTAGGCACTCCTGATGGTGTGAGGATCGTTTTCACCATTAACCTAAACATAGAAGACCCAAATATGCCAAACCCCTTGACTTGGCAACGCTGAATCCACGACTCTTGGGGCCTCCAGTTCTAAATGCCACGAGCTCCGTGGGACTATGCCACGTGGCATCAAAGCCGCCTTCGAACTCAGTACAAACCAAACCTATTCTCGAGTACGACACAAACTTTTTTCGATCAGAGGCACACGGCAACCTTGAAGCACTTTCAGACACCCAACTAAAACAGCAATCAGGTCATTTTCAAGGGCGAAACGATGTGGGCGCGGTGAACAAACCTACATTTTTTGGAATATCCGGTGCCCTGCATGATTTGCTACCATCCGTTCTCTTAAGGAGGCGCCATGAACGACGTATTCGACCACATCAACCGAGGTGATTTTTCTCCCACCCTTTCTTTTTTTACCCTGAAGCACCTAAAAACTGATCAAGCGATTGAGCACTTCTCCCTGACTTTCCCTCCGCAATCCGTCAATCCTATGGGACTTGTCCAAGGCGGTATGATCACTGCCGCACTCGATGACGCAACCTCGGTCACCATGATCAGCGGATATCAGCGCGAGTTCGCGCCCTTATCGACGGATTTGCATGTCATGTTTCACCGAGGGCTCCAACCTGGAGCTGCCAGAATAGAGGTCAAAGTCATTAAATTAGGCAAGCGCAGTGCGACTGCGGAGGGAAGACTCTTCGATCCAGAGGATCGACTCATTGCGACCCTTTTTCACACAGCACAACCCACAAAACTGGCGTAAACACCATGGATCGAACAGACACTTCGGATATTCAGTGCAGCGATTATCGCTTGCCAGGGGTCTATCCAGATTGCGCGATGAATCTAAGACACAAGTCGTGCGCGCGCCACCGTGAACCAAACAAGACTGTTCTGTTTGTTCACGGCGCAACCTATGGCTCAACCCAGACCTTCGACTATCCTACGGACGACTTATCTTGGATGGACGTTATGGCCAGGGCAAATTACGACGTTTGGTGCCTTGACCTGTCTGGATATGGGATTTCAGATCGACCCAAGCCGATGAGCCAACCGCCGGAGTCCAATGCACCGCTCATGACAACAGATCAGGCAGTCGAGGAGACCAAAATTGCTGTGGACTTCATTTTGGCTGATCGTGGCGTTCAAAAGATTTCTTTAATTGGCTACAGCTGGGGCTCGGCGATCTGCGGCCGCTACGCGGGACTATGGCCGGCTTCTGTTGATCGCTTGGTGCTCTGCGGGGCACTGTGGGTCAATCCAAATCCCAATGCTACCGCTCATGCACTAGGTGCCTATCGCCTCGTTACGGCCGATGAGGCTTTTGATCGCTGGGTGCAGACGCTGGGCCCTGAACTGGTGGACGAACTCGTTGACACCAGCAAAGCAAAAAAATGGTGTGCGGATGTTGTCCGATGCGATCCTACTTTCGACCCAGAACTACAACCTCATCTGCGCGCACCACGCGGCGTGCAGGCCGATTACCTTCATTGCGCGACGACAGGCGAGGATTGGTATCCACCTGAGGCGATTCAAGCCCCAACCCTCGTCGTCATGGGTGATCTCGATATCGAGACCACGCCAGAACAAGGATGGCAGGTTTTTAAGCGGTTGGAGGGAGCTGCGATGCGGCAGTATTCAGTACTGGAATTGGGAACGCACTCTATGCTGCTTGAGCGCAACCGCTTTGAACTGTTTAAAGTCTGTGACGGCTTTTTAAACGAGAGCGCCTCAGCTAGCGCCGGAGCGCCTACCGCTCGCCCTGTCAAAGGCTAGCTGTAATCGTAAAAGCCCTTGCCCGACTTACGTCCTAGCCAGCCCGCGCGAACGTATTTGCGAAGCAGCGGATGGGTGCGATATTTAGAGTCCCCAAACTCCTGATGGAAGACATCCATCACAGCAAGACAAACATCTAAACCAATCATATCCGCCAAAGTTAAGGGGCCCATGGGATGATTCGCACCGAGTTTCATTGCAGCATCAATATCCTGTGCAGACGCCAAACCTTCAGCCAAAATCCCAACAGCTTCGTTGATCATCGGAACTAAAATACGATTAACGACAAACCCAGGGGCTTCAGCAACTTCCACAGGCTGCTTACCGATCTGTTGAGCCACAGCCTGAACGGCATCGACTGTTTCCTGAGAGGTCGCGATACCCCGAATCAACTCAACCAACTTCATGATTGGCGCTGGATTAAAAAAATGCATACCCATGACTCTGTCAGGGCGCATCGTCGCACTCGCAATTTCGGTGATGGAGAGCGATGAGGTGTTGGAAACAAAAATGCAAGATGGCTGGCAAATACGGTCAAGTTCCGCAAAGACTTCCTTTTTTATTGCCATATTTTCAATGATCGCCTCCACGACTAAGTCGCAATCTGCAGTCGCACCCAGATCGAGCGTGGTTCGAATGCGATTGAGCACAGCATCTTGTTCCACAGCCTCGAGCGTTCCTTTTGCAACCTGACGGTTAAGGCTCGAGGTCACGCCTGCCATACCACTTGAGAGCAGATCTTCTGAGACATCCCGAAGTACGACGTCAAGTCCCGCACTCGCAAAGGCTTGCGCGATCCCAGCACCCATGGTGCCCGCACCTAAAACTCCTATTTTTTGCATGGCTGCGCTCCTGATTTTTCCGTTGGCCGCGAACCTTATCAAGATTGCATAAACCACGCAATTAAAGCGGCGAGACTGGAGTGCCAACTATTTAAGCCATCGATCAACCAGGCTCAAGTACCGAAATTTACATGCCATTGGGCGCTGCCGTCAGACGCTCGGTAGCCCAGCTTTAAGTCATTCCGCTGTCAAAACCGCTTCGAAACAGCAGCGCCCTAAATGCAATGTCATCATCCTGCTGTTTTGGGCAAAGCACTGATCGTTTTGAATGTCTTGCTGTTTGATCAAGCAAGCGCACTAGCCAGAATGGTAATTCATTACCTAAAAAATATTGTAATGAGAAATTGCTCAGGTTCTCAGCACCTTGAGCAGGACTCACCAGCAAGCGACAAAAACCAAGGATTTGTGGTCCGCTGAAGCACGTGATACAAACCTAAGGAGATTCAGACGTTGATTGCCCTCAAATGGATTTAGATCTTGATACAGGTAAACTCATCGTTTTCATTGCAGGCTTTGGATTCTTCCTAGCTCTTGAACACTTCGCATCTGCTCACCCCCAAATCCAGCCAAAAATTTATCGCCTAGGCGTCCACGGGACCATTGCGGGCATTAATACTGTGCTTGTTCGCGTCTTAACTTTTGTTCCAATGCTGGCCTGGCTGGTCTATGTCGAGCAGCAAGGTTGGGGTATCGCTCGCTGGCTTGGCCTCACCGGATGGCTCGAGTTTGTTATATCAATGATTGTTCTTGATGCCTTCGATTACTTCTGGCACCGAGCCAATCATCGTGTGTCATTTCTGTGGCGTTTTCACAAAGCGCATCATAGCGATACCGAGATGGATGTGACGACTGCTTTGCGATTTCATCCGGGAGAACTCTTATTATCCGCCCTTGCCAAAGCCAGCTGGGTTTTAATCTGGGGGCCCTCGGCGATCGCCTGGTTTTTGTTTGAAGCCATGGTGAGTCTGTGCGCCCAGGGCCATCACAGCAACTGGGATCTCCCAGATGCGATCGAAGCACGGCTGAACCCCATAATCGTCACACCACGTTTCCACGCCACTCATCACTTAGTGCTCCGTCAATACGGCGATGCCAATTTTTCAACGATCTTTAGCATCTGGGACAAGTTGTTTCGAACCGAAGCAGCGCGCCTTAAGGGGGCCGAGATTTTAGCCTGCCAGTTCGGCTTGCCTGACGACAGAGCACGCTCAATGTCTTTGATCAATTGGCTAAGCGAGCCGATGAAACAGTCTAACCTCCAGCTCAGTCGCTCTCTGAGGACCCCCAAAGGTTGAATTCGCACTGAGGTCATAGACTGGTCTTTTGCGCATCAGCTGCCGCGCCATCGTTTAAAGCAAATTGGTAATAATGCTCGCTGAGCGCATCACCTTTCTGTTAACGTCTTAGGGTTCGACAACATTCACGCCTAAAACAATAAGAGAACCTCAAAATGCGCATCCTAATCTTCTTAAGCTTTATGATTCCAGGCCTATTAACCGCAGCAGAACATGGCGGCAGCGCTGCGCCAGAAAAGGCAAAACAAGAGCACGGCGGCTCAGCTGCGCCGGAAAAAGCCAGCGAGCACGGCGGTAGCGCGGCACCAGAGAAAGCAACCAGTGAGCATGGTGGCAGCGCTGCGCCGAAGAAAGGCAGTAGCGAGCACGGCGGTTCAGCCGCGCCTAAGAAAGGCAGCAGCGAGCACGGCGGTTCAGCCGCGGCCAGCAAGCCTAAGCACTGAAAGACCAAGCCGGGCGCCCATGGTTTTTCAGGCTCTTGAGGTCCGGCGTTTGCGCGCGCGAATTCGCGCGAGACTCAATGGGCTTTCTGCAGCGGCCGTGACCACGTGCATCATTCTGACGACGTCTTGCATTGTCATCATGCCCCTGCGTGCTGAAAACGCAAAGACGCCTCAGTATTACGCCGAAGACATCAAATCCGCGATGCAACTTCACATTGCCGAAATTGTGAATAGCGAAGGGGATTGGGCGGTTGTTGACGATAAAACAGGCGAGCGCCTTATCTTGAAATTTATGCAGATTCACGACCCCGTTCGTCAAATCAGTGAAACTGTCTACTTCGCCTGCACAGACTTCCACCTGAAAGACCACCCGGAAAAAGTTTACGACATGGATTTTTGGCTTGAACCGGTTGATGGTGCGCTCAGGGTCTTTCGCAGCAAGGTTCACAAAGAACCAAGACATGCGTTGCTCTATGGCTGGTACAAGCACCCTAGATACACTTTCGTGAATGACGAAATCAGCTATCTCTATGACTAGTCTTATCGGTTGTTGAGGATCGGTAACAAAAGATCACACAACGCCTGAATTCTGCTGATCATTTTGCGAGAGCGTTGCTTCAAATCGCCCGCCAAGCTCGGTCGGAGCAAGGTCAATCAAACAGTGGGCATTGCAGTGCCCTGCCAATTGCACGGCGCTCGTGACAAGAGACCAAAAGCGCATGCTTCGATTGGTCTGCCCGCTTCATTAGGTCGTAAAGACACCATGCATATTGTAAGCGCAGCCTTAGCCTATTTCTTCTTTGGATTCCTCATCACCGTCTACCCATCTCTTCAGGCGGTTGCTCAATCGCCTGATCACGGAAGCACACGCTACCATTTTGATGTTCTGCTCAATGACAAGGTGATTGGCGAGCACTCTTTCACCCTGACCCATTTGAGCGAAGATATCCAAACCCTTGAAGGCGCCGCAGACTATCGCGTGAAATTTTTTGGCGTTGAAGTCTTTCGATACCAGCATCAACACAAGGAGCGCTGGGAAGACGGGTGTTTATCAGATTATGAGGCGCGTACTGAAACAGGCCGGGAGCTGACCATTACCACGGTCGAATCATCCCCAGAACGCTACGTAGTCACTTCAAACTCAGGCAATCAGGTCCACGCTCGTACAGACACGCCTTGTCTTTGGAGCTACGCCTATTGGCGACCCGAGCTCAGCGCACAAAAATCACTGATAAATGGTCAAACCGGCGAGCTATCCGCTGTATCAATTCGACTGCTGGACAATCCCGTGAACAACAAAGCGATCTATCAACGCATAGAAATTGCGCGTCATTCTGACGACGAAGCTCCGATCATTGTGCTGTATGACAGACAGGGACGCTGGGTCGGGCTCGAGGTTCAGCTGGCCAAGAATCGTCAGTTATTGTATCGACGACGCGATTAAGGCCGCATTCGATGAGCCTCGGTCTGGCGGCACTGACGGGTTGCGATACGATTGGGCCTAGGGCATGGATGACTCGACTTCGGATACAGTGCATCCCCATTTTGTACCCGGCTCGAATAACTTAGCCTCATCAATCGCAATCTCCTCTTGGATCTCGGGATCGCTCAAATGCTGCATACACGCTTTTTGCGCCGCCTCATCAGGGAACCACATCTCCGTCATCACATCAAAACCAAACTCTCCCGGATTCTCAGCGCCTAAAGGTACCAAATAACGCCGCAGGTATTTTGTTACGTAACCACTCAAGACACGCTCACCAATTTTCCGATGATGACTTTCATAATAGGCCTTGAACTCTGACAACTCTAAGTCAGCCCGCCGTTTCAAAAAAACAATTTGTTTAATCACATTCCTCTCCACTGCTTTTATAGGCCCTTGATTAAGACGCTATGACCAAATAGTGCTGCAAAGCAGGGTCTGTGTCGAATTAACGATCCTCATGCGCTATATCACTGGTCATATTTGCGTTTGAACCTCCCAGGGGTGAACATCTTGAGATCACTCCTGTAAGGTAGGAAGGCAACTGAGCGAAGCGTATTCACTAACCCATCGAGGCAAGTCTCATCAACGATCCTTCAATCAAAATTTCTACATCCCCTACCCCCAAAGCGCTAGGTTTCTGGCGAGGATGGGCCATTGTGGTTGGCGGCACCATTGGATCGGGCATTTTTATGTTGCCTGCTTTGCTCGCGCCTTTTGGTCTCATGGGATTTGCCGGCTGGTTCATTGCTGGATGCGGCGCACTTATCTTAACGTTGATGCTTTCAGACCTTTCTCGAGCCTTGCCTGTAATCGGGGGACCCTATGCCTACGCTCGCGCTGGGATGGGTGATTTTATTGGTTTCTGGATTGGGTGGGGTTATTGGATCGCCATTTGGGCGGCAACCGCAGCAATCAGTGTTGCCTGCGTTGGCTACCTGTCTTTTTTCTTTCCCCGACTCGGGACAAGTGCCGCAGGTTCCGCCACAGTGACCCTCGCGATTATTTGGTTTTTGGTCTACATCAATAGCCGCTCCGTTGCAGCGTCAGGGCAAGTCCAGCTTGTGACAACCCTGTTGAAAATTCTGCCTCTATTGCTGGTCGGGGGACTTGGAATTTATGGGGGTAACTCAGACCACCTACCTGATATTAACCCCATGGGTGGGTCTTATTTCGCAGCTATCGCGACCAGTGTAACGTTGGTTATGTGGGCCTTCGTTGGGCTCGAGGGGGCAACAGTGCCGGCCGAAGATATGAAGGATCCGGGACGCTTAATCCCTAAGATTTTGTTGACAGGCACGCTCACAGTACTCGGGATTTATCTAATCGCTTATCTCGGTGTCATTTTATTATTGCCCGCCGACGTCTTGGCGAATTCCAACGCGCCCTTCGCCGATGCATCCGTCGCGGTGCTAGGGCGATCGGGTGCGGGAATCATCGCTGCAGGCGCCATTATGGCAACCTTTGGCGCCCTCAACACCCAGATTCTACTTTCAGGGCAACTGGTGCGCGCCATTTCCCTAGACGGGTTGTTTCCGGGCCAGTTGCACCGCCTCAATGCCGGTGGGACCCCCGCGAGCGCGATGATTGTGTCCGGCGCCCTTGCAAGCCTTTTGGTCCTCATGAACTATTCAAAAAGCCTGGTCGAGGCGTTCAACATGATGATTCTCTTATCAACGCTCACCACACTCATTCCACTGGCCTTCGCCGCCGTGACTGCGATGTTGCTCGCCCGGGATCAGCCAGGGGCTCGGAAAAAAATTGTTACTGCGACACTCGCTTTTTTATACGCCTTATTGGTCATCATCGGCGCTGGAGCAGAAACGGTGTACTACGGATTTATTCTGCTGGTGGCTGCCATGCCCTGTTACGCCCTTTTAAAAATTAAAAGGGCAGACTTGAACCAATGAACCAATGCAAAGCCCGGGGGGTTCCGCTAGCCATCGCAGATCTCGCACCCAGGATTCGACGCTATGGTGACTCGGAGAATACGCCGCCTTGAACATCGCTATTATTGGCGCTGGTTTATCTGGCGCGGTGTTAAGCCACCACCTACAATCTGACCATTCAGTGACAGTCCTCGAGAAATCCAGAGGCGCCGGTGGCAGACTGGCCACCCGAAGGCAAGATAACCTGGCATGGGATCACGGTGCGCCCTATTTCACAGCGCGGACGCCCGAATTCCAGCAATTTTTAGAACCCGCGAGAGCCTCAGGATCGATTGTCGATTGGACGCCCACAATTTCGACACTACATCGTCATCAGAAATCCTATAAGCGACTCTGGTTTGAACCCCACCTCATCGGCCAACCGAACATGAAGGCCTGGCTCAACGATCTCATCAACCCCAATCTGCTTTTAACTGAAACAGAAGTTCTCGGTATCACAGGCGCAGCTGGAAACTGGTTTTTAACCACCAACAACAGTCTACAGGGACCTTTTGACTGGGTTCTATCAACGGCACCTGCTCCTCAATCTGAGGGAATTCTTGCGCCTTTTCTGCCTGAGCTTGGCGTGACCTACGCGCCCGGTTTAACGCTTCTTGCCACTACCACTCATCATCGCGCGAAATGGCAGATGGCCATCTGCAATGATCCAATTGTTGACCAAATTATCCTTATGAGCAGTCGTTTCGGGCGTTTACCTGGCAATCCTGTGGTTATCCACACCCAGCGCGATTGGGCCAAGGCTCATTTAGAGCAACCGCTCGACCAGTCCAAATCCCAGATCGAGCAAGCTGTCAAATCTCTAGACGATCTAGAGATCACCCAAGGGATACTTCACCGTTGGCGTTATGCGAAGGTCGAGCAACCTGCGGCAATCCCGTTCTGGATCGAGCCAGATCTACAACTCGGGGCGTGCGGTGACTGGTTCGGATTAGAGGGCGCTGAATCAGCCTTTACTTCGACCAGCAGATTACTCATTGCGCTCAAGGAACACCTCATGCATTAGTCTCTTAAGGGCGAAGCTAATTCTCAGTGACCCAGCTATCTGAGTCGATGGCATTATGGCGCGTGGAGACAGCATCTGCTTGGAGCTCTCCGTAAAGCGCTGACACAGACGATTTGCCAACGCTGCAATCTGGTCGCGTCAGCATCTCTGAAGCGCTCCGCCGTGAGTCAAGCGGGTTCGGAACCCTGCAAGAGCAACTGTTCAAGCTTGACTTGGTCCGCCGCAAAATTTCGGATCCCCTCAGCGAGCTTCTCAGTTGCCATCGGGTCCTCATTAAGCGCCCAACGGAATGATCCCTCACTCTGAACTGCGCGGCGATCATCACTGTGACCATCCGGTTTAAGTTTTCGCGCTAACTGTCCCCCATCCTCCTCTAAAGCCTTCAGCAGCTCCGGGCTGATCGTCAAACGATCACACCCTGCCAAGGCTTCGATCTCTCCTGTATTTCTAAAACTCGCGCCCATTACCACAGTCTGGTACCGCTCAGCTTTGTAATAACGATAAATTCGACGTACCGAGACAACTCCGGGATCGGTTTCACTCGAGTAGGCCTCGCCGGTCTTGGCGCGGTACCAGTCGAGTATTCTTCCAACAAAAGGAGAGATCAAATAAACCCCAGCATCCGCGCAGGCGGCGGCCTGGGCAAAACCAAAGAGCAGTGTGAGATTGCATTGGATACCCTTACGCTCAAGTTGGCGCGCAGCTTCGATGCCTTCCCAGGTACTCGCAATCTTTATCAGGATTCGATCCGACGAGATGCCGCGATCATCAAACGCTTCGATCAGCCGCATGGCCTGAGCAACCGTCTGATCGGTATCAAATGAAAGTCGAGCATCGACTTCAGATGAAACACGGCCTGGGATCAAGCTCAAAATTTCGCAGCCAATGTCCACGGCAAACTGGCGGCAAGCCTGCTGCAAGCAAACCGATTGCTGATCGGAGGCCCGGCGTGCGACAGTGCGGGCCGAATCTAAATAATGCGCGTATTGACTCATTCCCGCGGCCTTCAACAGCAGTGAGGGATTTGTGGTGGCATCAATCGGTTGATAACGCGCGATCGCCTCGATGTCTCCCGTGTCAGCGACAACATCTGTCATCGATTTAAGTTGTTCTAATTTGTTCATCGCAACGCCCGTTCTAGCTGTTCTACCGTTCTTCAAAATCGTTTATCGAGGTGCTGCACGCACCACCTTTCTGTTTTACGCGCATCCATCTTCTCCTTCCCGCCCGAATGGATCAAATCAAACCCCGAGGCTAATGCTCGCCACTCAACGCACGTAAAACGGGAAATTAGCATGTCCAACGCCGCTGGCTGCATCTTCAACATGCACGAACAATCGATAAGCCCCAGGTTCAGCCGGCGCTGATAAGACTGCTCGCGCACCTTCAACCGTTTTCAAAAGATCCGGTATTACTGGCGGTACGCGCTCGAGATCGCCTCCAACCTGCTTAGCTTGACTCTCAGGACGAACGACCCAGGTCAAGGTAAGTCGGTCTGCTTCTCTGTCTAAAACCTTTACTTTTGCCTCAAGCCTTTGGCCGGCCTGCACGCGCAGGCTCGACTCGGGCCTGCGCCCGTTGACCGTTAACTCTGACACGCGAGGTGCCCGATTGTCGGGCCAACGGCCTTGCCATAAGAAATAGAGCGCGTCCGCAGCCTCTGTCCGATGCCCCGATGGCGTCAGGGTTCCATACCAAGTCGGCGTTCGTTCTTGCTTTTGTCCCCACAAGAACGCGTAGGAGCCAATAATGCGTTCTGCATTTGGAACCAGAACTTGCTGATAACCAGAGATGTAATGCTCCGCCTTGAGCGCGCTGCTCAGCTCAAGAGGCGCGCCCCATTGCGTCGATGGTGTTTCCCAATGCCCTTTCGTGCCCCACTCAGTGACCATCAGTGGCTTATCGAGTCCGACGCGATCCATAGCTTGAGCGAGACCACCGATGCCGCCGTAAACCTGAGCGCTAATAAAATCAAGCGCCGGCGCCCTTTGTTTGAGGTATCGCACCTCCTTTAACCCAAGCCCAGCAAGCGCTGTGGTCACGGGGTGGTTTGGATCCTCCGCCTTAATCATGAGTGCTATATCGTTGACCGCATCCCACACCTTTGGATTGGTCGATTCAATATTCAGCTCATTGCCAATAATCCAAGTTAGCAGCGCTGGGTGATCTTTTACTCCTCGCACGGTTTGACGAAACCCTTCCAACTGCCGGGAAACGGCATCGGCATCATCGTAATCAAACCCCAATCGCTCTCGCCCCACATCAAGACATAAAGAAACGGTCAGCCCCAGAGCGTGGGCTTCATCCAGAATACGGCCGTCTCCGACATGCCAGGTACGAATCGAGTTTGCACCGTGTGCTTTCAAGCTCTCCAGTTCGCCAGGGACTGACCCAGCCCCCACCGGACGATAAGCCACACCGTTTCGCAGCATTTGATATCGACCGGATTGACCGACGATTTGAACCTGACTCGGACCCTCGAGGCCAATTTTTACCTGATCACAACCAACCAAGCTTATTCCGAAGGGAGCGACCAACAAGATCGACCCAAACCTGGCCCGCTGGAACCATCGACCAGCGATCGCAAATAGGCTCGAAACCCGCGATTTATGCCCCTGTTGAAAACAAGCATTATTCCAGATCATCTTGTACCGCCCTTTCTCCCGTTGAAGCGCGCGTGACGACGTGACAGGCAAAAGGCTGATCAAGTGGTTCAACCTGCTCGCCCTTGAGTTTACGAATCAACAGACTCGTAACCGACTCTGCCATCTCTACAATGGGTTGACGGACTGTCGTAAGCGGCGGCCAGATATGCGAGGCAATCGGTGTATCATCAAATCCAACAACGGATAAATCGCCGGGGATACTGAGTCCACGCTCCCGAGCTTCAAATATTGTGCCGGCAGCCATATCATCGTTACTAGCAACAATGGCCGTTGGTGGCTCACGCAGATCGAGGAGTGCTCTTGCCGCCGTTTTGCCAGACTCAAAGCTAAACATCCCGTCTCGAACGAACTCACTGCGTAAACCAATACCTGCAACCTGAAGCGCGCGGATATAACCACGATATCGATGCTCGGTCGCTCCATGAATCGGGTCCCCCTTGATAAAGCCCAACCGGCGATGACCTTGCTCGATTAAAAACTGTGTGACATCAAAGCTTGCTTGCTCATCATGACACTGGACACTGAGATCATCTTCGGCACCGGTTTTCGGAGTTATCCTAGCAAAGGGTATCTCCAATTCGTTGAGGAGCCGCTGGATTTCAGAAAAGTCACCAAGGGGTGCAGGCAATACAACGCCATCTAGCCGAGATTGAGAGACAAAGCGCTGCACGTCGTCAATCAAATCTGGGTTAGGCAGGGTTAACGGCAGCAATAACAACGTGTACCCCCCTGCCTCACAAGCCTTCAGGGCGCCATTTAACACTTTTTGCATATAGCTAAATTCATTCGGGTTCTCGTAGATGAGCCCGATGACATAAAAGCGTTTTCCTGAGAGCACCCGGGCGGCCGCGTTAGGACGATAATCAAGGGCTTCAACAGCCGCTTCGACCTTCTCCCGGGTAGAAGGTCGAACATTGCTTTCCAGATTGATAACCCGGGAGACCGTTTTAATCGAAACGCCCGCGAGCTTAGCCACATCGAATATGGTGGGCGCTTTTGGCTTGGGTTGAGGATGAGGAGTCGCTTGGCTATTCATGGCATATTCGTTTCTCGTCGAGCATCTAACCGAGTCGTCAGTCTGATGAGAGACACTTTGGACCAAATTAGTCTGAAAATCTCGCCTTTCGTTGCAAGCACTCTGAGGGCTATCGCTTTCGTGATTTTTTCCACCATGCAGTCTGACCCTAGTCAAGCTGAGGACTTCTATTGAGAAAGCGCCATCGCTCACTAGCGGCTGGGCCGCTATCGCGAAGAACAGCCAGCCCCTAGTTTTGACAACGTTGTCATTATTTCATCCTCCTGTTACAGGGTCAATGAATGGACTGCTACCAAATTCGGCGATTGAGAACGACGAGCGGCGGGTAAGCGTTGCTAAACTTGCCCGAAAGGACACCGGCGGCTGACCACAAACGGCGTTCTAAAGCCCCTTCAAAGTCCACATCACTGAAATGAACAATCTGGGCTTAACGACCGACTTAACCTCGTCATGGCTTGCTTTCGCGCGTGCCAAAACGCATTCGCCCAGTTGCACTCACAGGTCACCCACTTCAGCGCATTTGACGTTGACAGTCCTGCGCGCCTGAGATTTCATCGCCATGGTCCTGACCAGAACACCTGATCAGAGGGCTCTGCCCTAAGCGCCGCCCCACGTTTAGATTTGTTTTTCAAATTTTTGCTGGGGAGCCAAGAGCCGTTCTAATCCGCCGAAATCGGATTTGTGTAGAACCATGACGGATGCGTTTCATGCCACAACTGAAGATACATAACGCTGAGACCTTCAACGAATCCGAAGAGTTTGTCTCTCTTGATGGAGAGCGGCACTACCTCATCCGAGACATAGATTCTCTCTCACCATTTTTCGTCAGTCTCGCATCGCGAGACGACCACTGGCTCTTCATTTCTTCAACAACCGGCCTCACCGCCGGCCGGGTCGCACCGGAGTTTGCGCTGTTTCCATATCTTCCTGTAGATAAAATCCACGAAAGCAATCAGCACACCGGCGCGCTCACTTATCTCAAAGTTGGCACCGGCGGTCAGAGCCAGCTTTGGGCGCCTTTTTTTCATCGAAGTCCTTGGCAAGGTCAATGCAGTAGAAACATTTATAAAAACCTGCTCGGTTCTCGAATTTGCTTCGAGGAAACGCGTCACGACCTAAACCTCACCTATCGCCTAACCTGGACGACCAGCGAGCAGTTTGGTTTTGTGGCAAGTTCGACACTGATCAATCAGGGCCGAACACCCGTTACGCTCGACCTGATTAGCGGGATCCAAAATATTCTGCCTGCCAATACGCCCCGAACGCTTCAAGAGACGTCGAGCAATCTGGTTGATGCATACAAGCGGAGCGAGTTGGATTTGCCAACCGGCCTTGCGACCTTTTCGCTTTATTCAGCCATCTCAGATCGAGCGCAAGCCAATGAGTCTCTGCGCGCGAACACGGTCTTTAATGTAGGGTTAACCAACTCTGTCCCTCTGATCTCGCAACAGCAGGTCGATCAATTTTTGGCGGGCGAGTCGGTCCAGCAAGTGCTGAGCACGCGAGGTGTCAGGGGGCTCTACTTCTCACAGGCATCGATCACCGTCCGTCCCAATGAGCCCGCGGAGTGGGCGACCATTGCCGACGTTCAATTGACTCAGCAACAGGTTCAAGCACTTCAAACTCGCTTAAGCAAGACCGACGCCTTCGAAAAGACAATCCAAGAAGATATCGAGCAGGGCCAACAGGCGCTCGCCGAATTAGTCGCCGGCAGCGACGGCTTACAGCGCAGCACTGACGAGAAGGTGACGACCCACCACTACGCGAATGCCTTGTTCAACATCATGCGTGGCGGCACTCTGATCGATCAATACATGATCCATAAGTCGGACTTTCTGACTTCGCTCAAAACTTTTAACAGGCCGCTGGTGCTTGAGGCTGAAACACTGCTCCAAGATTGTTCAGAAACTCTCAGTCGAGCCGAGCTCATGGCCATTGTCGACACCAAAGGCAGCAAGCAATTGCAGCGCTTGGCACAAGAATATCTACCGATCTCCTTTGGTCGACGTCATGGCGACCCCTCTCGACCCTGGAACCATTTTGAGATCAAGATAAAAGAGGAGAATGGTAGGCGGCTACTCGCTTATGCCGGCAACTGGCGCGACATTTTCCAAAACTGGGAAGCCTTATCTTTCAGCTTTCCTGAATTCATCGAGCATATGATCGCCAAATTCGTAAATGCATCAACCTTGGATGGCTACAATCCCTACAGGGTCACGCACGAAGGCATCGATTGGGAAATCGAAGACATTGAAGATCCTTGGAGCTACATCGGCTACTGGGGTGATCATCAGATCATTTATTTGCTTAAGTTTCTCGAACTGTCTAATGCTTTTCACCCGGGCAAGCTCGCCTCAATGCTCAAGCAGTCCACCTTTGCTTATGCCAATGTACCCTACCGCATAAAGCCCTTTAACGAGATTGTTAAAGATCCTAAAGATACGGTGATTTTCGATGCTGAATTGGCAGTTCAGATAGATCGCGAGGTCGAAAGACTTGGCGCTGATGGAAAACTCTGGCTGACCAATAGCGGCGAAGTCTATCAGGCCACATTACTCGAGAAACTTTTGGTTCCGCTTTTGACCAAAATCTCTAATCTGGTTGTCGACGGTGGCATCTGGCTGAACACCCAGAGACCCGAATGGAATGACGGTAACAATGCATTGGTGGGATCAGGGCTGTCACTGGTAACCCTCAGTTACCTCAGGCGATACAGTCAATTCCTGCGGTCATTGATTACGGATCACCAAGATTCCTTCAATTTAACGATTCCCGTCGGACAATGGCTCGAACGCACCAGCAACATTCTCAAAGAGATTGTGCATTCGCTCAATCAAGGGCCCATAAACCCACAACAGCGCTATGATTTCATGGCGGCCCTAGGCAACGCAGCAAGCGAGTACCGCTCAGTCATCTACCAAGCGACCGATTTGGAGCAAGCGCCGTTTCAATACGCTGAAATCGACAGTCTCCTAGAAAACGCAGTTCAAATTTTTGACGGCACGCTTACCAATAATCGAAGGCGTGATCGACTCTATCATACCTATAACCTACTAAATGCTGTGGGCGATCAAGCACAAGTCGATACGCTTTACCCGATGCTTGAAGGTCAGGTTTCCGCGCTCAGCGCTCAATCTCTATCGCCAGAAGAATCTATCGAACTGCTTTCGGCATTGTTCGACAGTGACATGTATCGAGAGGATCAGCAGACCTTCATGCTCTATCCTGATAGAGCCTTGACAAGCTTTCTTGATAAAAACCATTTCCCGCGTTCAGAGGCAGACTCAATTGCACTGTTCAGTCAAATGCTTGCCGCCAATGATTATCGATTGATTGCGCCAGAGAGTTCAGATCGATTGCGGTTCCACGCCGACTGCACCAATCGGGATGTCCTCGATCAAATTCTCAGCCAAGTTCTGCCGGAATACGACATCAGTGATGTCAACCAAGAAGTTCAAACCATCCATGTGTTGTACGAATCCGTTTTCAATCATCATGCATTTACTGGCCGATCCGGCGGCATGTTCAGCTTTGAAGGCCTTGGGTGTGTCTACTGGCATATGATCGGAAAATTGCTTCTTGCTGTCCAAGAAACCTACTTCAACGCGCTTGACAGCGGTGCAGAACCCGCAGTCCTTGCGCGGCTCGCACAATATTATTATCGAATCAGAGCAGGAATCGGCTTCAACAAAACGCCAGAAGAGTTCGGCGCTTTCCCTACCGATCCCTATTCGCATACACCACTGCACGCTGGCGCCCAACAACCGGGAATGACCGGTCAGGTTAAAGAAGAAATCTTGACCCGCTTTGGCGAATTAGGCTTGCGCATTGACTCTGGTCGAGTCTCTTTTCAACCCAGCCTACTGCGCGCCGATGAATTTTTAAGCGAAGCAGCGAATTTTAGATATTTCTCAATTGATCAACGCTGGGAAACCATTGAGCTAGCACCACAAAGTCTCGCTTTTACCTGGTGCCAGATACCCATTACGTATCAGCTCACCCATGGTGACGCCTGCATCATCATGACTGATCGGTCCGGGCAGGATTTGACCATCGCCGGCGAAACCTTGCCCGACGAGCTTAGTCAGGCCCTGTTTGCAAGACAATCAACGCTCCGTTCGATCACAGTGATGATCCCCGCCAAATGCCTTCTTAAAGATGTGGCGATCGCTTAGACACAATATCCTTTCTTTTTGCGATTCAATCGCCCTTGAGATAAGGTCTGGGCCGTGGAGCTTCCTGAACTCATATCCCTGACAACTTTTGCGACCGTTGCCGCGTTCACGCCAGGTCCAAACAATCTGTTGCTCGCAGCCTCCAGCGCCAATTTTGGCTGGAGAAAGACACTGCCTCATATGCTGGGCGTCATCGCTGGGTTTACCTTGCTGGTCACCATCGCGGCCTTGGGTTTAGGATGGCTACTGACTGCCCTGCCGGGGCTACAGGTCATCTTGAGAGTCTTGGGGCTCGTTTTTATTCTCTTCATCGCCTACAGCCTCGCCGAAAGTCATTCTCTAGACCGGAGGACCCTGGCAAGGCCGATGCGCTTTATCGAGGCGGTTCTTTTTCAATGGATCAACCCCAAAGGCGTCGTCGTGATCATCTCAGCCATCTCAGCGTACACAGACACCAGCACAATCATCATCTCTGAGGTTCTAATCTTGGTCGCACTGTTTTTCTGTGTAACCCTAGGGTCGGTGCTACTCTGGGCTTTTTCTGGCGCTTTGATCGCACGTCAACTTGATACCGAACGCAAGCTGATGCTCTTTAACCGTGGCGCAGCAGCCCTATTGGTGGTCAGTGTAGCCCCAGTTCTACTCGACTTTCTTTAGCGATTAAAGCGAGACCTCGATCAGATCAAAATCTGCAGGATTCAGGTCGTGAGTTTCCTCCCAAAATTTTTGCAAGCTGAAAGGAGAATTGTTAACAACCTGACCGGCCTGATTTTTATACCAACTTTCGACATTGGGATGCCCCCACGCAAGTTGCCGACTCAGAGCTTGAACCTCGCGGTTGTATTTGGCGTTAACTGAATCTCGTACATTGATCAGTACTTCCTCAGAAGCAATCAGAGCCAGGCACTGCATCATGTAGTGAATTTGGCATTCGATTTGATAAATGATGCTGCCCCCGTGCACGATATTGGTATTGGGTCCATACAAGCAAAATAAATTCGGAAACCCTGGAACAACGGTGCCTTTATAGGCATTTGCAGCATCACCCCAAACCTCGGTCAAACTTTGGCCTTCAAGCCCTAGAACCTCGATCGGTGACAATAATTCATTAGACTTAAACCCTGTAGCCAAAATCAGAATATCAAGATCATGATGGACTCCGTCGTTGGTTACGACACCAGTCGCAGTCACCCGCTCTATCCCTCTTGGTACCAAGGTCACGTCCTCACGCGCCAGTGTCTCGTACCATCCGTTATCGACAATCAACCGCTTACCCCAGACCGGAAAATCCGGGATGCAATCTTCTGCATACGCCTGCTTCGAACCGAGCCCCTCGCGAATAAACCCGATGAGCGTCTCTCGCATCACGTGATTGGCTTCATTTACCGATACTGATTGATCCACCCAGTCTGGATCCGACACAACCGCTGGCCAAGAGCGATCACCAAACACCAAAATCATTCGCGCTCGATGAAACTCTGCGTAAAAAGGAATGTGTTTGAGAGCCCAAATCAACCCAGGCTCGACTGGCTTGTAATAATCTCTGGCAGGCGCCACCCAATGCGGCGTGCGCTGGAACACAGTGGTGTGGCCTGCTCTCTCGGCCGTCTTGGGCAGCAATTGAACACTGCTGCATCCCGTACCGATCACACCCACCCGTTTGCCCGTCAGATCCTCATCCTGCCATCTCGCAGAGTGCCACATTTTACCGCCGAATGAGGACAGTCCCTCAAGGTCTGGCATGGCGGGACGATTCAATTGCCCAACGGCACTCACCACGGCCTGCGCTTCAATTTCATGGCATTGACCTGATTCATCTTGATAGAAGACACGCCATTTACCCAACGTTTGATCAAACACCATCTTTTGAACCGAGCAACTGAGTTTTATATGGTCACGCACGCCAAAGGCATCGGCACAATCTTCAAAATACGCATGGAGCTCATCACGCTTGGAAAAATAGCCCGACCATTCAGGGTTTCGATGGAAAGAATACGAATAAAAATGATTCGGCGTATCTACACCACAGTCAGGGTAACGATTCTCATACCAAGTCCCTCCAACGGCATCGTTTTTTTCAAGCAACGTAAAGGGGACCCCTGCCTGTTTTAACTTGGCTGCAGTGCCGAGACCCGACATACCGGCACCCACGATCACGACATGAAAATCTTGGGTCGATGCTTCTTGGAGCGCCGCCTCCAGCGCCGGCTGCCAATGAACATCGCGATCAGTAAATCGCGTCTCCTCCATCAGCATCTTTGCCGTACCCAAATCCACGGGTTCAGCAGTTGAAATCGACAACATCCTCTGGAATCGCTCGACATCCGGTGCCATCCCCAACGGCCGATGACCATCTCTGACCTCACCTAAAATGCGGATCGCGGCCTCATGAATCTCAGCGACCAATGCTTCGCTAAAGCCGCCAGTGTCATCCGGAAACAAACTGCCTTCAGGCGCCACAATGGGGGCTGGCAGATACGGCGCTTTGAGCCATTTGTCGTCGCCGGTAACCGTCGCCAACACCAATAATAGGTTTGGGGTGTTCACATCTTGTAAGGCGGCTAAAAGCGTCGCATCGTCGCCGGGTAAATAAGCAGAGTTCGTTTGAGTCATTTTAGTTACTCGCAAAGCGTTAAAGAAATTAACCTATTTGGCAGCTTAGTCCCTTGTGATCAGGAACCTGAAACGTGCTCGACAATAGCATCGTCGATACCTGGTGAAAAAGCTTGATGGGCAACCTTCCAACGCGAAAATGTCGTCAGGATCCGATCAGTGGTCGAATGAATTTCAGTGAAGCAGTGCAATTGGCTCCGCGTATCAAAATAGCCAGCCCAGACGCCATCGGCAAAAAGCTCGCAGGCCATCTCAAAGCCTTGGGCATAGAGACTGGCTTTTGCGGCCTCATAATCTGGGACCAGCTTCGCAACATGATGCAGCCCAAAACAACCCTCAGGATACATATCTCGATAAATCGAAGGTGTCTCGTCATGCTGCTCTACTAACTGGATCTGAGCCTCCCCTGCGTAACCAAAGGCGTAGGAAACGTCGGCTTCCACCGACTGCCCACGATAACTGAATTGATCCGTCCGGTGATGCCGAGCTAGAAAGAAAGGTCCCGCACCCAAAACCGACGCAAAACTGAGCGCAGCTTGCTCTAAATCTTCTACATAATAGGCGTACTGAAAAACACCGGGGAACTGAGGCAACATCATCATCTCCTTCATCGCCCTAAGGCATGTGTCGACCACCATTGAGCATAATTGTCATACCTGTAACGTACTCACCGCCCTTGCCTGAGCCGGATGCAAAGTTAACAATCCGCCCACCCTCTGCTTTCATAGATGGAAACAGGGCTTGCATGCCCCAAAGGGTCGCTGAGGCACCTGCTCGGAAGGTGTAGTCCCATTCTTCATCATCGGTATCTTCTATAGGCATTGGGATCGTTGACGCCCGGGGCTTTGCGCCGTGCCAAAACCCTGAGCCTTGTTAATCAAAATATCCACGGTTCCATAAACTTCTGCAGTCAGAGCCACCATCTCAAAAATTTGATCTTCTTTCGACACATCGGTTGCGATGCCTAAGGCCTCAAACCCCTCTCCCCGAATCTCCGCAACAACCGCATCGACCGTCGCTGGGGTTCGGCTGGCCACAACGACCTTGGCACCTTCCCGCGCAAACACCTATGCAACATCCCTGCCGATACCGCGACCTGCACCGGTAACCATTGCGACCTAACCTTCAAGCTCGCCCATGGCAATGCTCCGACATTTCCAAAACACTAAAGCACTCACGCCATGTCCCGTCAACAAATTCATCCGCGTTCTCCCGAGGGGTCAAGTCACAAGCCAGCGCCTTGCCAAGCAACAGCGCTCAGGTGACAATTCACGCTATCAAGCAACAACCCCGATGCTCATCCCTTATGCCAGATTCTGAGGCTCACATTTGGAAAACAGCTGGCGCAGCGATGCCCATTTTTATCCTCGTTTCGACCGTATTGACCGCAGCAATCGGCGGTTGGGGATCTAGCCAGGCACCTTCCTTTTATTCCGCCTTAAGCCAGCCAGAATGGGCGCCACCCGCGTGGCTCTTCGGTCCCGTTTGGACGTTCCTGTACAGCTTAATGGCTTTAACCGCATTGCTAATCTGGCGAAGGATAAAACAGCTGTCTCATCGCGTCATCCGAATCTATTTCGCTTCCCTGCTGTTCAACGGACTTTGGTCGTTCCTATTTTTCAGTTGGCAATGGGGCGGCCTGGCACTGCTTGATATCGCACTGCTTTTCATACTCATTCTCGCACTCATCCGAGAAACTTTTATCATTAGCCCAAGCATCAGCCTTCTGTGGGTGCCTTACGCGCTTTGGGTGGGCTTTGCAGGAGTGCTGAATCTGACTCTCTGGCGGATGAACCCAGAGCTGCTCAATTTTTTTTAAGCGGACGCCTCTTTTAATTCAAAAACGACACAGCCATCATAATGCAAACAATGTCCCTGAAATGGATTAAGCACTGGAACGGTAATAAATCCGGCATCCGCCAAGGTTATGAAGAAGCGCTGCTGAAAGCGCTGATAGACAGTTCCTCACTCTCAGATCGATATCGAGTAACGACCGACAACAGTCCGCGCAGGACCATTGCGGACGAGGCCAATATTTTTAACGCCGGCTTTGACGTCTTGATCACCACCGCCGGCAATCCTAAATTTAAAAACATCGCAAAGCTGATCATCTCCGAACCCGTCGATTTTGGCATCCTAGGAGCGCGAATCGCTGTTTACAGAAAGGACAACGCAGCAGATTTTCTAAAGGCGTCCAAAGCAGCATACCGGATTGCAACCATCGCGCAGCCCCATGATTGGTCAGATGTACCGATTTACAAAGCGAATCGCTTCCAGCTCTTGAAACTCTCAAACCTTGAAGCTTGTTTCTCTGCAGTCGAGAGCGGTGACGCCGACTATCTTGCTTTGGGGGCAAACGAGGTTGTGAGTCTGGTTAAACAGTATGCTGCAACTGCCTCAACACTCAAAATTGACTCGCAGTCAGTCATCTATTACCCCATGCCGCTACAGATTTATTGTCATCCAGATCAGAAAACGTTGGCGCTAACACTCAGAGGCCAACTACAGAGCTTCATCGAAAATGGACGGTTAAGACAACTGTTTCGGTCCTTCTACGGGCCGGCCATTGCCCAGGTGAACCTTCAAGAAAGGCAAGTTATTTTCCTGAGCAATCCAAGTCTCGATCAGGCCCCGGATCTGAGACAATACCTCAGTCCACTGATCAATCAACAGACCACCCAACAATTCTAAAAATCGGTGCCCGGCGTGTAGTAGCGATTCGCCCAGATCCCCATGCCGGGCTCTCCTGAAACCGGCATTCGCCAACTCGTTACTCTCGCCTCACTCAAGGTCACGCTGTACAAACCCCGGGGTTGATCGATTGTATCTTCTAAATATTTGGTGGCGCCGCGTTCACCGACATACTTTGTCGCCATAGCGTGGTATTGATCTCGCCAAACCGTATCCCGCCCAACATCATGCACGAGTTTCGCGATGCCCGAGACAAGCACCTTACGATAAGGCAGCGCGTCCTCGTCAATACAAAGCGACACTCTTGGCTCGCGCCGCAGAGCCGCAAACCAAGCCGATTTCGCTCGAGGTGTAAAGAGGATCTCGCCCGCCTCGTGTAGAAACCAAATCGGAGTGACCAGGGGTGCGCCTGAGGCTTCCACTACGCCAATTCGCATCAGAATACCGGGTTCGCTTAAAAAAGCCTCTGCTTCGTCCTTCGTTAGTTTTGGCATTACGACGGCGCCTTCAAAATCAAACGCTGCGCCTCAAGGGAACAACCAAAAGTCTTAATCCGCACTGTATAGCGTGACGACACAAGCGCCCCCCAAACCCAAATTATGCTGCAACCCATGCTTTGCGCCAGAGACTTGTCTCGCCCCGGCATCACCTCGCAACTGCCAGACAAGTTCAGCGCATTGCGCTAAACCCGTTGCTCCAAGGGGATGTCCCTTTGAAAGCAGTCCACCCGAAGGATTTGTCACAACACGCCCACCGTAGGTATTGTCCCCATCCCAGATAAACTGCTCAGCGGTGCCTTTCGGTGTCAAACTTAAGGCTTCGTAGGTCAACAGCTCGTTGGCGGTAAAACAGTCATGGAGCTCAACCACCTGAACATCCTCTGGCCCTACACCCGCCTCTTCAAAAACCTGATCAGCGGCGGCTTTCGCCATATCCACTCCCACAAGCTTGCGAAGTGACTCAGCGTGCAACGTACTTTCAAAGTCCGTTGTCATCGCTTGCGCTTTAATGGTGATAGCATTGTTGAGCCCATGACGACGGGCAAAATCTTCACTGCAAATAACAGCTGCCGCGGCACCGCAAGTCGGAGGACAGCACTGGTAACGCGTCAGCGGGCCATAAATATGCGGCGAATTCATGATTTCATCGACACTCAATCGCTCACGAAAAACCGCAAAGGGATTGTTGGCGGCGTGTTGCCTTGCCTTTTCAGATATTTTCGCGAAAGTTTCATTTCGCGTGCCAAACTCCTCGGCATACTCTTGACCCGCACCGCCAAAATACTGGGCGGCGTCCGGCGCCTTTTTATCCACGCCCTGCATGGATTTACGTACCTTAAAAAATCGTTTCAATGGGCTCGGTCGGTCTGAAAAAGCAGCCCCCAAAGCTCCCGGGTTCATTTGTTCAAAACCCAATGCCAAGGCACAGTCAACAATGCCTGCAGCCACTGCTTGGCGCGCCAAAAACAATGCTGATGAACCTGTCGCGCAGTTGTTGTTTACGTTGACCATCGGAATACCAGTAAGCCCAAGACCATAGAGCGCGGCCTGTCCGGATGTTGAATCGCCATACACATAACCGACATAGGCTTGCTGGACCAAACCGTAATCAAGCCCAGCATCTTCGAGCGCCAAGCGGGCTGCGGTCTCACCCATCACAGGATAGTCGTCACTGGCACCTGGTTTAGTGAATGGAATCATGCCGACTCCGGCTACTTTTACCCGCTGACTCATAAGCGTTTCCTCAAAGAATTAAGATCATTAAACTGCCTGAAACATAGTGCTGCATTAGGTTAAAGTCAACTTGTTGGTCTAGACGCTAGACGCAGAATGTGGCGAATTCAGAGGGGATAAAAGCACAAAATTAAAGACAACACCTTCGATCAGCCGAGACTCAGACTTCAACGGTCGATTGCGTTGAGTACAAATCAAACAAAGATTTAAGAATGCCATTTGGTTCATTCATCCTTTTCTGTGAGGCACCATCGAGGAGGATACTATCGTCTAATTAACTACGGCCGAAGAAACTATCGTCACAAAAGCTAAGGTCGAAAAACTGGGGTCGAAAAGCCAGAGTCGAAGAAACAAGAGACAGCAAAACTAAGAAAGTCAAAGCTAAGGACGCAACGAGCATGCAGGGTAAAAAAGTTCTCATCACGGGTGGTAACAGCGGCATCGGGCTTGAAACAGCAAAAGCGTTGATCGCCCAAGGCGCAGAGGTCATTGTCGCTAGTCGAGACACACGAAAATCTCAGGATGCACTGAGTCTGTTAGGTGAGGGGGCTAGCCATCTAAGCGTTGACCTCTCTGACCTTGATAGCGTCCGTAGTTTAGCGACAGCTTACCTAGAGCAACACGATCGACTGGATGTGCTCATTAATAATGCCGGAGTCTTTCCTGCAACAGCGCAAGCCACGAAGCAAGGTTTTGAAATGCAGATTGGCGTAAATCATCTTAGTCATTTCCTTCTGACGCAATTGCTTCTGCCGCTGATGATTGAGACAGGCCCCAGCCGAGTCATTACGGTCTCCTCGATGCTCCATCACAAAGGGCAAATCGACTTTGAGAGCTTTGCCAGCGGTGGTCGCTATAGCGCCCAAAAGGCCTACGGCCAATCTAAACTGGCGAATGTGTTGTTCGCTTTTGAGCTGGCAGAAAGACTCAAACAGACGGCGGTCACATCCAATGTTTTACATCCCGGCGGCGTTGCAACCGACATTGTCCGAGACATGCCATGGATCGTAAGGAAACTCCTAGGACTTATTTTTATCAGTCCGGAGGAAGGCGCAAAAACAAGCATTATGCTCGCTGCCGACCCTGAACTTGAGACGACCAGTGGCGCTTACTACGACCAATGCAAACTCAAACCTGCAGCAGCGATCAGCGCTGACGCTGGGCTTCGTTCTAAGCTTTGGGATCATAGCTTAAGCGCCGTCAACCTTAGCCAGGATCTCTTTTAATTTTTAGACCGAAGACTGACAACGAACCGTAAAGATATCGGATTTTGAAACGACGTCTTTAGGCAGCGCATTTTGAGCTCAAAGCCCGATCAAAAACGAATACGCTAAGGCCTGACTGCGGGGGAACAAATGAGCGGCCGCGCACCAATAGCGCAACGCGCTTCTAGCGAGCCCAGCGTCCTAAAGACATCCTGCGCTGATGCGTAATTTAGCCAAACAAAGCGCCAGCCTTCGCTTGAGCGGCACAGGGGTGGAGCGCTCCAGGATTGCATTCAAAGGTCTTTGACGCATCTGCTCCAGAGCAAGGTGCGCGCCTGAATTGGGCCGATTAAACGGGGAGGATCAGTTCCGCAGCGATGAGTCCACGGACTGCGTTGGAAACGAAGATTTGATCCGCTTCGTAGAGATCGGCAAGACGGAGCACCCTGGCTGTGACGCGACCTTGGTCAATCAGGTCTTGTCTATAAACCCCCGGTAATAATCCAGACTTCAGCGCTGGCGTAAACCACTGATCACCAAAGACCAGATAAACATTGTAAATGCAGGTTTCAGTGATCTCGCCGCGTTCGTTAAAAAGCACGACGTCGTCAACGTCTGGGCGAGCACCCATCCTTGCCGAGTAAATTTCTCGACGAGTCGACTTATGGCGCAGGTACATGCCCTGGCTGTGCACCGGTTGCATTGCGACTGCAAGCCTCACAACCGACTGAACATCCGGCAGAGGACCAGATTCAAGGGTCAACTCACCCTCACTTGAGAGCTTAAGGCGAAGCCTTTGGGCGGCTGAGGATTCAATCGCGCCAACCATCTTAGCCGCCTGCAGAGGATCAAAAGGGTATTGAAAAACTTGGCTAGAACGCGCTAATCGCGCGAGGTGAAGCGGCCAGAGCGAAACACCGGCACCCGGGTCGAAACGCATGGTCTCAATTAATTCAGGCGGCTTTAAGGCCTCAAGCACTTTTGCTTTATCTAAACTCTCTTGCCACTCACCCGGTCCAGTTGACTCCCACACAACCCCACTTCCAACACCAAATTCAGCCCGGCCGTCAGCAGATAATGTAAGGGTTCGAATACCGACACTGAATCGCATCGAGCGAGGTCCATGGAGCACTCCAATCGCACCGGTATAGACCCCACGCGGTCTCGATTCTAGCTCATTAATAATTTCCATCGTACGGTGTTTGGGGGCGCCAGTGATCGAAGCGCAGGGGAATAGTGCTTTCAAAATCTCTTGCAGACCGGCCTTTGTATCGGCTGTGATGGTGGATGTTTGTTGCCACACTGTAGGCAGCGCTTGCAACTTAAAAAGTTCAGTCACTTTAATAGAGCCGGGGAGCGCGATTCTGCCAAGATCGTTGCGGATCATGTCTACAATCATTAGGTTTTCGGCTTGATCTTTAAGCGATGTTCGGAGCATTTGCTCGTTTTCAGCATCAGCCTCTGGACTTAAACCCCTGGGCGCAGTGCCTTTCATTGGCTCCATTGAAATAACGTCACCCTCAAGCTTAAAAAAGAGCTCCGGAGACACAGAGGCAACCACCTGTTCCTCAAAGGCCAAATAGGTCGCATAGGGCGTTGGTTGAGCATCGTAGAGTTGCGCGAAAACGTCGAGGGGATCACCAAAATAAGTACCCAATAAGGGATGGGTGAAATTCACCTGATAGCTCTCCCCGCCTTGGAGCCATCTTTTTATCTTATCGATCCTTACAAGGTAATCTCCTTCTGAGATATCCGGGCGCACGTCAACGATACCGGGGCGCACGACCGGCAGCGTCTTGAGCACTTCCCAATGGTCAAAAACGCCAAATATAGCCAGCGGCGAGGAACTTTTATGAACGCTCAGACCTGGATCAAACGCTTGGGCGGCCTCATAAGCGATGTACCCCGCTACTATGTTCCCCTCACCAGCCGCCGACTCGATTTCTACCATCAATGTATCGAGTTCGTCAGAGGTTGAAGCGGTCAAAACCGTCAACGGCCGATCGAGTTGAAGCCAATGCCGATCAAGTGGGTCGCGCACGAGGCAGAACATCGTTGCTGGATCAGGTTGGCTTAGACCCTGACCTGACATTCCTTGCTCCTTCTCTTTGCGCCGCGCGGGCATATCAGCCTTTCAAACCGCATCTTACTCAGTTGCGAAAGAAAGTTTAAGCGCTATACTCGTTTTCATGAACGTTAGCTCCCCTGCATACGCTGGTATTCAATCCGCCAGCGAAAGCCTTAATCTTTTGGCCCAAAGGATTGCTGAACGCTCGACTGAACGCGTCACGCAGTCGGTTTCCGATGCTATTCCCAAAGCCAGCCCAACTTCGACCACGAGCCAGACCAGTCAGGAGTTGACCGCCGAAGAATTAACGCGCGCCCTGCAAACATCCTCTGGTGAGTTGCCGAGTCGCTCTCAGGAAACCTCGGGCGGGCAGAGGGCTCAGATAGAGACTTATAACGCAGCTGGACAGGTCAATGACCGTTCCAGATCTAGCATTGCGGATCTAATGGCCGAGAGACTCAATGCAGAAAACAACCTTCGCGCCAACGCCGAGGTTGCTAAGGCGACCAATAACATGGTGGGAAGACTCATCGACGAGACGGTTTAATTGAGTCGCCTGCGGATGCAGCTCCCTCGCCAACGCCCTTTCTATTACGAATAAAAGGTTGCGCCAAAGCGCGCTACGCCGTAAGGTGCGCCCGCACGCAACGATCAGCCCCCTCTACCGCTATCCGAGATCCCATGACTTCGGATCGTGACCAACACCAGGGGCAAATTACTTTTCGAAATCCGTTGAACTCTGCAGGTGCCCAGCGCCATCGAAGCTGCGCTGTAATTTAGCCAAAGGAATACCATGACCCAATTTCAAACACTCAACCTCATCCCAGAACTCTGCGAGGCACTGAAAGACAAAGAATATACACAAGCAACAACTATTCAAGCGAAGGCGATTCCCGTCGTTCTGGACGGCAGTGATCTGATGGCATCAGCCCAAACAGGCACCGGAAAAACAGCAGCGTTTGTATTACCAATCTTGCAGCGCCTTGCAAAGGCTAACCTAAAGCCTGCATCCAATCGTTGCCACGTCCTCATTCTGACGCCAACTCGAGAGCTCGCAGCCCAAATTCAAGCCTCTATTTTAGACTATAGCAAATACTTAAAGGTTCGCTCAGCGGTCGTTTTTGGCGGCGTGAACATCAACCCTCAAATGAAGCAGCTCCGAAGCGGCGTTGACTTATTGGTCGCCACACCGGGCCGTTTGCTAGATCTCGTAGGACAAAACGCTATTCAACTAGATCAAGTTCAGACCTTCGTACTCGACGAAGCGGATCGCATGCTGGATATGGGATTCGTTCCTGATGTCAAAAGGATACAAGCCAAACTGCCTCGAAAACGTCATACATTGATGTTTTCGGCCACCTTTTCTGACCCGATCCGAGCCCTCGCGAAAACGATGCTCTATCATCCTAAGGAAATTGACGTCGCCCCAAGAAACACGACGGCTGATAACATCGAACAAACAATCCATCCAGTCGACAAGTCCTCAAAAGCCGGATTACTCATCCATTTAATTCGCTCTGAGCAGTGGCATCAAGCGCTTGTCTTTAGTCGTACCAAGCACGGTGCTAACAAGCTCGTCAAACTCTTGATGAAAGCGGGTATTGAGGCAGAAGCCATTCACGGCAACAAGAGCCAGAACGCACGCACCAAGGCGCTGCTTGGGTTTAAGGAAGGGCGAATCGACATATTGGTTGCAACCGACATTGCAGCTCGGGGAATCGACATCGCGGCCCTCCCAAGGGTTGTGAATTTTGACCTGCCTAACGTTCCCGAAGACTATGTCCATCGGATTGGTAGAACAGCCCGAGCCGGAGGCGCCGGTCATGCCGTATCCCTCGTCTCTGCTGATGAAATTGATTGCTTAAGGGATATTGAGCGACTGATTCTAAAGCCCATAGAGCGTATCGAAGTCGAAGGATTTGAGCCCCAACATCAGTTACCGGCATCAGGTGCTACCCCGAGTCGACCCCGATCACAAAGCAAATCGAAACCCCGACAAGGGCGTCCTCATCGAGGAACTTCTAAGGGCGCACCCCAAGGCGCTCGACCTCCAAGGCGCAGCAGACCGAACAACCGCTCAGCACAATCTTAAATAAGATCTGCCGGGAGCCGAATCCTGCCGCTATGACCCATATCCTCGGGCAAGCCTTTTATAAGATCAGGGACAAAACCTGCGGTCGAACACAGTTATAGCGTGCATCAGCGCTGTTGGCAGCGCAAAACATCAACAATCGGGTAAGCTTCGGATTCAACTGGGCTCCAGAACAATAAGGCCTTTTAAGCAATATTCAAAAAGCTCTGGCGACTCAGCGCTACAGCAGCAAGTGACCGCCATCGAGCACTAAATGCTGACCGGTCACGACCGAGTGACTATCCACAAAAGAAAGTATCGATTCTGCAACAGTCTCCGGGGTACACACTGTTTGCAGCGGCGTTTGGGCCCTCAGATGGGCAATGGAACGATCATAAACCGCTTGCCCCATACCTTGAGCGAGCCAGTCTCCTTCAATAAAACCTGGGCAAACTGCGTTGACCCTGATTTCGGGTCCAAGAACCCGCGCCAAAGACATTGTCATTGTTATCAGCGCGCCTTTCGAAGCTGCATAGGCGACACACGACCCAACGCCCTTCACACCCGCAATCGACGCGACATTCACCACCGCGGCATTTCCAGAAGCTTTTAATGGCGCTTCAGCGGCCCTCACCATTTGAAAAGCACCGACGACATTGACGCCATAAATATTTTGAAAGTCCTCAGCATCCAAACCATCAAGATCACCATGGGCTACAAATTTCGTCGTTCCTGCGTTGTTCACGAGGACATCCACACGGCCCCATTTATCAAGGGTCTGGCTCACCATCGCCTGACAATCCTCATCGCGACTGACATCAGCCTTGCAAACCAAGACCTCACCACCCATCGCCTCAATACTTGCAGCTACCTCCGATGCAGCCGAATCACTCCGGGAATAATTAATCACCACTCGGGCCCCTCGGGCGGCCATCATCCTGGCCGTAGCGGCGCCTACCCCTGATGAGGATCCCGTCACAATACAAACTGCTTGATCCAAGTCCATCGAATTCTCCTTAAGGTAAAAGATCTGTGGGCAGAGCCCCTCTGTATTTAATGTTCTGGATTCGCCGCTTTGATGGCCCAAATTGAGCCGCTCATCTCAACGCCGACGTTTGTTACAAAAGGCCTCAGCGCACTTTTCATGGCACCCAACGCTGCCTGAACCACATCCCTTGGCAACTGCTTAAAAGCTCTGGCAGCGGGCCCAAGCTCACATTGAAAATCGACGGCCGCATCGACATCCTCAGCAACCAACAGCGTTTCGCGGACTGATTCAAATTCAATCGCGTGAAACCCTGCGGCCGTTAAAATATCCGTGACGTACATGGGGTCACTGAATGCGAAGGGTCCGGGGGCACGCGGATCATTGGCGGCGCCACCTGACGGTAAAAACGGCGCGATCGCGCGCCCTCCAACAGACATCCAAGGATTGTCAGCAGGCGACTGCCAGCAGCCTAACAATAATCGACCGCCAGGCTTGAGCTGCTCGCGCAAATGCGTAAAGGCCTCGACCGGAGATTGAAAAAACATGGAGCCGAATCGAGAAAAAATAAGATCCACCGGCTCCTCGACCTTGTAGGTCGCGCCATCTGCCTGAACGAACCTGGGGTTATGCAGATCACCAGTGCGATCTCGAGCCCGAGCCAGCATCGGGCTCGATAAATCCACACCCAACACACGAGCGCCTCGTTCGACCAGTGCCAGCGACGTGTCACCGCAGCCACAACCGAGATCGAGCACCGTCAGGTTGGAAACATTATCGACCGCATCTAGGAGCACCTGGGTCAGTGGGGTCATTAGTTGGTCTAGGCGCATCTGGTGTCGTACCCAGACGAGCCCCGCATCGCCATCCCAATACGCATATTGATCGGTATTTACGGTTTTCATTTCATCTTCCTTGGGACCCCATCAGCAAAGCATTCACATTTCTACTCAGGTGTTACGAGCGGTAAAAACCTGCCCGCTTGATCCTGCTCCACCCAGCCAATATACACGACTGTCTGCTCAGGAATACCCCCATAAATGTGGGGAAACCTGACCGCCTCGCTACCAACAAAGTGATCGTCTCGATCGCCGACCGCCGAGGCCGATTCAAAACGCACTTCAATGCCAGCAAGGTTTAGGTACTCAACGCTGATCGCTAAAAAGCACCACGGACCGCCAGCGCTGCGATAAAACTGGTTCGCCACTTTGATCAGAGTTTCCATGTCCGGAGCAGCATGGGTCATTCCGTCCTGCTCGAAAGTGGGAGGATAATAAGTTTGATTCGCTTCGACTGCTGCAAGCCAATCGGCACGCAGCGCCAAGTGATAGATCATCGTCATTCGCATCCCCTCTGCGTTCGCCATCTATCTTGAACCAAGGTAACCCCATCGCCGCCCACTGCAGCTACCTCGGTTGGCCTAGCCTGATCCAAGCTATTCCTCGCAGATGTGTCGTGTGCCAGTTTAAGCTCTCAAAGCTGGTCTTAATAGCGCACGTATCACAACCTTATTGCCATCTGATCAATACGACCTGTTGAGTAGTCAGTGCCCAGTTGCTGGGCCCGATTTTAAACCTCGGTTTTTTCTGAGCTTGCGTGACAACGCTACTCTAGTATGACCAGCCCATCTGTTAAGCGGAAAGATCAAAGGCCGCCTCGACTTTGATGTCAAAATTTCAAGGGTACGTCTCTTTACGCTCCGAGTCTGCGCTGAGCCACTTGCCAGAACCCCGGAAGGTGCGCTTTACTGCCTAACTGAATACAAGGAGTGGCTATGAAAACGTTTGCACAAAAAGTCGCGGTGATCACCGGCGCTGGTTCGGGCATGGGCAGATACCTTGCTATCCTCCTGGCGCGAGCTGGCGCTGACGTCGTGATTTGTGATGTAAACCCTGAGACCCTCAAAGAAACAGAAAAGCTCGTTCAACAGCATAACGTTGCAGTTTCAAGTTTTGAACTCGACATGGCTGATAAAGCCGCCATTGAGGCCTTGCCCGAGCAAGTCATCGCTCGGCATGGCAAAGTTGACATGCTATTTAACAATGCCGGTGTAACCGCCGGCGCTGATTTCGAAAATATGAGCGAGGCTGACTGGGACTGGGTCATGAACATCAACCTCAATGGAGTCGTTAATGCAACTCGAGCATTTCTGCCCTACCTGAAGATGCAGCCCGAAGCAGCTCTGATCAACACCTCATCGATATTTGGCATGATTGCCGTTGCCAAGCAATCCGTCTACCACGCCACGAAATTTGCCGTACGAGGCTTTACCGAGGGCCTCGCTCGAGAATATGCCGGCACCGGTCTTTCTGTGCACTGCGTACATCCTGGGCATATCGGCACCAATATCGTCGCAAACTCGCGTTTTAATGAGGAAGAAATTGCTACCGACCGAAAACTTCTTGGCGTTAATGGCAGCCAAGAAGAAATGGCAACACTTTTTCGTGATAACGGAATGCATCCAAGCCGCGCTGCAGACATCATTCTCGATGGCGTGAAGCGCCGGCGTCAACGCATCTTTGTCGGTTTTGATGCCAAATGTATGGATTTTGCACAACGACTCTCGCCAATGCATTACCTCAAGTTACTACCGATTTTCATGATTCCGATCACACTGCTACGCAACAAAAAACCGTTAAAAGGACTCTCTTAGCCCTCGGCTTGTTCCATCGACTGCCTTCGTAATCGGCGCATACCCAGCAACCAGCGATCCACGTTATCGCCTTTTCTTCGGACATATTCCTCAACCTCAGGATGTGGCAATACATGGAACCGTTCATCCTCGATGGCCTCCATCACACAGCTGGCAAGCTCTGATGGCTCAATAATGCCATCAGTCTGCCCATCGCCGAGTCCGCGCGGCGCCATTGCAGTATTAACCCCCTGTGGGCATAGCACCGAGACTTTAATACCCTCATCGCCGTGAGTGATCGCTAGAAACTCTGCAAGCTTAACGGCGGCTGCTTTTGTTACCGAGTACGGCCCTGAACCAAGCGCAGCAAGGAGCCCCGCGGCGGAGGCAGTATTGAGAAGATAACCTTCGCCACGTGCGAGCATACCGGGCAACACGGCTCTGGCCGCATAGACGTGGCTCATCACATGAAGCTCCCACTGTTTTTGCCAAACTTCGTTTTCGGCATCAGTCAAAACACCCTGCCCACCGGCTCCTGCGTTGGAGCAAAATAAATCGATTTGACCATGCTCCGCGATGACCGAGTCCACCAGCGTTTGCACTTGAGCCTCGTTGGTCACATCGCAGGCTAAACCGCTACAACCGAGCGCTTGTGCGGCCTGCTCGACCGCTGATTGATCTAAATCGGCTAGAACAACTGCCTTAGCATCATTCCCTAAAAACTTTTCCGCCATAGCGCGTCCGATTCCGCCACTACCCCCAGTTATGACAACCACCTTTCCACTGATCTGCATTATTTCACTCCGATGAAGGCCGCCCGACGCACCAGAATCTGACAGCAGTTTCGCTTGAATGTCATCTACGACGACCTTTAATTTTCATCTTATACTACCCTATCCAACTATCCGGCGCCGTCCACCGCAGGAGTCTCACTATGCACCAACAAGACCAAAGTACTGAAGTCCTCACCCAGGCCATATTACGCTATGCCGTCGAGCGCATTCGTATGAACCCACCCACGTTAGATGGACCTAAGTCAGAGCATGACCTGAGAGCCATGGCAGGTCACACCATTACCGCCGACGGCCTTGGGGGGCTCGAAGCCTTACGAATCTTCACTGATGTCCTGGCGCCTGCCTGTATATCAGTGGACCATCCTCGTTTTTTCTCTTTTGTTCCCGCCGCGCCAACAGAAGCAGCAACGCTCTTTGATCTCGTGGTAGGCGCCTCGAGTATTTGCGGCACATCTTGGTTAGAGGCCGCTGGCGCGGTGATGGCAGAAAATGACGCTTTGCGATGGCTGGCTGACTTAGCAGGGTTTCCTCAAGAGGCAGGTGGTGTTTTTGTGAGCGGTGGCACTGCGGGTAACCTCAGCGCCCTTATCACTGCTCGCAGCGTTTGGCGCAAGGCAACTCGGCTGGATCAAACCCGAGGCTTGATCATCACAAGTGAAGGCGCTCATGCCTCAGTAAAGCAAGCGGCTTACGTCATGGATGCAGACATTCTAGCGGTACCCTGCCCAGAAGTAATGACCGGTACGGATCTAGCACAGGCCGTCAGCGCACTATCAGAAAGCGATCGCGACCGCATTTTCGCCGTGGTCGCCACCAGCGGAACCACTAATTTGGGCTTGATCGACGATTTATCGAGCATTGCCGAATTTTGCCAAGCATCCTCGATCTGGCTGCATGTCGATGGCGCTTATGGAGCTGCGGCGCTTGCAGCGCCAAGTGTTCGAGCTCTCTTTGCGGGTATAGAAAAAGCAGATAGCTTTATTGTCGACCCCCACAAATGGCTTTTTGCACCCCTCGACTGTTGCGCATTGATCTACCGCGCACCTGAACATGCCCGGGCTGCCCACAGGCAACATGGTGATTATTTAGAGGTTCTCTATGACGGAATTTGGAATCCCTCGGACTACGCCCATCACTTGTCGCGACGCGCGCGAGGTCTGCCGTTTTGGTTTAGCCTGGCAACCCACGGAACAAAGACCTACGCGGATGCAGTGGAGAAAACACTGGCATTGACCCAGGCCGCAGCAACATTGATTGATGCGAGTCCTTGGTGCGAACGAATTTTGCCCCCCAACCTCTCAATCGTGGTCTTTAAGCGTCAGGGATGGGAAGACGACGATTACACGCGCTGGAGTCAAGAGCTCCTGGAGACCGGTGAGGGTTTCGTAATGCCAACCAAGTACAAGGGAGAGACGGTCCTTCGATTTTGCATTGTCAACCCGACGACAACCGAGGATGACATAACATTGGTCTTAAATACCCTCGCGCCAAAAGTTGAGTGAGTCACTCAGTCCTCGCTTGAATTCGGTGCCAGGCCAACGCTCTATTCGGGGCGTTCGCCTCGAATAATAACGCGATGCATGTGACGACGATGACCGTGATAATCGTTGAGCGCATTGTGAAACAAGCATCGGTTATCCCACATCGCGAGCGTCCCTTGAGCCCAATGAAGACGCGATACAAATTGGTCTTGAGTCAGATGCGACGTGAGAAAGGCAATGACTGCTTTGCTCTCTTCTCGGGTCCAACCCTTTACCCGATGCGTGTGGGGTCGACTACAGTAAATACTTTTGCGACCGGTCTCTGGATGCGTTCTGATCAGCGGATGCTCAACCTCGGATTCTGCAAACTCGTCGTTACCTCCGTACGAGCCACCCAATTGGCCTTTGGCTGAGACATTTCGATAACCGCCGCCTTTACCATGTACCATTTTTGGGGTGTAGATCCCCGACAGACCGCACAACATCTCTTGGAAAGCAGGACT
>CALIKQ010000061.1 GCA_938017975.1 uncultured Pseudomonadales bacterium | reverse complement strand
CGCCCTCGACGGGCGTTGGAGAACAGGCAACCACCCCAATTGCCCCGGCAGTTGCAAATGCCCTCTTTGACGCCACTGGACAACGCGTTCGCCGCTTTCCGCTCGATCGTCATGGGTTCACCTTGAAGGCTTAAAAATTTATAACTGAATCAGTTGCTTTAGGGTCTCGACAAGCCACTACTCAATTCGTTTAGAGAGAAATCGCTAGGGATAATCTTGACGGCCCGAGAAGACCGATGATGGTTGGGGCTCATCTACTGATGCGAAAAAATTTCCCGATAGGACAATGAGACAAACCAGGCGATGTACCCAATGATCAAGATTTAAGCGCAAGGATAGTGTGTTACTGTGCTGCCTTTGCGGCAGCTTTCTCGGCATTCTGTCAAAAATAATCTGGTCACATCCACGAGCAGAAAAAGCCACTTTGTAGGACCCGCGTTTAATTTACACAGGAATTCACATGTCAATGCAGCGAATCGTTCTATTTTTCCTCACAAGTTTACTCGCAGCCTGCAGCACTGAGACTGTGGTGACTAAAGCGCCCCCGATGCCTCCCGTTGCTAAACAAGTTGCCACGCCCCTCGGCGAGGGCAACATGCGCAGGGTTGATGAATTTTATTGGATTCGGGATGACACGCGGTCAGATCCAGAAGTGCTGGCGTTGCTGGAGGCCGAAAATGATTACACTCGAGCCATGATGGCCGGCACCGAGGCGTTGCAAACCACACTGTTTGAAGAAATCACTCGAAGATTACCCGCGCGGGACAGCAGTGTACCCGTTCAAAATGGCGCACATTGGTACTATCGCGCTTTCGAGGCCGGTTTTGAATATCCCATCTTTAAACGCTTTAAAGATGCTGAAAACCCTGAACATGAAACCGTTCTCAACGTAAACGCATTGGCCCAAAACGCGGATTATTTTAGCGTTCAGAACTGGGTGGTCAGTCCCGACGATCAGTATGTTGCCTATGCCGAAGACCGAGTTAGCCGACGCGTCTATACGATTAAAGTCAGACACATCAATTCTCAAGCTGATTTAGAGGACGAGATCAAGGGCGCCTCACCTTCAATCGCATGGAGTTCAAACGGTGACTATCTCTTTTACATAAAGAAACATCCACAAACGCTTCTGGGAAATGCCGTTTACCGACACAAGATTGGCACTCCCCAAGCGCTGGACACATTGGTCTATGAAGAACTCGATAACACCTACTCGCTCTGGCTCACCGAGAGCCGCAGTGACAGCTTCATTTATATCATCGCCAGCAGCACCGAAAGTTCGGAGGTGCTGTTGATACCCCGCTCAGAGCCCCTTGCGAGTCCCAGAGCAGTCCTTGCGCGCTCAGAAACTCATGAATATCGAGTAAGGCACCTTGGCGACCAGCTCTACATTCTCACCAATTGGGAGGCAGAAAATTATCGATTGATGCGGGTCCCCCTCAAGGATTCAGCCGATCAGAATCAATGGCAGGTGTTCATCGAAGGTAGGTCTGATGTCTTCATCGAGGACTTCGAGGTCTTTACAGATCACGTAGTCACACAAGAGATGAATGCCGGGGCACAGCGATTAATGATTTATAACAAGACAGGTGAGGTAATCCAGCAAATTCCAGTCACTGACATGCCCGCCACCCTCAGTCTCTCAGCCAACCCCAATGCCGACAGTCCGCTGGTCCGCTACGAGTACTCAAGCCTGCGGTCCCCCGACGCGACTGTCGAATTTGACACGCGCACAGGAGATACCCGGGTGCTGAAAGAGCAGAAGATTGCTGGCGGCTTTAATCAAGATCATTACAAGACCGAGTACCTCTCCTTTGCCGCCAGGGACGGTCAACAAGTGCCTATCTCTCTCGTCTACAAACGCTCCGATCAAAAGGAGCCAAGGCCTGCCTATCTTTATGCCTATGGCTCTTATGGCTACTCCACCGGCGCCTATTTTCGGTCGTCCATTTTTTCCCTGCTGGATCGCGGTTTTCTATACGCCATCATCCACGTTCGCGGTGGCCAGGAACTCGGACGATCCTGGTATGAGGCAGGTCGGCTCAGACAGAAAAAAAACACCTTCAACGATTTTGTTGATGGTTCAAATTTTCTGGTCGACCAAGGCTTGGCAGATGGTGAGCGATTATTTGCAGCGGGCGGGTCGGCTGGTGGGCTTTTAATGGGCGTGATTGCCAACGAGGCGCCCGAGCGCTACCAAGGCATTATCGCCCACGTGCCCTTCGTGGATGTCATCACTACGATGCTCGATGAAACGATTCCACTGACAACGGGGGAATATCGAGAATGGGGCAATCCAAACAACCCTGACGACTACGCATATATGCTCAGTTACTCACCCTATGATCAAATCAAAGCACAGGACTATCCGCACATGCTTGTCACGACGGGACTTCATGATTCACAGGTCCAGTATTTTGAACCCGTGAAATGGGTATCCCGCTTACGACGACTCAAAACCGATGAGCATGATCTTTTGCTCGATGTGGATATGAAGACTGGGCACAGCGGTTCAACGGGCCGCTATGAGCGATATCGAAAAACAGCGCTCGAATACGCTTTTGTGCTAGATCACCTCGATTAGGAACAGCACCCTTTGATCAGCACTGTCTCTGGCTGTTTACGCCGGTGCCAAACGATTGATCACAGAGCCCGAGGACGGAGGCGCACAGGCAAAGCCTTGATGCCGCGTATAAAGTTATTCGGGTTACGTTCTGCCGGCCCCATCACCTCAATGGCCTCAAAGCGTGCATGAATCTCTTCCCACAGCACACGTAACTGCATTTCAGCCAAACGATTGCCCATACAGCGGTGCACCCCAAAGCCAAATGCCACGTGGGCTCTGGCATTTGGTCGATCGATGATTAACCGATCAGCATCTGGAAAAACGGATTCATCACGATTGCCAGATAAATACCACATAACCACTTTATCGCCCTTCTTGATCTGGGCATCACCCAGCTGATAATCCTCAAGGGCCCGACGCCGCATATGAATCACCGGGGTCTGCCAACGGATCATTTCCGACACCATATTGGGAATAAGATCGGGCCGATCCATCAGCAGTCGATACTGATCTGGAAACTGATTGAGTGCCAGCACGCCGCCAGAAATACTATTTCGCGTCGTGTCATTGCCGCCCACGATCAGCAGTAAAATGTTGCCCAAAAAGAGCATCGGATTTTCTGCCATCGCTTGGGTATCTTTGCCATGGGCCATCATCGAGATCAAATCAAATTTAGGCGGCATCGATGCGCGCTGTTGCCAAAGGCCCATAAAGGTTCCAGCACATTCCATGAGATCCGCTTTACGCTGCTCCCAATCGAGTATTTCCCCACCAGTCAGTTCTGGCGTATCCGTCGTGATGTCTGACCAATGGATCAGTTTACGGCGATCCTCGTAGGGAAAATCAAACAATGTCGCAAGCATTCGAGCAGTGAGCTCTACTGAGACGCTATCCACCCAATCGAAGGTTTCGTTCAGCGGCAGGTGACTCAAAATATCCACCACACGCTCGCGAATCAAGGGTTCAAAATTCGCAAGATTGCTAGGCGCGACCGAGGGCGCGACCGTCGCTCTTTGGCGATCATGATCGGGCGGGTCCATCGCGATGAAGTTCTCGATCACGATTTCCCCTTCTGAAACCGCGCTTTCGGGCGGCGTATCGGCAATCGCGATGCCATCAGCGGATGAAAAAACCTGATGGTTGGTGTCGACCTCTTTAATCAAAGCGTGAGAGGAAACAGACCAATAAGGCCCTGTTGGACTGTTTTCCTGAAAGTGTACCGGCGCCTCCGCCCGCAGCCGCGCGAAATGCGGTCCCCAATTGTCGTTAAGGTAAAGCTGTGGGTCGCTGACATCGATCTCGGCGAGATCTAATTGTTCTGCACGTGATTCGCTCATAGCATTCTCTTCAAGGTACTCAACTTACAAACTAGAGCAAACCCCCAAGTGAGGCAAGCGGTGGCCAGAGCCCATGCGTCTAGCGTCAGCCAATCAAGAAACCCAAGACTTGATCAGCTGCCTTGGTACACCCGAACATAATCAACGTGCATATACTGCGGAAACTGCGTGTCGCTGTTTGGCGATCCCGGCAGATTACCGCCAACGGCGATATTAAAGATCAGAAAAAATGCCTTTCGAAACGCATCAAGACCGGCACCTTCGTTGATCTCAAAGCTTTGATAACGGACGCCGTCCACGAACCATTCCAACTCTGATTCAGACCACTCCAAGCTGAATACGTGATACTGATTACTAAACGATTCCTCATCAGCCACTTCAAAACCACCGCCTGAGGTCGGATATTGCGCCTTGCTGCCGTTATTGTCCCAATGCACGGTGCCAAACACACGGTCGTCATCCTGACCGACCAGCTCCATAATGTCGATTTCCCCGCTGCGAGGCCATCCCACCTCTTTGAAATTAGCACCGAGCATCCATAATGCGGGCCACAACCCTTGACCTGTCGGTAATGCAGCGCGAATATCAATGCGTCCATACTTAAATTCAAATTTATCTTCGGTAGTCAGTCGTGCCGACGTATAGTTTTTCCCACCAAACCGCTCTTCACGCGCTTCGATGACCAGCAAACCTTCCCTCAAATAAGCATTTTGCGCTCGATAGAATTGGAGCTCATTATTTCCGCCCCCATCGCCGTTAACCTCCGAGTTCCAGTAGGTTGAATCGAGCGACGACCCATCGAACTCATCAGACCATGCCAAGGTAAAGTCCGGATAACTCAACGGCGCTTCATATCCAGCGGACAAATTTGGGTTCACCCAATCGGCACCCGGCTCCGGTAACGGCTCAGGGCAGTTTGTGGGAGTTGGAGATCCGTTTTCATTTGCCACCCATTGCACGGCATCCAATTGGAAGTTGGTTTCCGTATATTCAGATGCCCAAATCACCAAACCCGTATCGATTTGACAAAGATCAAGGCCTCGATCTCGAAGCGTATCGACCGCAACTTCATAGGTCACCCAAACCCCGGGGGATGCGTCTGCAAGCCCAAAGTCATTCGACGTGCAAGGGTAGATGCAGTCAATTTTCATAGTCATGCTCGGATCGCCAGAGACCACTTTCACATCAAATTGAATGGTGCCGCCGGCGAACTCACTGAGGTCGACCGGCCCAGAATCACCGGTTTTTATGTAGAGTCCAGCATGAACACCTGAGGCAGAATGACGCACTTCTAAAACTGAGCCGCGATCAGAGTCGTTCGCCACAGACCAGCTCATATTCGGACATCCCTGACCTTGATCATTTTCACACGAGTTATAACCAATCCCCGCATCAAAGGCACCAATAATGGCAAAGTCTCCTTGCAACAGTGCCTGGGGAGTTTCAGCCGAGGTGCCCGTCTTCAAAACGCTCAGCGTTTTACTCGGGGACGTCACAATGACGGTGCGTTCGGCGAAGACCACATTCCCTCCGCTGTCCGTCAGTTCAAAACGAACCGTGTAGGTACCGGGGGTTTGAAGGTCAGCCTCGCTGAGATTTGTGACTATAATCTTATCGGTGAGATCTCCGTCTTCTTGATCAGAAGCCGCCGCGCCAGCGTCAAAATACGGAGCCCCTACCGTCACTTCAACGGTGGGCTCTCCCAATAACGTCAGGTTGGGCTTGCGATCGTCTAATGCATCGACAATGCCATCACCGTCCGTGTCTACAATCGTCTCGAAGTAGGATCCAATCTCAGCACTGGTTTGGCGATTGGCGAGGGCATCGACCGCTCCTGTCGTTAGGGCTGATTCTGAGAATCCAAATAGATAGCGAAGAATCAAGAGTCCATCGGTCAGCGGGCGCTCATTCCCATCAAAATCAATATCAAGCTCATCACGATGCTCATCAAGATAGGCCGTTATTGCGTCAGAATCTGAACGCTTAGCCTCAGTTGAGGTGGCGCCAGACGTCAAGCTAGAACCAGAAAAACCAAAGAGGTAGCGCAGGATCAGCAGGCCGTCAGAGAGCGGCTGCACATCCCCGCTTTCGTCGATGTCTAGCGTAAACGCCGGCTCATGGCCCTTGCTGCTAATCGGGATGATTGAGAGGAAAAATGTTAGCGCCAAAGCGCCTGTGAGATGTTTCATTTGTGATCACAACGTGAGTACGGAAATTCCGCGCTACATTCAATGTTCAGACTTGATCGATCAGATCCCAGGACATTCGCGCCCCATTTGAGAAGGCTACCTTCCCTGACTCATACCGCGAGCGATTGGCTTTAATCGACGATCTTCCCACCCTTCTGTCGCTACATGTTCGCAGATGCGTCTCCGCGCATACAGCGCATTGCGACCAATGGGCACCTCACCGCGACGAGATCAAGAATTGATCCATGAACTTCTTTACACCCGATCTGGAGCTAAGGCGCTCGATGCTGCTAGCGCGATTGAGCAAGGCCGGTGGCAGCGCTTGAAAAACTCTAGTGCCCAATATGCAAACTCGATCTATGGCGCGAAGCATCAAAAGTTCAGCGGCAAGGTCAGTCAATTCAAGTTTTTAAAACAGAGGTCGAAATAAAAGCACGAACATCTTCTGCCGTGCGCTCGGGAATTTCTTCCATCGGCACGTGACCCACATCCTCGTAAATGATGAGTTGGCTATTGGGCAACGTCTCGTGGAACCGCTCTCCTGCCGATACTGGGATTACTGAATCTTCCCTCCCCCACAAAATCAAGGATGGGTGCTGCAATTGGGACACATCAATTGGGGCTCGGGCTCGATTAAATGGCTTGGAAAATCGACCTAATATCGCTTCCCGTGTACCGGCACGCAGCGCCATCTCGTAATAGCGCATGATCAAGGCATCGTTCACAACAGGGGAGCCGTTATAAGCAGACTCGGCGCCCTGAACTGCAAGGTAGTAAGGATCAATCCGACCCGCAATGGCTCTAAACCAGGACTGACCTAGCAATCTGAAAGCCAACGGTGACGAATTTTTAGATGGCGGGCTTTGCTCACTTTGGTACCAAGCAGACGGTCCAGAGGCATTCAACAGAACAAGACCAAGCACCCGGTTTGGAAAGTCCAAGGCAAACCGCCAAGAAACACCACCACCCATCGAATTGCCGCCCAGCACCACCTGCTCAAGACCCAAGTGGTCAATGACCGCCTTCACCACTTTTAGCTGGGACTCGCTTGAGTAGTCTCCACTTGGAACAGCCCCGGTTAGACCATGCGCTGGTAAATCGAGGGTTACCATGCGGTATTCATCGCCTAGAAGGGCGACCCAAGGTTCAAAAGTGTGCAGAGACGCCATACTACCGTGAATCAGTACCAAAGGCAGACCATCGGCATTGCCCTCATCGCGGAAGTGGATCCTGGCACCATCATCGAGGGTTAGAAACTGCGACGCCGGACTTACATACTTCGCATCGACCACATCTGCCGGGAGATCGCCTTGATAAAGCACCATTAAAAGCGAGGCGATGATCAGTACGAAAACTAACCCAAAAACCTGTCTGATTTTTAATTTCATCCTCGACTCCTCAGATGCAGGATGCGTGGCCGATTAAAGTGAGTCGCGACAAACGCTTTGCCTCAGCCGAGCCTAAGGAAGCCACCGCACATAAATGCGCGTTTTCCGTTGACACTCTTCGATCGCAAACTAACCACCGGTTACAAAAATCGCTAATCAACACCAGCAGTACTTCTTTCAAATTTTCAGCGTGCAAACCGTTTAATGACTTGCTTGCCGAGCGCCATCATATGGACTTGATCCGGGCCATCCGCCTGGCGGCACCAGCGCGCGTAATTAAATGCTTCGGCCATTGGATAGTCTGCCGTCAAACCACCCGCACCGTGCATTTGCATACAACGGTCAATCACAGTCTGAGCCATCAACGGCACAGTAATCTTCGCAGCCGCAATATAGTCTCTGGCGTCTTTCGCGCCGAGTTCATCAATCCGCCGTGCGGTTTTCAGTGTCAGCAGGCGAGCTTGCTCGATTTCGCTAAACGATTTAGCCAGATCCTCGAGAATCGACTGATGATCTGCGAGCTTCCGACCAAAGGTTTCTCGCTCGGTGACACGGCTGCAGGCCAATTCGAGTGCACGCTGGGCACAGCCAATGAGCCGCATGCAGTGATGGATCCGGCCGGGTCCGAGCCGACCTTGAGAAATCTCGAAACCCCTGCCTTCACCGAGCAACATATTTTCGACAGGCACCCGCACGTTCTCAAAAATCAGCTCGGCATGTCCTAAAGGCGCATCGTCATAACCCAAAGTTGTCAGTGGCCGAATGATCGTCAGGCCAGGTGTATCTTTGGGCACCAATATCTGGCTCTGCTGAAGGTGCCTGTTGGGGTTGTCTGGATCAGATTTACCCATCACGATCAGAATCTTTGTGCGCTCGTACGGTGCGTTGGTAATAAACCATTTACGCCCGTTGATCACATACTCTTCGCCGTCTCGCTCAATGCGCGTACGGACATTGGTCGCATCACTTGAGGCAACATCAGGCTCGGTCATGGCATACGAGGACCGAATCTCGCCCTCGAGGAGCGGCGTCAGCCACTGCGCTTTCTGGGCTTCTGTCCCATATTTGAGAAAGACCTCCATATTGCCAGTGTCCGGCGCGTTGCAGTTAAACACTTCTGGCGACCACAGCACCCGGCCCATGATTTCGGCCAGCGGCGAATATTGCTCATTCGTCATACCGCCATGATCAGCAGGCATCCAAAGATTCCAAAGCCCCTCTGCCTTGGCCAAGGCTTTGAGCTCCTCCATGACCGGAACCGTTGAGAATCGATCCGCCAGCGCATTGAGCTCCTCGTGATACCGCGCTTCATTGGGATAAATATGTTGATCCATGAACGCCTGAAGCCGCGCGGTTAGGTCGATAAGATCTTGTGGAGATGGTGCCATGATAGCCTCGGTCAACGGTTAAGATAACGCCCTTTCGGGAAGAGCCGCCTACGCTAACATTGAGACCCGCTTGAATCTAGACCCCAGACCCGCGATCTACACTAGCTTGGTCCAAAGGAACCCTTCATGCGAAGTCGGACCGAAATTCTTGACGCCAGAGCAGGGTACCTGCGACCACGGTCGCTGGCACAAGTATCAAATTCAAAACGGGAACCGCTGACAGCAATAACGCAGAGAGGCCAAGCCCCATTGCCTGCATCCGCCGATGACTCATTCTGCGCCTGAGTCTATCAAAGCTGACATTCTGTGCCTCAGCGGGATAATCCAGATATTGCAAGGCCAGCGCCCATCCAGTCCACGCCGTCACGATGACAGGCGCTAAAAAACTCAGTAAAGGCACAAACCCGACAACAAAGGCCAGTAGCCCAATCCCCATCGAACGCGGCAACACATATTTTAGGAAGTGCAATTGCCGCAGCAAACTGTGCCATGCAATGCTCAACGCAGGCTCAGGATTTTCCGGTTTTTCTGCGACCTCGACCAGGTCAGACGGTAGATTCAAAACGCGCTCAGCAATCAGCCCGTAAAACGGTGAACCGATTAAATGTGCCAGAATCGTAAAACCAAAGGCAAATACCACCGCCGCCAGGCCCGCAAACAGAAACCACGCTAGGGTAGCCAACCACTCTAGCCAAGAAGGCAAGGATGCGATCATTTGGTTCAGCCAGTCATCCAGCAAAGAAACAGCTGCCATTCCCAAACCAAAAAACAAACTCGCATTAATGAGCAAAGGCATGAAGACCAACCAGCGCACATCAGGATGCCAGAGCAACCTTAACCCTCTAACAATCAAAACCGGTGGCATGGCACGTTCATCGATAACAGTCCCTCATCTCAATCGCTTGATCGAACTTTTTAGTGAGCACATCGCCCTCATACAAGCTAGGGCATTAACGGTAAAAACAATCGAACGCCGGTTCCTCTGAGCATCAATCAGTGCTTAGTGCATAACTCCGCCTGCCCATTGCTAGGGCAATGACCTAATCCCAAGCTTATGAAGCGCAGATCGCACCCCCTCTATCCTCGACTGCATATCATCAAGGATATGGGCCTGGGTGGGTATGTAGAGTAAATCCAAATCTAAACCCTTGAGTGCGATTTCTGCACAGGCATTGGGCATGATCAATTCAAGTTCAGGCCAAGCGTCAGCAGGATCCTTCAAACGACCAGAGATCAGCGGCGTATAGACTGCACCGGGGATGAGAACGTGGACATTTAGAGGGCCCTTTGCTTGCTCAATCGCCAGCCATTCCAGAGCGCCTAGGAGTGCGTGTTTACTCGCGCTGTAATAGGGGACTTGATTCTTCCGGATTGCGCTCGGGAGGCTAAGGGATGTCTCTGAAGCCGTAAATAAAATCCGACCTTGTGCGTCCATCTCGTCAAGCTTGTTGGCATAAGCGCCAGCAATCTTTAAACCCGCATGAAAATTGATTTCAAACAGTCTGTCGATCTGACCGTAATCAAGTTCGGGGTTGGTGATTTTTGCACGATGGCCAATGCCGGCATTGGAGCAAATGAGCCCAATTTCGCCACGGGCATCGAAAGCCTCATTGACGAGCATCAAAGCGGCTTCAGGCTTTGACAAATCACACACGATCTTCTCGCCCTCGCCATCTAGAGAACCGAGCGTATGGTTAAGCCCCTCCTCATTCACATCCACACAAATAACATAAGCGCCGCGTTTACTGAGCGCCGCCGCTAAGGCTGCGCCGATACCTGAAGCAGCACCGGTGACGACGACGGATTGATTAGTATAGTCAATCAAAATGGCTTCTCTCTTTCACGAATCGCAGGTGGGAATCATAATCAAATCAATGCGGGACTCTTAACGTTTTATAGAAGTCGATCCGCGCTTTTACGAAGACCAGTAATGAAGTAGAAAAAGGCGGGAGTGTCAATCCTGCAGAGCGACTCAACGATTCGTCAAGAGCGGACTGAATCAAGAGTTTGGTCTGGACGATAGGAATCGTTCATATACTTTAAACATGTGTTTTAAATAAATTTTTGCTAGATATTTTTACACTATACCCTTACCGATACCCCTAACTCTTGCGTCTCAATTCTATTCCTTTTTCAGCCAATCAGGACGATACGATATCGATCAAAATAACCTCTAAAACCTCCTTGCTTTGTTCGGTCCCGTTCGCTCAAGGCAATCTGACGGTCAGAGTCAGGTCTTAAGACTTCCAAGTTTTTCATCAGTTCACCTCGATTGCGATTAGACGTCCCTTCAGTTTTTCCTCCTTTTTTTGAACCGTAAGCCAGTTACTCTATCTCTCAGATCACCTTTCACTCGTTTAATGGAACCCAAGTCGCAGGCTTGCCCACACCAAGGTTCTTGTATGCGCCGCCTTTTTGAAGCAAATAGCCTGCCCGAGTCACGAAATCAACCGGAATAGTTTCCGGCGCGACCGACCAAACCTCGTTATTTCTCCAAGCAGCGTTGTAAGCCTCAAACTCAGCACTGGATATAGAGTTATCGCCGTTAGTATCTGCGGGGTGAAGCGCGGCAGCCGAACGCTCAAATGCGCCGATATCAAGTGCACCGTCTAAAACCCTCGCGTTCCCATCGATGTCCGAATCGCCCCCGCTGAAGAAACCGTCTTCAATACCGGCGTTGATAGCAATGGAGCCCTCAACCACGTGCAGGTCTCCCGCCTCAGTGTCAAAAAATCCTGGATCGGCCTGGATATTCCCCTCGGCGACATCCCATAACTCCGAGGCGGTCTGATAAATATTGTTCTTAAGCGTCGACTGAAAACCGTACCCGATTCGCTCGATATCGATTCCTCCGGTCGTATTGGGTAGAGGCCAAACAATGTTGTTGACCACTTCCACTTCAGCGTTAGGGAGATCACTGACGGAGATACAGAATCCAGACTCACTCGACCGCCCGACAGAGTTATTTCTGATTTCAAGATTATTCCCGCT
>CALIKQ010000060.1 GCA_938017975.1 uncultured Pseudomonadales bacterium | reverse complement strand
GTTTCTGGATGTACGCCCAGCAAGGCATTGTTTTCTCGATGGTTCCGAATTTGTTTGCGGTGATTTTGTCAGTGATTTTGATCAATGGGCGTTTTTATCTCAATGAGATGGGTCAAAAAGCCTATATCAAAGATGCGTTTGGTCAGTATTTATCGCCCACTGTGGTGGCTGACTTGGTTAAAGATCCAGACAAATTGACCCTGGGCGGTGAAGAGCGTGAAATGACTGCCTATTTTTCGGATATTGCTGGTTTTTCAACTTTTTCTGAAGGCATGACACCCACCCAGCTGGTAGAGTTTTTAAACGAGTATTTGACCGAAATGTGCGATTTGATTATCGCCTCTGATGGTACGATCGATAAGTTTGAAGGTGATGCGATCATTGCATTTTGGGGAGCCCCCATTGATCAACCTCATCATGCGCGGCAGGCTTGTTTTGCCAGTATTGATATGAACAAGGCCCTGATGAACCTTCGAGAGCAGTGGATGGGACAGGGTTTGCCTAAGGTCTCTGTCCGGATGGGGGTAAATACAGGGCGGATGGTTGTTGGAAATATGGGCTCGAGCCAGCGGATCAATTACACGATCATGGGTGATGCGGTCAATTTGGCGGCGCGTCTAGAAGGCGCCAATAAAGCCTTTGGGTCTGATCTGATGATTTCTGAGTCGACCTATTTACAATGTGCCGATGACGTTGATGTCAGAGAGCTCGATATTATCCGAGTTGTTGGCAAGGCCGAACCGATTCGGGTCTATCAGCTGCTCGATCGTAAAAACCAGACCAGCGGCGCTCTCGCAGATGTCGTAGAACTCTACGGGCAGGGACTGAAACTGATTCGGGATCGGAACTTTGTTGATGCTGAAGCTGCCTTTAGGACTTGTGTGGATTTAATGCCTGAGGATGGGCCATCAAAGACGCATTTGGCGCGTGTGGAATCGTTTTTGCGAACACCGCCGCCAGTGGATTGGGATGGCGTAATGGAACTCAAGGAGAAGGGTTAAGGGATATGGCGGGACCCATTCAGCAGTCGATTTATGATGACTTGCAAACGCATTTTGAGCCTTCTTATCTGGTGGTGACCAATGAAAGTCATCGGCACAATGTGCCCCCCGGCTCTGAAAGTCATTTTAAAGTGATTGTCGTTTCATCTGTGTTTGAAAATCAACGATTGGTGCGCCGGCATCAAAGTATCAACCGCACGCTCGCCAAACAGTTAGCGAACGAGATCCACGCTTTGTCGATCCATGCTTATACGCCTGAAGATTGGTCCGCAAAAGGCGAGCAAGCGCCGCTGTCGCCCAATTGCTTGGGCGGAGAGCAATCCTAGCTGATGCGCTGATGGCCTTCGAACCCCGCGGTGTCTCGACCGCCATCCCGCTATGCCTAGATGACTTTGACCTTATGTTGCCCGTCGTTCGTGGCAGACGTAAAACCTTGGCATTGGTCGTCAACAACGAGGGTGACATAGAGTGTCGGGTGCCCAAGCGCTGTCCTTGGCGGGATATTGAGCATTTTGTCTTTAGCAATTTGGAGTGGATTAGACAGACCCATCACGCTGTCGCAGCACAAGCGCGTCGGGTGAGGCCGTATTTTGAAAGCGGTGCAGTGCATTATTTTTTGGGCCAGCCCTATCAACTGCAAATTGTCCCTGCAAGTCGCACACGCGTAAAATTGTTCAATGAAACCCTAGAGCTCAGCTCAAATAATAAAGAGCCGCACCAATTTGAGCGGTCCATAAGTCAGTGGTATAGAGTTCAGGCTGAACGGATCTTCGCTTATCGTCTGGACCGCTTGATTGCCCAGCACCAGATTCAGGCGCCCCTTGAACTCAAGGTCCGAAAAATGCGGGCCAAATGGGGAAGCTGCAGCCAGTCTGGGCTGATTACCCTCAATCTGTGGTTGATCACACAAGACATACGCGCGATCGACTACGTCATTTTGCATGAGCTGTGTCATTTGAGTTACTTCAATCACACCTCGGACTTTTATGCTCACCTCTCGGCTCTGATGCCTGATTGGAAGCGTCGGCGTGCGCTGCTTGTGTAGCAACGCGCCGCCTGATGAGGCGGTGAGAAAATTTCGCTGAAACAGTATCCCGCGCTTTAGATACCGCTGAGCCAGCGCTCAACCCATGGTCGAACTTGGTCAACAATCAGTGGCTGAGCCTCAGCTTTTGGGTGGATGCCATCTGCTTGGATCAAATCTCTACGTGTCTCGACACCGTCCAGCGGAAACGGAATAAATCCCGTAAGGGTGGTTTCGCGAGCGATGGTTTGAAAAACAGCCTCAAAAGCGGCGGTGTAGCGGCGTCCATAATTGGGAGGAAGTACCATCCCAACTAAAATAATATCGATGTCTCTAGTCAGGCAGAGTTCGATCATTTGAATCAAATTATCCTTGATCTTGCTGATTGGATAACCACGGAGTCCATCGTTGCCTCCGAGCTCTAAAATAACCAAGTCAGGATTATGTACTTTCAGTGCTTTTTGTAGTCGCAAAATGCCGCCAGTCGTGGTTTCTCCGCTAACGCTGGCGTTGATCAGCTGAACATCGGGCACGTTGCCTGACAGCTCTTCGGCGAGAAGCGCTGGCCAGCTTTCTGCTTGGGTCATGCCATAGCCTGCGCTCAGGCTATCCCCAAATACTAAGATGGACCTGTTCGCGCTTGCCTGCGTAAAACCACAGAGAAAAACGAGGGCGAATAGCAGTAATTGGCCCCAATGCATGCGAATATGGAGCTTTTTTTGAGGACGGTATGGCGAGAAAATGTCGGGCATGATTAAAGCAATTGAAGTGGGCAAAGTGGTCGATACCAGCGAGGGGTCGTTGGTGATTTTGGAAGGGATTTCGCTTGAAATCAACCAAGGGCAGTCTGTGGCGATTATCGGTGCCTCCGGATCAGGAAAGACGACGTTGCTCAGTTTATTGGCGGGACTCGATTCACCCACCCGGGGTGAAATCGTGCTCGGCGGTGATCAGGTGATCACAGCGATGGATGAAGCTGAGCGTGCGGCAGTGAGAGGGGCGATGGTCGGGTTTGTTTTTCAAACTTTTCAGCTGCTTGGGAGTTTGACGGCACTAGAAAACGTGATGCTGCCGGCCGAACTCAGGGGCGATGCCTCGGCCTTCGATAATGCGAAGGCACTGCTTGATCGAGTCGGTCTTGGTCACCGGTTGCAGCATTATCCAAGACAACTCTCAGGTGGTGAACAGCAGCGAGTCGCCATCGCAAGAGCGTTCGCATCTAATCCATCGATTTTGTTCGCAGATGAGCCAACAGGAAACCTTGATTCGAAAACAGGCGACAAGATCATAGATTTATTGTTCGAACTGAATGCAGATTTCGGTACGACCCTTGTTCTTGTGACTCACGATGTGCGACTGGCGGCACGGTGTGATGCCTCGATCCGCATTGAAGCAGGACATCTTGTTCACGAGGACGATCAGGCGTCCAAACCGGCGAGCGTCGCAGGCGCATGAAACTCGCAATGACTCTGCTGTGGAGGGATTGGCGAGGCGGCGAGCTTACTTTACTGTTAGCATCTTTAATCGTTGCAGTGGGTACGGTGACGACGATCACACTGTTCGTTGATCGTCTGCAACAGGCACTCGTCCTAGAATCTGCCTCGTTTATTGCCGCTGATCGCGTAATTTCATCAAGTCGTGCAATCGATCCGGCCATCATTAATTCCGCAGATGATTTTGGTTTAGCACGCAGCGAAACGCTGTCTTTCCTATCGATGGTATTTTCTGAAGAGCGAGCGCAACTGGCTGCAGTGAAAGCTGTCGATGATCAGTATCCGCTTCGCGGGGAGCTGCTAACCTCCGGAAAGCCTTTTGGCGTAGCAGCGCCTAGAGACTCTGGGCCTGCGCCCGGTCGAGTGTTCATGGAGAGTCGATTGTTTCCTTCCCTGGATATTGAGCCAGGAGCCGCAGTTGACGTTGGAGTACTCACTCTGCCGGCCGCTACGGTATTGCTCAAGGAGCCTGATCGCGGAGGGGGTTTTGATAGTGTTGCCCCTCGTTTGTTGATGCACTTAAGTGATGTCCCAGCTACCGAGATTGTCCAGCCTGGTAGCCGTGTGACCTATCGTTATTTGTTTGCGGGTAGTACCGAGGCGTTGGCTGAGTGGGAGGCGTCCATAAGGCCGCAGTTACCCGACGATGCCCGGCTCTTCGGTGTCAAGGAGGGCGCCGAGCAGATTGGGGAAGCGCTCGACAAAGCGGAGCAGTTTTTGCTTTTAGGAGGACTGTTGGGCGTTGTGCTTGCAGGGGTCGCCATTGCGTTGTCGGCTAATCGCTATGCAGTCCGACACTTTGATCACGTCGCTATTTTAAAAACGCTGGGTGCAGCACCCAGGGCAATTGATCGAATCTATTTGTTTATATTTTTGGTTTTGGGACTACTGGCAACCGTGTTTGGCGCGTTGTGCGGCTTTATTGTGCAAGCCCTAGTGGCTGAAGTCCTGGCGCCGCTGTTACCGGTTGCATTACCCGCGCCATCTCTTGTGCCGATCGGACTAGGGTTGACGACTGGAATGGTCTGTTTGTTGTCGTTCGCTCTGCCTCCGCTCCTAGCGTTGCGCAACGCCGATCCGGTACGGGTCATTCGTCGAGATTTAGAAGTAGGCAGTCCGTCGACATTGCTTGCATACAGTTTTGGCGGTCTCGGAACCTTCGGGTTGATGTGGTGGTATAGCAAGGACCTCACACTGACTTTTTTGCTCTTTACTGGCGGGCTGGCGGCAGCGCTCTTGCTAGGGTCGATTGCTTTGCTGCTGGTCCGATCAGGACGCGGCATGGGGCTTCAGGCAGGCAGTGCATGGCGTTTGGCAATCGCGGGCCTTCGGCGCCGTCAGATGGAAAGCGCCTTACAAATTTTGACCTTTGGGCTGGCTTTGATGCTCCTTTTGACCTTGTTTCTAGTCCGAACATCGTTGCTCGATGAGTGGCGCGATCAAATTCCCGAGGATGCCCCTAACCATTTCGCAATGAATATCTTACCGGACGAACGGTTGGCGATCAGAAGGTTTTTAGGGGATTCTGGAGTCTCTGTGACCCCGGAGTACCCGATGATTCGGGGACGGATTACTGCGGTGAACGATCAACCCTTGGCAGAGCTCGCGCCGCGAGCTGAAAGTGATCGCGGCGCACCAAGACTCAGCTCGAGTCGAAATTTGACAGCGGCGGAGGATTTGCCGAAGGACAACGACATCCTCGAAGGGCTATGGTGGGATAGCTCAGTGACCGAAGCTGCAGAGGTTTCGGTCGAGGAAGTTTTTGCTCGCAGTAACGGATTAAAGCTCGGTGATATTCTGCAGTTTGAAATCGAAGGGCGCCAGTTTGCAACCGAGGTAACCAGTGTTCGCTCGGTGGATTGGGACAATATGCAACCCAACTTTTACCTGATTTTTTCACCCAAGGTGCTTGATGAGTTCCCATCGACTTTCATGACCAGCTTTTTTTTGGACCCGGAACAAAAGATTGTCCTCAGCGATTTGCTGCGCAAGTTCCCGACCATGACGGTGCTCGAGGTAGATGCTTTGATCGAACAGATCCGCAAAATTGTTGACCAGGTCACTCTGGCCGTGGAGTTCGTGCTCGTATTGATCCTAATCTCAGGTGCGATGGTTTTGCTAGCGAGTATTCAGGCAAGTCTGGATGAGCGCATGAAGCAGTTCGTGATTTTAAGGACGTTGGGGGCCTCCAACCGATTAGTGCGCCTAAGCCTCGCGCTGGAGTTTGCGGCGCTTGGCGCTTTTGCTGGTCTGCTCGCTGCCCTGGGCTCTGAGATGACAGTCTTCGGCTTGGAACGAGAAATATTCGAGTTGAGCTACTCGCCAACTCCGTGGCTTTGGGTCCTTGGTCCAATCCTTGGAGCGGTGCTGATTGCAATGGTGGGTATGTTGGCCACTCGCAAGGTGCTTGATCAGTCGCCAGTGACGGTGCTTCGAGGGCTTGCTTAAGGCTCGGGATACCAGGAATTGTCTGGTCGCTGCTTCATCCAAAAAAAAGAGTGCCACTGATATCGGCCGGTGCGGTCGTCACGTCGGGTGCAGTTGTAGCGATGGCGTCCGGCTTTCAGCGGGGCATTGCTTTGAATCAGAATCCCGGTGCCGATCTTCATTGGAGTTATAGAACCTCCTGGACCAAAACAGTTGAGACCCACTGCCGTGGTGATGCCAAGTGTGGCTGCGTTAGCAATTGGACGATTCTCTAGACCGCTTAGTATGGGGTTGTGATCTCGAAAGGTTTGATCGAAGGGCAAGCTGTTGACCTTGGTTTTAAAACTCTTCAGTGCTGCATAGGGCCCTCCCATGGGAAAGCGTGGAATCACCAAGGGCGTTTGGGGTATTGGCACCGCACCGCTTTGCTGGCCAAAAATGAGGTAGCCCATGTTGTCGAGATCTTCGAGTAAAGACGGATAATACTCGCCGTAAGGCAAAGCGTAATGCTTAGGGGCATGGGGGATGTGCGCGTCAATCACCGCTTGAGCCGATAGGGTGTCTTCGGTGAATTGCTGCCTCCACTTGGACTCCGAGAGGCCAAGTGGACGCCGAGCCCAATGTTGGTGTGACGTAGAGTGATTGGCAATTTCGGCCCCGTGTGCGTGCATTTCCTGAAGCTCGGCCCAGGTCAGATATTGTCCGCCGTGCTCCGAAACGAGATCAGAGGCGACGAAGATTGTGAAGGGCCAACCCAAGGCCTTCAGCCTAGGGAATGCCTCGGTGTAGATGCTTCGATAAGCATCGTCGAAAGTGATGGCGACTTCTTTGGGTGGCATGGCTTGTCTTGGTCCTGCTTTCGAGTCAAGACGGGCTGCGAGGGAAACGATGGTAAAACCCTCGTTGTGCAGGTATTCAAGATGGGCCGCAAATTCGTCGGGCCGGGTGCTGGTGATTGCTGGGGTGTCGGTTGCGATGTGGTGGTATTGCAGAATGACCAAGGCAAAAGTCGGCTGACAATAGAGCTGGGCAGCGAGAAGTATTAGCAGAAGGTGCTTATTCATTTCGAATCAAATCTCCTGAGTGTTAAACTGAGCGTTAGTTTAAAGAGTATCCTGATATGCCAGATTCGTCTCCAGAAGCGAAAGGAAAGCGTGAGCGGCAAAAGCTCGAGAAACGGTTGCGCCGGGATGTAGGACGCGCCATTTTTGATTTCGACATGATCTCTGAGTCTGACAAGGTCATGGTTTGTCTATCTGGCGGTAAAGATTCCTACGCGATGCTTGAGATTCTACTCCATCTTAAGGCCCGGGCACCGATCGATTTTGATCTGGTCGCTGTCAATCTTGATCAAAAACAGCCTGGGTTTCCTGAGACGGTCCTACCCGAGTATTTAACGCAAAAGGGCATCCCTTTTCATATCCTTGAAGAAGATACCTACTCGTTAGTGACGGAAATGGTCCCTGAAGGAAAGACTTATTGTGGTTGGTGTTCCAGGTTTCGGCGCGGAATTTTGTATCGGTTTGCCAAGGAGAATGGTTTCACGAAGATTGCCTTGGGGCATCATCGAGACGATATGATTGAGACCATGTTCTTGAACATGTTTCACGGCGGCAAGTTGAAGTCCATGCCGCCAAAACTGCTATCGGATGACGGCGCGAATGTTGTCATTCGGCCGCTTGCATACTGTAAAGAAAAAGATATCGCTCGGTATGCTGAGCAGCAATCCTTCCCCATTATTCCCTGCAATCTTTGCGGTTCGCAGGATAACTTACAGCGGCAAGCCATCAAAGAAATGCTCAACGCTTGGGACAGACAATTTCCTGGGCGTATCGAAACGATTTTTAAAGCAATGTGCGATGTGACGCCATCGCATCTGCTTGATCAAACGTTGTTTGATTTCGCTGCGCTAGAGGCTAGACCGGATCGTTTGCTTGATCTGGTCCGGCTTTAGGCATCGGGAGCCTCGGTCAGTGCTGGTTTGAGAGTTCCTTATAAAGCGTTGAGCCATGATGCGCTCCAGGGCCTAATCGAAGCTTTTGTGTTGCGAGAAGGCACAGACTACGGTCCTCAAGAGCACCGTTTTGAGGATAAGTGCGCAAGTGTACGGGCGCAGCTTGAAGCAGGTACGGCGGTGATCGAGTTTGACCCTGAAAGCGAAGTTGCGCTCATCGTTCCTGCGCTGGAGTAACGTAAAGGGTGGGTCCTTTGACTGCACGCTCCGTGATGCAAAAGCTGGTGTGCGCTCCCGACTTGAATTAATGCATCGCCTCAAGGACGGTGATCCGCTCTGAACCAACCAGTAATGGCGTGATTTCAGAAAGAACCCGCCGACGCTCGTCCGATGCATACCAAGTTTGCCAATCACTGATGTTATTCCACTTCGACCAGACTATCCTGCGATGCGTATTATGAGTTTCTTTGAGCGACTCCCCGCCGAGACATCCTGGGGCCGCATTGACTGTTTGGATAACGCGCCGCACGGTTCGATCGTAGTACTCTGACATGCCTTCCGCGATTTCTCGTTCGATTAAGACTTTAATCATAACGCCCCCTTTTGATAGCGCGCGATTATACGGATGTGGCGGTCCCGCTCAAGCTTTGTGTCATAATGCGTGCTAGGGAAGTGAGACTATTTATGGATGCTGACCATCAATTAGATGCCACAGGACTTCGGTGCCCTGAGCCCCTCATGTTGTTACGCAATCAGGTTCGCAGCATGAAGTCTGGGGAGATTATTCATGTTGTGGCTACCGACCCCTCGACCGCTTGGGATTTTGAAAATTTTTGTCGATTCATGAATCACGAGATGCTCGCTAAAGAATCGAGTGATACCGTGATGTCTTATTGGATTCGAAAAGGGTGAAATTGACTGCAAATTTTTATTTTGCTTATGGCAGCAATATGGATGCCGCGCAAGTCGAGGAACGGGGGCTTGCAGTGGTCGATCGGTTTTGGGGCTGTTTAGAAGGGTACCGATTGGTCTTTAATAAACGGGCTAAGCATCAACCAGGGGTGGCACATGCGAATGTGGCGCGCTGTATCGGCGCTCAAGTAGAGGGTGCCGTCTACGCCTTGGCCAATCCCCAGTCCATTGAAGCAATGGACCCTTTCGAAGGTTATCCCGAGCGGTATGAGAGACGAGTGCTCGCAATCAATACCTCGCGAGGCGTTCTTGAGGCTTGGGTCTATGTGGCCAATCCTGCCGTGATCGAGTCAGGGCTTGCACCTACGGCCGGTTATTTAGGCCGACTATTGGCGGGCAAGGATCTGCTGAGCCACGAGTATTTTGAGCGTCTAGAGCGCGTGGAAGTCGTATCAGTGAAAAAGGACGCTTCGTCATGAACCTTGATGAGCTAGTGCGTCATTTCAATGATGACTTGGGATGTCGCTACGGCGTCCGTTTGATCGGAGGGGGGGACGAGCCTTTTTATCAAGCGCCGAATAAAGGCAGCCTTGGTAAAATCATTTTTCGAGAGGATTTCATTGCGAGCGCGCTGCATGAAGTTGCTCATTGGTGCTTGGCGGGGTCGCGGCGGCGTCAGCTCGACGATTATGGGTATTGGTATGTTGCGGACCGAACTCAGCAAGAACAATGGGCTTTTGAACGGGCGGAAGCGAAGCCCCAGGGCCTAGCCTGCCTTTTTTCAGAAGCTATCGGACATCCATTCGTGGTCAGTTCGGACGATCCGACCCGGCTCCCGAGCGCCTCATTCGAATCCTCAGTGTACGAGGCGCGTGACGCGTTCCAGAAACAGTTGCCCCCGCGCGCGGATTCATTTTTGCAACGGTTAACATTCAATGATTTTCCCAGTGCTGGCCTCGTGTCAGACGGATAGCCGCAATTGAGGAATGACCATCAAAGCGCTGAGGTTAGAGCGCGGTAACGGAGTTTTCTATGATATTTCCAGGTACGATGATCGAACAATCCGGATTTGATCCAGCTGAGGATCACATCGGCCCTTTCTTCTACGGACCAAAATCTTCTCCCGAATTCGGCCGTTATGGTTTCCAGCTTGAAGCAAAGCACTGCAACACGATGGGAAGCGTGCACGGTGGAGTGCTGATGACTTTTGCCGATTTTGCCCTCTGTATGGCTGCAACAGAGCACTACGAAGAGGAAACGTGCGTCACGGTAAGTTTCTCCTGCGAGTTTTTGAGGGGCGCAGAAGTGGGCGAAGTGATAACGTCGAGGCCTGTAATCAATCGTCGCACTGGGTCATTGGTCTTTCTCTCTGGGACCTGTGATGTTGCCGGAGAACCTTGTTTTGCGTTCAGCTCTGTTGTGAAACGACTGAGGCTCGATCGATTGTCATGAGCGCCAGTGATGCACGACCTCTGCGGGTAGGATTAGTGATTAATCCAGAAGCTGGCCTCGGAGGCCGGCTCGCCCTCAAAGGCAGTGATGGTGCTCAAATTAAAGCGATCGCAAAGGCTGCAGGGGCATCAGGTCTTGCTCAGGCTCGGGTTGAACAAGCCCTGGCGCCGCTGAAATCAATTCAAGGTCAAATTGACTGGTTTGCTGCCGGTGGCCAGATGGGTGAGGATGTTCTAGTGAGCCTTGGTCTGAATCCTCAGGTGGTCACAGCGCGGCAGGCTGCAACAGCCGCCGCTGATACGGTGCATGCGGTCGTTGAACTCCAGGCGCAGAACGTCGATTTGTTGGTGTTTGCTGGCGGTGATGGAACTGCCCGGGATGTGCTGGATGTCATAGGACCGAGTCAGGTCGCTTTGGGGATACCTTGCGGCGTCAAGATGCACTCGGGTGTTTTTGCGCAGCATCCGGCGGCAACAGCCCAGATCATTGAAGATTTGGTCTCAAAACGCCTAGTCTCCGGCATCATAGGTGAGGTCCGAGACATTGACGAGGCTGCGTTTCGTGATGACCGGGTTGAGGCAAAGTTTTATGGCGAAATGCTGATTCCTGATGCGCTTCGTTATATTCAGGCAACCAAAGTTAGCGGTCGGGAGTCTGACTCCTTGGTGGTTGAAGAAATTGCCGCTGGCTATATCGAGGCAATGAATCCTGAGGTGATTTATTTTATGGGTGGTGGGCAGACCATTGCCGCAATGATGCGCGCGCTTGAATTGTCAAATACGCTGTTAGGAATCGATGTGGTTCGCGGCGGCGAGCTGTTGCAGAGTGATGCCAATGAGCAGGATTTATTAAACTGGGCTCAAGGATCTGCCTGCCGAATTGTGGTTTCCGTCATTGGAGGTCAAGGTCATATCTTCGGCCGGGGTAACCAACAGTTGAGTGCGGCAGTTTTAAAGGCTGTAGGTGCCGATCAAGTGGATATTGTTGCGACAAAGCGTAAATTAGCAGGCCTGCGCAATGGTCTACTGATTGCTGATACGGGTGACGCCCAGACTGACTCGGCTTTGGCGGGATTGCGCGTTGTGACTACTGGGTATCAGGACAGCGTCTTAATTCGTGTCGGCACGGTCTAAGGCCCAAGCGTTGTCGTAGTCGCGGAACGGTTGACTTGAGATGCGCCATCGCTTCGTTTCGTTGTTTGATGGATGGGGCTGGGAATGTGGCCTTTTTCGTTGTCCCGCCGTTTAATTAAACAGTGATCCAACAAGTTTGTTGTCGCCCCCAGTTGTCAGGCCACCAAACGTCGCGGGGTAATTGCGAATCCATGATGAGGAGGAAATGAGTAATGAAACTATTGAGCTTAGGATCAATCCGTCGCTTTGGCGCATGCTGTCTGATCGGCGCTTTTGCAGTCACTGCTGTTACCACTGCTTTGGCCGATGTACCTTGGGAATTGGATCTTGCCGAGTCTGAACTCGGTTTGACCTCAACTAAAAATAGCCAGATTTCTGAACGACACACGCTACGTTTCTCATCGGGAAACATTTCGGCCGGAGGTAAGGCGAGAGTCGAGGTCGACTTAGGCTCCATAGAAACCCGGATCCCGATACGTAACGAGCGCATGCTTAAATTCTTATTTGGATCGGAGACTTCCGCGATGGTGTCAGTTGATTTGGATACCGAAATGATCGTACCGCTTGCTAACGGGGAGACTCGGTCTCTGAGTCCGACCGTTTTGATTACAGCGAATAATCACGAGGTCCTTTTGCCAGTTACATTGTCGGCGACCGTTGCTGATGGCTCAAAAGTTCGCGTCTCCGGGTCGGGGGAGCTCGATGTTGCAGCATTGGGTTATCGCGCAGGCATCGAGATGCTCAGAGAGATTGCGGGATTAAAGTCAATCAGCCTGAATGTGCCAATCGATTTCGTTTTGGTCTTCCATGACTGATTACGTCTCGATAAATCGATCCTTTTGGGACAATTATGCGCCTGAATGGGTGACTCGGGGAGCAGCAGCCTGGCGTGCTTCAGAGCCGTATTGGGGTATTTGGGAGACCTCGGAAGCGGAATTGAATTTGTTGCCAGCGGACTTGCAAGGCCTCGATGCCATTGAGCTGGGATGTGGCACTGGCTACGTCGGGCACTGGCTGGAGCAGCGCGGTGCAACCGTTACAGCGATTGATAATTCCTCAAAGCAGTTGGCAACCGCACAACAACTCGCTCGTGAGCACCACTCTGAAATCGGCTTCCTGATGGGTAATGCTGAGCAGTGTCCCCTCCCTAATGAGAGCGCGGACTTTTTGATCAGTGAGTACGGTGCGGCGATTTGGTGTGACCCGCTTCTCTGGATACCAGAGGCGGCGCGATTACTTCGGCCGGGTGGACAGCTTATATTTTTGGGTAATGCACCTCTGGCAATGGTGTGCACGCCCGATAGCGGCGCGGATGTCACGGAGACGTTGCAGCGTAGTTACTTTGATTTGCATGCCATGGATTGGTCAGAGGCGGAGGCTGACCCAGGAGGCATTGAGTTTAATTTACCCTTATCAAGATGGATTGATTTATTCCTGAAAGTTGGGTTAGTCCTAGACGAGTATCTTGAGATTCAGGCTCCCGAGGGAGACGTCGATAATGCCTTTGGTACGCCTAGGGCATGGGCGCGGCAGTTTCCCGCGGAACATGTTTTTAAACTCTCAAAACCTGCACGATCCTAATATTCCTCAGTCGCTACTCTGATTAATGGGCAAAGGGTTGCCTGAAGTTGGCGTTCTGCTCACTTGCTTTTGCTTGGAGAGTCCTTTGGGATGGTAATAATTGCCGCGGTCTTAAGATGCTTGGATGAAGTTGTGGCCAGCCTTTTCGTAAACGTGATTTGGGGCTTAAATTTCTCCTCGAGGCATCTCTGATCTGAAAGCGGGGTCAAAATTTTTTGCAACCCATTCGCTTTGTGCTGTATTCCAGTGAGAAAAAAACAGCCTCACTGCAGGATCAGAATGAAAAGCGAGTCTCTCGGGAATGAGATTCCAATCTGTGAGGGCCGGCGTCGGCGACCGGACATAACGGTTGGTGGTGGGCAGTGTGCTGCGTAAGAAGCCTCCTCGCGCGAAGTATTGGTGCCAGGTACGTCGCCCCTCGATCCCGTCACCATCGAGTCGGGTGTGAAATAATGCCGTGTCATACAAAATACAGGTGCCGCTCTCACCATAGATGGGCTGTTCTAGGTATTGCTCCTCTAAGCCTTCAAAGGCTTCTCGTAATTGGCTGAAGCGGTGACTTCCGGGCACCACGCAAAAAGCGGGGTGCTTTGGTGTCACATCGGTGAGGTAGTGGATGCTGCAAAGCCAATCGCATGGAAGATAGGGATGTCTTAAAAACCGATCGCCGAGAACCGCATCATGGTGAAAGTTCATATGGCCTAGGCCAGCACCCTCTGGCGTCTCGCGGAAATTGAACTCGCTCCAACGAACCTTTGAAGCGCCTCCGAGTAGATCGCAAATTAACGGGTAGCTGCCGGGATGCTGAAGGAATTGGTCGAGCTCTGGGTAGTCTAAAAGAGGTTGGCTAAGAATTAATCCTTGCTCGCGATGATGTGGCTTTCGTTTGGGCCCTAGACCCCAAAGGTCTGGTCGTTCGGTTTGGGTGCGGTTGAAAAAGGCGTTGAGTTGGGCCACTTCAGATTGACTGAGCGCGCCTTCTAAAACAACGTAACCCCATCTCTCGAAGTGATCATAGGCAGCAACACGCTCGGTGCGGCAGTTAAAGCGAGGGGCTGGTGCATCTGTGAGGCGACCAAAGCCTTGTGCTGCGAGATTGGGATCACCGCTCTCATTGGTTTGGGGTATCAGTGAAATAGACATACCTCAATGTCTCTCGAACTCCATGATCGGTCAAGTCCTAAATCGGGCCAGCCGTAATTCAATGAAGCAAATCTCTTTGGTCAGTCGCTCGCCAACGGATGTTGCTTATTCACGGTTGACTGAGCATTGTTTTTGACCAATGACTGAATATAATCAGTTTAATCTTTATTTGGCCGCATCGGTATGACCCTCACCCCACGAATCGCCTTGAGCATCATTTTGATGGCTCAGTCAGCGGTGTTCGCTGCCGTCGCTCAAGCAGAAATATCCGCCGTGAGCGCCGGTGATAACTACACTTGTATCGTCAGAGATGGACGCGTGGAGTGCGGTGGCGAAAACAACGTCGGACAACTGGATGTGCCTCTACTCGAAGGCGTGACCGAACTGAGTGCGGGTGCGCGGGGTACTGTCTGTGCGATCTCCAAAACTGGGTTGAATTGTTGGGGGCGGCAATCTGATGGCCTGTTAGATGTGCCAGATATTGAAGCACCTCAGAAGGTCTCTGTGGGATATCGTCACGCCTGCGCGTTAGGAGCATCTGGCGTCACTTGTTGGGGAACGAACCCCACAGGAGAATTAAATGTTCCGAATTTGATCGATGTCAGCGCTGTCGCTGCGGGCAACGGAGTTTCCTGTGCGATTGCCGCCGATAAGATCAGGTGTTGGGGGGAGCGAGCGGTTGACGGTGACCTGATGCCGCCTGATGCGAATGGAATGAGTGTCTTACGAATCGGTACCCATGGTTGTGCGGCCAGTAGGAATCAGTTGGTGTGTTGGGGGGCGGATGACTTTGGGGAGAGCTCTGCGCCTAATTTCTTTGAGATTTCAGATGTCGATGTAGGTGGATTGCACACCTGCGCAATTGCCGATGGGCAGGTCAACTGCTGGGGGTTTGGAAATCAAGATCAATTATCGGTTCCTGATCTGACGAACCCAAGGTTGCTCGGTTTGGGTAGCGGGCACAGTTGCGCCGTGGCTGATGAGGGTTTGGTTTGCTGGGGTCGACAAAGGAGTTATCTAAATTCCGAAGGAGAGATGGCTTTTGTCGGGGGTATGGCGCCAGAGCCCAAGCCTGAGACCGTAAGTCTCTATGAGTATTTCAAGCGACCTCGTCCGGTTTTGGTGGACGAGCAAACCCCTGAGGATTTCGCTGACGAGCTGCCTGTGCTGCGGGCAATGACGCAAGGCTCAATGATCGTGGGTACCGGCAGCACCCACAGCTGTACGCTGAAAAATCGCGTGGTGGCCTGCTTCGGGGATGATGACGCGGGTCAAATCGCCGTGCCTGAGCTGACCAATCCGAGACAAGTGAGTTCAGGTTTTGACTTTAGTTGTGCCATTGCCGATGAAGGGGTGTTGTGCTGGGGTGACAATTCGCGCAATCAGGTTAATAGCCCTTTTACGATCAACCCGATTCAGATTGCCACCGGTGGTCGTCATGCTTGTTTGCTCGATGGCGCGACGGTTGACTGCTGGGGCTGGAATTTCAATGGGCAAACCGATGTGCCAACCTCGCTTCGGAATCCTCGCCAAGTCACGGCGGGTCTCTATCATAGTTGCGCGCTCGATGATGATGGCGTGCAATGTTGGGGCTCAAATAGCTATGGTCAAACCGAGGTTCCGGAATTACTTAACCCGAAGTACATCAGCAGTGGGTTGGGGAATCACAATTGTGCAGTGGATGATACCGGTGTTGTGTGTTGGGGAGATAATGAACATGGTCAGGCAGAAAATATGCCGCTTGTGAGGCCTATTGATGTCAGTGTGGGGTATGAACACACCTGTGCGCTCGATGATTCTGGGGTGCACTGTTGGGGCAAAAATGCCCAAGGCCAGCTCAATGTTCCTGAACTCGATTCTCCTAAGCAAGTGAGCGTTGGTGGTAACTATAGCTGCGCAGAAGATACCAGTGGCCTCGTTTGCTGGGGTTACATGGGGCTTGAGCTTGTATCGGTTCCGGCGGCTTTCGGATCTTAAGCAAGCGCTCGGCGATCGGAGGTTCCCCGTTGTCTGTAGCGGTCCAAGTTAGGTTCACAGCCCCAGTGCCTGCTTGCGTCTCGTAGACCTCCATTGGGCTTGATTCGCTGGTTTCATGGTAAAGCATGCGCTATGCTCCGGCGTGTTTTTCATCGATGCAAAGCTCAATGTCTGTCTTTCAAACCATTACTGTTGATATCGAGATGCCGCTGGGTCTGATTACACTGAATCGGCCTGAGAAGCACAACGCTATTTCCCTGAAAACGCTTGAGGAGTTACATCAGGCCGTTGATCAAATGGCCGATGATGAAACTGTACGCGTTATCAGCTTTTGGGGTGCCGGTGGAAAAGCTTTTGCCTCGGGTTCGGATCTTGCTGAAGTGGCCAACCGTGACCTAAAAAAAGGTATGGAGCCAATCGTTCAAGGACTGGCTGCAAAGCTTGAAGCATTGCCAAAGGTGACCATTGCTGCGATCGATGGTATCTGTATGGGCGGCGGCCTTGAAATTGCGTTGGGCTGCGATCTTAGGATTTGTACGCCACAGAGTCGATTTGCAACGCCGGAAGGAAAACTCGGGATTATTCCCGGAGGGGGCGCGACCGCTAGGCTACCGCGCCTCGTTGGTAAAAGTTGGGCGCTGGAAATGTTGCTGATGGGCGAATCAATGGATGCAGCACAGGCCCTGCAGATGGGGTTGGTTACGCGAATCACGGAGTCTGATCAGCTGAAGCAGCAAGTCCAAAAGATGGCCCTGCACTTGGCTAAATATGCGCCCTTCGTGCCTCACTTTATGAAAATCATGGTGCAGCAGGGGCTCGAAGGCAGTTCGACAGCGGCGTTGGCGATGGAAAAGTTCGCGCAGAGTGCGCTTTTACAAACGGAAGATAAGCAAGAGGGCATCGATGCTTTTATCAACAAGCGAACGCCCCAATTCAAAGGACGTTAATCCCGCAGCAAGGTATCGTGCTGAACGGGAAATCTTGATCAATTTGCTTAAAACGATTCAGAACGTCTGATTCACTGTGATGCCAAATTTTCAACCCGTAGGTCCACAGATGATGGCGCGTTCCTAGCCCGATGCTTTAGACTTTTTGGGCTGCTTAAGCCAATGTTTACAGAGCATCGGGATTTATTCGTCATCCCACTCCATAGATAAAGCCGTCGCTGTGTAATCACGGTCCAAGCACTGACCACCCGCAAAGGCTTCCCAATCCTGGTTGCTGAGTTCGTCTCCACCTCGGTAGGTCAGTGAATAGAGCGCTTTACATCGACCCATCAAGTCGAACCGTTGATCCGATTCTAGTGCCGCAAGGAGTGAGTCAGTGGTGAGTGTAGCGTCGCTTAAAATCAAACCTTGGTCGCTCTGACCATCCAGAATCATGAAGGTTTCCACCGCGGTTTGTTGTCCCCAGCGTGTCCAGGCCAGCTGGGTGTCAGACAGCCCTTTGCCTGGCTTTCCAGTATGGGCGAACGCTCCCCAGTAATCGCGCATTTGCTCTGAGAGTGTTTGCGCGTCGTCGGCATAGTCACCGATTACGAACTGTTCAATGATGGGGTTTTCTAGTGCCTCGGGAAACAAAAAAAGCAGTTCGAGCGCATGCGCGGCACCGATCAGCGCCTTGTAATCTAAATCAGCGATGACCGGTAGGTCATCCCAGTCAAAGCGATAAACGAAAACATCGTCGTGTCCATTGGCGGTCAAGGTTCGGGCAACCTGATCGACGGCCCGCAGTTTCCAAAAACGAGAACCATACTCGCTCATGGCCTGATAGTATTCGGGCCTCTTGATCGCGAGTGGCATTCGGTCGATGACCGACCAAAGCCCATCGGGGTTACCCCACTCAACCAGCTGTGGGTTCATAGCGTTGAACAACTTGGACTCGTCACGATTACTACCAACGAGGATTGGTATAGGGGTTCTGTCGGGGTCTTGTAGTGCCCCGGCGATGCCGTCGGCTCGGACCACGTAACCGTCAGGGTAGACCCGAGTCATCCCTTGACGCTTCGGTCGGGCTGACCGTTCTGCGGTCAGTAATGCTGCGGGAGTTTGGGCGCGAAAGAAGTCCGCGATGTCTTGAGGGCTCATTTCTGCGGCTAACAAAGATGCCTGCAAGCGGTTGTTTGCAGAATCACTCGCTTCGAGCAGTCGATAGAGTATTTCCTGGCTGCTCAGCGTGCCTGAAACACCATTTTCTGGATAATCTGATTCAGCAGCATTGAGATCACCAACCGAAACGATGCCGCTTTGCATGATCGCTTTATGAAACAATCCATCGGAAATCGGAGATGCGATTAAAGCGGCGACATTGTGCGCGCCGGCGGACTCCCCGAAGATCGTCACATTGTTTGGGTCCCCGCCAAAAGATCCAATGTTGTCCTGAACAAAACGCAGGGCAGCGATGGTATCAAGGGTTCCGTAATTGCCGGAGTCATCGCTCGGCGTTGTTGGCCCGTCACGAAGAGCGGGATGACGCAACCATCCTAAAGAAGATAGTCGATACTGTACGGTAACGACGATAACATTCTGATCCCGAACCAAGTGAGACGGGTCATAGGTTGATGCGCTGCCGATGGTGTTGCCGCCACCGTGGATCCAGACCATGACTGGCACCTTTTGCTCACGGCGCTCCGCTTCACTCAACGGCGGCGCAAATATATTTAAATATAAGCAGTCTTCAGAGCCTGTAAATTCACCGTCGCCGTCGGACGTTCCAAGCCACTGGCCCTGAAAGCAACTACTGGCGAATTCTAGCGTCTCAAGAGGAATCTCCCAGGGTGATGGCGGCTGGGGTGCTCGCCAACGCAATGCGCCAACAGGTGGCGCGGCAAAGGGAATGCCTCGCCAAATATGAACGCCTGAATCTGTGGTGCCGATAATTGGTCCATAGTCGGTGGAGCGCTGTGTGGCCTGATCAGTTTGAAGCCCGCACCCGGTAAGTAGCGTTGCGATGATGAAGATCAGAAAGGAATGAAAAGGCATGGGGATTCCGGTGCTTGAAGACTACCCGTTATAGTCTTTGCACGGTAAAAACGCAACGTAACAGGTCCGTATTCTGGATGGGGTGAAGGATTGAGGGGCTTTGAAGTGATGGTGCGTGACAAGGGGTCATCGCCTGCGCTCTGTTGACACAGTTGTTTTAAAGAGGCGCTTTGCAAGCGGACCGAGGGTGCCGCGCATCTCAGTGGTGAAGTCAATTATCCTATTGGGCCTGATTCCTTCGAAAAAAATCTTTTCTCCGCCGGACGCTCACGACCTTTTCTTGATCGCTTGATCACCAGTTCCAGGTTTAGGTTTTAAACGGTGCGAAGACCTCTGAGATCAGTTGGTCCATGACGTCCTCGGCCTCCTCGCGAAAGTTAAAGTTGGGAACGATCAATTCGTCGACCCCAAGCGCTTCATAAGCCGCGACAGTGTCTTGCAGGACAGAGACAGAGCCTGCAATGGTCGCTTGCGTGTTGTTCCGCATCTTTTCAGCAAAGGCGGTATCGTTGGTCAAATAGACGAGCGCAACGGCTGTACGCTTGAGGGTTCGTGGATCTCGGCCCAGTCGTTCACAATGCTCATCAAGAACACGCATTTTGTGCTCGAGGGTATTGACGGTGCCCCAAACATTCCACTCATCGGCATACTGAGCCGTAATGCGGAGCGTTACCTTCTCACCGCCGCCACCGATCAGCAAAGGCAGCGTATTTTGCACAGGCTTGGGTTCGAGAGGCGCACCCGCTAGCCGATAGAAGTCACCCTCGAAGTGACTAGATTCGTTTTGAAAGAGGCATTTAATGACTTGGCAGGCTTCTTCAAGCCGGGCCAAGCGACCGGGTACGTTAAAGAACTCGATACCGTACTTAGCGTGTTCGTTTTCTTGCCATCCTGCGCCTAGCCCGAGCACCATTCGACCACCGCTAATGTGGTCGATTGTTGCTGCCATTTTTGCCAACACGGCTGGGTGACGGTAGGTGTTACCAACCACCAATGTCCCCAGCCTAATTCGAGGTATCACAGCGGCTAGGGCAGACAGTGTGGTCAAAGCCTCGGGCCAAGGCGCGCTAGTATCCTCGGCATTTGGCATAAAATGATCGGCTAGCCAGAGTCCGTCCCAGCCGGTGTGTTCGATTTTTTGTGCAAGATACTGTGTCTCGTCGAAGGTGTGGGTGGGCTTGGGCCAGAAGCTGAATTTCATGGGGTCGGTCCTTTGGTTTCAAAGCTAGAGTGTAATCCAAGGGGTACCCTCGGCGAAGGCCCTGGATGTATTCCCTGCCGGTCCGAGTCTGATTCTTGGACTGCGACCTTGTTACCAGGAGACCTGTTTTTTTGGCGTGACATTGGCAGGCGCGATGACCAAGGATCAAACGCGCAGCTGAAAGTGCTGCACAGATCAAATACATCGCTGGCGCATCTGATGGGTTGGGACACGTTGCATCTGAACGCATGATCCTCCCTCACCGTATTCGAATATTAGGTCGTTACGTCGTATGCTGTGACCTCTAAAGTTCATAGCTGAAGGCAACATGATAGATAAACAAAATCTGACTTTGGGGCAGTATTTTTTGGATGCTGCTGATCAATATGGCGATGAAGATGTCCTGATCTTTCCCGATAATCGGCATACCTATGGGAGCCTCCGGGATGCATCCCTGCGCCGTGCACGTAGTTTTTCCGCCTGTGGTGTTGGGCGAGGAGACCACGTTGGATTACTGATGGCGAACTGCCTCGAGTTTATCGAGTGTCTTTTGGGCCTTCAGCTACTCGGTGCAGTCGCTGTGCCTATGAACGCGCGTTACAAAGCGCAAGAGCTTTCGTATGTCCTCGAAAATGCCGATATTAAGTGGGTCGTTACACATGATCTTGTGAGCGAATACGCAAATTTTGGTGACCTTTTGCTTGAGGCGATCACAATACAGGCTCCGGAGCGGCTCAAAGGTCTTGTGATGCTCGGAAATCCGCGGGAGGGCTTCTTGGATCAAACGGAATTTGAAACCATGGGGCGTTCTATTTCTGAAACGGGGATCCTATCAGCCCTGGCAGAAAGTTCCGTGATGGATTCAGCCATTATGATGTATACCTCAGGCACCACGGCCCATCCTAAGGGATGCCCCTTGCACCATGAGATGCTGGTTCAAAATGGGATCAATATGAACCAAAGTCGTTACTTTTTGAATTCAGAGGATCGGTTTTGGGCGCCACTACCGATGTTCCATATGGCATCGATATTGCCATTGATGTGTTGTATCGATGCCGGTGCCGCAATGCTTTCCATGATCCATGTAGAAGCTGGGCTCAGCCTCGAACTGATGGAGCGAGAGCGTGCGACAGTTGCGTTTCCGTCTTTCCCGACGGTGACGTCGGCATTGATCGCGCATCCGGACTTTGGCAAACGCGATTTGTCTTCGATCAGAAGGGTCAATAATGTTGCACCACCAGACGTGCTGCGCCAGTTTCAAGAGGCGTTCCCCCAGGCGGTTCAGACCGGTGCGTATGGTTTGACAGAAGCAGGTGGCGTGATTGCATTTAACCACCCTGATGAGCCCCTTGAGACCCGCTTGACCACCTGCGGTCAACCGATGCCAGGCCTTGAGGCAAAAGTTGTCAATCCGGAGACAGGATCTCAATGCGCCCCAGGCGAGAAGGGTGAAATTTTGTTGCGGGGCTACGCTATTTTTAAGGGTTACTACAAATCGCCTGAAAAAAACGCTGAAGCGTTTGAGGAAGGTTGGTTTAAAACCGGCGATCTCTGTGCCATGACCAATAATGGCGAGATCGAGTTCCACGGACGGATCAAAGACATGCTGAAAGTGGGCGGAGAGAATGTCGCGGCAATCGAAATTGAGTCATTGTTGTCTCAGCATCCCTCGGTAAAAATGGCGCAGGTCATTGGTGTGCCTGATGCTCGCCTCCTGGAAGTGGCGTGCGCTTATATCGAATGCCACGATGGACAAGATCTGACAGCCGCAGAATTAATTGAGTTTTGTCAGGGAAAGATCGCCAGCTTTAAGATCCCGCGTCATGTGCGCGTCGTTTCAGACTGGCCGATGTCGGCAACAAAAATTCAAAAATTTGTGTTGCGCCAGTGGTTTGATTCAGAGCATCAATCACGCGAGCCCGGCAGTACCGGGTAACGGCCGAGTAGTAACACCAGCAAAACTGAAAGGCTGAATGCAACAGCGCCTAGAGCGAAGCCCAATTCATAGCTTTGGGTTGATTCATAAATAGAGGCAAAAAGCGCTGGAGCGATGCCTGAGGCGGAGGCCAGCGCGGCATACAGGAATCCGTAAATTTTTGCATAGTGCTTTGCGCCGAAATATTTCGCGGCCAAAAATGCCATCAGATCCAGTTCAGCGCCGGCAGCAAATCCAAGCAACAGCGCCGCGACTTGAGCATTCAGTAATGTGAGCTCAGACCAAAGCATCAGACAGCCCATGATGGGCAGAGAGATCGCAACGGCTGCCACGCCCGGGGCCCAAAACCGGTCAACACAAAACCCGATCACCAGACGGCCTGTGATCACGGCAACTCCGAAGAGACTCATGGTTTCTGCTGCCGCGACCGGGTCTATACCGGCGTCGGTGAGCGCTGGTACGAGATTTGGGATAAGCCCCGATTGCGCGATATAAACCAAAAAGATTGAGAGCAGCAAAACCCAAAACTTGTACGATGCAACCGCCTCACTCAGTGTGTAGCCCGGTTCGTTGGGTGTCTGCTCAACTTCTTTGGTCCGATCTTGGGGCTTATCTTGAGGCTTGAAGCAACAATAGACGAGAGGCCCGGCAACAAAAACGGGCAGAACCGCAAGGCCGAGATAGCCAGCTCTCCAACCGTAGTTGGCGAGAATGAAGGCGATGATGGGCGGAACGATCACGGCGCATAGTCCTGTACCACTGAGCACTAACCCAAGCGCCAACCCTCGATGTGTTTGAAAATTTGCGGTGACTGCTGTTGTCCATGTCACAGGTATTGTGCCGGCACCTAAGAGCGCCATGCAGGCATAGGCGCTGTAAAATTGCCAGAGTGCCCCTGTAGATGTTGCGGGGATGATAAAGGCGAGACTGAGTCCGGCTAGCCCAAAAAGTGCGACTGGTCTTGCACCATATCGGTGAATGAGAAGGCCAATGATGGGCGAGGTAAAGACGCCAAAGCCCGTGCTGAAGAGCAGTGAAAGCTGAAATTCTGTGCGAGACCACCCAAACTCTTCGGTCACAGGCACGACGAACAAACCCATGGTGTAAAAGGGTAGGACGATTGAGCTGCAAATGACACCAACACAGGCCGCGATGAGCAGCATGGGTTGCCGTGTGATTTCGTTCGAACTCAGTTTTGCCAGTAGACTCAATGACGTCGCCTCAAAAAGAACAAGGCTAACGCTACGTGATCTGCTTTGATTTGCAAAGGGTTTGTTCTTTGCCGACTGGTGGATGGGCCCAACAGGATTGCTGGGCCAGGATCCAATATCCGGTGGTGGTTTATCAAAAGCGTGACTGGGCGTGTCATTGTTACGTCAAGAGGCTGCTTTCTCAATACGCGGTTTCCCCGCTATCATGCGAAAACAAGGATGATCTAAAAGGCGATAAGGAGGTTGAGGTGAGCATTGATGAAGTGAGATTTAAAATGCCGGAGACCGGTAGATCCTTCGATGACCTGCGATCAGAGATGATCGAGCGCGGCGGCGCAGATGTGCGGTGGCGGGAGGGTAAAACTGCTGTTTATGTCTTCAATGCGGGGGAGGACGTTACCCGAGTTCAGAAAGAGGCCTACACGTTATATATGTCCGAAAATGGTCTGGGTCCCGCTGCTTTTCCGTCTTTGAAGCAAATGGAAGAAGAAGTGGTCTCGATGGGTTTGCAGCTGCTTCATGGCCCGAGCGGCGCCGTTGGTCATATGACCTCAGGAGGTACGGATTCGATTACGATGGCGGTCAAAGCGGCGAGAGACTACGCGCGATCAAAAAGCCTGCCTGAACCCTTTAACTTAGTGATGCCTTACTCGGCGCATCCAGCGTTCGATAAGGCGGCTGCCTTGATGTCTCTTGAGATTCGCCGTGTACCGGTGACTGACGACTATTTGGCAGACGTTCCCGCTATGGGAGAACAGATCGATGCGTCGACCATTATGCTGGTGGGCTCGGCGCCTAGCTTTCCTTATGGGTTGATCGATCCGATTGCTCAGCTCAGCGCGCTCGCGGTGGATCGACAGGTCTGGCTTCACGTGGACGCTTGTGTCGGCGGCTATATTGCTCCTTTTGTTCGTCGCAATGGTGCGCCGATTCCGGACTTTGATTTTGCGCTACCGGGGGTGCTCTCAATGTCGGCAGATCTGCACAAGTATGGGTACTGTGCGAAGGGAGCGAGTACTGTCTTTTATCGCACCGCCACACTCAGAGACTTTATGATTTTTGATCAAAGAGATTGGCCGGCTGGCCGTATGGTCACGCCAACGCTTGCAGGCACGCGGCCAGGCGGTGCGATTTCGTCGGCCTGGGCTGTGATGAATTATTTGGGCGTTTCGGGTTATCAAGCAAAGCAAGGCCAGGTCACCCAAGCACGCGCCGCGATCGAAGCGGGTGTCAAGCAGCTCGGCTTTGACGTCATCGGTGAGCCATTACTTGGGATCGTCGCTTTTACCCGGTCGGATCTGGATGTCTTTGCCGTGTACCGAAAGCTTTATGAGCGAGGCTGGGTGACCAGTCTTTGCACTCAGCCCAAGGCACTGCATTTAATGCTGTCACCGTTCCATGCAAGTGTCACTGAGCAATATCTTTCGGATCTTTCCGAGAGTGTTCAGGCGGTTGAGGCAGGTGCAACCGAAACTGTCACAGAGGTTAGATACAGTTAATCTGCTTGGGTATTCTGTGGGTTCATTCCGTCCAATCGGGCCCGAGCCCGCGACGGTGAGGAAAGTCCGACGGCTTTAGCGCTTGATTGGATCCGTAACGGGACACGCCGCCATCGACCATCAGAACTTCTCCAGTGATAAATCGCCCCGCGGGGGAGACTAAAAATACTGCGCCGTTGGCGACATCCTCCGGAGTGCCCGGTTGAGGTATAGGCGTATCGCCGATGTCATCGAGGACATCTTCATCGTAGGTTGCTTGCATCCCCGGCGTAATGATCGCGCCAGGTCCTAAACAATTGACGCGGACCTTGGGGCCCCATTCGTAGGAAAGACTGCGGGTCATTTCTGCGACCCCAGCGCGGGCAGCGCCGGAGTGGGCAATGCCTGGATTACCGCGACCGATGGTCATGATAATGTTGAGAATTACGCCGCCGCGACCGTTGAGCATTTGTTGGCCCAAGGCTTGGGTCATATTCCAGGTTCCATTGAGGTTGAGATCAATGATGGTGCGCCAGCCCTTTGGGCTGTAATTTTCTGCAGCTTGAGGAAATTGACCGCCCGCATTGTTGATGAGGATATCCATCTGGCCCTCTTCCGATGCAATGCCTTTAGCGAGTTCGTTGACGCTGTCGAGATCTCGGATGTCCACGAGTTGGGTCTTTACAGAACGTTGCGTTTCCGATGCAATGGCGTCAGCGGTTGCTTGTAACGGTTCTATCTGACGGGAGGCAATCGTCACGTTCGCCCCTGCTCTAGCAAGTTCAAAAGCGATGGCGCGACCGATACCGGTCCCACCTCCCGTAACGAGTGCGCTTTTGCCTTTGAGTAACTCTGGGTGATAGCAATGTGTTGGGGGGTACATAAATGCTCGGCCGCTGAAAAAAACGCGAGTGTAACGCATTTCTCGGCAGTTCGCGTCGATGGGCTAAATCACCCAGCGGCTGAATCCGTAAATCATGCCAGTGTCATTAGGTCACAGAAGGTGACAACAATAAGGAAGGTTGCAATGTTGAAAATCATAGGAAGTATCACGTGTGTGCTGGCGGCTATGTTGATGCTGGCCGGAGAACGCGTCCTTGCCGCAGAATTAGTCCGGATTGCGCCAGAGCAGCAGGGCATGTCTGCAGAGCGACTGCGTCGGCTCGATGATCTTGCTGCAGAATATGTGGCAGAGGGCCAAGTGGCTGGTATCCAGATGCAGGTCAACCGTGGCGGAAAGTTAGTCTATTCAAGCTCAGTTGGTCATCGCTCGATTGACAGGCAGCAAGCGCTAGAAAGCGATGACCTTTTTAGAATTTATTCGATGACAAAACCAATTACAGCGGTTGCTGTGATGCAGCTTTACGAAGCAGGCCATTTTCATCTGTCTGATCCAATTACCAAGTGGTTACCCGAGTTGGAAGCGCTGCAAGTGAGGACGCCGGAGGGTCAGTTGGTACCGATGCACCGATCGCCCACGATGTCAGAGTTGCTGACTCATACGGCAGGCTTTTCTTATGGGTTTTATCCCAAGGATCCCATTGATCAAGCTTATAGAGATGCCAGTCTATGGGGCGCGAAAGATTTGGATGCTTTTGTGCTAAAGGTCGCGGAATTGCCTCTGGCTTTTCAGCCTGGCACTGATTGGCGGTACTCGATTGCGGTTGATCTAACGGGACTGATTATTGAGCGAATGTCGGGGAAGTCGCTGGATGTCTATTTCAAAGAATCCCTCTTTGACCCCCTTGGGATGGCAGATACTTTTTTTGAAGTTCCATTGGAGAAGCGTCATCGGTTGGTCACCAATCATTATTGGGATTGGAGCAAGAAACAACTTGCTCAGGTGTCCGGGACAGTACCAACGCTAGGGATCGAGTCTGAAGAGGATGCCATGAGCGGCTTCGATCGGGTTTCTCTGTTTACTGGGGGCGCTGGGCTGGTCTCAACCATGCGCGATTATATGCGCTTTGCAGAAATGCTGCGCGCCGGTGGAGTTCTAGACAATGTTCGAGTTATTGGCCCTAAAACATTGAAATTTATGACCAAAAATCATCTACCTAAAAGCCTCGCCAGCACTGGTAGCGGTGAGGACCCGATTCAAAATCGGTTCAAAAGCTTTGGTTTTGGATTGGGCTTTGGCGTGATGATGGACCCTGTCGGATCGGGGACACTCAGCAGCGCGGGCAGCTTCTCTTGGGGTGGCGCAGCGGGAACGATTTTTTGGGTAGACCCTGTCGAGGATATCGCTGCTGTGGCGATGATCCAGCTGATGGGTTCGCCTTGGCCGCTGAGACAGGATTTTGCGCTTGGCGTTTATCAAGCCCTAACGGAAAGTTATGAATAGCACGCTCCGGGCATCACTGAATGCCGTCTGGGACTGAGCTTGTTGAAGACCAGCGCTGGACTCATTGTTTTTGGGGGTGGTCCGGCCAGCTGCGCGCCGGCACCATCTTTTTAAGCAGATTCCAGTGCGGTTTCATCTTCTGCCTGAGGATGAATCAGCCAGTATAGCAATGGGATTGCAAACAACGTCAGGAGCGTTGAAAAAGCCAGTCCACCCATGATGCAAACCGCCATTTCCAGGAAGAAAGCGTCTGAAAGCAGCGGTGACATGCCGACGATGGTTGTACCCGCGGCCAACATCACGGGTCTGAGACGACTCACGCATGCAGCCGCAATGGCACTTGCCTCGAATCCCATCTCGGAGACACGCTTATCGATCTCATCGACCAAGACGACGCAGTTTTTGATCAGCATTCCAGACAAGCTCAAAAATCCCAAGAAGGAAGGAAATGTAAACGACAGATCGGTGATCAGTAGGCTGATCACCACGCCACAGACCGTCATTGGCACGGTGAGCCAAATAATGATCGGTTGCTTGATGCGACCAAATAGTAAAACCGTAAGAAAGAACATCAACCCAAAAGTCAGAGGAATCATTTGACCTAAGGTTTCTCTGGCCTCGGTGCTGCCCTCGTACTCGCCGCCCCATTCAAAAGCGTATCCAGCGGGTAGGGGAATTGCCTCAATGGCTGCGCGCACCTTCGCGAACTCAGCGTCGAAGTTGGTACCGATGGGAGGATTTGACCGAGCAGTCAAGGTGTCAATTCGATTGCGCCGATAAATCAATGTTTCAGAGGAGGTCAGCTGAAATCCATCGATCACCTGGCGAATCGGAATATAGGCACTCAAACCCTGACTCCAAACTGTGCGGTCAATAATCCGTTGAAGGCTGCTCCGCTCATCAAGCGGGGCACGGGCGATCACCGGCAATATGACATCATTGTCTCGGAAACGGGCGACTGGAATTCCAACGGTTGCGTAACTCAGAGACCTCGCCAAATCAGCTCTGCTCACAAGAGACCTAGCTGCATTCTGATCGTTGAATTTTGGCGTCATTTCAAGCGCGGGCTGACGCCAATCTAACTGCAGATCTCGATGGTTATACTGAGTTAACAGATCGAGCGCCTGCTCACCCAGTTGGCGAAGCACTTTCGAGTCTGGTCCACTGAACCGGGCTTCGATTTTGTATGGGCCACTGGGGCTGAATTCACTTCGACGGACTTGAATTTCAGCATTGGGAAATTGTTCGAACCCGATTTTACGCGTCCGGGCCATTGCTGCTGCCATGGAATCCACTTCATCAACGCGGACGAGTAAATGTGCATAGGCAGGGTTGGGTTGCTCTGGTTGAATGGTTGCGGCGAATCGACTGGTTCCCCTGCCCACAAAACTGGTGATGTCTTGGGTCGCTGGGTCTACTTTGATGCTTTGTGCCAGTCTCGAGATTTCTCTCTCGGTGGTTTGGATGCTGGTGCCCTGAGGCAAAAAGAAGTCAACGAAAAAAATAGGTGTATTGTTGGTCGGGAAGAAGCTTTGCTTAACGTGCCCGAATCCCCAGATGCATGTCGCTGTGATGCCAAGGATCAGCAGGACGCCGAACCAGGCTTGACGGAGTCCCAGGTCAATCAACGTGCGATAAGGCGCGTAGCCCCAGCCTTGATAAATTACGGCCTCTGATTGAGCGGGGCCGGGCTTAAGCAATCGTTTTGCCAGGACTGGCGCGATAAAAATTGCCAGAACCCAGCTAAGCAGTAAAGAGATCCCAACCACCTGAAACAAAGAAATAAGAAAGTGACCACTCGAATCATCGGATAGCCCAATGGGTGCAAAAGCAAGGATGCCGATCAGGGTCGCGCCGAGTAATGGAAATTGCGTTCTAGCAACTGACGCGCTGGCCGCAGCGCGAGGGGATAGACCCCGCTGAACGCCTATGACCATGCCTTCAACGATCACGATGGCATTATCGACCAGCATTCCCATCGCGATCATCAAGGCACCCAATGAAATTCGCTGCAATTCTATGTTCGCCAGTGCCATGATAAGGATGGTCCCCATCACCGTCAGTAGCAAGACCGCACCAACAATGGCGCCAGCGCGCCAACCCATAAAAATGCACAGTGCTGCAATAACGGTGATGATGCTCATAGTGAGGTTTCGAAGGAAGCTCGAAATGGCATCATTGACGACCTGGTGTTGACGATAGATGGGCTGGAAACTCACACCAATTGGCAACGTGTTTACGAGCGCGTCAATAGCGGCGTCGACGCGGGTTCCAACGCCGACAACATTTTCGCCGGATTTTGCGGATACGCCCACAGTGAAAACGGGCTTTCCATTGAATCGAATCAGTTCATAGGGGGTCTCGGTTAAGGTGCGCGAGATGGTCGCAATCTCGCCGAGGGTAATAATTTCCGTACCGCCAGGCCGACCAATTTTCAGCTGCTGAAGCGACTGAAGACTTGTGAAATCCTCTTGAAGTTTTAGCGTCGCACGGCGTTGATCGACAATAAGAGAGGAATCCGGAGTGACATCGGTTTGTTGGGAAATGGCGCTGAGAACCTGATCGAGGGGTAGGCCGAGACGGACCATCCTTTCGTGGTCCATTTCGAGAAAAATTGCTTCTTGAGGGAGCCCCATGATTTGAATTTTTGCAACGCCGTCAACCCGCAGAAGTTGCGTGCTAACGTGCTTTGAGAGGGCCGTGACCTGCTTGGGCGTCTGGCCCTCGGTCGTCACCGCATAGAGCATGCCGAAGACATCTCCAAAATCGTCTTCGACCAGCGGGGTTCCGGCACTCTGAGGCAGCCGGAGTTCTGCTTCTCGGATCCTTCGTCTGAGTTCGTCCCAAATTTGCGGCAGTTGCTCTGTGTCAAAACGATCTGATATTTCCAGTTGAACTTCTGAGCGTCCAGGAACTGATTTTGAAACCATTTTTTCAAGGTAGGGCAGTTCCTGGAGCGAAGCCTCGATGACGTCGGTAACCTCATGGGCGACCTCCCGGGCGGTGGCACCAGGGTAGGTCGTAACGACGTAAGCGTAGTTCATTGGGAAAGGGGGATCCTCCAGGCGCCCAACATCGAACATTCCCCAAAGGCCACCGAGCAAACAAATGAGCACAGCAATCCATGGGTAGATGGGGTGATCAATTGCCCATTCTGCGATTTTAGATTGGAGGGGCATGACTGGGCTCAGCGTCTTATCGGGGTTATGTCGCGATGGGTGTGATTTGTAAACCGGATCTCAGGTGCTGCGCGCCCGCAACCACAATGACCTCGCCGGCGCTGAGTCCGGACGTGATCAGTGCGCCGGGATGCGCCATCAGGCCGACAACCACCTGACGAGGCGAGACGCGTTGCGTGTTTGGGTCTACAACCCATACAAGGAAGTCGCCTTCAGGGCTGGTGACTAAGGCCTCAACAGGAACCGATATAGAGGGCCTGTCAGTACTTCGCTCTGCGATGACGGTTGCATTCATGCCCGGTAGCAGACGAAGGCCAGGCACAGGTTCCATGGCGAGGGTCACGGCAAAGCTTTGGGCAATACCATTGGCCTCGCCGACATACTCCTTCAATTTGACAGGAAACCGTTGCTCTCCTGCGGCACTTACTGTGACGAATAGTTCAGTTGTTGTGCCATCGAGGGTGGTAAGAAGCTTCTCTGGTACGCTGATACGAATAAACAACTCGCTTAAATCGTTGAGTCTCACTAGAGATTGGCCAGCTTGGATCGCCATGTGATTGTCGAGATGCCGCTTGGCCAAATGTCCGGTGAACGGAGCGATCAGTTGGGTGTCATCCAGAGCCTTCTCTGCTTGTAAAAACTCAGCTTGTCGCAGTCGGACTACATTGGTCGCATCGTCTACAAAGGATTGAGAAATTGCCGCCTCGGCTAAAAGTGAACGTTTTCGTCGCAAATCAGTCTCGGCTTGTGCCAGTCGAGCACTGGCAGCTTGCAATTGGAGTTCAAAGTTTCGAGGGTCTAGTCTTGCAATGACATCACCCTGAGTGACGGTCTCGCCCGAACGAGGTCCGATTTCTAAGATTTGACCACCAACCTCAAAGGATAAATCTACGGTCTGAGCAGCATCGATCTTACCGACGAAGCGATGCGTGGTCTGCTGAATTTCTGGAGCAACAACGTGCACGTAGGCGGGCCGAATCGGCGGTGATTCGTTGTCGGATGACACATCGGAGTCGCAGGCGCTCAAGAGCAAACTCGCGCTAAGGAGGCCAAAGTAGCAAAGGTGACGATTCACGGCGATATCAAGCAGAGTCTATTCATTGAGTCCCGATGCTAGCAGTTGTCCCCAGCGAGGCGCAATTAAGAACCTCTGATCCAAAGCCTATAGCCTTGGCCTGTTGAGAGGCGTATATTTTTAGTGTTGCCGCTAGTTCGGAGAGGGGTTGTATCTAAGTTAGGCACCAAAAAATGTCGAAATCCGCGGCCGAAATGGTTCGAGCTGTGTGGTGACAACGATTTTGGGGTTTGGGCATTGATCCAGTCCCATGAGTTTAGCCCCGTAATACCAGGCCCCTAATAACAGGCCGCTATGAAGGAGAAGTGAAATGAAAGTAATGTTTATCGCCTTGTTGCTAGTGAGTTTTAATGTGGCGGGTCACTCGGGCCCCGAGGTCCCCAAACCCATGACACTTGAGGAGATCAGTCAGGCTTTTGGATGGGATTTAGCTACGATCGAAATTGAGACTGAGCGTGTTACCGATGGGCTGTCTGTGTTGTTCGGGGCAGGGGGCAATATTGCAGTGACAGTGGGCGATCAGGGCGTGCTTGTGGTTGACGATCAGTTTCCCGAGCTTGCAGATAAAATTCGAGCTGCGATTAAGGCGTTGGGCGGCGATCACGTTGATTTTGCTGTAAATACGCATTGGCACTTTGATCACGCTGATGGTAATCAATTCTTGGGGCCGGATGGTACTTGGATTGTTGCTCAATCGAATTCCCGAGCGAAAATGACGGAAGACCAAATTATTAATCTTGTTGGGGTTTCTTACGCTCAAAAAGCGTATCCGCCAGCAGCGCTGCCGGTGATGACCTATGACGACCGAATGCAGTTCCACTTTAACGATCAAGAGATTGAGTTGATGCATTTCGGCGAGGCACATACCACCGGCGATACGGCTGTTTTTTTCCGTGGAGACAATGCGGTGCACTTGGGCGATGTTTACAATAATTCGGGATATCCATTTATCGATGCAGGCAATGGCGGCACGCTCGATGGGATTATTGCTTTCTGCCAGGCGACCCTTGATGAAATTGACGAGAATACGATTGTTATTCCTGGTCACGGCCCGCTTTCAGATTATGAAGGCCTAACCAATTATGTTGCGATGCTCAGCGACATCAGATCGAAGATGATGGCCTTGATTTTGGATGGTGCAACTTTGGAAGAAGTCATCGCAGCAAAAGTAACTGCGGCTTACGATGCACAACAGGGGGATCCCAACCTGCTCGTCAACCGGGCATATTTCAGTCTCACGCACAAAGTCGTCGATCGCTAAGCGTCGGGAGCCGGATGCTGGCGAAGTGTTGCGTGGGTACGGTTTTCGAACGGGCTCAGTAAGAGGCCGTGCTTCTGATGCACAACTGTCTTGATGCACAACTGTCTTGATGTGCGACTGTCTTGATGCGAAATGTAAGGTGCGCTCAAACGCTGCTTGGAGTGAGCGCGCGTCACGATCGGGATTCCACAGACGCCTGAGTGTGGCTAGGCGCCTACCTTTGATCAAACCTGTTTGCGCCCGGGTTGCCAACTAAGAACCGATAGGCGGGGGTGCCAATTCTAGTATTCAATCTCTGTGCTCGAGTTTCTCCAAGCTCATTTTATCTTTGAGGCTCATCAAGTATGCAGCTCCGCTGAGTACAAAGATGGCGCCCGCCTCTGCTAGCAGGGTCAGCGCATCCATCTCCTTGCTTTGCATCACAATCAGTCGGCAGAGCGCGGTAATGGCGATAATGATGGGTAACGTCACCGGAATGCGATTGGTCGAGTAAAACGCGCCGATCATCCCGATGATCTCAACGTAGATAAACAACAAGAAAAGATCCGGGAGCGTAACCTCCCTGGCAACAAAAATTGAGTAGATTGCATCCGCCGACGCAACGACGGTGAGCATCCCGATGATGGCGAGCAAGGTCTTCTCGCTGACAATGGTTGTCCAGTGCAAACGTCGATTCAGGCGATTCCGCTCTAGAACCACATCCAAAACGCGATCAATGGTAGAGGGTTTTTGTAGTTCGGAATCACTGGGTTCATTCGACATGAGTTCGTCTTCCGTTTGGGCTATTCCTCTAATGTACTTAAAAAATCACAGAAAGATACCCGTGCAATTGAGCAGTTGGATATCGCGGACCTCACCTGCAAATCTGTAGCGACGGCCTTCTAGGTACAGGTCAACACGGCCACAGAGATTTCCCAAGAGATTTTCTGCTTGCATTCCCACGGACCAGAATGTGTGGTTATGATGGGCCATCGCTACGAGTACATGTATGTCAACCAAGCTGAAACGAATGGTTGCCATATAGAAGCACTGCAGGCCAATTGGAGGCTGCTGAAGACCACGCTCAATCGAACACTGTAAATTGAACCCATGAAGTCGACCGAGGAGAAAAAATGATTAATCTTGATTTAACGGGCAAACGGGCGCTGGTCACTGGCGCGAGCCTGGGCATAGGCGAAGCCTGTGTCAAAATGCTTGCCGATCAAGGCGCGGCAGTGGTTTTTTGTGCAAGAAACCAAGAAGGGGTTGATCGCCTCGCCGCCTATCAGCCCGAGGGCAATGGATCAGTTCAGGGTTTAGTCGCAGACATGAATGATGCATCGTCCACCCAATCCTTCTTGAATTCGGTCACTGCCGAAGGGGATATCGATATACTCATCAACAATGTTGGCGCATCGCCGTCGCGAAATTTTTTGTACATGCAGGACGATGACTGGCATTCCCTCCATGAGCTCAATGTGATGTCTGCTGTGCGCTGTACTCGGCATTGTTTACCTGCCATGCGAAAGAAACAATGGGGTCGAGTCGTGATGGTCGCCAGCGGTGCCGCGAAATATCCCAGCGCCGCGCTTATTGATTACGGCACAACGAAAGCAGCGATGATCTCGATGGCAAAGTCGCTGGCTCGTAAATACGGTAGTGACGGGGTTTTGGTTAATTCCGTTCTGCCAGGGTTAATTCACACAGCGATGTGGGAACGTGCCGCTACAGAAATTGCAGACGCCTCGGGCTCCACGATGGACGAGGTCCTTGCTAGAAACGGCAAGGGTGTACCCGTTGGCCGCTATGGTACTTCAGAGGAGGTTGCGGCGATGATTTGCTTTTTAGCCTCAGAGGCGGCGTCCTACGTGAATGGTGCAGCCATCGAGGTGGATGGCGGCACAAGCGGACATATCTGAATCAGGTTTTGTCGCTGTTTTTCAGATCCAAAGCTGTCGCGATGGAGTGCCAAGCCGTTAAGTGCTGTTCTGATACATTTGCTGAACTACGACAGGTTACTGTCGGTGGGTTGCCGACGAACCTGTGTTTGATCTGAACCGGTCATTCGGCGGCAATCCTCGAGATGCTGGTTCAAAAATTGATGACCGGTTCGAACACTGGCCACATGCTCATTGGTTCAGAGTCAGTGTGCCAAGGCGCACTGTGCTCAGGCTTGATATACGTCAAAACCCAGCGTGAGTGACTTTGACTTACCCAGAGGCTCTACGGCGCGAAGGCAAGTGGGGTAAAGCGAGGACTCGCTCGCAGGTGTCAATAGGTCGCGAAGCTTAGTAAAAAGAGGTTGATTTCACATGGTTGATGTCCATCAGTTTTTTAGCCCAGGCCAGCGGGTTTATGTTGCGGGGAGTAGTAATGAGCCAAAGGGTTTACTCGATCATTTGGCAACCGCGCCATTGCCGGATGACCTTAACTTTCTCCATTTTCCTCTCCCTGGGTTGAACGCCACCGATTTTACGGCATTGAATCCAACCGCTGTGGTGACCACCTTTTTTATGTCCCCAACCCTTGCAAAGGCTGATCCTGCTCGGGTCCAGTTTTTGCCAATGCAAATGCGGGCAGTGTTTGACTACTTGTCAGAGGATATCGATGTAGCGCTTTTGCAGGTGGCTTTTGATCGCGATGGTGTGCTTCGCATGGGCCCTAATGTTGACTTTAATGCGGGGGTCTTGGGTGCTGCAAAAACGGTGATTGCCGAACTCAACCGAAGCTTCGTCGCGCCCCTCGGCGGTACCGTCATTGATCCCGCCAAAATTGATTGTTTTTATGAGACGGATCGGAACTTAACGCCAATGCCGGAGGCCAGCATTGATGATGCGGCGCAAACCATCGGGCGCCTTGTCGCAGAATTAATCATGGATGGGGATTGCTTGCAAACCGGTATTGGCGCAATTCCAGCGGCTATTCTTCGCCAGCTCATCGACAAAAACGATTTGGGTTTGCACGGTGGTTTGATTGATTCCGGCGGGCAAAAATTGATCCAAGGAGGGCAGGTTACTGGTGCCCGAAAAGCGATCGATCAGGGTCGGCATGTGACCGGCATGGCGCTCGGTGGGCCCGACTTTAACGAATGGCTGGCTGAAACTCCGGAAGTCGTGTTTCGCGGCGCGGACTATACCCATGAGATTGGAGTGATTCGTCAGCTCGAGCGTTTTGTCTCTGTCAATTCAGCGGTCGAGGTGGATTTGTTGGGCCATGTTAATGCTGAGTATGCGGGTGGTCGACAGATCTCAGGGACGGGTGGGTCAGTAGATTTTATGCGCGCGGCTAAAGCCTCGAGGGGCGGTCGGTCGATTGTTGCGATGACAGCGACCGCAAGAGGGGGCTCGGTCTCGAGAATTGTGCCTCGAGTCGAGATGGTGACGGCGTTGCGAACCGATGTGGATATTGTGGTGACTGAGCATGGCGTCGCCCAGATTAAGAATTTACCGGTGCGCGCGAGGGCTGAGGCTTTGGTTCAGATCGCAGCGCCCGAATTTAGAGACGAGCTCAGGTACAGGATCGATCAGCGCTGAATGATTTGGTGTGCAGGACGTGTTGTGAGGGATGCCAAGCAGAGCCGCAATAGAAATTTTATCCTGATGCCTTGCAATGGTTTTAGCCTGCTTGATCGCACAGAAGGTTGGTTTGCTTGATCGATTGCAAGGTGGTTTTATCCAGCTCCGCTGTTTGGTTTATTTTACAAAAGACTTTGATCTGCAACATTTAAGGAGTGGCGATGGAATCGATGGCAATGCATCAGCGCGAAATTGAAAGGGCCGGCCATAGAATAAGTTATCTTGAGATGCGTCCCGAGGGGGCTGACCAGGCTTCGCTGAAATCGGGAGATGCTCTACCGACGATTGTTTTTGTCCATGGATGGCCCGAGCGGGGTTATAGCTGGCGGCATCAATTACCGGTCCTAGCTGGACTTGGTTTCAGAGCGCTTGCACCGGATTTGCGCGGATACGGCAACTCGACGGTCTACTCTGAAAAGCACGCCTACACGCTGGAGAAGATGGTGGGGGATATGATCGGGTTGCTCGATGCGCTGGGGATTTCTGAGGCGATTTGGGTTGGCCATGATTGGGGCGGTCCCATCGTTTGGAGTATTGCCAGTCATCACCCTGACCGCTGCCGAGCGGTTGCCAGTCTTTGTGTGCCTTATTTTCATCTTGAACGCGGTCTTGATCATGTGATTGATCTTGTGGACCGGTCGGTCTATCCAGAGGCACAGTTCCCAGCAGGACAATGGGATTACCAACGGTTTTACGAGGAATCCTTTGAGGCGGCGACTGCCGCTTTTGATGCAAATCCTCGGGCGACCATCAAGGCATTGTTTCGTAAAGGGGATCCTGCCGGTATGGGTCAAATCGCGGGCACTGCTGAGGTTCGCCGCCACGGCGGTTGGTTTGGCGGGTTACCTGAAGCGCCAGACCTGCCGATTGACACAGACGTGATCAGTGAAGCCGATCTTGATTTCTACGCTGAAGATTTGGCCAAGCATGGATTTTTTGGCCCCGATTCGTTTTATGTGAATCATTCGGCTAACGCCGAGTACGCTTTGCGGGCGGTCAATGATGGGAAGCTCTCGATGCCTGCGCTGTTTCTGGCAGGTCGTTATGATTTTGTCTGCGAGACGGTGACCTCTGGAGCAGCCGGCCCCATGCGAACGATGTGCAGCGACCTTGAGGAGCAGGTCATCGACTCCGGACATTGGATGGCTCAAGAGCGACCCATTGAAGTAAACCAAGCGTTGGTCTCGTGGCTGCTTCGACGCCAACTGATGACCTCATTTTGATTGAGTCGCACCTCAGCAAAGTCCCGGACGATTTTGGATCGGTCCGCAGGCTTTTAAGTGATCAGGAAGAAGTATCTTGACAGACGCGCTTGAGACGAGGGACAACCTCGGTGGTCGTTTGCAGCGCCCTGGCAAAGCCCTCAGTCAGATGGTGACCTCGTTTTCTCAGGTGGTGATACGCCATGGCTTGACGATGCTTACGGTGCTTGCGATTTTACTGATCGCGCTTGAGTTTGGTGTTGGTCAGCAGGCTGTAATGCCCGGTCTATCTCTGCCTTTGTCTTTCTACTTGGGCGCTGGAACGCTCATGATGGTGTTCGCCGCCGGATTCTGGCGGATCCGCGGCACCCCCTTCGAGTATCGGCAATGGATGTGGCTGGCATATTTGTTCGCGATCTCAGTGGTCGAAGAAATGGCTTTTAGGGTGTTCGCGCCAATACTTTTCGATCATGCGGTCGAACCAAGAATTTCCGTTCTGCTCAGCAATGCAGTTTTTGCTGGGCTGCATTACTTGACCCTGCGCTGGCGATTCTCGAATTGTGTCTGGGTTTTTCTTGGGGGCCTTGGACTGGCCCGGCTATTTCATGAAACCGAAGATCTCGCGCTGATCATCGGGGTGCATTGGTTCGCTACCTTCCTGAATACCCCAACGCCGCCCAGCGGCCACCGTGCATAAACCAGCGCCCGCTTGATACAATCGGGGTATTGAGGTTGTATGGATGGCGAGACTAGCTTGTGAATGACAGTTTTAAGGAAAAGAGTTTATGCGTGCAAAGTTAATTAAGTTACACCTCTATGTCGCGGCATTTTTTTTGCCGATGTTGGTCGCAATGGCTGTCTCGGGCGGTCTTTACTTGACTGGCAACAAGGGCAGCACAGCCCGCACGCCGGTTGAGATTACTTCGCCACAAGTTTTATTGGTGTCCTCGACGACGCTCGAAACAGATGTTCGGGACTTCTTAAAAGCGAATCAAATCGATCATGATTTTGAGTATGTCAAAGTCTCTGGATCAACCCTGACGACGCGCCCGACTTCCCGAACCTATTATGAAATCAAAACCTCGGTCAATGCCGACCAGCTTAGCCAGGTTGAACCGGATTGGATAAAGGTACTGGTCGAACTTCACAAGGGGCATGGCCCGCTTTGGTATAAAGATCTTCAAAAGCTCATGGCACTTGGACTCTTGTTCGTTTTGATCTCCGGGGTCTGGCTCGGGGTGTCATCGCCGACCTTGCGTACACCCACGTTACTCAGTACTGTCGCGGGCAGCATCCTTTTTATTGTCTTAGGGTTTTTGATCTGAAGCATTGTTATTTCTGCGAAGGGGAAAACGGCGTTTTTTAGGCCTTCGGCTGGGCGCTAGAGGGGGCTGCGAGCCAGTTAAAAACGTCGCGGGTGCTTGATCGTGGGGCGTGTGATCGGCGGTGTTATCAGCTATTTTCTGGGCCCCATATCGGTGCGGGGATTGGAAACTGGGTATCTGAAACTAAGTTTAGTGTCTACGGATTAAATCGCCGTGATGTCGCAACAACCTGCTGTTTTGTCAGTTGCCAGTAACAAAATTTTAAACAGAATTGTTTCAGCAAAAAGGTTTTCACAGAAAGGTTTTATAGAAAGGTTTTAGCGGAGGGGTGAGGGATATGGCGAAGTATGAGTTGATGATAAACGGGGAAGCTGCTGTGATTGAAGCTGCAGCTGATATGCCGTTGCTGTGGGCTTTACGGGATTTACAAGGCCTGACAGGAACCAAGTATGGCTGCGGAATTGGCCAGTGTGGCGCCTGTACGGTTCATATGAATGGTGCGCCAACGCGTAGTTGTCTCATGCCGTTGTCAGCCGCAGCAGGCGCATCGGTCACGACAATCGAGGGCCTTGCGGATGGTGGTCAGCTCAGTGCGGTTCAAAAGGTTTGGATCGAAACAGATGTAGCCCAGTGTGGTTACTGCCAAGCGGGTCAGATTATGTCGGCGACTGCGCTGCTGAACGTGAACCCTTCGCCAAGCGATGGAGACATTGATCAAGCGATGTCAGGAAATTACTGTCGCTGTGGAACATATATCAGAATTCGTGAAGCTGTCCATGCGGCTGCCGCTTATTACAATGCGGGAGATAAAGCATGAAGCACAACGACATTTTGACTGAAATTCAAAGTTTGGGTGGGCAGCTGTCCCGAAGAGGATTTTTAAAGCTCTCCGGTGCAGCGGGAGGTGGCCTTTTGCTGGCCGCATCGTTTCCCAGTTTCGGTGAAGAATCCCCAACGTTGGTAGGGTCTGCTGAGCTTAACGCCTATGTCCAAGTTCGTGGTGACGGCAAGATCATCATCTACTCCGGAAGTCCTGAAATGGGCCAAGGCATTAAGACCTCTTTGCCCATGATTGTGGCAGAGGAGATGGGGGCAAATTGGGATGATGTTGAAGTCGTTCAGGCGCCTGAGGTCAATACAGAACTGTATGGACGTCAGTCTACTGGGGGCTCTTATACGCTCTACCTCAACTGGAATCTCATGCGAGAGATGGGCGCAACAGCAAGAGATATGTTCATTGCAGCGGCGGCCGTCGCGCTCGAGGTGCCAAGGTCTGAGCTTAAAGCCGAGGGTAGCCAAGTCATTCACGTGCCGACCGGTCAGGTGCGGTCTTTTGGAGAGTTGGCGGCGCTAGCGCACAGACAACCGGTCCCCAGTAAAGAGACGTTGGTTTTTAAAGATCGGGAAGATTACAAAATACTTGGGCAATCCATCAGTCAGGTCGATTCTCTTGAGATTGTTACAGGTGTCGGTGATTTTGGCATTGATACGAAAGTGCCGAACATGCTGTATGGCTGTTACGTGAAGTGTCCGGCGGTTGGGGGAGAGTTGGTCTCAGCCAACATCGATGACATTAAGAGCGCCCCGGGCATTGTTGATGCTTGGTCTATTAAAGGTAACGGTAATGTGCGAGAGCTGATGGACGGTGTTGGAATTGTCGGCACTGATACCTGGTCGGTGTTTAAGGCTCGGGAAATTCTTGACGTTAAATGGGACGAGACAAAGGCCTCAAAGGACAGCTGGCAGGCCTTCGTTGCGTTCGCCGAAGCCCAGGATCAAACCGGCGAGAAAGTGGTGGTAGACGAGGGCGATGTGGATGCTGCATTTGCGGATCCAGGTCACAGAGTCTTGAGTCAGCTCTATGAGTATCCCTATGTCAGTCACCTGTGTTTAGAACCAATGAACTGCACCGCTGATTTTCGTAAAGATGAGAATGGACGCGATCATCTTGAGCTCTGGATACCAACCCAGAGTGGTCCAAGAGTTCAGGAAATGGCGAAGTCTCGATATGGGCTCGATCAAGATCAAGTCAGTATCCATATGAAGCGAATGGGCGGCAGTTTTGGGCGACGTACGAGCCAAGAATATGTCATTGAAGCCGTTGAGCTTTCCAAGCGCGCGGGCCGGCCGGTCAAGCTCACCTGGAACCGAGAAGACAGCGTTCGCTATGACTTTCTGCGAGAGGGTGGGTTTACTCGTTTAAAGGGCGCTATTGATGATGATGGTAGCGTGGTGGCCATCGAAGAGCACGTCATTGGCGTTGCCCCCGGAGGCAAACCTTCCCGTTTTACCGGTCCTTGGGCGTCGGCCTTCCCATTTTCAACCATGAAAAATATTCGGGCTTCGCTGACCACGCGTCAGATGGACACTCCGGTGGGCCCCTGGCGCGCGCCGTATTCGAACACTCATGCCTTTGCGTCGCAAAGTTTTTTTGATGAGCTCGCCACTCTCGCGGGCCGAGACCCAATTGAGCTGATGCTTGAGCTGATGGGAGAACGCCGCTGGATAACCCCGGATGACGTCAGAGCGCTGAACACGGGGCGAGCTATTGACGTGATCAATACAGTTGCAAAGAAAGCGCAATGGGGACGACCCATGCCAAAGGGCCAAGGCTTAGGGTTTGCCTTTTACTTTTGTCATGCGGCCCACGTCGCAGAAATCGCAGAGGTCAGCGTCGATCAGAATGATCGTGTTACGTTACATAAGGTGACGGCAGCGGTCGATGTAGGGCCAATTATCAATATGAGCGGGGCGATGTCCCAGGTACAGGGCGCCATTATCGATGGTTTCAGTACGATGGCGGGTCAAAAAATCACTATGGAAAATGGTCGAGTTCAGCAAACGAATCTCGATCAATATCCAGTGCTTCGTATCGGTCAAGCGCCGGAGATTGATGTGCATTTTATCCAAAGCGATTTTGATCCAACGGGTTTGGGTGAGCCAGCGCTGCCGCCACTTGCGCCTGCGGTTGCCAATGCGATTTTTGCAGCTACGGGACGGAGGGTCCGCAAAATGCCGATCTCTGACGTCGGGTTTAGCGTCTAAAGCTGAGTTGAGGTTATCCGTGCCAAGCCAACAGCAGCGCTAGAGACTGAACAGCGTTGATGTACTAGGATCGTGCACTCAACCCTTAAGATTTTTGTCGGACAAGTGATTAAGAGGAGGCGTTTGATGAGCGATCGAATCCAAGGAAGTTGTTTGTGTCAGGCCGTGCAGTTCGAAGTGCCCGCACAACCGCTTGTACAGACCTTGTGCTTTTGTGCTGATTGCCAGGTTATTAGTGGGGCGAACAGCTACACCGCGTACGTCGTACCCGTAACGGAGTTGGTGCGTCTCAGGGGTGAACCTGGACATTACGCTGTATTGTCCGACCAGGGCCGGACCAATACGCGATATTTCTGTCGTGACTGCGGAAGTCGGTGCTGGGCTGAACTTGAGTCGGGAGTCGCCAGCGTCAATGGCATGGCCCTCGACGGCGGATCGCACTTCAAACCGACACACAATCACCGAAGGAACAACGCCCCTGATTGGTGTGCGATTGATGAAGGGCTTGAAGAGCTGCCGGTAAGTTAAGGTGTGACTGCGGGGGCTGTCGTTCTTGTGCTCTTGGGTCAGTTCACAACCCGGGTTCGGCCACATTTGGCCAGTGGGCAGCATGGCGTTTGAACATTACTCGGATTTGTTCTCCAGCGTATCGAGCCATTGGTTAAAGACAGGCTGCCGTTTTTCGAGAAATGCTCGGCCGCCTTCCTTGGCATCTTCGTGATGGTCCGTGATCGCCGTTTTTGAGGCAATTTCGTCCAGCGCTTGCTCCCAGGTCAACTCTGTCGCCAAATAAGTGGAACGCTTGAGCATTCTCATTGCGATTTGTGGACCGTTGGCGAGTTCTACCGCCAGGCTCATGGCGGCGGTCGCCAGAGCGTCATCCTCAACGACTTCGGTTACCAAGCCAAGATCAAGGGCTTCCTGTGCGCTGACAATACGCCGACGCATCATGAATTCCATCGCTCTGGCTGCCCCCAGCAGTCGCACAAGCAGCCACTGACCACCTTCGTCTGGTAATAGCCCAAAACGAAGGGTCGCGCTGCCAAGCTTGGCGGACCTTGCTGCGATCCTAAAGTCACAGCACAGCGCAGCTGAAAACCCGGTCTGGATTGCAAACCCGTTAATTGCAGCGATGGTCAGTTTGTCGAGGTTTCGCAGCGCCGTGTTAACGTTTTGAGAAATCGTTCTCAGACCATTATAGGTGCCTATTTCACGATGGTGTCCGCCGTGAATGGGCGGGACCTCTGTGCTTTTCTCACCCGCAGGGCCCTTAAGGTTATCCCCCGCCCAGAATGCGTCGCCCTCGCCAGTAAGGATTACGACTCGTACCGAATCATCCATTTGTATCTGTGTAAGCGCTTCGACGAGATCGCGCTTCATCGGCGCGGTTGAGGCGTTTAGAGATTCTGGGCGATTAAAGGCAATGGTCACGATGCCATACTCGTGCCCAGCGATTGTAAAGCCACAATAGTTGCCGGTGCGCAGACTCATAAGTTTGTCTCCAATAATTTGAATGGGCCTCGGAGATTGCCGTCTAAAAACGCGCCCGAGCAGAGTAGTCAACCATAAACCAATCCGGTTGCTCGAAGAAGGGGGCTAGGAGTGATAACGAAGTGGCGCGAGGCTTCTCGCTGACTGCATCGATTCGAGAGTTATGCTGGCACTCAACCAATGTCGAAAACCCCGAGTCGTCACAGCAAGCTGAATAGACCGAATACCGCGAAAACAATGAACAGCAGTCCAAACGCTACATCGAGTAAGGGCGATAGTGCTCGTAACCTTGTGGCAAACCGATGGTTGCTCGCAAACATGGCGACAAGCACATACCATAAGGTATCGATGATTCCCGCTAATCCAGCAGCGACAAGCTGTGTGCCCAGTGTCTGCTCCTGATTGAAAAACTGACTAAAAATCGCAACAAAGAAAATTGCCACCTTGGGGTTTAAAAAAACAATTAGAAAACCGTTCGTGACATGCTGAATCAAAGGTTCACCAGCGCTATCGGTGGGACGCTCACCAGGAACGTCCGCAGCACCAAGTCCTTTCGCTTTGATGCCGCCAGAAAACATCTGATAACCCAGGAAAAGAAGAAACACCACCCCACCGGCTTGAAGCAACATCAATGCCGAGCTAACGTTTTCTAGGACCTTGACTAAACCAAACACCACTGCCAGCGCATAAACCGTGATTCCCAGACCGTGAGCGAATGCCACGACTAGAGCGCTTAGTCGGTTTTGAGTGATGGCGGTGCGTAGTACGAGGGCAAGACTGGGGCCAGGGGATATCGCGCCGGCGAGTAATGCACTTGTCAAAAGCAGCCACAGCTCAAAGGTCATGGATAGATCTCAAAGAGCCAGTATCGAGGCATCAGCGCGTCATGAAGGTGCGCTGACCACGTGGAGAGAAATTGGAGCGGGAAACCAGGTTCGAACTGGCGACCTGTACCTTGGCAAGGTACCGCTCTACCAACTGAGCTATTCCCGCTTTTATTCATTGTTAGCAGTGTTCACTGCTCCTCATTTGTACCCCATCCGCTGGTCTGTTGGCAACCAGATCGAATGGCGTCCCCTAGGGGAGTCGAACCCCTGTTGCCAGGATGAAAACCTGGAGTCCTAGGCCTCTAGACGAAGGGGACAAAGCACTATCGAAGAGCGCGAATGATATTGATCTTGGGCCAAATCGTCAAGTCGATTTGGCTCAAGAGTGAAGGTTTTGGTGATTCCAACATCGCCGACACCTACTTTAAAAAATCACGACGCTCCGAATACTTTTACCCTCGTGCATATAGTCAAATGCAGTATTAATGTCTTCGAGCGGCATGGTATAGGTGATCAATTCATCCAATTTGATCTCACCGCTCATATATTGATCGACCATACCAGGCAGTTGGGTTCTGCCTTTAACGCCACCGAAGGCTGTACCCCGCCAGACCCGACCGGTCACCAACTGAAAAGGTCGTGTACTGATCTCTTGTCCGGCGCCGGCGACCCCAATAATAATTGCCTCACCCCAACCCTTGTGGCAGCACTCAAGGGCGCTGCGCATTAGGTTAACGTTGCCGACGCACTCAAAGCTGTAGTCAACGCCACCATCGGTCATGTCAACAATAACCTCTGTTATATCGGCGCTATGATCTTTAGGGTTGACGCAATCAGTGGCCCCAAGCATCTTGGCCATTTCAAATTTGCTGGGATTGGTGTCCACTGCGATAATCCTGCCCGCTTTGGCCATGACAGCACCTTGAATGACCGATAGCCCAATACCTCCTAAGCCGAAGACTGCAATGGTTGCCCCGGGTTCGACTTTGGCTGTATTGATCACAGCGCCAATACCGGTTGTAACGCCGCAGCCAAGCAAGCACACCTTATCAAGTGGCGCTGCGGGATTGATCTTGGCCAAGGAAACCTCAGCAATCACGGAATATTCGCTGAAGGTTGATGTGCCCATATAGTGATAAACCGGCGATCCCTTGAGGCTAAATCGACTGCTGCCATCGGGCATTAGGCCTTGTCCTTGGGTTGCACGTACTGCACTGCAGAGGTTGGTCTTACCCGATAAACAAAACTTACATTGGCGGCATTCTGCGGTATAAAGTGGAATCACATGGTCGCCCGGTGTGAGACTGGTCACGCCTTCTCCAACCTCCACAACAACGCCGCCGCCCTCATGGCCTAAGATGGCCGGAAAGAGACCCTCTGGGTCGTCACCGGATAATGTGAAGGCATCGGTATGACAAACACCAGTAGCTTTCATTTGAACCAGAACCTCGCCGGCTTTCGGGCCTTGAATGTCCACCTCGTCAATAACGAGAGGGGCTCCAGCTTTGAGTGCGATTGCGGCGCGTGCCTTCATGGTATTTCTCCTTTCGGGTTGATCCTTTAAGTCGGTGGTTTGCGCAGTTAATTGCTGCGGCGAATGCCAAGGAAATAGCTCCTGGGCTCACCGACGAAATAACGTTCGCTGCCAAACGCGAAATCAGCCCGCTCAGCATAATCGGTATCAAGCAGGTTCGTCACCCTGAAAAACAGCGACCAAGAGGGGTTCAAACGGAAATCACCTCGAAGATGGAGCAGATCATGACCGCCATAACGATTGCTGTTCTCTGGGTTGGTGAAGTAGGGCCCGATATGGCTCCATTCAAGTTCCCCGGAAAAGGCCTCTGAAGGCGCGTAAGAGAGCTGAAGTGCACCCATAGACCTCGGTGCCGTATCGATGTCGTTTCCTTTGATCTCGGTTCGTGCGAGCGCAGGATTGTTGTCATAGCGGTGCCTGGCCAGCGTCCAAGCCGCCGACAAAGAAAGTTGATCGGTCAGGGCAAACCTGGCTTCAAATTCAAGTCCCTGATGCCGCGTCTGACCATTGTCAACGTTGGCTCGCGAGGTGTCTTGGAAGATAAAGTTGTCTTTTTGCATACGATAAATGGAGAGCTGATAGCGAAACCGCGCACCGTCGCCGCGCAGCCCCAGCTCGATATTATCCACCGACTCTGAATCAATCGAGGCTATGTTTTGACCGTTTTGAAGTCGGTAGAGCTCTGTTGCCTGGGGCGCTCTGAAGCCTTGGCTCAATTGTCCAAAGAGAACCTGATCGCCGAGGGTCAGGCTAAATCCAGCTTTTGGAGATAGGTTCGTGAATTGATCTTTCTGGTCCTCAGGACGGGTATATCGGCAGCCACCGAACCCGCAAGGAGTGCCATCGTCTTGGGTCCTGCCAGCAATCATTCGATTATCGTAGTCGTAGCGGACCTGCTCGCCCCGAAGCCCAAAGCTCAGATTCAGTCGGTCAGTCACAGGGTAGTCAAACTGCGCAAACACTGCGGCGATATTGGCCGAAACTTCATAGTCGTAATGTTTACCCTGGGGAAGCGTCGCCACTAGGAACGGGCTACCCTGGGTGACGTCAGCCTGAGTTTGCTTTAAAAATGCGCGGGTGTGTTCAAGGTCGAGACCGACTCGCAGGGAATTGGTAATCTGCGCCAGACTTTGCACCCCAAAACTGTGGTGACCGTTTTCTTCTAGGGGCTGACCAGGTAAAAAGTGTTGCAAAAATGCCATGTCGGTCCATCGAAAGTAGGGCGTGAACCGCAAGTCGCCTTGGGAGGCTTGCCAATCAGAAATTAGCCGCAAAGATCGCACATCTCGAAAAGCTTCGGGGTTCGGGTTGGCGGTTTTCAGTGCTGCATCGCGATAGGCATCGTCACCTTGGACAAACCCCGAGGTTTCTTGATTGAGGTTGGTCATGGCCAGGCTGTTTACAACGTCGAAATTGCCGGCAGTAAGGCCGTGCTTGAGCACGAATTTTTGCTGATCAAACCCTGAATCGTCTTTGTAGCCGCCATCGGTGGTACCCGATAGCGCGACGACGATTCGCTCCCGAATAGTGATGTGCTTAATTCGTTGGTACTCGTGTGGCCCAAGCTCAAACTGGCTCATCCTTCGATCACGGCCAGGCATAGGTGTCGTGATTTGAATCATTCCATGAACCGCATTAGAGCCATGGGCTGCGCTGCCGGGACCTTTGATGACTTCAATCCGGTCTGCCAATTCTGAGGCAGACTCAAACAATTCGTTGACGTTGCAGAAGCCAGAGGCCCGGAGCGGAATGCTATCTTGACTCATCAAAAAGGCACCGCAGCCTCCGGCGCCGGTCAAGACAGGGGACCGAATTGCAGTCAAGTGCTCTTGACCATTCCCGCGACTGATCCACGCGCCCGGAATGCGCTGGGCAATCTCATTGATATGGGTTGCACCAGTTGCAAGAATCTCAGGGCCAGTGAGTAGGGCAATGGTCTGCTGAGCCTCGAGCCACGATTGCGAGCTCCGGTTTGCCGTAACAATAATTTCTTCAAGTGTCGCGCTCGCAATCTCTTGCTGCAGCGTTGGGCTATCGCTCGCACCCTTGGCGCTCAGGCATGAGACAGATAAACTAGAGACCGCGGCAAAAAGCGCAGCCGTTTTTAAGAAACTTGTCATACGGACCACATTAAGTTGGGTGGAAACTGAGAGCGCAAGGGTAGCGTATTTTCTAGTCGTTTGTCGTGCCTACAGGGAATTCCCTGATTGAAAAAAGATCTTAGCGTGACGACATCAAGGAGTGTTATGAGCAAGCTGCTGCTTGGAAGTGCAACCACGGATTATGTTAATCGCTACGATCAATCGCTGCTGTATCCCATCGAGCGTCAAACCCAGCGATCGCAACTGGGAATAGGTCCGGATGCGCTGCCTTTTGCGGGCCGGGATATTTGGAATGCCTACGAATTTACTTATTTAATGGCCTCAGGTAAGCCGACCAGCCTTGTCTTACAAATTGAAGTGCCGGCGGCTTCAGAGAAAATAATTGAATCTAAATCGATGAAGCTTTATCTAGGCAGCTTTGCTGGTTCGACATTCGAGGACATGGCGAGCGTATTAAGCATTATCAAAGATGACCTCAGCGCCGGGATCGGCGCAGCGGTACGGGTGGATGTGTCCTCTAATACGGAACTGCCAGACCCTCGCTTTCCGGAGGGTGCTGTGAATCTAGATGCCTTACCGGTTGGCGTGCCAGACGGGGGGTATGATGCTGCTCATTTGGCGGTCAAAGGCGATAGGGAAGCTGAAGCGGTATTTGTAACGGATCTATTTAGGTCCTTGTGCCCCATGACGGGACAACCTGATTATGCTCGGGTGTGGATTCGATTAGAGGGACGTCAGTTGTCCGCGCCGTCACTGCAGCGCTATTTGTTGTCGTTTCGTGAACACGGAGAATTTGCCGAACAGGTTGCCGAACGTATTTTTATGGACCTCACACAGTGTGCTCAGCCGAGTCGATTGGGCGTGCGCACCGAATTTACACGTCGAGGCGGCATTGATATCAATGCTGAGCGCCAGCAGGGTTATGCTGATTGGACGTACGCGCGGCACTATCGGCAGTAACGGTTGGGGTGAGACCATGTCCGGCGAATCGTCTCCCGAGGGGCTCGGGAGGCAAGGAGGGGTTCCGGTTAATGGGGTGACAAGGCTGAAATGAATAAGAGGCTCGCGGTAAAGACGCCGTCTCAGAGATGAGGCTCAACTATCCCTCACAGGCCGAATGATTGATATCAAGAAGAGATCCGCTATGTCAGAGCTGTATTGTTTCGAACCCCAACCTCGGGTTTCAGTCCCGATCATCGGAAGCGATCAACGCTTTCCCGTGCATCGAATATTCTGCGTTGGTCGCAATTATCACGCGCATGCCGCCGAAATGGGCGTGACCGTTGACAAGTCGACGGCCCAACCGTTTTATTTCAACAAGCATCCCTCCGCCATTGTCGAGACCGGCAGCACGCTGGCCTATCCGCCGGAGACAGCCAACTATCATTATGAAATGGAGCTGGTGGTGGCGCTGGGTAGTGGCGGCTTTCGCTTGGGTGCCGAGCAGGCCGATGAGCTGATGCTTGGCTACGCGGCTGGTTTGGACATGACCCGCCGAGATTTGCAGCAGCGCGCCAAAGATTCAGCTCACCCTTGGGATCTCGGTAAAGACTTTGAACAAGCAGCCGTCATTGGCCCGATCAGGCGTAAGGCAGAGACGGGTCTGATTCAAACTGGAACGATCTCGCTGTCGGTCAACGGTGATGTTCGTCAACAGTCATCACTTGACCTGATGATTTGGACGGTCGCTGAGCTCATTGCTGATCTCTCACGGTACTACGTGTTGATGCCCGGTGATTTGATTTATACCGGCACTCCCGAGGGTGTCGGGCCAGTGACTCTAGGGGATCAACTCAGCGGTTCGATCGAGGGAGTTGGGGAGATCAGCTGCACCATTGGTGACGCAAGAGTGTCAGCGCACAAAGAACGACCTTAAACGCGGTCTTTTCTGAACCGACACCGTCTTTCAAGCGATGTCCTCGGCAGTTGCATCAGCCTGCTTCAGGGACTCAGCGTAGGGCCGTCTGCCCAGCCCGAGAAAAATAACCCCAATTATGCCGAAAAACGTGGTCATCGTGATCATTGAGTAACGGACGCCATCAGGCCCTGGAAAGATGTACTCATTAAATGCGCCCGCAAGGGGTGGGCCAAACATCATGCCGAAGGCGCCGGTTAGCATATAAACCGCGGCCACCCGAGCGCGCAGATTCGGAGGGGTAATAACGGGAAGCGCGCCAGCTGCAATGCCGAAGGGTGAATTGACCGCGAGTAGTGCAGGGGCATAAAACACGAATGCCCAAAAAGCGGTAGGCGCGACCTGAATTAAAAGAATACAGGGGATGGTCACCAGACCGCCGATCATGCCTGCTGTAATATTGGCATCATAGTGACCGCGATCGCGCAAGCGGCTAGCAAGCCACGCGACGCTGAGCGGTCCCAGCGGACCAAAAAACAGAAAAATCCAACCAAAGGTTTGAGAGGCCTCTGCTGCGGGGAGATCGTGGACGCGGACAAAAAAAGTGACAGACCAAAATACAAAGGCATAACCCATTAGCACCAGCGAAACGAATCCAAGGTGGTGGTAGGTGATTGTTTTTGCGTTGGCGCGATAAAAAGCCATGAGTTGTGCGGTGTCGGACAGCGTACTGGCTTGGCCTGGCATGATTTGGCGTGCAGGTTCTCGAATCAGTAAGAATAATCCAGCCAGGATCAGTCCTGGGGCACCGACATAGACGAACGTTTGTTGCCAGGGTTTCAAAGGGCCGATATAGGGCAACGTCATTGGCGCGCTGCTTTCAACTAAATTCAGTACGAAACCGCCGATGATGAAAGCCAGCCCAGTTCCGATAATTGGACCGGTCTGAAAGATACTAAGGGCCAGCGGCACCAGTTTTCTCGGAAAGTAATCGCCGATGAGCGAGGTCGTTGCGGGTGTGAGAGTCGCCTCGCCAATACCAACGCCAATGCGCGCCAAAAATATTTGCCAGTAATTGCGGGTTAACCCGCAGGCAATGGTCAGTAGAGACCAGAGAAAGATACCCGCGGCGATGAGATGCTTGCGGCTGCGCCGATCAGCGAGGGTTGCGATCGGCAGGGCCGCTGCCGCATAAAAAAGCGCAAAGACGCCGTACAACCAGCCGATTTCTGTGTCGCCAACGCCGAGATCTTCTTGCATTGGTCCGACGACAATGGCGACCACCTGCCGATCGATGAACGCTATCAAGGATGCAAGGATTAGGACGAACACAACAAACCAAGCGTAGTTCCTGGGCGGATATTCTGGAGCGGATTCCATAGCGCAGCTCGTTGGACTTGAAGTAGCACTGATCGTCTCAGGTTTGCAGACAAGGTACAACGCCGCGAAGTAGGAGGTGCGGCTGAATGCTGGCTCGCCGCACTACTGGAGACCAGTCCAGCTGCGAGCATCCTCTTCAATATGTGAGATAAGGCTAACGTGTGAGATAAGACTAAAACCAAAATCGAACTATCCTTGGCTAAAAGTATCACTTTCATAACATTAGCGTTTGATAAACATGAGTTAGGAATGAGCGATGTCAATGACACTCGAAAATTTGGCAGCCATTGATCGAGACTGGGTTGATCGATGTTTCAAGCAGTGTTTGGGTGATGAGGGTGGTGGGGTGAGGTCTTTCAGCTTTCAACAAATCGGTGAGGGGGTCGGTCAGCTAGGAGAGTTTGGGATTCTCGAGGTTGAAAAGCAGGATGGCGGCACTCGATCTTTCTTTTTAAAGGTGCAAACGCCCTCAGAAGATTTTCATCAACTGTGTCTCGATTACCAGTATTACGAGCGCGAGGTTAACTTTTATCAATTTTCGGCAAAGGATGTCGCCTGCCGGACACCACACCCCTATTACGTGGAGTTTAATCGCGAGCGATCGCAGGTCTTGCTGGTTCTTGAGTTTATGGCTGACTGGCATACGCCGGATCAGATCATCGGTGCCAGTCGTCATCAAATTGAGCGGGCGATTGATGCACTCATACCCATTAATACGCAGTATTGGAATCGGACCAACGAGTTGCCCTGGTTACCGAATTCGAAGGCGCCCTTTATGATGCAATTGGCGGACGATATGGTGTCCAATCGTCAAAACTTTTTGGATCGTTTTGGTCACCTGTTAACGGCTGGTCAGCACCAAAAGCTAGATCAGATCATCAGTTATTACCCCCAATTTGCTGATGTTTTCACCCGAGGCACGCAAACGCTGACGCATTGGGATTATCGCGTCGAAAACATTTTTTACTCGGCGGATGAGTCGGAAGTTGCGGTCATAGACTGGCAGCTGGGGCTCGCGCACAAACCAGGATGGGATCTAGCCTATTTGCTCTCGACGAATATTGAGGTTGC
>CALIKQ010000059.1 GCA_938017975.1 uncultured Pseudomonadales bacterium | reverse complement strand
CGATCGAGTTTCAAACCATGGACCCCTCGACCTCGAGAACGATTTGGTTGGTCGTCTATGAATCTAGACTGTTTTTTGTCAGCGGCTACATGAACACCAGTTATGGCAAGCTATGGAAACAGTGGCCATCTTATCTCGAGCGGGACGACTCGATTCTAATCAGAGCGAACGGTCGACTTTATCCTCAGCGATTAGAGCGTTTATTGGATGCACCAGAGATTCCGGCGGTCATGGGGAAGTTCGCAGAAAAGTATGGTCTTGGGTCGGTCGATTCGCCGCCTGAGGCTGTTCGAGCCATGATTAAAAAAGGGGATGCTTGGCTTTTTGAAGTCTTACCCCTCGCATCGCCTTAGGTTACGCTGACGACGCGGGGCATCAGAGCTGCATGACTGTGACAGCAAGGGAATGGCAATAAATAGCGATTGAGGGGCAATTGTGAAAGATCAAGATGTGTCGAAACCAGAAGCTTTGACACCAGAAGCTTCGACACAAGGCTTTAGTCCAACGTATCTTCGTTATGCACTGGGTATGTTTTTGCTGGTCTACATCGTCAATTTTGTTGACCGTCAAATTTTTTCTATTCTTATCGAGCCGATAAAGCAAGAAATTGAGCTCAGCGATACTCAGCTCGGTCTGCTCGGTGGCATTGCGTTTGCACTTTTTTACACGTTTGCTGGGATTCCGATTGCGCGCTGGGCGGATGTGGGTAATCGAAAAAACATCGTCGCCTTGGCTATTCTGGTCTGGAGCGGTATGACCATGATGACCAGCACTGCCAAATCGTTTGGAGGTTTGTTGCTTGCGCGGGTTGGGGTAGGCATTGGTGAAGCCGGTTGCTCGCCGCCCATACATTCAATGATCTCGGATTATTTTCCTGAGTCCAAACGGGCAACGGCGCTTGCGACCTATGCGATGGGGATTCCGATTGGCGGTGCTATTGGAACGCTCGCCGGCGGCTGGATCGGTGAATACTATGGCTGGCGTATGGCCTTTCTGCTGGTCGGCTGCCCCGGCATTCTTCTCTCCGCGGTTGTGTATTTTACGATACGAGAACCGCTTCGTGGACTGCAACAGGCAGCTGAAACCAAAGCACCGGCGGAACAAATTCCATTACTTGAAACCATCCGCTTTATGTGGAGTTTGCGTTCCTTTCGGCACTTATCCTTTGCGGGGTCTTTGCACGCGTTTGTTGGGTATGGCGTGGCTCTTTTTTTGCCCTCTTTTTTTATGCGAATTCATGGCTATGGGTTGGCTGAAACCTCGACCTATTTATTTCTCATTGGTTTGACTGGAATTCTTGGAACGTATTTGGGCGGTTATTTGGGTGATCGGTTTGGCCAGAAAGATAAGCGCTGGTACATGCTCTTTCCGGGTGTGGCCACCTTCTTATCGGTACCGTTTGCATTCTTTTTTTACACTACCGAGGATCCTGTGCTTGCTCTTGTGCTGGCTGTCCCTGGCGCGATTCTCGGGCCTATGTATCTTGGCCCAACTTTTGGAATGACCCAGACCCTGGTGCCGCCGCAAATGCGTGCAACTGCATCAGCACTTCTGCTGTTTGTCCTTAATTTAATTGGACTCGGCCTAGGTCCGGTTTTTGCCGGAGCATTGAGCGACTTTTTCGCAGAGGATTACGGCGTCGATGCGATTCGATATTCGTTGCTCATATTGGCGGTGGCTGGCAATCTTTGGTCTGCCCTCCATTACTATTTGGCTTCAAGGACCCTGCGAGAGGACATGTCGCTTAAGGATGCCTATTAAGCCCTGGGCCACTGATTGGGGGCTCAGGTGCGAGATCTGAGGCATGAGGCCGAAGAGGCCGTGGTAGAGCCCGCTCGACCAGCGTCTTGATAATCAGCGTTTCGGTAATCAGCTTTTCGGATGTGAGCTTTTTTAACATTGAGCAGTTCATTAGCAATCCGCTTAGCAGCAAGCCGTTCAATGACAGTAGATCAATAGCGGAAAATAATTCAGAAACGGAGCTGTGTTGTGAACCGATCAGATGCCTTTACACCCTTTTGGATTGGGCTCGGCGCGTGTGTGCTGTTCTTTGTGGTTTACACCGTAGCTGGTTGGTCTGGCTGGGGAGCCCCTGCGGCGGTCGAGCAAGCAATTGGAGAAGTCTCAAGATGGTGTGAGCGGGTTCAACCCGGACTTTACCGTGAGCCGGTCAATGCGCTGAGTAATATCGGTTTTATGGTTGCGGGATTGTGGATGCTTTTTACGCTTGGCCAAGATGTTAAGTCGGGTCGAGAGGGAATGCTTTTTGGCCACAGTCCTGTGGCCCTACTCTACGCGGGGACGGCGATATGGCTTGGGCCAGGTTCCTTATTGATGCATGGCACCCACACCGCTTGGGGCGGCTGGGCGGACAATTTGAGCATGGTCATGTACATTCTCATTCCTTGGCTGATCAATCTTTCGGGGTTGGGGCGCTGGCCGGCGAGGCAAACGCTGGGCATTTACGGGGCGTTGGTGTTGGTCTATGGCGTGGGGCGTGCGGTCAATGGCTGGGGTC
>CALIKQ010000058.1 GCA_938017975.1 uncultured Pseudomonadales bacterium | reverse complement strand
TGTCAGTGAAATTGATAAGCTGTGGGCAGTGGCTTATCGTCAAAATCGTCCCAAAATTGAACAGGTCGCGTTGGATCTTGAAACTGCGATCACTGGTTTTAAGGCTGAACTTGACCCGATTGCTGGGGCGGTGTCTGGAGTGGGTGATCAATTTGATGCCTTAAATAAGGAGATGATTGGTCTCAAGCAGCTCGTGACGATGGACAATGAAGACCGAGCCACTGAACTAGCCCTGATGCGTCAGCAATTGCAGGATCAAACCGATGTTCTAGAAACGTTGCGACGAGAACTGGGTGTCGTGAAAAAGCAGTTGGGCGAGGCGAAAGAAGATATAAGGTCGAATCTAGAATACCGGGCCCGGCACAACGGGGAAGTCTTAGAAATGAAAAAGCAGATTCAGCGCCTAGGAAACCTCCCGGTAACGCCTGCATCTTGAGCTCAGTCGTCGGCCCACTGGCTCAAGACACTGATCGCGATAGTCTGCCTTTGATAGCGCAAGATGACGCCGTCTTCGGTGATTTGTTGCAGAATTAAGCCAGAACCAAATTGATTGCCTTCTCTTAAGGGTTGTCCATTGAGAACAACTCTGCGAAGGCTGGCGTCGTCTGCAAAAATATGGCTTGAAAATCGAATGGCAGCAATTTCTCGAGAGATGATTTGAGGGATCGTGTCGACGGGAGCGTTTTGCGGCCGAGTGGCAAACGAGTTCGCACGCGACTGGCGGCTGTCTCTGCGCAACGCTGCTTCAGCATTGATGGGCTGTCTAATGTTGTCTGCGTTGAGGTTACTTTGACTCACTAGAGGTGATGACCGTTTAGACGCCATCTGTTGTTTCTCGACTGAGGCATCAATGGGCGACTCAGCGGCCCCGCTAAAAAACAGCCACCAGATTAGCAAAGCGGTTAGATTGAGGGCGATTAGCCCTAAAACGACCCAGAGCAAAGGCCCTCTGCGCGTTTTGCGGCTTTCTGAGGACTGGTGGATTGTATTCAGGCCCGGCGTTCGGTGCTGTTTTTTTTCTTCTTCAGATTTGTTAAGCGCATCAAGAATATAGGACATTACAGACGCGCTCCATCTAGGCGAGGCGTGTTGATATCGTCAGCATCATTGATTTTTATCCACGTTTTGACACCGGCGATGCCATCCGGTGTAAGGCCGGTGGTGAGCTGGAACTGCCTGACCTGCGCTTCGAGCTCACCATCGAATATGTATCCGGGGCTGGTGGGGCTGGTTCGATCGTTAATGATGGCGAGGCGGTTAACGAGCCAATCAACCGCCGGTCCTCTATCACCTTTAGAGAGTGGTGCTTTGTAACCAGGTGGTGCTCTCCACAGCAGAGTGAAGTTTCCGCTCCATGCATCTAAGAGCTCATTAATGCGAACTTGATGAGAAGTGTTGCCAACTTTTAATTCGGCATTCGTACGATCAAGTTTTTCGAGGGTAAACCATTGGTTGGCAAGATTAATGACGACGGGTCGATCGAAGTCATTCATTTCATTGAGACCTGCAATGCTTGAGAAACAGAATAGACCGATGGTTTCCGCGAGTTCGCAGGTGGCTGAATCTGGGTCGGCAAAATCAACTCCCCAGAGTTGCATAAGATCGTTGAGCGCTGCTCCTGCGCGATCGTGCCCACGAATTAAGGCAAGCGCAGTGTACTCATCAAAAGCAGGCTGGAGAGCCGTTGCTGGTGGCGTGATCAATACAGCCTCAGGGCGCGGGTTGGCTTGGGGCGGATCAATTCGAATTTCCTGTTGCACCGGCGTTGCTTGGTTTCTGCTGGATACGTCGGGTTCCGCGGCTTGAACAATGATCTGAGGACTAGACTGAGAATTTGAAGTTTGCGCCGGTGGCAGTATTTCAACATCGGGGGCGACACTGGCGTTTGGAGCTTTATCCGTTGAGATAAAAAAGGTGAATCCCACGGTTACGACGACCAGAACGACCATCGCAGCGATTGCTAGGCTCCGCCAGTCAACGACTGAGCCAGGTTCTGTGCCTAAAATTTCTTTGGCTGCTTTGGTCACGATCTTGGGGCTCACTTGAAGTTCGCCCTCAGAATAGGTTCCTAGTAGAGATCGATCGCAGATAAGATTGATGATTCTCGGGATACCCTGGCTGATTTTATAGATTCGATCAATTGCCGGCTTTGGGAAGAAAGTTCCTTTAGCGCCAGCAACAACAAGTCGATGCTTGATATAAGCAGATATTTCCTCTCGGTTGAGTGCATCGAGATAAAATCGTGCTGTGATCCTTTGTGAGAGCTGGCGTAACTCGGGCCGACCGAGAAGTGCGAGGAGCTCGGGTTGTCCGAGTAAAATGATTTGAAGAAGTTTCCTTTGGTTTGTCTCCAGGTTGGTCAGCAGTCTCAACTGTTCGAGCACTTCGATGGAAAGGTTTTGTGCTTCATCGATGATCAGCACTGTTCTTCGATCATTGGCATGCGCTTCGAGTAAATACGCGTTGATCTGATCAGTCAGCACTTTAATGCTGGCATTTTCGGGGTAATCAATTTTAAGGTCATCACAGGCTGCAGCTAACAACTCTGCTGCCGTAAGCTTAGGGTTTAGAATAAAAGCGGTGTCAACTTGGTTGGGAATTTGCTCAAGGAGGCATCGGCAAATGGTTGTCTTTCCGGTCCCGACTTCACCAGATAAAAGAATAAATGCACCATCACCCTGAATCCCATACATTAGATGCGCTAAAGCTTCTCGATGACGATCACTCATGTACAAGTACTGAGGGTTGGGCGCAATTGAGAAGGGTGACTCTTTTAGCCCAAAATAATCGTTATATATCGATGTCAAAGCAGATCCTCCAACGTTCAAGCATAGCAGGACACTCAGCTGGTCTCTAGGGATTGCTGGAGGTAGGCATCTTTGATCTCCCATCGATCAGTGATGACCTGCTGCATCACTCGTCCCATCGACTTGTGCGGGCTTTGGTCAGATTTTTGTTGTGCCGACGGTACCGGGATCTGTTCAATTTTGATACTAATGGGATGGGCGTGGCCAGAGAGAAACTCGAAGAAACTAGGTGTTCTGTGGTGATACACAATGGTGACATCTAATATTGCGGTCAAGTGGTGCTCAAGGGCTTCGACCACCATAGCTGCACCGGCGCTTTTTGGTTTGAGTAGGTGCTCATAAGGGCTTTTAGATTGCTGATGCTTCGCTGTTGTAAATCGTGTGCCCTCTAGAAAATTTAGGACAGCAACCGGGGTTAGTTTGAATCTCTCACAAGATTTTCGAGTTGTTTCCAGATCCTTGCCTTTAAGATGAGGCTTGCGAATGAGGGTTTGTCGGCTGTAACGCTTCATGATCGGAAAATCCAGTGCCCACCAGCAAATACCCAAGACTGGAACGTAGATGAGCGCCTGCTTAATAAAAAATTTAAGCATAGGAATCTTTCGATTGAGTGCCCGCTGCAGCAGTAAAATATCAGTCCAGCTTTGATGGTTACAGATTACGAGATACCACTGATCGTTTTGCAGATTGGCATCGATATCCACCGTAATATCGAGGGTTTGAAACGTATCCAGGATCAAGTTGTTGTGCGTAATCCACTGCTCTGCGCAGCGCATAGAGAGCCTGGTCCACTTGGGCTCCAATGTTGCTGGCGTCAACACTCGGAGAAGGGCGGCCAAGCACAAGGGGGCTCCCAGCGCTAATGTGTTTAAGAACATAAGCGTTAGACTGATCATAGCTCGGATAAAACGAACCATAGGCCTTTCGTTGTGAAGTTTAAGAGTCTGTTAAGGATAGTCACAGTTGGCAGCTGCGTCACCTGTTTGTTGACGAGTTGTCATGGAATGTATTTTCCCTATCAAGCCGCTAAGGGCCAGCTTGCACTGGTGGGCGCGGCGCAAGATATTGATGAAGTGCTGCAAGATAAAGTTACCGACCCTCTCACTCGTAGCCGTCTGGAATTAGCAATGCGCGCGCTCGATTTCGCCCAGGAACATCTTGCTCTCGGGTCTAGAGGCAACTATCGACGGTATACTGCGTTGAACCGCCGGTATGTTGTTTGGAATGTTTTTGCCGCGCCAGAATTTTCGAGCGATTTGAAGCAGTATTGTTTTCCGGTTGCGGGCTGTGTGTCCTATCGAGGCTATTTTAACGAGGACGATGCGAACGCTGTCGCTAATAGGATGCGGCGAAAGGGGAACGATGTTGTTGTCGTTGGGGTCGCAGCCTACACAACATTAGGATGGTTTAGGGACCCACTGTTAGACACCTTTGTCCTCGGCTCAGAGGAAGGCCTCATTAGGACTTTGTTTCATGAGTTAGCGCATCTCCGATTGTATGTGCCGGGAGATACCGATTGGAACGAGAGTTACGCCTCAGCGGTATCAGAGCTGGGTGTCCAGGCATTTAGTGTGGCGCAACCCTTTCCTTTACCCACGCTTACCGACCAAGCGCAGTGGGCTGAAAAGGCGCGTCAAACCGAACGCTTGATATTGGCGGCCCGCACTGACCTAACAGCACTCTACAGTAAGGAATTGAGCGCCGAGGTGCTGCGGACAAAAAAATCAGAGCGACTGGCGAGGCTCAAAGCAGATTACCGAGACTTGATTGGGGGTTGGCCAAAGGCCCCCTATCAAAGGCTAATGACGGGCCAGGTGAATAATGCCAGTCTCGCACTGGTCCAGAGTTATTCTGGGCTCACGCCTCGTTTTATTGAACTCCACAGAGTCCTAGGGGGAAACTTCGAACATTTTCACGAAGCGGTGCGGAGACTATCAACGTTTGACGCATCCAGACGTAGAGATCCAAACCTTTGGAACAATGTGATTGCGGTGTTAGATCAAGAGTCGACACGCGCTGGTGATCAGTAGGGCGCCGATCAGGTTGAGCGCGAGCCCTTCCTTGACCATGGTCCTGATTGGAAAGGCACCCGTGCTGAACATGATGGTGTTTGGTGCCGTTGCGACCGGTAGCATAAATGCACAACTTGCGCTCATTGCCGCGGGCACCATCAGAACTTCCGGCGGTATTTCTGCAGCAAGAGCTGCGGCTGCTAAAATCGGCAGCATCAAGGTTGTTGTTGCCGTATTACTGGTGATCTCCGTCATAAATGTAATGGTGAGGCAAATTGCGAGTATTAAAAGAAAGAGGTCCAGGGTTGCGAGCTGAGTGAGCCAAATGCCAAGTTGCTGAGATAACCCGGACGCGACAAAAGCTTTTGCGATGGCGATGCCTCCGCCAAACAAGATGAGCATGCCCCATGGAATTTTGGCGGCTGATTCCCAGTTGAGTAGTCGCTCGCCCCGGCCATCGGGGACGAGGAACATGACCACAACCGCGAGCATCGCAACGCCAGCGTCGTTGATGCCGGGCACATTCAAAAAGGTGCTCCAGCCTCCGAAGGGTTGTGAACGTGTCACCCAAGCCAGTGCCGTTAGTGCAAACACGATGAGCACACGGCGTTCGGCAGATTGCCACTTGCCCACCTCGGGCAAAACAAAACTGCCTTGGTAATTAAGGCGCCGTGTGAGCCATAGCGCGGTGAGCGGAACAAAAACCAGGACGACCGGCACGCCCCAGCTCATCCAAGTGAGAAAGCCAATCTCGTTGCCGACGGTCTCTGCATAGACCTGTTGGAAGACCAGGTTGGGCGGTGTTCCGATTGGGGTTCCAATGCCACCAATACTGGAGGCGTAGGCAATACCCAAGAGGAGTGGGATCGCGAGGGTTTTGTCTGGCGCTTTCTCCAATACTGCCATGGCAACAGGTAGGAGCATTAAGGTGGTCGCCGTATTTGAAATCCACATTGACAGCAGCGCTGCGGCAGCCATAAAACCGAACACCAAACGCTTGCTGCTGCTGCCTCCAAATAAATTAACCATGGTCAGCGCAACCCGACGATGAGCACCACTGCGTTCCATCGCAGTCGACAAAATAAATCCTCCCATGAGCAGGAGTACAAGAGGGCTGCCGTAGGCGGCGCCGACCTGGGTTGGGGTTAAAACCCCGACCGCAGGAAACAACGCAAGGGGTAGCAGGGAGGTTGCGGGGATCGGAATGGGTTCGAAGATCCACCAAATTGCGGTCCAAATTGTAATTGCGGCTGTAAAAGCAATCGCAGAATCTTGATCAGGTGTGTACAAAACCCAGAATATCAAGAGGGCTAGCGCGGGCCCTAGCGCCGTTGTAACGTGAATTGGGCGAATCATTCGTGAGCCCTAGTAAAAATAGCAATAGTATAAGATACAGCAAAATGGGATGAGAAGACCGCTCTCAATGCATCAATCTTTTTTATGGTATGACCTCGAGACTACCGGGACTGATTCTGTCCTCGACCGAGTCATTCAATTTGCGGGTCAGCGAACTGACGCCGAATTGAATCCAATCGATGCGCCTGTTAATTTTTACATCAAGCCCAGCGTCGATACGCTGTTCCACCCAGATGCAACTCGGGTCACAGGGATTGACCCCATTCAGCTCGAGACAGAGGGTATAAGTGAGTTAGAGGGGATTGCGAAAATCCAAGCAATGTTCATGGTACCTGGTACCTGTGGAGTAGGGTTTAACAGCCTAAAGTTTGATGATGAGTTCGTGCGGCAGTCGCTATATCGAAGCTTTTTTGATCCCTATGCACGAGAATGGATGAATGGAAATTCCAGGTGGGATCTCATCGATTTGGCTCGTATGTGCTTCAGCTTGCGACCTGATGGTATAGATTGGCCGATCCGCTCAGATGGCAGACCTTCGTTTAAGCTGGTGGATTTGGCTGAAGCGAACGGTCTGAGTCACGTTAAAGCTCATGATGCGTTGTCAGATATTGAGGCAACGCTTGGACTCGCGAGGCTTTTAAAGCGTGCCCAGCCAAGACTGTTTGACTATTACTTTAACCTTCGTCTCAAGACAACCGTCAAGGCCTTATTATACCCTCTGGGGAAACAGCCGATTGTGCAGGTTGCTCCTTACTTTGACCTAGACAAACGATTCATCGCTCCCTTATTGCCGTTTTTGTCGCATCCCAGCAACGGTAATAGCATCATTTGTTTGAATTTGGCAGTTGATCCAGACGAGTATGTCTCTTTATCGAGTGCGGACCTACAGCAGTTTTTCGCGCTCAGGGGCGATACCAAGCACAGGGGGCCACGGCCGCTTCAGACGCTTTCACTGAATCGGTCGCCTGCTGTAGCACCGATCTCAACGCTTGATCCTGGCTGGGCGTCGGAGTGGGGATGGACCAAGACTGAGCTTCAAGCTCGCGTAAAAAAAATACAAAGTTGTGCTCATCTGCATGGTGCATTGCTTGAGGTGTTCTCGACCCAAGCAGAAGTGTCATTGAGAGATGCAGAGTATCAGCTGTATTCCGGCGGGTTTATTTCAGAAGCAGATCGTGGCCGATTTGATCAGGTCCGCGCCCAAGCGGCTATGCCGGGTCAGACTGATATTTTTGACGATCAGCGTTTGAATGATCTGTATTTCAACTACAAGGCGAGACACTATCCAGAGGCGCTGTCATCCGCTCAGCGCCAACGATGGCGACAGTTTTTAGAGCATCGTTGGCTCCATGAAAATCGGCTCAAAAGTTTGTACTTGCGGACAATGGTGCTCAGGGCCGAGCATCCGGATGATCCGACTCTGCAGCATTTGGTTGAGCGGTTTGTAGATCAGGCCAAGCAGGTTGATCTCAATTTGAACTAATCGCCAGCAGGGACTTGGATGCCCCCATCAACTTTGAAAAAAGCGGTCAGCGCTTTCTGCAAATAATCGGGATCTTTGGCCCCTCCAAGCTCTCTGATTGAGTGCATACCAAAGGTGGGTAAACCGACGTCCAGGGTTTTAACGCCTAGTTTGCTGGCGGTGATCGGCCCAATCGTGCTTCCACAGCCCATGTCGGAACGCGTTACGAAAACCTGATGTGGAATGTCATGCGCTTGACAGAGCGACTTAAAGAAGCCGTGGGTGTCCCCATCGGTGGCATAACGCTGGTTGGCGTTCACTTTGATGACTGGACCTTGATTGAGCAGCGGCCCATGCAAGGGATCATGCTTGGACGTGAAGTTTGGGTGCAGCCCGTGGGCATTATCTGTTGAGATAAGCAAAGATTTGGCAAGAGTTCTAATTCTTGTCTCTGGTGAACCGAGTAACCGTTCAAGGACGTCTCTCAAAAATGAGCCGTCTGCACCGACTGCTGACGCGCTGCCAACTTCTTCGTGGTCGTTCAGCACGATCAGGGTGTTCTCAGCACTCGCGCCCAACAATGCCTCAACCGCGAGGAAGCAGGACAACAGATTATCCAATCTCGCGCTGGCGATAAATTCCTGATGGATACCAACGTAAGCGGGTGGGTTAATATCGTAGAAACTCAGATCAAAAGCGAGTACCTGATCGGCAGGAGCATCTGGGCGCTGCCTTTTGATACCTTGCTTAATGAGTTCGTCAAAGTCGCTAAAGCTCTGGCCAACAATAGGTGGTAAGTCAGTTTGCGGGTTGATAGAGCGTTTTGCATTGGCCTCTCTATCTAGGTGAATCGCCAAGCTCGGGATGACGGCGACCGCCGCTTCCAAATCGATCAGGGTGCTTCTAAGCTCGCTTGCGTGGTTCAGATAAGTGACTTTACCGGCGAGGCTAAGGTCTCGGTCAAACCAAGGATTCAAAAGCACGCCCCCATAAACCTCAACACCAATTTGCTGATAATCGGTACCCTCAATCAGCGGGTTTGGTTTGACTTTAAGGCATGGACTATCTGTGTGGGCACCCACCATTTTTAGTCCCGTATCAGTCAGTGAATCGGGATTAAGGTTCACTGCGATGATGGAGGCGCCTCTGATGATGAAGTAGCGGCCTTTACCGATGCTCCAAGTACTTTCTTCAGCGAGCTGATCAAAGCCTTCAGAGGTCAGTTTTTGCGCGAGATTTTGGGTCGCGTGATGGGGCGTAGGAGAGGCTTTTAAGAAATTTAAAAGGTCTTGATTAAGCTGGGAGGACATAAGGTCGTTTCTGTTTCGGGATCGCAAGCAGTATAGCAGTTCGTTTCGAACTTGCCGCAGTGTAAGCCTTAGGCCCGCCAGGTTTGATTCGCTGAGTTCGAACGTTTAAACTATTTCCCGCGCCGATTTGATAGTAGCTTGCGGGCGCATTAAAAATACGGCTAAAGCGTTCAAGCCCGCCGTCTGTTGCGGGTTTTTTTTTGGAGAAAATAGATGGGATTCACAACGAACCTTGTTCATTCGGACCGAGAGTTTGGTGTAGAGCATGGAAATTTACTCAAGCCAATCCACCCCGGCGTCACCTATGGGTATGAGGATGCGGAGTCGTTGGCTCGGGTTTTTCAGGGCAAAGAAAAGGGTTATACCTACGGTCGTCAGGTAAATCCGACTGTTGAGGCGCTTGAGAAAAAAGTGACGGGAATGGAGGATGGGCTAGCTTCAATTGCTTTTGGCACGGGTATGGCTGCGATTGGAACGCTGCTTTTTTCGCTTTTACGTCGAGGCGATCATCTGATTGCATCCCAGTATCTGTTTGGAAATTCCGCGAGTCTGTTTGAGTCATTCGGCGTTCATGGCATTGATGTTAGCTTTGTTGATGCGACAAATGCGCTAAATGTGGCCCGTGAAGTGCGGCCAGAAACAAAGATTGTTTTTGTAGAAACCATCGCCAATCCCAGAACGCAAATCGCGGACCTTGAGGGGATCGGGGGAGTATGCAGGGAGTCCGGTTTGCTCTATGTGGTGGATAACACTCTAACAAGCCCCTATCTTTTTCAGCCAAAACAGGTTGGCGCGGGTTTGGTCGTCAATTCGTTGACAAAATACATTGGCGGGCATGGCAATGCTCTTGGCGGTAGCATCACTGAAATGGGCCAATTTAACTGGTCTGAGTATGCAAATATTTACGATCAGTATCGATCCGGTGACGCTGCAATGTGGGGCATAAATCAGATCAAGAAAAAGGGCTTGCGGGATTTTGGCGCCAGTTTGTCGGCCGACGCTGCCCATCGGCTGTCAACGGGATGCGATACCTTGGCGCTTCGGCTTGATCGTGCCTGCAAGAATGCTTCAGCTTTGGCCAGTTTTTTTAACGAGCATGCATCCATCAACGCTGTTTACTATCCGGGCTTACCCGGCCATCCGCAATTTGAGCGGGCGCGGACACATTTTCTTCACCCAGGGGCGATCCTCAGTTTCGAACTCATCGATGGTCTGGACTGTTTCGAAGTGCTGAATCGACTGCAAACGGTGGTGAAGGCAACTCATCTTGGAGATATTCGAACGCTCGCATTACCCGTCGCACATTCGATCTTTTTTGAATTAGGACCCGAGCGCCGGGCAGCAATGGGGATCAAGGATAATCTGATTCGAGTGTCGGTAGGTATTGAGGATCCTGCCGATTTACTCCAAGATTTTGAACAAGCGCTTAGTCGCGATTAATCAACAGACAGAAAAAGGTGACAACGTGGAAGCATTGCTTAAAACAGATCTCCCCCTCCCCAACAAACGCACAGGTAAGGTTCGGGACCTTTATGATGTGACCCTGCCCAGTGGGGATTCGGGGCTCTTGATCATCGCGACCGATCGCGTGAGTGTTTTTGATGTGGTTCTAGAAAATGGGATACCTGGCAAAGGCGCCATGCTGACCAAAATTTCTAAGTTCTGGTTTGATTACTTCACTGGGCGTTACAAGCACCATCTTGTCAGCACCAACCCGAGAGATATCGCAGGTTTAAGTGAGCAGGATTACGCGATGCTGGATGGTCGAATCATGATCTGTAGAAAGAGTGAAGTCGTCCCTGTTGAATGTATTGTCCGCGGCTATCTCACGGGTAGTGGTTACAAAGACTATTTAAAAACCGGGGAAGTCTGCGGGATAACGCTGCCAAAGGGAATGGTTAATAGCGACAGAATCGATGAGCCAGTGTTTACGCCCAGCACCAAAGCAGAAACCGGACATGATGAGAACATTAGTTTCGATGAGAGTTGCCGGGTTGCGGGTACCGAACTGATGGAAGCCATCAGGGATCGTTCAATTGCGATTTATAATGAGGGCCGTGCCTACGCTGGAGAACGCGGTATTCTCATCGCAGACACCAAGTTTGAGTTCGGTTTGGAGCCTGGTTCCAATGAGCCAGTGTTGATTGACGAGGTTTTGACACCAGATAGTTCTCGTTTCTGGCCTGCGGATGAATGGCGGCCTGGGGAAGAGCAAAACAGCTTTGACAAGCAGTTTGTTAGAAACTTTACGGAAGGATTGGTGGCGCAAGGGCTTTGGAACAAAGAAGCGCCCGGCCCGGCCCTACCCAGCGATGTGATTGAACAAACTCTGGTGCGTTACGATCAAGCCTATCGGAAGCTTATGGCCTAGGCGCCAGGGCGCCTGACCGATTAAAAGCGCCTGTGGATTAGTAACAGACGCCAGTTCCGCCAAGGCCGCAGTACCCATTGGGGACCTTGGCGAGATACTGCTGATGGTAATGCTCGGCATAGTAAAACGTTTGATGGACCTTAAGCTCTGTGGTGATGGGCGGAAAGCCCCCCGCCTTCAGTTTATCTTGAAAGTGAAGGAGGCTCGTCTGAGCCAGGTCAAGATGCTCCGTGGTTTCTGTATAAATGCAGGATCGGTATTGCGTACCCAGATCATTGCCTTGACGCATGCCTTGGGTCGGGTTGTGACTTTCCCAAAATTGAGCCAAGAGCGCGTTAAGTGTTACAGCACTAGGGTCCCAAACCACTAAAACAACCTCGGTGTGGCCCGTTTGCCCTGAGCAAACCTCTTCATAGGTAGGATTGGGTGAGTGGCCGCCGGCGTAGCCTGCTGCTGTCGTGTGAACGCCTGGCATCTCCCAAAACTTTCGCTCTGCGCCCCAAAAACACCCCATCCCGAATTGGATCTGCTGAAAGCCATCAGGGAAGGGGCCGACTAGGGGGCGGCCGTTGACGAAGTGGGCGCTAGGGACCTGGACAGGGTCGGCTCTTCCAGGCAAAGCTGCCTCTAGAGTCGGTATCTCAAGATTGCGAGAAAATAGGCCCATGATCTGATTCTCCTGATGCTAATGCGATGGTTGGTTTGAGTCGTCAGTATAAGGAAGTCAGGACGATCCTCAAAGGTAGTCGCAGCGCTTATGTTGTGGACTTTGGTGTAGACTCTGTTTTGAGTGTGTAAGACGAACGTATGGAAATGACCACGTTTAATTTTGATACGGTGATTGATCGCCAGCGGACTTCCAGTTCGAAGTGGGATAAATATCAAGGCCAGGATATTCTGCCGATGTGGGTCGCTGATATGGATTTTTCGGTGGCTGAGCCGATTCTGGGTGCTTTAAAGGATCGGCTCCAGCATCCGATTTTCGGATACACCCTCCCTCCAGATTCGTTGCTGGATGTGATCGTAGAGCGATTTAGGTCGCGATACGCATGGCAGATTACGACCGAGAATCTGGAGCTTGTGCCTGGAGTGGTTCCAGCTTTAAATCAGGCGATTCGCGGCTTGGTCCGGCCCGGTGGGGGTGTTGTGACCGCAGTGCCAGTTTATCATCCTTTTTTAGAAGCGCCCGAAAATATGGGCTGTACCCTTCATCGGTTGACGATGACTGAAGCAGACGGCTGGCAGTTTCCGGTTGAGGCATTTGGTGCGTTGGCATCGACAAACCCAGAGATTGATGTCCTGCTGCTGTGCCACCCCATGAATCCTGTGGGAAAAGTGATCGCGCCAGACGTGCTTGCCGAGATCGTTGAGATTTGTGTTCAGCATGAAATCATTATTTGTTCCGACGAGATTCACTGTGAGTTGTTGCTCGATGGCCGTCACCATACGCCCACGGCCACTTTAAGTGCCGCAGCGGCGTCTCAAACGCTGACTTTTCAAGCCGCCTCTAAGAGCTTCAATCTTGCGGGATTAGGTTGCGCCGTCGTTGTTGCCGAAAATCCTGAAATCCTAGCGCAGTTTAAAGCCGGTGGTGAGGGTATTATGGCGAACGTGAATACCCTAGGTTATGTTGCGACCGAGGCTGCGTGGTCGCTGTGCGACGAGTGGCATGGAGAACTACTTGACTATTTAGCCGGGAACAGAGACTTTTTGTTAGAGCGGATCAATGGGATTGAAGGATTGAGTGCAGGCCCAATTGAAGCCACTTATCTAGGGTGGATCAATGTGGAGGGCCTAGACGTGGAAGATCCACAACAATTTTTTGAGGACGCTGGCGTCGGTCTTTCCCCTGGGGTCCAGTTTGAAGGTGCGGGTTATGTGCGATTAAATTTTGGATGTCCACGCAGCGTTCTTGCGTTGGCTCTAGATCGGATAGAGCGGGCCTGCAAGGCTCGCTGAGAGAAATTTATGGTAAATGGGTTTCATGGTGTCAGTGCGTCGCTGGCAAACAGTTTGTAGGATTATTTGGCAAAGGGAGTATCCAATGGGAGAGTTTTGTAATGTGGTTAAAGAAGACCGGTTGACTATCGTCACGATAGAACGACCGGATGTCATGAATGCCCTCCATCCCCCTGGGAACTTCGAGCTTGCAGAGGCTTTCGATGATTTTGCAGCCGATCCAGAGCAGTGGGTTGCGATTATTACCGGTGCTGGAAATCGAGCCTTTAGCGCGGGAAACGATCTGAAATATCAGGCTTCGGGCGGGAAAATGGGCGGGCCTACAAGTGGCTTCGCGGGTTTAACATCGCGATTTGACAATCCCAAGCCAGTGATCGCGGCGGTCAATGGTCTTGCAATGGGTGGGGGTTTTGAAATTGCATTGGCCTGCGATCTGATCGTCGCGTCTAGCAACGCGATTTTTGCTTTACCGGAACCCCGTGTAGGGTTGGCAGCACTTGCTGGCGGTATCCATCGCTTGCCTCGAGAGATCGGAATGAAACAGGCGATGGGCATGTTGTTAACTGGGCGTAGAGTGGGTGCTGAAGAGGGCAAAGCGCTGGGCTTTGTCAATGAAGTGGTTCCTGAGGGTGAGGCGCTGGCCGCTGCCAAGCGGTGGGCGTCGCAAATCTTAGAGTGCGCGCCATTGTCTGTTCGAGGTAGTAAAGAGGCTGCGATGCAAGGCCTTGCTGCTGATTCGCTTGAGGCTGCGATCAAGGGTCGTTATAGCCAGATCAAAGCGATGTATGATAGCGAGGATTTTGTAGAAGGCCCGCGCGCTTTTTCGGAAAAGCGAGCCCCGCAATGGAAGGGTCAATAAGCCTTAAAACGGCAAGGATAGGTTGCACAATGAGATTAAGGGCAAATCGATGAAGACCCTTTTTATAGGTCTCGCGTCAAGCGATATCGTGCGCGGAACAAGTCGTCTTTTGAGCTTCGACTTGGTCAGCGCGGTGGCGAGCAATCGGCGAAGAAGCAGGGCTTTGAGATTAGCTTTGCTTGGGTTTCGAGCGGCTGTGTGTATTTTGAGCTCAAGGCATTTAGGGAGTCGTTGACGTGGCTGAAGCGCTGAACATTGTTGTTTTAACCGTCTCTGATACCCGGACCGCAGAGAATGATACCTCGGGAGACTATTTGGTTGAGGCCCTGACAGGTCAAGGCCATCAGCTGCACGGCCGTTCGATTGTCATCGATGACATTTATCGGCTCAGGGCTTCTGTATCACAGGCGATTGCTGACCCTGATGCCCAAGTGGTTTTGTTGACGGGAGGCACTGGGTTTACGGGTCGAGATTCGACGCCGGAGGCGATCGAACCTTTATTGGATTCTCGAATAGATGGATTTGGAGAGCTTTTTCGCCAGCTGTCTTATGCTGAGATTGGGACCTCCACCCTTCAGTCTAGGGCGTTGGGCGGCATCGCGAATAATACCTTGATCTTCTGTATGCCTGGCTCAACAGGCGCCTGCAAAACCGCTTGGGGTGGGATTCTTGAAACCCAACTTGACAGTACCCATCGTCCTTGCAATTTTGCGGAGTTGATCCTTAGGGGTCACCACTGATCAAGAGATCGAAAGAATGTCTTTGTTGACCGTAGAGGAAGTTCTGCAGACGCTCCTGGATAAAGCCCAGCCCGTTCAGGAATTCGAATCGATTACTATTGGATCGGCCCTCGGCCGCACACTGGGTGAGGATGTGGTCTCGGGGGTTGCGGTGCCCCCTGCAGACAACAGTGCCATGGACGGGTTTGCGGTGCGTTCAACCGAGATTATCCCTGGAGTACAGCTTCCTATCTCTCAGGTCATTCCGGCGGGATCACCCGGCGAAGCGCTGCTCGAGGGCTCGGTCGCCAGAATTTTCACCGGCGGTCAAATGCCTGTCGGCGCTGATGCTGTTTTGATTCAAGAAGATGCCGATTACACAGATCATCATTTGCTGCCGAAAACTCAGGTTAGCCAGGGCGAGAATATTCGTCCGGCTGGTCAAGATATTCAACGAGGTGCACTGATCGCGCGATCTGGCCAGGTTTTAAAACCCGCTGACCTGAGCTTGCTTGCAAGCGTGGGTACCTCCGAGGTCCGCGTCTTTAGACGTCTCAAAGTTGCGATTCTGGCAACGGGTGATGAGTTGGTGGAGCCTTCCGAGTACCTGAAGCCAGGCCAAATTTACAACTCAAACCAAAAAGGGTTGGCGGCCATGCTCGAGCAGATGGGGCTTGCTGTCGTTGATCTCGGTATTGTGAAGGATTCTCTCGCAAAGACTGTTGCGGCATTTCAGATGGCAGCAGAGCAAGCGGATGTCATACTGAGTTCCGGGGGCGTCTCGGTGGGAGACCGAGACCACGTTAAGTCAGCGGTCAGTGAATTGGGGCAACTCTCAGTCTGGAAACTCGCCATCAAACCCGGTAAGCCCCTAGCGTTTGGGCAGGTCTGTGGGAAACCGTTTTTTGGATTGCCGGGCAATCCCGTCTCCACTTTTGTAACCTTTCAAATCCTAGCCCGACCCTTTTTAGAACGTATGCAAGGTCGTATTTTAGTTGAGCAGATTACCTGGCCGGGACAATCGACATTTGAATTTAAAGCCGGTGCTCGGCAAGAATACCTTCGTGTTCGAGCCTTTCCTGGCTCCGCTGCTGTGATGCTCGAGCAGTTTAAGGAGCAAGGTTCTGGCGTTATGACGAGCCTAGCTTGGGCCAATGCGCTTGCCATTGTCGCACCGCACCAGCGTGTTAGTGTTGGCGATACACTACCGTATCTTTTAATTGACGCTTAAATTGAGGCAAGTGTGATGGGATTGTTGTTGATCAGTTTGGTATTTGGAGGGCTTACGGGTTGTCTGATCTGGTTGGTCTTAGGATCGCGGTTACCTTTGAACGAGCCTGAAAAATGGTCAGTCCTTGCTAACATCGCGAGCTACGGTCTTGTCTCTGGCGCACTGATCTATGCAACCATTTTCGCGGTTGTGTAATTGATGCAGCTGCCCATTGATATCGATTCGGTCAAAGGTTTTCTTGCACCCGAGGAAGGGCGCGCTTTATTTGACCGAGGGGTTGAGGCCGGCGTACTTGGGCCCTGCCTGGAAATCGGCAGTTACTGTGGAAAATCGACGGTTTACTTAGGTTCGGCTTGCAAAACGACCGACAACACGCTGTACGCCATCGATCACCACCGAGGTTCTGAAGAACATCAGGCGGGGGAGGCTTATCACGACCCAACGCTGGTCGACGAGCGGCTTGGCGTTTTTGACACCTTTGGGGCTTTCCGATCGACTTTAGGACGCGCACATCTTGAGCAAAATGTCGTGCCTATAGTTGCGCCCTCCGCTGTGGCAGGTCGGCACTGGAGAACGCCGCTTGGTCTGGTCTTTATTGATGGTGGCCACAGTATGGATGCTGCCGTTGCCGATTATGAGACATGGAGTCCGCATGTGGTTGCAGCCGGTTTGTTGCTGATCCATGACGTTTTTCCGGATCCGAACGATGGTGGACGCCCGCCTTTTGAAATTTATCAGAGGGCACTTGCAAGTGGCCATTATGAACAGCTTGAGATGGTTGAAACTCTGGCAATCTTAAAAAAGATTTAAAGCTTTATAGCAGCGCAAATAGGCAAGCCGCGGCGCTTAAGCATTCGAAGGGCTGTCCTCGGAGAAAAGACTGTGAGCATCTGTTTTGTGGGTTAAGGCATCGGCTGCGAGCAGGACTGCGCCTGCCGTCCACGTGGTTTTCTCTTCTGGCCAAATGGCTTGATCTGGATAAACATAGCCTGTCCAGTACGCGCCGTCTGTATCTCTAAACTGGTGTATCCAACCATAGATTTCGCTTGCTCTGCTGTGATCGCCAATGGCAATTAGGGCCATAACGAGTTCGCAGGTTTCAGCAATGGTCACCCAAGGCTCATCATTGACACATCTGCAGCCGAGTTGATCCACGATGAATTGATCCCACCGTTCGTTAATATGATTTATGGCCGCATCGCCCTTGATTGCACCAGAGAGAACAGGATAGAACCAATCCATCGAAAAGCGCGCTTTACTTTCCCATGTTCGGTCAAAGGCCTCTGGGTGCCGAGTGAGTGCAATCCCAAGGGCGGTGTGCGTCTCTTGCAACGATTCGGTGGGTTGACCAAGGGCTTTGGCGATTTTGATTGCGCTGCCCAGGCTATGGTAGATCGAGCTGCATCCGGTCACCAGAGCATCACGCTGAATGCCCTTTTCTGGATCGATCGACCAAAAAATCTCGCCATAATCTCCTTGTAGGCTAATGACCAGGTCCATTGCTCGGGAGATCATGGGCCAATAATCGCTGAGCATCTCCAGATCTTTGGTGATCAGGTATAAGTGCCAAATCCCGGTCGCGGAGTAGGCCACAAAATTTGTTTCGGTTCTTAAATCGTTCTTTGATGGATCAGGATAGTAAGAAGCGTACCAACCACCATTTGGATTTTGATGGTGTTTCAGCCAATCATAGGCGCGTCGAGCAGCATCGATGTGGCCGCATACTGCAAGCCCCATCGCGGCCTCGATGTGATCCCACGGATCGATCATGCCACCTTCGAACCACGGTATACTCCCGTCTGCTCGCTGCGTCTTTAAAATAAAGTAGGCAGTTTTATCCAAAAAGTCTGCCGAAAAGTGCTCCTTTGGGGTGTAAGCTTGATTCATTTTCTTGGCTCATCTGGCTTCAGACTGAGATCCGGAAAGGTGTAATACATCACGATGGATTTTCCTAAAAGAGGGTTAAGCAGCCGATCTAGCCAGCGGGAAATCCAAGGGTTCTCCATCAAATCCCATACCAAAAAGCGATGGTAGAGCTGGACGAGCTTATGCTGAGGATCTGAACGCCAAAGTAGGCATTTAAGCCACCAATAAGGCACATGCAAGGCATGTGCCCGATGGGATTGATAGCGCTTAAAATTCAAGCGCTCAATGGCATGATTGAGTTCGGAGGCCGAAAATATGCGGACATGGCCCCCTTCGACTTCGTGATAGGCATCGGATAATTTCCAGCAGACCCATTCAGGAAAGGCGGCCGGAACGCTGACGGCGAAAACTCCGCCAGGTCGAATGACGCGTTTGATTTCTTTTAAAAATGCCTCGTAATCGTGGATATGCTCAAGAACTTCAGAGCAAATGACTTTGTCAAAGGTGCCGTCAGCAAAAGGTAGCTGATCACCTGTGCCTTGAGTAAAGCAGACAGGAAGCTGATCCGGCGGGTCTGCGAACGAAAAATCATTCAGCCGCATTTTTGCGGTTCGTAAATCTTTTGCTGATAGATCAAGTCCTATGGTGGTGATGAACTCGCAAAGCCCGAGGCTAATGGTGTGCCTGCCTTCACCGCAGCCCAAATCAAGCACTAAATCCTGAGGTTTGAGGCCTAAATACTGCTGATCAATGGTTTCAAGCGACATGATTTAGCTCAACAACCTGTTGGTAGTATTGGACAAACTGATTGGCTGCAGTTCGCCACTGGAATTTATCTTCGATTCTTGATCGCCCAAGCGCGCCTTGATGGGCCATTTTTTTCGGGTCGGCGAGCAGCGCAAGGATGGCCACCGCAAGCGCATCTGGGTCTGCTGGTGGCACAAGGTCTCCGGCAGAACCAATGACCTCAGGCAACGCACCCCCCGTGGTAGAAATGACCGGCACTCCGCAAGCCATGGCCTCGCCTGCAGGAAAACCAAAGCCCTCGTAGATCGAGGGTACAATGGCGATACTTGCGCGCGCGTATAATTCGACCATCTGTTGATCAGAGACATCTGTATGAAATTCGATGAGATCCCGAACGTGAAGGGCGTCGATTAATTTTTCTGTTTCACCCCCTGGCTTCAATCGACCCAACAGACATAACTTGATGGTTGGAATTTTTTTGGCAACTTGCGCTAGAGCCTTGAGCAGATAATGCACCCCCTTGAGCGGAGCATCTGCGCTTGCGGTTGTCATTAATCGATTGGTTTCTCGCGGGATGTCTGGCAAGGGCTTAAATCGATCGAGATCAATCCCGTTATGGACCACTTGCAGACGGTCTGCTGAGATGTCGAATGCGGCAGCGATGTCTTGGCGGGCCGCCTCGGAGACTGTTACAAGGTGTTGGAGCTCTCGAATCACCTTTTTTTGCATCCTAAGAAATGAATGCCAGCGTCGAATCAACAATCGCATTCCCCATTGCGCCTCAGCGGATAAGGCAATTTCTAGGTCCCGTGTAATGGGATGATGAATGGTTGAAACGATGGGGTAACCCATTTTTTGCAGGGTTAAAACGCCATAACTCAGACTTTGATTATCATGAATAATATCGTACTGGGGTTTGTGAAATTTGAAATAACGCACCAAGCGACGACCGAAGGTGTACGGTTCTGGGAATCCTCCCAGCATTGTGTCGAAATATTCAATCAAGTCAGTCAGCGAGCTCAGATATTTTCGTTTAAAGGCGCGTGCTTGATTGGCCTCGCTATAGAGATCAAGGCTTTCGATTTTGATGAGGCGAACGCTTGGGTCTAATTGGGGGTAGGGCGGTCCGGAAATCACGTCAACGCGATGCCCCTCTCGCACCAAGGCGCGGCTAAGATGTCTTAGGTAGACGCCCTGGCCGCCGCTGTAGGGGTTACTGCGATAACCCAGCAAGCAGATATTCATGTTGTATGTTGTCCTGCTTGATTCTTCCCAGCACCTTTTCCTGCGACTTGCATCTGCTAACTGCCATCAGAGAAGTTTCTCTACGGCTCCCTTTTTAACGACTGTTAAACGATCGATGCAAGCCTGAAAAGCAGAAAACCCTCGATGATTGCCTGTGGTCGAAGTTCGCCTAAACGGCTGGCTAAGACCCCAAATTGCGGAGGCTATAGTATAAATTTCGAACCAGAAAAGCGACTCTTGAGATGAGACTCGGGGGGTTGAACTTTGAGAAGCGGCGGATATTTGAATTAAAGTACTGAGTAGGTATTATATCTATGAATTTAATTCATTTACGTAAAGTACTTATGCTTGAATTGAGACATCTTAAGACATTGTTAGCGCTTCGCGAGACCGGCAGTTTGGTTGAGGCCGCTGAGCGCCTTTTTTTAACCCAGTCTGCCTTGTCCCATCAGCTGAAAGATCTTGAAGATCGCCTAAATTGCACGCTGTTTGTCCGTAAAACGAAACCGCCAAGGTTTACCAGCGCGGGTCGTCGCTTGTTAGCGTTAGCCGATGAGGTGGTCCCAGAATTCAAGGCAGCTGAGAGAGATATTGCCAGGCTTTCAAATGGAGAGGCGGGTCGCCTCCATCTTTGCATCGAGTGTCACTCTTGTTTTCAATGGTTGATCCCATGTATTGAGACGTACCGAGCAAACTGGCCTGAAGTTGAGCTAGACCTGATGGGAGGCTTCAGTTTTGCGCCTCTTCCGGCGCTTGCACGGGGAGACTTGGATTTGGTCATTACATCGGATCCTGTCGACTTGCCTGACGTTCATTATGAACCTTTGTTTCATTATGAGGCCATGCTTGCGGTTTCTAATCGCCATACTTTGAGCCAGAAGCCCTTTATCGAACCAGAGGACATCGCTGATCAAACCTTGATTACGTATCCTGTGACCCGCGACCGACTGGATATTTTTACTCAATTTCTGGATCCAGCTGAAGTTGAACCGCAAGCAATTCGGACTGCTGAATTAACACCGATGATGGTGCAACTGGTGGCCAGTGGAAGAGGCGTTGCGTGTCTACCAAATTGGGCTCTGACCGAATATTTAGCGAGCGAGCTTTTGTCCGCTAAAAAGCTCTCGCCGAAGGGGCTGTGGTGCCAGCTCTACGCCGCAGTGAGAACTGAGCAACTCGATGCCCCTTACGTTGAAGACTTTTTGCAGACGGCGGTGACCACTTGTTTTAAACACCTCACGGGCATCAAGCGAATTCGTCATAAAGATGCGACCTCAACGAAGCTTTAAGGGCCATCGGGCGTTTTGAGTTTCTTGCACAAGCGTTTTAGGTCAAAGCAATCCATGACGCTCCTTGACGATAGTCTTTGATAACCCTCCTGCGCCGGTAAGGGCTTGGCTTTGCCGAAGCCTTTGCAGAAATAACCTGAACCCGAGGTCCTTAACTTTTTGAGCCAGGGCGGCTAGTTAGAACATCAGTAGCCTGTTCAGCGCTACGGGTATGCAACTCCATCAAAATTGGGGAAGCGACAATCAGTCACAAATAATGCCCATAATCGCAGTGAGAAGGTTGCGGAGCAGTAAGTTTGTTGTCTCTTTGACACGCTTGGTGAGCGCACCAATCATCGAACAATAAAAAAGCCCCAAAATGCCAAGGCACTTTGGGGCTCTGTCTTAACGTATGGGAGCGGACTCCGAGTTAATTTAACTCGGAGGCTCCCTTGATAGACTGACTATTGATGGGATCACCTCCTTTGCGGTCAGGGTATTTAAAGGAGCGCGGGAGGTTCCCCCTGGTCAGAACGTCTGCGCATCAATGTTCACCGCCAAATGTAGGTGGAAAGCAGAGACGTGTCAAAGAAAATTTAGAAGAATCGATAAATTAAGGGACCAGAGTCGTCTCTGACCATCCGGTATCGCTCAAATCGAACTGTTGACGAATGTGCGGTAAGCCATCCTCGGTTAAATCAAGCCGCTCGATTCGCGCTAGTTGAACACGAATTGCAAGTGCGGCTACGCTGGGTCGCATTTCCCCGGGGGCGCGCGTCCGATTGATCGCTTCAAAACTTTCAAGCAGTGCGTCTCGCGATGCCATGGTCGCGCTTTGCGGCGCTACCGTGTCATAAAAATAATCCAGCACTTTTGCTCGATGAGGTCGCTTGTGCCAGTTATTCGTGATCGCGCTTGCCGGTAAGGCCTCGGCTATGCCCGTAATTCGGTATTGAAGGTTCAATGTAGCGTACCAAAGTAAGACCTGACATTGTGGGTTGCTTTGCAGCTGCTCCCATTTTGGGCTGCTTGCATTGATAAACAGAGTGAGATCGGTGTCGTTAATCTCTCGGAGCACCAGCGTGCGCACTTGGGGTTGTCCGTGAGGGTCAGTGGTAGCCAAAAAACAGACCGGTGCATTGCTATCCTGTGCAGTGAAGGCTTCAGAGCGATGTTTGCGGAGTTCATCAATAATGTCGGTCACAAGGCGCCTCCCAAAGAGAAGTCTTTTGTGGCAATCAGAGTTTTCGACATAAAAAGGGTGAGATTGACCCCGGTGGAGGTCAGAACACAATGGCCTGCAACCTGTTCGTGCCATTCGTAGTCGGTCTGAACTACGCTTTCAAGGTTCAGATCAGCATGGCCATTGGCCTGAGCTCTCAGCAGACCATTGATGTACAGCTTTGCAGCGCCTGCTACCTCGTAATGGAGCGCTATGAGAGCGCCGCGATGCTCAGTTTTGAGGATAGCGTTGGTCATGTTAGATGCTCTGAGTCCTATACTTTAAGCCTGATGATATTGGCTCTGAGATGAATGCAGCTGACAAGTGCGTTATCATTCGCGCCTTCGGCAATATACAGGGTGAAGCAGATGAGTCAAATTGGAGAAGCGAAAGCAGAGGTCGCTGAGATTGCGGCGGGACTCAAAAAGTTGGGTCCAAACCGGGTTGTGGCCCTATCGACGCATAAAGCGAAAGAGCTGGTGGTTGAACTCGAATCTAAAACGGCGCGCTTGATGGCGATTCTCGAAGCCGTACCGGAATAATCTAGCGTCGAATCTTTGACGTTTGGCAATACAGCTCAAAAGGAGTTGTTTCTATTTGCCTTTAAACGCTGTTGGAGCGTGGAGTGGGTCAATCCGGACTGCATCTGGAAGAACGTAAAGCAAAATGAATGATTTTTTACCGTTTTTGGGTATCTGTATTGCGTTACTTGTAATTATTCTTTTGGTTGTGGCTTTCTCGCAGCGTTGTGATCGGTGTGGTTCTCTGTCATTTGGTTTTTCGGCAAACAAGGGCTTTAATAAAGCATTGGCTGAGGCTTATCGGGTTTGTAAGGTTTGTGGTCACCAAAAGGTCACGGGGACTGTTGCGGCGGATGGCGCGGTACTTTGGTTTGCAGGTGGTCGGGGCCATGTCGACTCAGAGGGTCAATACACTCACGTCGCCGGGGCCGTAGATGGTGGTGGAGGTGATAGCGGCGGAGGGGGTGAATAGATCGCTCGAGCGCATTGAGCGTAATCTTGCGCCATAGAGGTGGTGAAGTCCTTGGAGAATCATCTGCCATCAAACCAGAACTGCGCCTGAGATTATCCTCCAGGGTTCAACAGATAAACTAGATGGCTGACGAAAGTTTGAGACTTAGAATCCAACGATGGATTTTCAGACGCGTCTTTTAATGCGATCCATAATTGATAGGGAACCAGTCTCATGGAGGTCAAAAGCGTTTCAGGAGCGATCGGCGGAATGGTTTCAGAGGTTGATTTAACCCAGCCTCTCAGTTCAGCTGACTTAAGTTCGTTGCGTCAGGCGCTGCTTGATTATCAGGTACTCTTTTTTAGAGAACAGCCCATGATGCCTGCACACCATATGGCACTCGCGACGGCTTTTGGTAAGCCCCAATTGCATGAGGCGTATCCACATGTCAGCGGCTTTCCTGCGTTGACGGTCTTGGACAATGATCGCGAGAACCCCTCAAAAATTGAGGCTTGGCACACGGATATGACCTTTAGGGCCTGCCCGCCCCTGGGATCTATTTTGCATGGTATTAAGATCCCTGAGCGCGGGGGGGACACTTTGTTCGCGAGTTTGTCCGCGGCCTACGAAAGCTTGTCCGGTCCCATGCAGTCTTTTTTAAACGGACTCACCGCGGTTCATGACTTTCGGTTCGGTTTTAAGGAGTCGTTGTCAGAGCCGGGTGGCGAGGAGCGGCTCTCACAAATGGTCGCCGACAATCCTCCGGTCGAGCACCCTGTTGTGGTGACCCATCCTGAGTCCGGGGTGAAAGGTCTTTATGTTAACGCGCTGTTTACCGTACGGATCAAAGGGTTGACAGCAAGAGAGAGTAAAGAGCTGCTTGCATTCTTATATGACCACATTGTGTTGCCAGAGCACACCTGCCGGTTTTCCTGGGCGCCTGATTCCGTTGCTTTTTGGGATAACCGGATTACCCAGCATAAGCCGGTGAATGATTACTGGCCCGAGCACCGAAAGATGCAGCGAATTACCGTCGATAATGGTGTGCGGCCCAGCCAAGGCGAATAGCTTTGGGCACAAGACTCGGACCCGATTAACAAGGCAGGACAGCGCTATCAAAGTCCGGTCTTTAAACAGATAGATGGACGGTTCAATGTGATTCGACTCAAGCGGATAGTGCTCTCGACGCTGTGTTTTGTTGCTGCAATCGCTTGTTATGTGTTTGGCATCCCTTTAGGGGGTGTCGTCTTTTTGATTTTGGGTATGGCTTTTGAGGGTTTGTTTTGGTTGGGCATCTTAGGCGCACGGGGCAAGGACTCAAAAGACGAAAGCGAGAGCTAGCAACATAGGTGACCCGCCGCCTAATGCCTTGATTGAGGTCAAGGGTGGGCTAGCGCGATCAATGGAAAAAGAAGACAGTCTGGAAAAACGCTAAAGTTTGCGCTTCCACCTTCAGTTTTGTCACGCCTTATGCGGCATTTGCCACTCGATCGAAAGCAAGTTTGTAACTGGTAGCTGGGCGGTGAGATTCGATGTGCTCAAAGGGTTCGGTCCTCGATAGTCCCAGCGATCCTGCTTCTAAACTTAAGCAGCGAGTGCTTGCTAGCATGATCGTCAATTGGGTTTACGGTCGAGCGATGGTTCCACACTATTTGAAAGGCATGCCGAGTGCCATCTGGACACGCGATTGCGTTAGCGCCTTGAAGGAGTGCTAAGGGCTAGGTATTGGCTAAGGGCTATGCATTGGCTAAGGGCTATGCATTGGCTAACGCCAGCAGCGCTTCAATAGTGGCCGTCGGTTGATCCAAAAAGACGTGATGCCCGGCACCTTCGATTGCGATAATTTGAGGTGCTGCAATTAAATTTTCGATGGTTTTCAGGTTTCCCATACCGGTCGGTGTTTCTGAGGCAAAAAATTGGCTTTGTCGACCATAGATAAAACCAATGTCTGCACTGATACGTTGGATCATCTCTGAACCTCGGGGCAAGCCCGGAGTCACTAAAAATTTTTTGAGGAGATCGCGGTCAAATTTAAACTGGTAGGTATCGCCGATGCGTTCAATCGAATGCGCAGCGACATGGTGCTCGATGTGCGCATGCACCAGTGGTTGTCTGGGGCGAACCCGAAAACGTCGAAGCGCCTCGTTACGGCTTTGATAGCGCCGCTGAAGTTTTCTGGGAACGCGGCGGTGTCTCGAAGATTCTTGATCGCGCGCTTTGTTTGAATCGGGTTGGCTGCTCGAAATCACGGAATCGATGAGGATGAGTTGTTGCGCCCACTCAGGATTTAAATAGCACGCCATTCTTGCCAAGGTGCCGCCAAAACTATGCGCGATGATAATAGGCGATGTGTACCCGGCTTCGAGCGTGACTTGCATCATTTCAGCGGCAAACAGTGAGCTTGAGTAATAGTCCCGATGATCGCTATCTCCGCTGCCCGATAGATCAACGGCGCAAACATCAAAAACCGTGTTTAGAGCGGGTGCTAGATGATCCCACCAATGGCCGTGGGCGGCGTGGCCGTGGACGAGAAGAATTCCTTTAGCGCCAGGTTTGGGCCATCGTCGATAGACCACGCAAGCACCAGCGACGGTCGTCCGAAGCGGAGCACCCCGATTGGATAACGCGAGCTTGAATTCGTCTGGGGTCATAGAAGGTGAGGCTTATTAAACGCTGTAGTATAGAATAGACGAGGTTGGAACTAGGAGTGTTGGTGATAAAAAATCCTTGGACAAATCGAACAGCGCTGACCGCTGTGCTAATCGCTTTTACAGTTGGCGTTGTCGGCGCCTTGAGTCTTCGCTCCAGCGATTCGGTGAATCAGTCAGCAGAGGGGCAGGATCGTCCGCAAATCAATTGGCGCACTCCAGTTGCTTTCGGCACTCATCTTCCGGCTTTAGGAGACAACATTGTGTTCGTTGCCGAGCAGCTTGAGCGATCAAGTCAGGGACGCGTGAATCTTGAGATCTTCGAGCCAGGTTTGTTGGTTCCTGCGTTTAGTATTACTGAAAGCGTGAAGGCAGGGAAGCTTGAGGCAGGGTACACCTGGCTTGGATACGATCAAGGGCGGATTCCTGCGACGCCATTGATCGCAGCGGTCCCTTTTGGCCTCGAGCCTTGGGAGTTTACCGCCTGGTATTTTGAGGCTGGGGGTAAAGCTTTGGCTGAGAAGCTTTACGCGCCGCACAATGTGCATCCGATTCTCTGTGGGATTATTGGCCCAGAGACTGCGGGGTGGTTTCGGTTTCCCATTACGAAGTTAGAACAATTCGATGGTTTAAAGATACGATTCGCAGGTCTTGGTGGCCGTGTTCTACAGTCTCTTGGCGCATCAGTGACCCTGATACCAGGAGGTGAGATTTATCCCGCACTCGAAAAAGGTGCGATCGATGCAACCGAGTATTCATTACCTGTCGTCGATGCCAAGCTAGGTTTTGATCAGGTGGCTAAATACAACTATTTTCCAGGCTGGCATCAAACCTTTACCGCAGCCCATCTTGTTGTAAATCGTAAACTCTGGCAGGCATTATCAAGTGGTGATCAGGCTTTGATTGAAATGGCCTGCACCGCAGGCGTTATTCGCAATCTCGCCCGGGGTGAAGCGTTACAAGGTGCCGTTATCGAAAGCTTTGCTGCTAAAGGAGTGACTCCCATAAAGTTCGATCGAGACATACTGAAGTCGCTGGCATCGGTCACTCAGACGGTGCTGGAAGTGGAAGCGGCAAAAGATCCTGCATTTGCCGAAATATGGGAATCGCAAAAAGCGTTTAAAGCGCAATACCAGCGATGGAAGTCGCTCGCTTACCTACCCCGAGATTTCGAGGAGGGGCCTTAGTGGCTGAACTTCGTCTGCCTGAGACGTCATTTTCGAGGCGCATTGACGCGCTGATCCGGAAGCTTGGCCGAGGCCTTGGGCTCCTTTGGTTAGCCTTGATTGTGGTCATTATGGTCAACGTCATCTGTCGTTACGTTTTTTCTGAGGGTTTTATTCAGCTCGAAGAACTGCAATGGCACCTCTATGCGACAGGATTCTTACTCGGATTATCGTACGCGGTAACTGAGGACAGCCATGTCAGGGTAGACGTTTTGCGGTCGAGATGGTCCGATGAAACGATCGCCTGGATTGAATGCTATGGTCTGTTGTTACTGCTGCTGCCCTTCGTAATTTTAGTGTTGTTTGCATCAGGGCCTTTTGTACTCTATGCCTTTGAGACGGCAGAAGTTTCCCAGTCCCCCGGCGGCTTGCCGTTACGCTGGGTGATCAAAATGATGTTGCCACTCGGGTTTGTGTTGTTGATGCTTGCGACTCTGGGTCGTTTGTCTCGAGTCCTCGCTTTCTTATTCTATGGCGATGCGCCTAATGGGGAGGCGTCGCGGAATGACTGATGGTGATTGGCTCAGCTTTCTGATGTTCTTGAGCTTTATTCTTTTGATATTTAGTGGGTTTCCGGTTGCTTGGGTGTTAGGCGGTCTTGCTGTGTTGTTCACAGCCTTAGGAGTTATCGCGGAAGTTGAAATGGGCTGGGACATTGCGATGAGTTGGGATTACTCAGCGCTGGTTGCGGATCGCATTTGGGACGTGATGAACAATTGGGTTTTAGTTGCTTTGCCGATGTTCATCTTCATGGGCATTATGCTCGAAAAATCTGGCCTCGCTGAACGGTTGCTCACCAATCTATCGAAAGTTTTGGGGGTGCTGCCCGGCGGGTTGGCGCTGTCAGTGGTTTTTATTGGGGTTTTGCTGTCGGCTTCGACCGGAATCATAGGTGCGTCAGTGGTTCTTCTGGGGCTGCTGGCCATGCCGCCCATGTTGGCGCAGAAATATCAGCCCGAATTGGCCTCAGGAACAATCGCCGCGGTTGGAACTCTGGGTATTTTAGTGCCGCCTAGTATTATGTTGGTGATGATGGCCGATCGATTGGCATTGTCTGTCGGGGAATTATTTTTAGGAGCATTGTTGCCGGGGTTATTGCTCGCTGCGCTTTATACAATTTACATCATTGCTGTGGCCTTAATGAAACCTGAGCGAGCGCCAACCGATATTGAAGCCCCGGTAATGACTGCGGCACTTTGGTTGGACGTACTCAAAGCCATGCTGCCACCCTTGTTCTTAATTTTCGCCGTCTTGGGCTCTATTTTTATGGGCCTCGCAACACCAACAGAGGCCGCGGGAGTTGGTGCTGCGGGGGCTCTGCTGTTGACCGCTGTGTATGGCAAGCTGGATGTCGAGGTTCTCAAGTCGGCCTGCTTGGAGACAACGCGAACGACCAGTTACATTTTCGCTATATTTTTGGGGGCTACGGCATTCTCATTGGTGCTCAGAGGGCTTGGGGGAGATGCTCTGATCGCTAAGGGCCTGCTGGGTCTTCCCTTCGGTCCTGATGGCATCTTGATTACCATATTAGTCGTGGTTTTTTTGCTGGGCTTTGTGCTCGACTGGATCGAAATAACACTGATCGTCTTGCCTTTGGTAGCACCTGTGGTTCTCGACCTTGGTTTTGATTTGGTGTGGTTCACGATTTTGTTTGCTGTGTGCCTTCAGACTGCTTTTTTGACTCCGCCGGTCGGTTTCGCGATTTTCTACCTTAAGGGTGTCGTGGACAGTACCATCACGGTGCAAACCATCTATCGCGGCGTGGTTCCGTTTATTGTGCTTCAATTGATTGGCTTGTTACTGATATACCAATTCACCAGCCTTGTGCTGTATCTACCCAGTCAGATGGGTTAAACCAATACTTGAGTCACAGCGGCGTTGCCCCAGCTGTTTCTAAATCACTGAATAATCCAGTGACCCAACAACACGCCCCATTAAAGGGCGCTTGCCCCACCTTCGTGCACTTGGCGTGCTCTGAATTAAACCAAATGCAGTGGTTGCGACCCGGATTTTGCGGGTTACACCTATTTCTTTAGGGTTTTGGCGCGGTTCGCCATTTTGGCATCATCTTTGCTCTAAAGCGTGCAGGACATAAACAGTCTAGGGAATGCACCGCTCAAGCATCGCTTGGGTCTGGAAGCAGAGTTCAGGAAGCACGGACGCTAAGGCGTTATCTGAGGAGGAAGGAATTGTGGAAGAGTCATTGATTCAACTGAGTTATTCAGTCGATACGCTTTATTTTTTGGTGATGGGCGCGCTGGTGATGTTTATGGCGCCGGGGTTTGCCATGCTCGAGGCTGGTTTAGTGCGGGCGAAAAATACCAGCGAAATTCTCACTAAAAACGTGGCGCTTTTTGCGATCGCGTCGCTGATGTATCTCATCGTGGGCTACAGCATTATGTACAGCGATGGCTCGGGCTGGATTCCTGGGATAGGGACTTATCTTGGCGGCGGAGACAATTCAGTGAGCGAAGTTTTGGCTTCCGAGGGAGATATCTACTATTCAGGTGCTTCGGATTTCTTTTTTCAGGTGGTGTTTGTCGCGACCGCGATGTCAATTATCTCTGGTGCTGTTGCTGAACGAATGAAGTTGTTTGCATTTCTTTTCTTTGCAGTGGTGATGACTGGGTTTATCTATCCTGTCCAGGGTTTTTGGAAATGGGGTGGTGGCGCCCTAGATGAAGCTGGTTTCTTGGACTTTGCTGGATCGGGCGTCGTCCACATGTGCGGTGCTGCCGCGGCCCTAGCAGGGGTCTTATTGCTCGGTGCTCGAAAAGGAAAGTACGGTCCGCAAGGGCAGGTCCAGCCACTGCCAGGCGCGAATATGCCTCTTGCAACATTGGGGATGTTTATCCTTTGGTTTGGATGGTTTGGATTCAATGGTGGTTCTGAGTTGGTGGTCAGCAACATCGAAGAAGCGAATGCTGTTGCCTTAATTTTTGTCAACACCAACACGGCCGCCGCCGCAGGACTGATCGGCGCCTTGGTCACAGCTCGGATATTTTTTGGGAAAGCGGATTTGACTATGGCATTGAACGGCGCTTTGGCAGGCTTAGTCTCGATTACAGCCGAGCCCTTGACGCCGGTTCCTGGAGAAGCTGCTTTGATCGGTTTGGCTGGCGGGATTTTAGTAGTTGGATCGATTGTTTTACTTGACCGTCTGAAAATCGATGATCCAGTCGGAGCGATTTCAGTGCACGGTACTTGTGGCATTTGGGGCTTGCTCGCGGTGTGCTTGACCAATCCAGATGCACTGTTGTCCGCGCAGCTGATGGGTATCGTCGCGATCTTCTTATGGACCTTCGTGGTTGGTGGACTGGCATGGTTGGTGATTAAAACAGTCATGGGACTGCGAATTTCCGAGGAAGAGGAACTCGCAGGGTCGGATCTCTCGGAGATCGGTATAGAGGCCTACCCGGAATTTACGAAGTAAAGTTTATGGTGGAGGGTGCCAGGGATGGTGCCTTCTGCCTTCTTTCCCCTGGGTCTTGCATAAGGCTCTTTTAGGCGCTCGTAACGAGCGCCTTTTTTTTAGGCGCCAGGGTAAGGCTCGAGAGGACCGACAGGAATGCGCGCTGTGAAAGTCTCTTCCCTAAAAACAGTGAAGCCTTGTTTTTGATAGTTTGGTAACGCATTGGGATGATCGAGCGAACAGGTATGTAGCCAGACGCGTCCCTCAGATAACCGGGCCGCACAGCGGATCGCGTCAGCAAGAAGGTGTGCTCCCAAACCTTTACCAATCCAATTAGGCACGAGGCCAAATAAGCAGATTTCGGCAGATCCTGAACCTTCATCTCTTATTTCGAAGTAGCCAGCTGGAGAGCCTCCCTGAAAAGCTACCCAGAAATGAGTATCCGGTCGCATTACATGAGTTTTCCACTCCTCGACACTCCAGCCGAGCTTTTCATACCAGATCCATGGTGCGCCGACTGTTGCGTAAAGGTATCGGCAAAAGACAGGATCAGGGTCAATCAGTTTTTCGAGTTGATAGGTTGTTGGTGTTCGGTCTCGAATAGCTGGCTGCATAATCTCCAAATGCCAGACTTTGATCTCCTCAAGCACCCACTTCACGGTTCTTCTAGGCGTTGACCGCCCAGCCTCCAGAAAAAGGGAAAATCTGACCAACAAAAAAATCGCTGTGATCAGAGGCAAGAAACAGGGCGAATTCTGCCTGCTCCTCGGCCCTGGCAACTCGACCTATTGGAACGTTTCGCGATAAATGTTTTTGAAAGCGCTCAGTTTCAACCAGAGCGTCGGGGTAGTAAACGGGATTGCTCACGTAGTTTTGGGCAATGGCATTGATTTGAAGATTTTGTGGTGCGAACTCTAATCCTGCAGCCTTAATAAAGGCATTTTGTGCGCCCCGGGCTGCACAATAGGCGGTCGACCCCGGTAACCCCTTGAGCGGCGCTGCGCTGGTCACGGCGATGATTTTACCGTGGCCTTGCGCTGCCATTTTAGGTGCAAAGTGTCGAACCAATGCCATCAAAGGATGGACCATGGTGTCGAATAAATTGTGCCAGTCTTCGTTTTGGATCTTGGCAACGCTCGCGTTACAGGGATCATGCGCTAGATTTGCAATGATCACATCAAAATCGGTGAGGTTAGTGACATAGTTCTCGAATTCAGACCCGAAGGGCACAATGCCTGGCACGTCCGTAACGTCCGCCCCTTCTTCTTTGAACAAGGCAGTGATGGCAGGTCCCATATAGTCAGTACTTTGCGTAACGAGAACACGCTTTCCAGTAAGACGGCCCATAATCAGTTAATCACAACGGCGTGTTGCTTGAGCAGTTCAAGCGGAATGATTTCGAGCGCAGCCTCGTGAGTGCTGGCGAGCACAACCCTTGGGGCGATGCCAGCTTTTTGGGCCTCTAGCCATCGGGCAGCGCACAGACACCATTGATCACCTGCCTTGAGGCCCTTGAAGGACCATTGAGGATGAGGGGTTGTCAGATCGTTGCCACGAGCTCTGGAGAAATGCAAAAACGCATCGCTGATTTCCACACACACGGTATGCGAGCCGACATCTTCAGCGCAGGTGTTGCAGCAACCGTCCCTCAAAAACCCGGTGAGTGGATCCAGGCTACAGGGTTGTAGTTCCGTGCCCAAACAATTGATTTTCGGCGCCAGTGAATTGGGATCAATGATCATGAAGTTTTCCCCTGAGGGTTAGCAGGCTTAAGAAGACTGCGGGAAACCGCGGCACGCTCACCGTGAACCCTAAATTGTCTCAGGTCAAGATCGGGATAGTCACAAATATCGATGTCTCGATTGGTACCCCCGACCAGGTAAATGAGGTCTTCGGTGTGAGGATTAAACAGATTGTGAGGCTGGCTATTCTGTTCAAAACCCATAAAGTCGCCGGCACTGACCTCCCGGGTTAGCGCTCCGATTCGCGCCGTGGCTCGACCGGAGAGAATATAGATAAATTCTTCGTCTTCAAGGTGCGTATGGAATTCCGTGGAGTAATGCCCTTGGGTCAAGCGAACTTTATGAACGCCAAGGGTTTTCATGCCTATTGCGGCTGAAAGTGATCTTGTGTGCCGGACAGCACCGCTGTTGTGTTGGTGCTGGTGTTCAATTTCTTCAAGGCTTTCGATATCTGTCGCGGTCAGAAGGTTGGGTATCAATGCGGGTAAGTCAGTAGCCATGGCTAACGTCTTCTTCGGGGCGGTTTCTTGGGATCTTTCTTGATCAGATCTTGGTCTCGTCGAGCTCGGGTCGGTGATGGCAGCCGGATCAATAGCTCGTCTGGAGGGTAGGTGAAATTGAGTGACTCGCCTAGAAGCTCCTCGATACTCGGCATCATAAAAGCATCACTTTCACAGACCAAACTGATGGAGATTCCCTGGGCTCCTGCGCGTCCAGTGCGACCAATACGGTGCACATAATCCTCTGGATCCTCGGGTAGATTGTAGTTGACCACATGGCTGATGTTATCGACATGAATCCCGCGGCCCGCGACGTCGGTTGCGACCAACACCTGAATGGCACCTGACTTAAAGTCCTCTAAGGTTTTGATTCGTTTCCGTTGCGCAACCTCTCCGGTGAGTAAGCCGGTTTTGAAACCCTGCCTATAGAGTTTTTCCTCGAGTCGTCGGGTCTCATCTCGTCGGTTAACGAAGATAATGACCTTACTCTCTGATTGCTGAGTAATTAGATTGCAGAGCACAGTGAATTTCTCACTCTCGCTTGTGAAGTAGATCATTTGCTCTACGCTGCTCACAGCGACTTGTTGGGGTGCAATTTCGATTCTCACCGGATCAAGGGTCCATGACTGCGCCAAGCGTTTGATATCATCGCTGAAGGTCGCGCTATAGAGCTGTGTTTGACGCTTGTCTTTTTTGGGCGTTCTTTGGACGATCGCTTTCACATCAGGAATGAAACCCATGTTCAACATGCGGTCGGCTTCGTCGATAACCAGCATCTCAACCTGTTTGAGCTGAATGACGCCTGAGCGACAAAAGTCCAGGAGTCGGCCAGGGGTAGCAACGATGACTTCGACCGGCTTTTCAAGTTGGGATTTTTGTTTCTCGTAATCAATACCCCCGACAACGGCCATCACGCGAATGTCAGAAAACTCCGTGAGCAAGGCGGCATCGGAAGCGATTTGCATCACGAGTTCGCGCGTGGGAGCGATGATCAAGGCGAAAGGGGTTCCCGCAGGTCGAGATTCAAGCTCCGGGTTTTCGAGGTGATAGGTAATAATGGAGATCAGAAAAGCGGCGGTTTTTCCGGTGCCGGTTTGAGCTTGTGCAATGACGTCTTCGCCATCAAGGCTGTGAGGAAGGACTTCCTTTTGAATCGGCGTACAGGCACTAAAATTCAGTTTGCGAATGGCAAGATTAAGTTTCTCAGGTAAATCCAGTACTTTGAAATCTTCTCCAAGAGGCGGAAAGTCAGCTGGCACGATTTTAGGCTGGCGTTTCCTTGCCTTTGGCTTTGGACTCCCGCTAGAAGCCGCTTTAACGCTTTTGGCGGGAGGCGATGTTTGAGATGTTTTATTACCGAATAGGGATTTTAGAAGGCTCATAGAAGTGTGTCATTGTTCGGCGGCAGAATCGCCACCGTGTGCTTTAATCGCATGATTGTGTGGATCTCTAAAGATTAATGAGGCGTCGATGCTGCGTCATGACTGGCTTTTTGAATGCAGCAAACAAGGACGTCCAAGGCTTGGCTGAGGTCCATCATATCAGGAAAGCTGGGCGCGATTCGGATATTCTTATCCTCTGGGTCATTCCCATAGGGAAAGGTGGCGCCGGCTGGCGTCAACTTCACGCCTGCTTCCCCGGCAAGATGCACAACCTGTCGAGCACTCGCGGCTGTTAGGTCTAGAGAGACAAAGTACCCTCCGAGTGGCAGGCTCCAGGAGGCCAAGGATTGATCACCGAGAGGTTTGAGTTTTTCATCCACGAGATCAAACTTAGGTCGAAGTATTTTACGGTGAGCATCCATGAGCGCTTTGAGCGTATTGTCATCCTTCAAAAGGCGCGCATGCCTCAGTTGATTCACCTTGTCAAAGCCTATGGTCTGTGGCTCGAGATAGCCTTGAAAAGCGGCCAAAATCGTGGGGCTCAGGCCACAAAACCCTAAGCCGGCACCCGCCAAGGTGATTTTAGACGTCGATCCAAAGATCGCGATTTGATCCTCGGTTCCCGCGCTCACGGCATGGGCCATCAAGTTATCGAGTGCAGGGACATCATCGTGTAAATCGTGAGCGGCATAAGCATTGTCCCACATCACAGTGAAATCACTTTGGGTGAGCAGTGGCAGCCGCGCGAGTCTTTGCACCGTCTCTGGAGAATAAATATGTCCAGTAGGGTTGCTGTGTTTAGGGACACACCAAATTCCATGAATCAAGGGGTCTTTTTGAACCAAGGATTCAATCATCGACAGGTCGGGGCCTTGAGCCGTAAGAGCCACATTAATCATGGCAATTCCAAGGTGCTCACAGACTGAGAAGTGACGATCATAGCCGGGAACAAGACAAATGAATTTTGGTGCCGCCTCTGATGGCGCCCATTGTCTTTGACGAAATGATAAGTACTGATACATGAGCGACAAACTGCTGTTGCCGCCTGCCATCACCTGCTCAGGGTCTAAGTCGAGGAGTCTCGCGCCCAATTCTCGAGCTTCAGGTATTCCTGCGAGGCCGCCATAGTTTCTAGTGTCGACACCGTCACGAGATCGATAGTCGCCTTGGATCATGTCTTCAAGTCCGTGGCTGAGATCGAGTTGATCTGGACAGGGCTTGCCTCGAGTGAGATCAAGTGAAAGATTTGCGCCGAGATAGCGCTGATAATCTAGATCGATATTTGACATAGGTTTGGTGTCTTAAATGAATTAAACGTCACGGCATCAAAGGCCTGATGCCTCAGGGAGCCCCAGCATAATGTTCATGTTTTGGATGGCAGCACCAGCAGCCCCCTTCCCAAGGTTGTCGAGGCGGGCGATTAAAAGGACTTGTTCCTCATGGCCGAATACGAAGAGCTCTACACGATTGGAACCATTGCAGTCCTCGGGTTCAAGAAAGTTATCTGAAAGCATATGCATTGGATTCTCGTCGAAGACCTGAATGTTAGCTTCTTCCTTAAAATAAGAGGCCCAACAGGTACTGATGTGATGAGGATCAATGGATCGAGTAAAGTGATCGGCCCTGAGTCCAATTTCGACGAGCATCCCCTGATAAAAGTTTCCGACGTGGGGAAGAAAAATGGGGTCCTGATTGAGTCCGCTGTAACGCTGCATCTCTGGCACATGCTTGTGCTGTAGCGTTAATCCATAGGGTCGCGCCGCCGTCGGGTTGTTGTTTTGATAGTGCTGGATCATCGATTTTCCACCACCCGAGTAACCCGAGAGGGCGCTGGAGAAGACCTGCGCATCTGGTTTGAGTAATCCGGATTCGATCAGCGGTCTAAGAAGCAAAATAAACCCTGTCGGATAACAACCTGGGTTACTCACCCATTTGGCTTCTTGGATAAGTTGTCGTTGAGCAGGCGCCATTTCGGGCAGCCCATAGATCCAACTGGGGTGGGTTCGATGTGCTGTGCTGGCATCGATGATCCGGGCTTCGGCATTCAAATGCACGGTTTCCCGGGCGGCATCATCTGGAAGACAAAGGATTGCTAGATCCGAATCTGCCAACGCCGCGCGTTTTGCGTCTACATTTTTTCGCTCAGCGTCCGAAAGCTCGATCAGCGAGACCGCATCGTGCAGTGCCAAACGTTGCTGAATTTGCAAGCCCGTTGTGCCGTTTTGTCCATCAATGAATATTTTATACATAGCGCCTCGCAACCCGGCGCAGATGATACCACAAGTGCTTTTCATCGAGCAGTCAAGCCGACCCTTTCATCGCACGAGAATCCCTAAAAAGTCGCTGTTATAGCAGTGCGAGTAATGCCTCGCGCCGCCTCGTTTTGATGACATTACTGTCTAGCCAAGGTGCGCTCAGCACTGTGCTCAGCGTTACATTGGCGGCGCCTTGATCTCTCAAAAAATGAAGATATTTGAGTTGCTGGAATCCATCAAACCAGTGGTTCAGTGCGCGTTTAAAGTGGTCCTGACTGGAGCTATTTCGCTCGATATTTTCAAGTGATTCAAGTCTTCGGCTGATCTTTAAAAAATCGATTAATGGCCGGCTATCTGCAGACGTAAGCTCAGAAACCGATTGGCACTGCTTCATTGAGGTCAAGGCCTCACGCAAGCTGTGAAAGAGGCTTGGGTTGTAGAAAATCTGATCGCGGCTTGGATCGCACGCTAGGAGTCCACGAACGCCGGTACCAGTGCCTATAGGAACTCTCGTTGAGCATCGAGAAGACAGTTCGATGGTGATCTGGTTGAGCGAGGTCAAGGGACCGACTTTCGCGAGTTTGTTTAACAAGTAAAAATCCTCTCCCGTAGACCGCTTCGGTACGCCTCGGACCTGAGCGTAGGCGTGCGCATCGATGACCATGAGGGATCCCAAGCTTGCATGCCCATAGTCTGATCCAGCCCAGATCAACCCTGCTTCGTAATGTCGCAGGGTGAGTTCGTAGAGCATCATGGCCTTACGGGATGCTGTATTTTTTGAAAGTCGATGCCGATAGTTGTAAATCCAGCCTGCCGGCTTTGAAGCGCATGTGGATGCGTAGGAAGATGGCGACTGTGTTGAAAAGTAAGGCTTTGGTAATCTTGCATCGGCATCGCTGCAATAGATACGAGGCGTTTTGATTTGACCGGTTTGTATCAGTCTCAATGCCAGATCAGCCCCAATCTTGCGAGCGAGTCCTACGCCTTGTTTCTCGGGCAAGTAGCGCCCCGGTGAGCAGTGATCAAGGATCAGTAGATTGGGCTGATCAGGTTTCTCACAAATGAACCAGTGCGGACCGGCGTAAACAGTCCGATAATATCGTTTGAAAAAAGCGAGCAGCTCAAGGGTTTTGTCATGCTGCCTTGGGGCGTTAATCACCAAAATCACTAGGAAGTTCGCCTCGATTTTCTGCCAAACGCGCTGAACGCTTTCTGGTCGCTCAGCAAAGGCAGGAATAACCAGTACGTGATCATAGGTCCGGGGCAGATCTTCCATGGCAGGATAGGGTTCTGCATAGGTGTCGAGATACTTTTGAATTGATGAATGAGCGGTCGCTTTATTCAAAATTAAACTCAGTGCAATCGGGCTCGAATCGGCAACTCAGTGACAATCATTGCTTCTTGTTCGAGCCAAAATTTTAATCGTTGGTCTACCTCAGAGGCTTCAAAATATGCGTTAGCGAGTCTAACGAATAATTGATGGTGTTGAGCTTCGCTTCGCGCGAGAGTTGTGTAAAAGGCTGCAAGCTTTCGATCCTCGAGCGCAGCCCCCAGACGTTCAAAGCGCTCGGTGCCCCGGGCTTCAATCACTGCCGCACAAAGCAGGCGGTCCAAGAAATAATCCTCACTGGGCTTTCTGAGATGTTTCCGTAACAGATTGACGTAAGGGTCTTTCTCGTCGGCCTGTAAACGGCCCTGTCGGGATTCGATGATTCGATAGACCTGTCTGAAGTGATTCAGCTCTTCAAGCGCAAGATCAATCATCGCCTGAGTGAGTACCTGTCTATCGGGGTAGTGCGTGACCATTGAGAGGGCCATGGAGGAAGCTTTGCGTTCATTGGCGGCGTGATCCGCAAGGAAGGCGTCGAAGTCACCGCGCACACAGTCGACCCATGCAGGTTTAGAATCGATGAGGAGCATCAGAGGACGCGTCGAATAAAGTCTGAAATCGCATGAATTTCCTCGAGACAGACTTGGTGTCCCATTGGGTAATCATGCCACTCGACGTCGTAAGCCATCCGAATTAAATTTTCTCGCGCGGTTGCAGCACGCATGATTGGGATCATCGGGTCGCCGTGGCCATGACCCAGAAAGATGGGTAGTGCGAGATTGGCATCTGTACGCTCTTTTTCTGTGGTCGAGGGGTCATGGAGGTAAGTGGACAACGCTATGATTCCGCCGAGCCGCATGGGGTGGCGAAGACCCCCGTACAGGGCGATCACGCCCCCTTGAGAAAATCCTGCAAGGATGATGCGCTCGCTGGGCACGCCATTGTCGAGCTGCGAGTCAATGATGGTGTTAATCGCTTCGCTTGACGCTTCGATGTCAGCAGCGCCGGCTGACTCTGAATGGGGTTCAAAATCGTACCAGGCTCTCATCTCCTCGCCGTTATTGATGCTCACGGGTCGAATCGGCGCATGTGGAAAAATATACCGGAGGGCAAGATCTTGCAGGCCCAATTCAGGCACGATCGGCTCAAAGTCGTGGCCATCAGCCCCCAATCCATGCAACCAAATTAAGCAGCTATCGGCCGAGCTATCGGGTTCGATCACGATTTGTTCAAGCATGAAGTTTTGTCCTAAAGTAGTTCGCGCGAGATAGAAGCATAACCGGTCTGCTGCAATGGCTCTATATTGCCCGAGACTCTTGATTGTGCCTAAATGCCAATTATCGATTTTGGAGAACAATCATGGGACCACTCACAGGCATCAAAATTATTGAATTAGCGGGCATCGGCCCCGGACCTTTTTGCGGCATGATGCTTTCGGATATGGGCGCGGAGGTCATTCGGGTCGATCGTCCCGGCGGTCGAATGCGAGGACAAGACGTCTTGGCGCGGGGTCGAAAATCGATTTCCGTTGACCTTAAATCAGAAGGCGGTCGGGACGTTGTTCTTAAATTGTGCGAATCAGCGGATGCAATTTTTGAGGGTTTTCGTCCCGGCGTTACAGAGCGTCTCGGTTTGGGACCAGAAGCCTGCCAAGGCCGCAATAAGCGGTTGGTCTACGGTCGGATGACGGGTTGGGGGCAGGATGGGCCTATGGCGCAAGCCGCGGGTCATGACATCAATTATATTGCGCTTACTGGCGCACTCCATGCCATTGGCCCTAAAGATGGTAAGCCTGTCCCACCGTTGAATTTGGTAGGTGATTTTGGGGGTGGCGGTATGCTGCTCGCGTTCGGATTGGTCTGCGGAATTTTAGAGGCGAGTCGGTCGGGTGAGGGCCAGGTCGTGGACGCTGCGATGGTAGATGGCGCCGCTGCGTTAATGGCGATGTTCTTTACGATGAATGCGGGGGGTATGTTCAAGACCAGTCGCGCCAGCAATATGCTTGACGGTGGAGCCCATTTTTATGGAACGTATGAAACAAAAGACGGAGAGCACATTGCTTTAGGCTCTATTGAGCCTCAGTTCTATGCCCTTCTGGTAGAGAAAGCAGGCCTTGATCCGGAAGATTTCAGCGCTCAAATGGATCAAAGTCGATGGCCAGAGTTTCAGGAGAAACTCACTGCGTGTTTCCTGACCAAAACCCGCTCTGAGTGGCAGGAAATCATGGAGGGAACAGATGTCTGTTTTGCCCCAGTGCTTTCAATCAATGAGGTTGCAGACCATCCACACAATAAGGCACGCGGCACGTTTCAGAGTCTTGAGGGAGTTGTTCAACCCGCCCCGGCGCCAAGGTTCAGTCGAACACCGGTTGCTTTAACCCACGGCAGTCGCAGTCCAGGTAGCGATACTGAGCTGGTGTTGCAAGAGGCTGGTTTTGACGCAGCCTCTATTGAGGCACTTTTAAAATCAGGTGCGGTGGCAAGCGGCGAATAAGGGCAATGTCTTATTCCTCGGATTACAGTGATGCGGTGGCCGATCCTGAAGGTTTTTGGCGCAGCGTCTCGAAGGCTGTTGACTGGCTAACCCCTCCGGAAACAGTTCGGCAGGAACGTGATGATGGGCTGGCTGACTGGTTCCCTGACGGTTGGGTCAATACCAGTCACCTAGCGCTTGACCGTCATGTGGACGCTGGTCGAGGAGAGCAGGTCGCGTTGATTTATGACTCTCCTGTGACGGGAGTGATTGAGCACTATACCTACCGCGGTTTATTGGATGAGGTGGCTCAGTTTGCGGGTTTACTCAGCGCCCTGGGGGTGCAGCAGGGTGACCGCGTGATCATCTATTTACCGATGGTGCCAGAGGCTGCCATCGCGATGCTCGCCTGCGCGCGGATTGGCGCCATCCATTCCGTGGTCTTTGGTGGCTTTGCGGCAAAAGAGCTGGCTTCTCGAATTGATGATGCGACGCCGAACGTGTTGCTGACAGCCAGTTGCGGCATTGAATTTGATCAAGTGATTCCCTATCTGCCGCTTGTCGACGCAGCCTGTGATGCTGCGGCTCATAAAGTTAGGCATCGGGTTATCCTTCAACGGGATCGTTTGCAGGCTGATCTTCGAGACGGAGATTTGGATTGGGCGTCTGCTGTGAGTCGAACTGAGCCAGTAGGATATGTTCCGCTTCCATCGGGACATCCGCTTTATATTCTCTACACCTCCGGCACCACGGGTAAGCCCAAGGGTGTTGTACGAGATCATGGTGGCCATGCTGCCGCGCTCATTCAGAGCATGCAGCGCACCTATGGCGCCGTCGCCGGTGACGTTTTTTGGGCGGCATCCGATGTCGGATGGGTGGTGGGACACTCCTACATTGTCTATGCGCCCTTACTCTTTGGATGTACCACCGTCCTGTTTGAGGGCAAGCCAGTCAGGACCCCGGATGCGGGCACCTTTTGGCGAGTCATAGAAACACACGGGGTGAACATATTTTTCACTGCGCCCACCGCTTTTAGAGCCATCCGCAAAGAGGATCCAGAGGGATTGTTGCTCTCGAAGTATGACTTGAGTACGTTAAAAAGAGTGTTTGTTGCTGGAGAGCGCACGGATCCCGCAACCTATCATTGGTTGAGTCAGCGCCTTGAAAAACCTGTGATCGATCATTGGTGGCAAACTGAAACTGGTTGGCCGGTCACCGGCGTACCTCAGGGCAATGCGGAATCTCTGCCCATTAAAGTGGGTAGCGCTGGGGTCGTTTTGCCTGGCTTTGAGGTTTTGGTAGTTGATGAAGCGTTAAAGCCCTGTCCGCCCTTTGAGACGGGAGCGGTGGTATTAAGGTTACCGCTTCCGCCAGGATGTTTGCCCACGGTGTGGAGAGATCATCAGAGACTCGTCTCGGCTTATCTCGAAGATTATCCAGGTTTTTACCATACCGGAGATGGTGGGTATTTTGATGATGAAGGTTATCTGTTCATCATGGGGCGTACAGATGATGTCATCAATGTCGCGGGACATCGGTTATCGACAGGAGAAATGGAAGAAATTGTGTCGGGTCACAACAGTGTTGCCGAGTGCGCGGTCGTGGGTATTCTTGATCCCGACAAGGGACAAGTCCCGTTGGGCTTGCTGGTGTTAAAAGATGGTGACGGGCGTTCAGCATCGGAGATCACGAGGGAGCTGGTTCTGATGGTTCGCCAGGATATTGGGGCCTTTGCGAATTTTAAGTTGGTTATCGTCGTGGGTCGTTTGCCGAAAACACGATCTGGAAAAATACTCCGGAAAACCATCCGTCAAATCGCAGATGGCTTGTCGCCAGAGGTTCCACCGACAATCGATGACCCCGCTATTTTAGAGGAAGTCAAAGACGCGCTTTGTAACGCTGGGATCGGCGAGGTATCGAGGCAATCCGATGGGTAGCGTCATCATTACAGGTGCAAGCTCTGGATTTGGCCGAGCTGCAGCATCACTTTTCGCGTCAGCCGGTCATCCGCTGGTTTTGCTTGCTCGGCGGGAGGACCGGCTTCTAGAGATCAAAGCACTTCTCCAGGAGCAAGTCCCTGTTCATGTGGAAGTTCTCGATGTTCGAGACCAGGAAGCGGTCGCGGGATTAGTGAGCCGATTACCCGATAGGTTTCGACCTGTCGACGTCTTGCTCAATAATGCGGGATTGGCATTGGGTCTCGGCGCCGCCGATCAAGCAGATTTGACCGATTGGGACATCATGGTCGATACCAATATCAAAGGTCTTATGTATTGTACTCGGGCGATACTCCCAGAGATGGTCGCACAAAGATCTGGACATATTATTAACCTTGGGTCGGTCGCAGGAAATTGGCCTTACCCGGGAGGAAATGTCTATGGTGGCACCAAGGCCTTTGTTCAGCAGTTCAGTCGCAATCTTCGGGCAGACCTTCTGGGAAAGGGCATTCGAGTTACGACCATCGACCCTGGCATGTGTGAGACAGAGTTTTCAGAGGTGCGCTTTGGCGGCGATGCAGAAAAGGCTGCCGCAGTTTATTCTGGCATGGTGCCGCTGTCGGCAGAGGATGTCGCTGAAACGATCTTTTGGGTCGCAAAGCGTCCCGCACATGTCAATGTTAATCAGCTCGAGATCATGCCGGTTGCTCAGGCCTGGTCGCCTTTCGCGGTTCATCGTGAAGATCAAACGTCATAATCGAAGCGCGATGGCCTCTAGAGTGTTAAACTGCTCCTCGAGGTTTTAGGGATCGTTATGATTATTGTTCACGGCCAATTTCCGATACTCAAAGATCAAAAAGAGCGGGCGCATAAATTGATGCAAGAGATGGCGGCAGCCAGTCGCCTTGAGACTGGTTGTGTCAGCTACGAGTTTTATGCCGCACTTACGAATCCCTGCAAACTCTTGCTGTTCCAAGAATGGGAATCGGTTGAAGCGCTTCAGGATCACTTCGAAACCACTCACATGGAAATATTTCTTACCCATTTGCCGGAGATACTCGCCGGCGAAATTGTGACTCGTCGCTACGAGGTCCGGCATCAGGCGAGCGCTTCGGGAGAGGATGAGGCCTTTAAAGATGAGAGTGAAGAGGCCAAACCTGAATCAGCAGCTACGCAGCCTAAAATCATTCATTAAGAGATCCTGCATGCTTCAAATCGATGGCGTCTGCTGAGCTATGACGATTGCGCTTTTCGTCCGTCTCGGGATCGATCAGAGGAATCCAGATTGGGAGCTGCGGAGATCATTGGTGTTCAAGACACTGAGTCGCCGCCTAACAGTGCTTGAATACGCTCGATCGGCCTTCCAATAGTCGCGCGACCATTGTAAGCGAGGATTGGCCGCTCAATGACGATCGGGTGCGCCGTCATGAACGTGACAAGCTCAGTGCTGCTGAGCCTTTCAATATCAATATTTTGGTCTTCAATGATGGGTTCGTTGGGCCTCACGAGCTCGTGTGGCGTGATTTTGAGCAGTGATAAGAGGTGTTCTATTTCCTGCTTGCTCAGTGGTTCGTCAAGGTAAAAGCGGATCTTAAAAGAAACTGCTGATCCCTCGAGGAGTGCGAGTGCGGCCCTTGATTTGGAGCAATTCGGATTGTGATAGAGCGTGGTATCAGACATAGTTTGATGATCTTTGCGCGTCTTGATAGGCAGTTTGCCGAAAGGGAATAGGATTTGAAAGTGAATACAAAGGGGCTGTTGGACGCGGTCGTCCAATTTTATCAAAACCTACGCAGCAATGACTGTCAGATGGTGGCAGCTGCCTTGACGTTTCAAACGATGCTGGCGCTTGTGCCAGGCCTTACGATAGGGTATCTCGCTCTGTCTGCCTTTGGCGCAGATGTATTGGCGGGTCAGTCGATTGAGGCCTTCATTTTCAAACATATCGTGCCAGAGAGTGTCGGCGCAGTTCAGTCATACCTCAAAGTATTCTCGGAGCAGGCACAAGCTCTGAGTGTCCCGAGTGCTGCGCTTCTTGCTGTGACCGCGGTCCTCATGCTCAACACCATTGAACATGCTTTTAATCGGATTTGGAGAGTTTCTGAACCGAGGAGTGGGTTGCGCCGGGGCGTGGTGTATGCAGCTCTGCTTATTTTGGGCCCAATGCTATTGGTCACAGGTTGGTCGGTAACCACCTATTTGTTGTCAATGCCGTATGTGAGCAATATCACTCAATTGCCATTTGTTTTCTGGATGCTCCCGTTTTTAACGAGTACGTTGATGTACACGCTGACTTATGCGGTGATTCCCAATAGCCCAGTAAAATTCATCCATGCATTACTTGGTGGCGTATCGGTTGGATTAGTATTTGAATTCGCACGCTGGCTGTTTTCACTTTTAATGCAGTACTCTGACCTCGAGGTGATCTACGGTGCCTTTGCAGTACTGCCAGGTCTTTTGCTTTGGGTGTACCTGTCTTGGTTTATCATTTTGGCTGGCGGTGAATGGGTGGCGTTGTTGGGTCGTGGATGGGCGCGTCGTAACATTTGACCGGGCGGCTCTAGGTACTGAATCGGGGGAGTTTTCTGCCCCGGGCTAATTTTGAGGTTTAATGTCGCTTTTTGGCGAGAGGGTTTATGGGTTTGAAAAAAATTCAGCGCTAGGCAAGTTGCTCATTGTCATTGGGGTGAATGGACGAGTGATGTTGCTAGACCAAAAGGCTGAGTGAGGGAATGTTTTAAGATGGGGCCGAAAATTTTAGATAAGTCAGCACAAGAGCTGGCGAAAGAGAATGCATGATGAAGCAAGTTTTTCTATGGGGTCTTTTGTTTTGGCTTACGGCCTGCGAACAACCTGTCTTTGATGTGGTTGATGGTCCCGATTTGCTCCCGTCGGATTTGGATGGGAAGTGGTTGGTGATCAATTATTGGGCCACTTGGTGCGGCCCTTGTATCACTGAGATTCCAGAACTCAATGAAATTCATCGTAAATCCACCTACCCCATAACGGTGCTTGGGGTCGATTTTGATGCGCCGGCTGAGGATGCGGCCAAGCGCGCATCGATTCTGAAAATGAAAATCGAATTTCCTGTGCTGGCAAGCGACCCGGCTCCAAGGTTTGGCTATGCCATGCCAGAAGTGCTCCCAACCACAGTCATCATTGATCCCGCAGGTGGTGTCTCCAAAGTGTTAGTGGGACCTCAAACCGAGGCCTCTATCCTTGCTGAAATCGAGGCTGAGTAGGTTTGCTTGAGAGTCGGGGTCGACTAAAGGTCCAGCGCAGATCGTAATTGCGCTGTGACGTCACCGATTGACCAAAGCGTTGTCTCGCCGGACGATCTGCACGTATATTCGATCTCATCATTGGCTAATGCTCGTTCTCCAATGACAATTCGGTGTGGAATCCCGATGAGTTCTGCATCGGCGAACTTGGCGCCTGGCCGCATTTGGTGTCGATCGTCGATTAAGACCTCAAAGCCATCTTCGTTCAATCTCTGGTAGAGCAGATCCGCCGCATCTTGGACTGCGGGAGACTTATGTGCATTGATCGGGATCAAAATAACCTGAAAGGGTGCGATGGCATCTGGCCAAATAATCCCTCGCTCGTCATTGTTTTGTTCGATCGCGGCACCGACCAGTCTGGAAACACCGATGCCATAGCAACCCATGACCATGGTCAACGCTTTACCCTCGGCATCTAGCACAGAGGCTTTCATTGAGGCGCTGTATTTATTGCCCAGCTGGAAAATGTGGCCGACTTCAATTCCGCGTTTGATTTCAATAACACCCTCTCCGGTGGGGGCAGGGTCACCAGACTCGATATTTCTTAAATCGGCGACTGGAGATTCTAGGATGTCGCGTCCCCAGTTGGCATTGATCCAATGAACGTCGTCTTGATTCGCGCCGCAAACAAAGTTTGAGATGGCGCTGGCGGCGCGGTCTACGACAACCGGGCAAGTCAGGCCGACTGGGCCGATTGATCCTGGGCCACAACCAATCATGGTTCGGATTTCCGATTCGTCGGCAAACGTTAAAGGCACAGCAACTTGCTCAAGTTTTTCCGCTTTAAGCGCATTGAGCGTATGGTCTCCCCGCAATACCAGCACAACGATGGGGGTCTGATGACCCTTTACAACCAATGTCTTGACAGTTTTTTTGATATCGACGCCAAGATGATCAACGACGGATTGAATGGTTTTTTGATTGGGCGTGTCGATGCTTTCGATCGGCTTTTCGGGCTCATCCTCAGGCGCGGGTGTAATGGCCTCAGCCAATTCAATGTTCGCGGCATAGCTGCCTTCAGAGCTAAAGGCAATAAGGTCTTCTCCACTGTCAGCAAGCACATGAAACTCAGTCGATGCTGAACCGCCAATGCTGCCGCTGTCGGCTTCAACTGCTCTGAAGTCCAGGCGCATTCGAGTAAGAATGCGTTGATAGGTCATATGCATTTGGTCGAAAGTTTCCTGCAAGGATTTCAGGTCGGCGTGGAAGGAATAGGCATCCTTCATAATGAACTCTCTTGCCCTAAGAACCCCAAATCTAGGGCGAGTTTCGTCGCGAAACTTCGTTTGAATTTGGTAGTAATTTACGGGAAGTTGTTTGTGGCTGCGCAGTTCGTTGCGGGCAATGTCTGTGATGACCTCCTCGTGAGTGGGGCCGAAACAAAAGTCGCGGTCATGCCTATCTTTGAACTTGAGCAACAGCCCTTCATCATACATCTGCCATCGCCCAGACTCTTTCCAGAGCTCGCTGGGTTGAGTGACTGGCATCAGGAGTTCTTGGGCACCGGAACGATCCATTTCATCACGCACGATTTGTTCGATTTTCCGGAGGACTCTGAGGCCTAGCGGCATCCAAGAATAAATTCCAGATGCGAGCTTTTTAATGAAGCCGCCTTGTACTAAAAGTTGATGAGAAGCGATCTCAGCATCTGAGGGCTTTTCCTTAAGCGTCGAAATTGTAAATTGGGAGGCTTTCATAATGGTCGCGCTATAGTCCTTTGCAGAAATCGTGTGTTTGTAACGTCGGCGCTGAGTTAGCTGACAGGGGAGTTTATGTCAGATCTAATGAAGTCTGAAGTTTAATCTTTGATCGCAAAGCGCGATAGTTGCACAGTGGATGAATACGGTTGCTTTAAAGGTGATCAGAGGCAGGGGACTGGAAAAAGATATTGGAGGTTGAAGAGAATATGAATGGTAAAAGGATTCAAACTCCTGACGTCTGACGGTTGAGCACAGCGGTTCATCACTATGAAATTCTGGTTGCAGGATTTTTTGGGTTGCTTGATAAGAAGGGAGGTTCGAAAAATTGGTCCGTTTTCGGGGTCCAAGGGTGGTGAATGAAACAAAAAAAAGGCCGCTGAGCGGCCTTTTCTTACTGCAAGTTTAACTGCGAGGGCATTACGCGAAGTCTTTCATGCCCTTTAAAGGCAAGATTTTGACTGCAGTGCTGGCAGGCTTTGCAGCAACATCCATTGTTTCGCCTGGCTTAAAGGGATTGGGTACACCTTTCTTCGCCTTTCGAGCAGGTTTCTTGACGGTTTTAATTTTCATCATGCCGGGCAATGTAAATTCGCCCACGGCCCCTTTCCTGATATGACGCTCAATCAGGCTTGTCAGTTCGTCAAGTACGGCGTTGACCTGTTTTTTTGAGAGATCGGTGCTTTGAGCCAGGGAATCAACGATTGCACTTTTCGTGTACTTAGTTTTAATTGCGGGCGCTTTTTTTGCTGCCATGAAAACCATCCTTATTTTAAAAAGTTTGCGTTCGGATCATGACGCATCATGCTCCAAGTACGGCGAGCCAAAAAATCAACATCTGACCCCTTGACTCTCCATGAGGGCTTTATAGCGGATCACCCTCTATCGAGCAAGTGTTTTAAACGGCATGCTGGGCCAATGGGCCTATTTTTATAGTTGAAATGCGATGGAGTGTTGCCTTGGGGCGCGATTGGGTATAATTCGCCGCCTCGGACGTTCCCGAGAAAATAGCGTGGAGAATCGGCATGCCCATTTATGAGTATGAATGTCGTCAGTGTCAACACAAGATGGAGAAAATTCAGAAGCTATCAGATAGCCCTCTGGTGGACTGTCCTGAGTGCGGTCAACCCGAGCTAAAGAAGTTAATCTCCGCGGCTGCTTTTCGATTGAAAGGCGGTGGTTGGTATGAAACCGACTTTAAAACAGGTAACAAAAAAAATGTCTCTGGGGGCAACGATGCCTCTTCCAGTAGTACAACTAGTAGCACAAGCGAATCGTCCTCATCTACCAGTGGGTCGAGTACATCAAAAAGCGCTGGCGGATCAAGTGGCTCATCCGGCGCTTCATCAGCGAGTCGAGCTGATTCATAGGTTCCGGCCTGCAGCGAATTTGCTGACGAAGCGGTTGATTAAGATTTCGCACGGACTGGTGAGAGGGCGGTAATGCATGAGGAAAAGACGATGAGAAGTCACCATTGTGGCGATATCAGGGCCGAGCAAATCGATACTTCGGTGGAGTTGTGTGGCTGGGTCCATCGGCGCAGAGATCATGGTGGTGTGATCTTTCTCGACGTGCGAGATCACAGAGGGATTGTGCAAGTGGTTTTTGACCCTGACACGGTAGAGAGTTTCGCTCTAGCGGACCAGGTCAGAAACGAGTATGTCGTTGCAATCTCTGGACGAGTGCGAGCCCGTGATAAAGCGGCGATGAACCCAAAAATGGAAACTGGAGAAGTCGAGGTACTGGGACAAACTCTGAACATTTTAAATGCCTCTCGAACGCCTCCGTTTCAGTTAGACGAATACTCTGAGGCTGGAGAGGATGTTCGGCTGCGTTATCGCTATATCGACCTGCGACGACCTGATATGCAGCGAAGAATGCGGATGCGATCAGATGCTTCGCATTTTGTTAGAAGCTATTTGCATGATCAAAAATTTGTCGATTTAGAAACACCAATTTTAACGAAGGCAACGCCTGAGGGTGCTCGGGATTATCTGGTGCCATCTCGCGTTCACCCCGGCAGTTTTTATGCTTTGCCACAATCGCCACAAATTTTTAAACAGCTGTTGATGGTCTCGGGCTTCGATCGTTACTACCAAATTGCCAGATGTTTTCGTGATGAAGATCTTCGAGCGGATCGGCAGCCTGAGTTTACTCAGATTGATATCGAAGCGGCATTTGTGACAGAAAAAAACATCATGGATCTCGCAGAGGGCATGGTTTCCGGGTTGTTTGCAAATCTCATAAACGTTGAATTCACAGAATTTCCAGTGCTCACCTATGCCGATGCAATGCGCCGATACGGCACGGACCGACCTGATTTGCGATACGGTCTAGAACTGGTGGATATCCACGATCTAATGGCTGAAGTTGAGTTTAAAGTTTTTAGTGGCCCAGCTCAGGATCCATCTTGCCGAGTGACAGCTTTGAAACTTCCTCAGGGCGGCGAGCGACTCAGTCGTAAAAATATCGATGACCTAACAAATTTTGTTGGGATCTACGGCGCCAAAGGATTGGCCTACATCAAAGTGAATGATCGGACGACGGGCTCGGCAGGCCTGCAATCCCCCATTCTAAAGTTTTTGCCAGAACCTGTGATCGATCAGGTGCTTGACCGAGTTCAAGCGGAGGCTGGAGACTTGGTGTTTTTTGGCGCCGATAAAGCGTCTGTTGTCAGCGATGCGTTGGGTGCACTGAGGGCAAAATTGGCAGAAGACTTGAGCCTGTATGAGTGCGATTGGGCGCCTTGTTGGGTTACGGACTTTCCCATGTTTGAGGCCACCGACCAGGGCGGATGGACTGCGGTGCATCATCCCTTTACACAACCGACCGCCAGCGTTGATGACCTAATGAAAGATCCTGGTGGGTCTGGATCTAGAGCTTACGACATGGTGATTAACGGTTATGAGGTTGGGGGTGGTTCGATTCGTGTGCATGACCCTTCGATGCAACGCGGCATCTTTGATGTGCTCAAACTGTCTGAAGCAGAGGCCCAGGAAAAATTTGGGTTCTTACTTGAAGCATTGGAATTAGGCGCGCCGCCACATGGGGGCATCGCTTTTGGCCTCGATCGATTGGTCATGCTGCTCTCTGGCACCAAAGCCATTCGGGATGTCATCGCGTTTCCAAAAACGCAGACGGCGACCTGTTTACTGACAGAAGCGCCTAGCGGGGTGGGGTCGAAGCAGCTACGAGAACTCGGAATTAAAACCAATCTTTAACCCATTGAGGTAGTCATGGCAGGCCACAGCAAATGGAGCAATATCAAACATCGCAAAGCAGGGCAGGACGCTAAGCGCGCGAAGGTTTTCACAAAAATTATCAGAGAGTTGACGGTGGCCGCGCGTGATGGTGGGGGGTCAGTTGAGGATAACCCCGGACTCAGAAATCTTGTGGACAAGGCCAAAGCGGCTCAGATGCCCAAAGATACGATGGAGCGTGCAATAGCTCGCGGCGCTGGCGGACAAGATGGTGCTGAGCTCGTTGCATTGACCTATGAAGGATATGGGCCTGGGGGCGTTGCAGTCCTCGTCGAGACGATGACGGACAATCGTAACCGGACTGTTGCTGAAGTCCGTCACGCCTTCAGCAAGGCAGGAGGGAATTTAGGTACGGATGGATCAGTGGCCTATTTATTCGATAAAAAGGGACAAATTGTCTTCGCTCCTGGGATCCAAGAAGATGCTGTGATCGAGGCCTCCATCGATGCCGGAGCTGAAGACGTTGATGTGTCGGGCGAGGGTGCAATTGAAATCACGACGGCTCCAGAAGATTTCCGTGCTGTTCAAGATGCGCTCAGTAGTGCTGGGTTTGAGCCAGAGTCGGCGGAGATTGGGATGATCCCACAAACCTATACCGACCTTGACGGAGATCAAGCTGAGAAGGTGCTGCGTCTACTCGATATGCTCGAGGATCTTGATGACGTGACCAACCTCTACACGAACGCCAATTTTCCTGCCGAACAGTAATCACTGACTTGGCGTTTAGGTCTGATCCGCGGCTAGTCTTGGGTCCCCTTTATATTTCTGGTCATGGCCTCCATGGAATTGCAAAGCCGATTTAGATGCTCTGATTGGGGTCTCCGGATATCACTGAAAAGGCATCGACGAGTTTCGCATGGGCTGGATTTGTTTAGACCACACGGGTCCCATCATCATCTGAAGATTCGCCCTATGCTAGACTGGGGGGTAGAACAGAGGACTCCTTATGACGGTGGTGTTGGGTATTGATCCTGGGTCTCGTGTAACCGGATTTGGTCTGGTGCGTCACATGGGTGGACAAAAAAGTGCTTACATTACTAGCGGCTGCGTTCGAGCGACGCTTGCTGAGTCTGCGGAGTTTCGACTCAATGAGATTTACTCGGGGCTTAAAGCCTTAATTGCCGAGCACGCACCGGATGAAATCGCGATCGAGCGCATATTTATGGCTCGAAGCGCAGAGTCCGCGCTAAAATTGGGTCAGGCGCGAGGCGTTGCCCTGCTGGCCGCGTCTCGCAGCCAGACGCCGGTGTACGAATACGAGGCAAAAAAAGTAAAGCAAGCTGTTGTTGGGCATGGCGCTGCAAAGAAAGATCAGGTTCAACATATGGTCCAAGTCCTTTTGCGCCTCAGCGGTCCGCCTCAGGAGGACGCTGCAGATGCCCTGGCCATCGCTCTGTGCCACATTCAAACTGGGGGTAATCTAGCCCGTCTAGGGAGTGCCTCGGGATCTTTTCGGAGAGGTAGGATTGTGGAGTCGGATCGATGATTTCGCAAATCAGTGGCGTGATTGTCGACCGCACGGACCAGCAACTTGTTTTGGATGTCGGTGGTCTAGGTTATGAGGTCGAAGTTCCGCTGGCTACGGCAGCCGCGCTCTTGCAAGAAAATGGATCCGTTCGGCTGTATACGCATTTCGTCGTTAGGGATGACGCACACACGTTATTTGGTTTTCTTGAGCGCGAAGGCCGGGACCTGTTCAGAGCACTGATTAAAGTGAATAAGGTTGGGCCGCGACTTGCGCTCTCAATTCTCTCAGCGTTAGATCCAGCGGGTTTTGTGCGATTAATCAAAGCAAACGACGTCAAAACCCTCAATGCGATTCCAGGTGTTGGCCGGGTTATGGCTGAGCGTTTGATTATGGAGATGCGCGATAAAGTTGACGATTGGCTGCCGACTTCAGCTGAGGTGTCGGGCGTTTCGAGCGGCTCTGATGCTTTGGATGATGCGGAGACGGCTTTGGTTGGTTTGGGTTATCGCGCCCAGGATGTGTCCAGAGTATTGGCGCAAATTTCTGATCCGGCAGATAATGTCGAAGACCTGATTCGGCAGGCCCTAAAGTTAATGGGATAAAGCTTCAGTTATGATAGAGACAGATCGCTTAATCGCGCCACAGGCCACTGCGCAAGAACCGCAACAAGATTGGGCGATTCGTCCAAAATCGCTTAAAGATTATGTGGGTCAACCAGCCGTCAGTGAGCAGATGTCGTTGTTTATTGATGCGGCCAAGCAGCGTAGCGAATCGTTGGACCATACCTTAATTTTCGGTCCGCCAGGTTTGGGAAAGACCACCCTCGCCAATATCATTGCTGTGGAAATGGGCGTGGCCATCAAATCAACATCCGGTCCAGTCATTGAGAAAAAGGGTGATTTAGTCGCCGCACTGACGAATTTAGAAGCTGGCGATGTTCTTTTTATTGACGAAATTCATCGTCTCAGCCCAGCGGTTGAGGAAGTACTCTATCCAGCGATGGAAGATTTCCAAATTGATTTAACGATTGGTGAAGGACCTGCGGCGCGCTCGATAAAACTCGATCTACCGCCTTTTACGCTGGTGGGTGCAACGACCCGAACGGGTCTGTTAACGTCCCCGCTGCGGGATCGTTTTGGTATCGTTCAACGATTAGAGTTTTATCAGGTTGAAGATTTGACGCAGATTCTGGAGCGATCGGCGAGTCTACTCAATGTCCCTTGCGATCATGAAGGAGCAGCAGAAATCGCATTGCGTTCAAGAGGTACGCCGCGAATCGCGAATCGGTTGCTGCGTCGAGTTAGAGATTTTGCTGAAGTCCGCGGTGATGGGGTGATTCGTCGAGATAGCGCCGATGCAGCACTCAATCTGCTCAAAGTTGATGCGTCAGGGTTTGATGCCATGGATCGAAGACTCTTGATGGCCATGATTGACAAATTTTCTGGAGGTCCGGTGGGCATTGATTCTCTGGCGGCTGCGGTCGGTGAGGAGCGGGACACCATTGAGGATGTCTATGAGCCTTATCTGATTCAGCAAGGGTTCATGATGCGCACACCGCGGGGGCGAGTCGCGACAGAACGTGCTTATCAGCATTTTGGGATGAAGCCTGCGTTAGAGGGTAAAGCTGAAGTGTCAGCGCCGAATGAAGATCACCCAACGGTGGATCAATAGGTCAGGGCTTCCGCTTAAGGCGCGGTAATGTTGGCGTTGTAAGTGCGCTTGAGTACCCTGGGGTCTGTTACGAAATGATTATGTAAGGATATCAAGTGATGAACGAGCCAATCTCAATTCTGGAACTGGTTTTAAATGCCTCGGTGGTTGTCCAGTTAGTGATGGCAATTCTTGTTCTGGCCTCCCTAGTCTCCTGGGTGTTGATCTTTCAGCGGGCCTTTTTACTGCAAAGTGTGCGCCGTTTAGCTGCAAATTTTGAAGACGAGTTCTGGTCTGGTCAGGACTTGCGATCTATCTTTGTAGATATTGAAAGCTCCGAAGCTGAGGTGATCGGCGTTGAGCATATTTTTCAAGCCGGTTTTAAAGAGTTCACTCGGTCGCGTCAGCAATATGGCAATCAAGCCGAACGGATCATGCAAAATGTGCAGCGCGCAATGCGCGTTGCGCTGGCTCGCGAGGAAGAGCGATTGGAGGCGGCCCTGCCTTTTCTAGCGACCGTTGGTTCAACGAGTCCTTATATTGGTTTATTTGGCACGGTGTGGGGAATCATGAACTCTTTTCGAGGTTTAGCAATGTCTAATCAAGCGAGCCTATCAGTGGTGGCGCCAGGTATATCAGAAGCTCTTATCGCGACCGCTATTGGACTGTTTGCGGCAATTCCAGCGGTCATTGCTTATAACCGCTATTCGGCCCAGGTCGAGGTTATTATGAATCGATTCGAAACTTTTTCGGACGAGTTTGGCGCGATACTAAATCGTTCAATCACGGAATCTTAAGGATCGAACGAATCGATCTAGCACTTTATAGAATAGTGAGGAGATTAATTGATGGCTAAAGCAGCTCGTCGACGTCCAATGTCAGACATCAATGTCGTCCCTTACATTGATGTTATGTTGGTCTTGTTGGTTATTTTTATGGTGACGGCCCCGCTGATGACCCAGGGCATTCGGGTTGATTTGCCCACAGCCAATAGTGAGGCGATTGCCGTAGATGAGATACAGCAAGTGCTTGTGGTCAGCATCAATGAGCAGGGCGAATATTTTTTGAACCTTGGGGGTGAGGAAACGCCCGTCGCACTTTCGCTATTGGCTGAACAGGTTGCAAAAATAAAGGCCGCCAATTCAAACCTTCAAGTGCTGGTAGAGGGAGATGCAAGCATTGCTTATGGCAGCGTCATCGAGTTGATGGATCTCCTTCAGAAGATTGGCATTGCTGATGTCGGTTTAGTGACTCAGCCAGCCAGCTCCTAACAGGCGTTCATTGGTCATGAAATCTTTGATTTTGCCCACCATCCTGGCACTCGGGTTTCACGGTCTAATTTTGAGTTTATTTTTGATCGAATGGCCTGAGGAGGTATCGAGTCAGGTTCGGCCGGAACAGCTCTTTGTTTCGGCGTCACTTGTCCGGAACGAGGTACCCGAGCGTGGGGCTGCTGAGAAGACAGAAAGAGCGTTGCCGAAGACGCCTCCGCCTGTTGCGGCAAAGCGGCCTGAGCCTGCCCGGGCCGCAGAAAAACCGCAAGCTAAACCGCTTATTAAAAACGAGTCTCAGCTAAAGGCTTCGACCAGTACGCTCGATGCGGAGCGCGTAAAGGAGAAAGAGGCTGAGCAGGCAGAACGTCGAGAAAAAGAAATCGCTGCTGCTGAGTTAGCTGCTCGGTTGGCTTCCCTGGATCAGGCCGTGACCGATGAAATTGGTCGTGAAGCTGTTACCAACGATGAAAAAGTGATGGCCTATATCGGTCAGATCCAGCGAGATATTATTAACAAGTGGTCACGGCCGCCAAGCGCAAGAAATGGCATGCAAGCGATCTTAAGAGTACGGCTGGTACCGACTGGCGAGGTGGTCGATGTCGTTGTGGCGACTGGGAGCCGTAATGACGCGTTTGATCGTTCAGCGCTGCTTGCTGTCAGGCGCGCGGGACGCTTCGAAGTGCCCAGGGATTCAAGGTTGTTTGAAGAACATTTCAGATCGTTTACGGTCTTGTTTCGTCCGGAGGATTTAAGGTTGTGATGCTGAAAGCTTTACTGATGATTGTTTTGGTCTTGGCAATGACGCCGGCTCACTCAGAGCTTCAAATTGAGGTGACGCAGGGCGCTGACGACGCGGTCAAAATTGCGGTCGTACCTTTCGATTGGCGAGGAAGGGGAGCCCTGCCCGAGGAGATCCATGAAATCGTTACAGCGGATCTAAGACTGAGTGGCCGATTTGAAACACTCCCTGTGAGCCAAATGCTCTCTCTTCCAAGCGAAGCATCTGAGGTTTACGTGCGTGATTGGCAGCTCCTAGATATGGAGTATGTTGTGATCGGCAGCGTTAGAGAATATGGGCCCGATTTGGCAATGACGTTCGAACTCTTTGATGTCTTTAAAGGTGAGGTGACACTGCGCCAAACCGTCGTAGGAAGTGATTTGGATCTAAGGGACTTGGCGCATCATGCCAGCGACGCGATTTATGAGCAGCTGACGGGGATTGAAGGGGCCTTCTCAACTGAAATTTTGTACATCACGGTCACCGAAACGCCCTCAGGACGCGTTTTTCGGCTGAATGTAGCCGATGCGGATGGATACCGGGTGCGCACTGTTTTGCAGTCACGAGAGCCTATTTTGTCGGGAACCTGGGCTCCTGATGGCGATCGTATTGCCTATGTCTCTTTTGAGCGTGATAGTCGGCCAGCAATTTATATCCATAACATTCGGGATCGAACCCGCCAACAAGTCACGGATTTCCGAGGTCTAAATGGTGCGCCAGCATTTTCCCCAGATGGGAAAAAATTAGCGATGGTGTTGTCTAAAGACGGTAATCCAGAAATTTATATCCTCAGCCTAGAAGAAACTCCCAGGCGTCTACGTCGAGTCACACGCCACTACGGCATCGATACCGAACCGTCCTGGAGCGCTGACGGAGAATCAATCATCTTTACTTCAAATCGAGGCGGGCAACCGCAAATTTACTCGATGCGGCTAGATGATTTAGAGGTAGAGCGGTTAACCTTTGAGGGTGACTACAACGCTCGAGCGGTGCTGGCTAATAATGGCCAGGGTTTAATTATGGTGCATCGCCGGAAAGGTATTTTTCATATCAGTTATTTGGATTTGAAGAGAGGTTTTCTCAGAGTTTTAACAGAGACCGCGCTTGATGAGTCTCCGAGCATTGCCCCAAACGATAGTTCTTTGATCTATGCCACCCAAGTTGGAGGTCGAGGGATTTTAGCAGGGGTTTCGATCGACGGAGGGGTTCGCTTCAATTTGCCAGCAACTGAAGGCGACGTGCGCGAGCCAGCTTGGTCGCCAAGAAAGAAGAAAAGCTTTACACCCCTAGAAGAAGATTTAAAATTAACGTCGGAAATAGAGTAAACTAAAGAAATCCGCAATTTCAATGAAGCGCCTGCCAAGTTTTTGAGGTTTGTCAGAAGTTTGAGGTTTGTTAAAGGGAAGACTTCAGGTTAGATTATCTTTTGGAGAGGCGTTACAGTCGAAGGCCGGGTGAAAATGCTAGGAAGATTCGTGTCTTAGCGAGCACAGGATCCGAAAATCGATCGTGTTAAATATCGTGTTGAATAGAGGAGCATCGCATGTCAATGATAAAAACTTATTTGGGCCTACTCGCACCCGTGTTGCTGTTGGTCTTGGCTGGATGCGCGAGCAGTAGCCCGGAACCTGAGCCCCAGGTTGAGGCGCCGGTCGTCACAGAAGCAGTTCAAGAGGTGGTTGTAGAAATCGAACCTATTAAACCGATGGTCAGCGGTGGTCGCGTGATCATTCCACTGGATGAATTGGATGCTTCAGCTGGCTCAAGAACGCTCGCTGGTGTCTTCTATTTCGATTTCGACCAAGCTATCGTTCGTCGCGACGGCCATGCAGAACTTGATCAGCACGCCATGGTGCTTGCGGGAAATTCCGGTCTCACGGTTCGTTTAGAGGGTCACGCCGATGAGCGGGGAACTCGAGAATATAATTTGGCTTTGGGTGAGCGGCGAGCTAATGCAGTCCAATCCTATTTGTTGTCGCAAGGGGCATCGAGGAGCCAAATCGAAGTCGTCAGCTATGGTGAGGAAAAACCAGCCATGAGCGGCCACGACCAGGCGTCTTGGGAAAAGAATCGCCGGGTCGAAATCGTCTATCGATGATCCATGCGCCTCTGAGGTCGATGACCTTAGGGGCTGTCGGTCTCCAATAGGCCACTATTTTAACGCTGCTTTAAGAGCCCAGTACGCCTACAGGGTGAGGGTTACATGTCCGTTATAAAAAATCGCCGCAATATGCGCTATCTTCTATTCTTTTTCTTTGGTATCGCAGGCTCGCCTCTGCATGCAGCATCCGCTGCACCCGTGGTCGTAGAATCTCGATCAACGTTGCTGAGCGATCGTTTTGAACAAGACCAAGTCTCGAGGTTGGCGCCTCCGGTTGATGGGGTACAAGGGAATGATGTGCAAGAAACCCAAACCGTCGAGATCATCAGCGACAGCGACGGTAATGGGCCGATGGATTTACCGTATAAAATGCAGATTTTGCAGCAAGAAGTCATGATGCTTCGCGGCTTGGTTGAACAGCTCAGTTACGAGATCCAGCGCTCAAAGCGAGTCCAAGAAGATCGTTATCTAGAGCTTGACCGACGGCTGCAGAACCAGGCGGTGGTGGCCGAACCCACGACCGTACCATCGGTGACCGCTGGGGTCGGCGGAGAGGCCAGAGAGGGTAGTCCAGACAACCTCGAAGTTGCTCGGACAGAAAAAGATTACTATGACGACGGGCTTAAAGCGATTCGAGCGCGTCAGTACGACGCAGCGATTGAGGCGTTACGCATTGTGATCGATCAATTCCCGACCGGGGTTTATGCTGCAAATGCCTATTACTGGATCGGTGAGGTGCATGCGGCTAAGCCTGAACCTGATTATGAAGCAGCGAGACAAGCCTTGGTTCAAGTCATTAAAGGATACCCGGACAGTAACAAAGTGCCTGATGCCGCATTTAAACTCGGTAAAGTCTATCACTTGATGGGTAATTGCGAGCGTGCCCTAACTTATCTCACGGAAGTGAAAACCGAGTTTGCGTCTAAGTCGGCGGGTAAGCTTGCTGAGCGCTACCTGTTAGAACAAGTCGATTGTTAGGGCGATTGCGGAATCTGTGACGCCATGACTGCTCGGTTGCGAATTTCAGAAATATTTCATTCTCTGCAGGGCGAGGCTGCGACCAGTGGCCGGCCGACCACGTTTGTGCGCTTGACGGGCTGTCCTCTCCGCTGCGGTTACTGTGATACCAGCTATGCCTTCAGTGGCGGTACGCTGCACTCATTAGAAGAGATTCTGGCAGAGGTTGCTAGCAATCAGGCGCGCTATGTCACAGTTACAGGAGGAGAGCCGCTGGCTCAACCGGAGTGTCTCGAATTACTCCAAGCGCTGCTCGATGAGGGATACCAAGTTTCTTTGGAAACCAGCGGCGCATTGCCGATTGCTGATATTGACGCGCGCGTCTCTATTGTGATGGATCTAAAAACACCTGCATCGGGCGAGGTCAGTCGTAACTTATATACAAACATTGCGGAGCTGAAACCTAACGACCAAGTAAAATTTGTGATTTGTGATCGCGCCGATTACGAATGGGCGCGGTTTAAGGTCGATGAATATTCTTTGTCCCAGCGTGTTTGTGAGGTCTTATTTTCCCCGGTTTATAACGTTCAATCCGCCAAAGAGCTGGCTGAATGGATTCTCTCGGATGGTCTCGATGTTCGGCTTCAAATCCAGCTTCATAAATTGCTTTGGGGAGATTTACCGGGTGTCTGACGTTAAAAAAGCTGTCATTTTGCTCTCAGGTGGACTCGATTCTGCAACCGTTTTAGCGATTGCCCGTGACCTTGGCTACGCGTGTTATTGCTTGAGCTTTGTTTATGGCCAGCGCCATGATGGAGAGGTGGGTTATGCCAAAAATATTGCAGCGCAACTTGGCGCCAGCGAACATCGAATTGCAACGATCGATTTGGCGACCTTTGGAGGTTCTGCATTAACCGATCGCGACATTGCGGTGCCGGCTTATGGTGGAAGTGAAATTGATATCCCAATCACCTACGTGCCCGCTCGGAACACGATTTTTCTGTCCTATGCGCTAGCCTGGGCAGAGGTGTTAGGTGCGCTTGATGTTTTTATCGGCGTCAATGCCGTGGATTACTCTGGGTACCCAGACTGTCGCCCTGAATTTGTAACAGCCTTCGAATCGATGGCAAATCTCGCAACTCGCCGAGGCGTTGAGGGCGAGCGATTGACAATTCATACGCCGCTGATCCATCACTCAAAAGCAGAGATCATTCGTCTGGGGTTAGACAAAGGCCTTGATTATGCAGAAACGGTGTCGTGTTATCAGCTTTCGGCAGATGGTTTAGCTTGTGGTATGTGTGATAGTTGCGGACTTCGTCGGGCGGGTTTCCTGGAAGCAGGGGTTGATGATCCAACGCAATATGTCCAAGGTGGGTTCTAACTCCGACGGTAAGACCAATCGTGACAGACCTACTTTCCTGGATTTCACAAGAGCGTGATTTCGCCTTTGCGGCGGTCATGGTAATGGGCTTCATTGAGGCTTGTCCCGGCCTTGGCCTTTTTATCAGCGGCGCTATTTTGCTGTCTGCTGCGAGTTTTGTTTACGCGGAGGGTCTTTTGTCGTTGGGGGAGATTGTCTCAGCGGCGATATTTGGCGCGTTCATTTCTGACCAGTTTGGTTTTTACCTTGGACGATACTTGGGCCCTGGACTGATTGATCTTCCTTGGATGCAGAAACGTGCCGGATTGATCGAAAAAACTCAGGCTCAGCTTCGTCGTTTCGGCGCTTTTACCGTTGTGATAGGGCGTTTGCTCACGATGATTCGAAGCATAGTCCCTATGCTACTCGGTGCCAGCGGGTTATCTTCGCTGAAGTTTTTCGTTTTTGATGTTATCGCTTGCGGAATCTGGGGCGCTGGGTTGGCCCTTCTCGTATTGGGTGTTGGGGCGGCGTTTGGCGCTTGATCAGTGCTTGAGGGCTTCAGGTCAATCCTCGTCTTGAACAAGGCATCTAGATTAAAAGCTTCTATATTAAAGGCATCTAGATTAAAAGCTTCTATATTAGAGGCATCTAGATTCAATGCGTTTTTAGAATGCCTGCTCCCGTACTTTTTCAGGGTCAAAACGCTGAGGAATCTTGGCTAAATCGGCATGGGCGTATCGACCTTAGTCTTTAAAACAACACTGATTCTCGGTATGCAGCTCGTAATTCTGCTGGGGTGCACTTTCTGGTGGATCGCCTGCGCGCGTAGGCGGACTCTTGATGGTGAGGTTGCGCACATAGAAGCATCGAAAATCGCTTCAGATTGCTGCCGCGCCTCAAGCTCGATGGTCATGAGATGCATTCAGGGAGAAGGGGAACGTTGGTGCGCAACGCTTCTTTTTTTGAGCTGTGTTGTTATTGCCTGGATGCATTTCAGGCTTGATTTAATGCCGAGTGTTTTAGGTATGACGCTCGTGAGCATCCTTACCGCTCCGCTCTTGGCACTGATGATGATTGATGCAGATCAGGGTGACGGGACGATTGCTCTAAAAATAGTGATTTTGTTGATTGGTTGCTTAGGACTTTTGGGGCTACAACAGCCTTCGGCTTTCAGCGCTCAAGGTATGATCATTGTGAGTGGTTCAAGCCTACTGGTTTTAGGTCGCGGCGTGATATCTCTGGTTCAGTTGCGGGTTGGGGCTTGTCTCAGCGCGCGGCTTGGCTTGTTCATGTTTTTGCTGTTGGTACTGGATCATTTCCAAGGTTTGGCTGGACTTGATGATTGTGAGGGCAATGATTGGCGAGATGCGATTGGGATGGCGGTGATGATTTTTTTCGAATTCTAGTCTAAAAATTCACCAGCAATCCTGCCACGATACTCATTGCGTGTTTCTCGGAGGTCTGATGCCTTTACCGAAGTAAACCGGCGGTTAAAACGAGCAGATCCGAGGGCTTAGAAGGGACCACTGTGAGGGAAATGGTGGGCCGTGATGGATTCGAACCATCGACCAATTGGTTAAAAGCCAACTGCTCTACCAGCTGAGCTAACGGCCCCTCAGGAATGCGCCATGATACCGTTCCCAACTGAAAACTCAAGGTCTAACTGTCAAGGATATAACGAATCACCTGGCGCGCCTTTTTGCCTGCCCCAAGTTGATCGAGCGTATTCAGTCCGCCTGGATTGACCACGTTAATTTCTATGACGAAAGGATAGACCATGTCGATGCCGGCAAAGAGGGCGCCGCGAGCTTTGCAATGCGAACCAACACGGTCGATGAGCGCAAGTTCTTTCTCAGACAGGGTCGTTTTTTGTGCGATTGCACCTTGCATCAGGTTAGTTCGATGGTCCTCGGCTTGGGTTCGCAGATAAGCGCCAATAAACTGCCCATTAGCGAGCAGCACTCTTTTTTCTCCGTTTGTAATCTCTGGGATGTATTCCTGTAGCAAAACATACTGGTCTCTTTGATGACCATTGACGTGTCGGAGAATGTCTCGATAGTTTGACGTGCTTCGATTGATTAAAAAAACACCCTGGCCGAGGCTGCCTGCCGGTGGTTTTAGTATCCAGTCACCCCCTGATTCAACAATCTCAAACAACGCTTCCGGATCTCGACTTCCGTAAGTTTTGGGGTGATCGAAGACGTGGCTCAATTGAGTCAGAGCGTACTTGCTGCGAAGATGGAGTAGCGCCTCGGTGCTGTTGATGACTCGGGTTTGTCCTTCGAGAATCCGTAGGAGCTGGAGCTTGTCTAAAAAGCTCGCGCGCTCCCCAAGAGAGAGCACCCAAATGCAATCAAAGCCCTCACAGTCCAAAGAATTCATAGACGTCGAGCGGTCAATATTGTGCTGGGATGAGCCTCTATGCATGCCGTGGGTTTGGACGCGTCGATTATTAAGCCTCAGATGGTCGATGCTGCCCCAACTGACTTGATGTCCTTCGCTGAGTGCGGCTTCAGTCAAAAGCGAAAGATTACTCTCAACTTTGACATCGAACAGTTGACTGAGAAACAATAGCTGCATGGCGTAATTGTCGGCGAGTCCTCCGATAATTACTACTCCTGCTTGAAGGTTTAACGTATTGTTCAATGCTCGACCAGGATGTCGAGGAAAGACCAGAGATTGGAGTCGCGACTGTTGGCGGTGTGATCAACATCAACTTCTAGCAAGCGCATGAAATTCGAAGATAAAGTCGCCGCACATCGCGTATAAAAGATCACGCGTATTTACATTTCAATAGAGGCCCGCTATGAATTTAGTCGTCCCAGAGCACCCGCCAGAGTCCGTGTTAAACGGCGAGGAGCGGCAAATGCTCATCGATAACATCAAGCAGTTGCTTGATGATAGACAAGCAACGCTTGTCGCCCATTATTACACCGATCCAGAAATCCAAGCCCTGGCTGAAGAAACCGGCGGCTGTGTGGCCGACTCTCTTGAAATGGCCCGGTTTGGTGCACTTGCCAAGCAATCGACCGTATTGGTTGCGGGCGTAAAGTTTATGGGAGAGACAGCAAAAATATTAAGCCCTGAAAAAACGATCTTGATGCCCACCCTTGAAGCAACATGCTCTCTCGATTTGGGGTGTCCCATAGATGCTTTCGATGCGTTTTGCACTGAGCACGCGGACCGAACAGTGGTGGTATACGCCAATACGTCGGCGGCGGTTAAAGCAAGAGCCGATTGGGTCGTGACGTCTAGTATCGCGTTAGATGTTGTCGATTATCTGAGCGCAGCGGGAGAAAAAATCCTTTGGGCACCAGACCGTTATTTGGGTGCCTATGTTCAAAAGGAAACTGGGGCAGATATGGTGCTTTGGCAGGGCGCTTGCATTGTGCATGAAGAGTTTAAAGCTAAGGGAATACTGGATTTAAAACAGGTTTACCCGGACGCGAAGGTGCTGGTGCATCCTGAGTCCCCTAGCGCCGTGATCGAGGCTGCGGATGTGGTGGGGTCAACCTCTCAGTTAATCAAAGCAGCGGTTGATCTCGAGGCTGAAACGTTCATCGTTGCGACGGATCGCGGAATTTTTTACAAAATGCAGCAGCTCGCGCCCGAAAAACGTTTTCTTGAGGCGCCCACGGCGGGGAACGGCGCTACTTGCCGCAGTTGCGCTCACTGTCCGTGGATGGCGATGAATGGTTTAAAAAATATCGAGCATGTCTTGAGGCACCAAGACCAAGAAATCAATGTGCCCCCTGAGCTGGCTGCTCGCGCACTGAGACCCTTGCAAAGAATGCTTGATTTTAATCGTTGAGATTCGAAAACCCTCAGAATGCATCAGGATCAAATCTCTGCAGTCGTTAGACGTGCTCGTGCGCTTCGGGTCAGTGTCTAATGACAAAGGCGGGACCGCTGCGGCATGGATCAGAACCCTGACACCCTAGAGGATAGAGGTTAGGCCTTTATTGAAGGAGTGCTCAGTCAACGCCGGATCGAGGGATTGCGGGGTGCAGATTGGACCGGTTACTCGTCAGATCTTTCTTGGAGGACCCAAATCTCATCTATACGCTGTTTGATTTTGGCGCTGAGCTGAAAATTTTGGCGCACCAGTGGTATGGCATAGCCGAGCTGTTTTATGGCGCCATCTAGATCTCCGTTGAGCACGAAATATTCTGCTCGCGCTTGGTGAACGCCAGGAATGTCATTGGCTAAACCGCGGCTTTCAGCGAGTTGATACCAGATTTGATCATCATTTGGCCGGCGAAGCGTTAAGTCTGCCAGCACCTCACTGGCGAGCTCTGGCCGATTCAGGCTAATTAGCAAGGATGAATAGAGCACTGATAGCGGATAGTTTCCGGGACTGATCGCTAATGCTTTTTCTGCACTGGAGAGCGCTGCTCTGACGTTACCCTGAGCAGCCAGCAACTCAATGTGCGCCACCTCAAACGCGATGTGATTGGGGTGCTGATTCATCAGGGAAGTCAGCAGTCGCATCGATGCGTCAAACTTTCGCGCTTGAATATAAGCCAGCGCCAGCGCGTAGTCGGCCGCGGCTTGTTCGGCAGTCGTCTCCGGTGGGGGTTGCTGAGTCAATTGCGTGATGAGGCCCTGGGCTTGGGCGCTTTGCTGGACGATGACGCGAGCTCGCATCAGCTGATAGTCGAGGTCTGGTGGCCACTTCTTTTTAGTGACACTTTCGGTCTGATTATACGCATCGCTGATTCTGTTTCTGGTCACGGGGTGGGTTCGTAGAAATTCAGGGATCTGTTCCGCATTGGTTCGGTTCAAGCGATCCAAGCGTTCAAACATATACGCCATCGCGCGTGGGTCGAGGTCGGCTTTGATCATGGTGGCGATGCCAACGCGGTCTGCTTCAGCTTCGCGCGTTCTGCTGTAGCTCAATTGCTGAGCGCTCGCCAGTCCATTGCTGGTGGTGATCGCGGCCAATCCTGCCTCACTGCCGGCCGTGGCCGCTAAGATTGCCCCTGCGAGCAACCCGGCAATGGAGATGACTCCAGCCTGTTTGCTGGCCTCAATTCCTCGGGCGAAGTGTCGTTGACTGAGGTGGGCCAACTCGTGAGCAAGGATCGCTGAGAACTCGTGTTGGGTCTGGGCGTGTAGGAATAAACCATGATTGATGCCGATGACGCCTCCAGGCGCCGCAAAAGCGTTGATCATTCGGTTCTTGATCAGCGTGATGTAGAGCCTGCGATCTTTAAGGTTGCTGTGTTCAGACAGTCTAAAAATAAGATGTTCGAGGTAGTCCACAACCAAAGGGTCATCAAAATGGGGGGTTTGGGCCCGGACTGCACGCAGAAATCGCTGGCCAAGCGCGTGCTCATAGGGCAATGAGGTTGCCGCTGGGCTTGCGCCACCAAGTTCGGGGAGGTTCAGTTCGGCCCGGGCGTCTTGGCCTGTCGCAATCGAGAGCGCGATCAAGCAGCACAAAAGAGTATCCTTCAATCTCATAGGTGCATGTTCGCAGGGGTTGGGTTAGCAGTTCAACCTGATTCGAACGCATTGGACTGTTATACTCGACTTAGATTTTTGAATATTTGCTTATGACGATCGATGAACAAACGGCCATGATGCTCGATACCAAAGGCTTAAATTGTCCGATGCCGCTGCTGAAGGCGAAACAACAGCTGAACAAGCTTGATTCCGGAGAAGTTCTGTTGATCGAAGCTACAGATGCTGGATCAGTACGGGACTTCCAAGTTTTTGCGAGTCAAAGTGGTCACCTTTTGTTAAAACAAACAGATGAGTCTGGCGTTTATCGGCATTGGATCAAAAAGTCCTAAGGAACCAAGCCATGATTGAGATTTTGAAGAAATGGGCGGGACGATATCTTGCTCAGGAAGAATCTTTAATTTTGCTGTTTCTAATGATAGGTATTGCGATCTTTTTTTCTTTGCTGGGGTCGGTGCTGGTGCCCGTTCTGACTGGGGTTGTGCTTGCTTACGTGATGCAAGGCGTCATCAACCAGTTGCAGCGCGCCCGTATCCCCTCACGGTGGTCGATGATTATTACTTACCTGTTGTTCTTGGGTGGGTTTGTCGGTTTCTTGCTGTTTTTGATGCCCAGAATTTGGCGTCAACTGGGTAGCTTATACAACGATCTGCCCAGCTTGAGCGATAAACTCGGTGCGACGCTGAGTCTCTTACCCGAGCAATTTCCCTTGCTGATTTCGGAGCGGCAGATTTCTGTTTGGGTTAATTTGCTCAGTGATCAAGCCGCAGAACTGGGTCAATGGTTTCTATCTGCTTCTCTGTCGCAGTTGCCGGTGCTATTAACTGTTTTAGCCTACACGTTGCTGGTTCCGATTTTGGTGTTCTTCCTTTTGAAAGATAAAGAGCAGCTGTTGGACTATTTTTTGGGGTTTTTGCCTGAAGACCGACCGCTGATGGATAGAATCGGCAACGAGCTCAGCGGACAAATGGAGAATTATGTTCGAGGCAAGTTTATCGAATTGCTGATTGCCGGTCTTGTGACCTATCTCCTTTTTGCATTCTTTGATCTCAATTATGCTGCTTTGCTGGGATTTTTAGTTGGGGTCTCGGTCATTATTCCTTACCTTGGGATCGCGGCGGTTACCGTGCCAGTGGTTGTGGTTGCGCTGATGCAATTCGGGTTGAGCGGAGAATTCTTCTATCTCATGGTTGGCTATCTGGTGATTCAGGCGCTTGATGGGTTGCTGCTAGTCCCGCTGCTCTTTTCGGAAGCAAATAATCTACATCCCTTGGCTATTATTTTAGCGGTGTTGATATTTGGGTCATGGTTTGGTTTGGCGGGGGTATTTTTTGCGATCCCCCTGGCTATTTTGATCAAAGCGCTCATCGGCGCTTGGCCAAGAACTTAACCCAGTTCCCCTTTAAATCAGGTTGTACGACTCTTGCAGCATCGCTATGATGTGGCCCTTTCCCAGCGGAACCTGAACTTATGATTGGCGGCAGTATTGTGGCACTGGTGACGCCCATGAAATCGGACGAATCCGTGGACTGGGAGTGCCTGGATAGCCTCGTAGATTGGCATGTTCAAAGTGGAACCCAAGGCATCGTTCCAGTGGGTACCACTGGTGAATCCCCGACCGTAACGCCCCAAGAGCACTGTGAAATTGTGAGGACCGTTGTCGAAGTTGCTAAAGGACGCCTGCCTGTCATTGCTGGAACCGGCGCTAATTCAACGCGGGAAGCCATCGAATTTACCAATTTTGCGAAGGAAATTGGGGCCGATGCCTGTTTGCTTGTGACGCCTTACTACAATAAGCCAACCCAGGAAGGATTGGTGCTGCATTATCAAGCGATCGCTAAGGCGGTTGATTTGCCTCAAATTCTTTATAATGTTCCAAGTCGGACCGGTTGCGATTTGTTGCCCGAGACTGTCAAACGTTTATCAGAAACCGATCAAGTGTTTGGTATTAAAGAGGCAACAGGTCTTGTTGAGCGGGCGGCGGAAATTCGAGAACTTTGTGGCGATGAGTTCATGATTTATTCGGGTGACGATGAAACAGCCTGTGAATTGATGATCCAAGGTGGTCATGGAACTATCAGTGTTACGGCAAACTTGGTACCCGATCAGATGGCCTTGATGGCTGCTGCTGCGGTCGCTGGAGATCGCACCTTGGCGGAAACGTTGAATGAACCGCTGATGGGGCTCCATCAAAAGTTGTTTCTCGAAGCAAACCCGATTCCAGTAAAATGGGCCTTGGCGCAAATGGGGCGAATTCCTGAAGGTATTCGGTTACCGTTAACACCTTTAAGCAAAGCGTATCATCAGAGTGTTACAGCCGCGATGGCGCAAGCGGGGATAGTGCAATGATGCGATTGGTATGGATAAGTTTTTCGCTTTGGTTGTTATCAGGTTGCAGTTGGTTCGGTAATGATGCACTGGTCACTCGATTAGAGACGGGGTCGAGTGCGCCGACTGAAATGCCTTTAGGGCTTGCAACACCCGGCTATGTCGAAATGATGCCGATTCCGGAAATTGAAGACCCCCGGGGACTTAGCGAAGTTGATTACACGCTGAGACGGCCAGAGCCTTTGAGTACCCGCTATGGGGTCGATCAGATCGTCATTAAAAAACTTGATGACGAGCAGTGGGTCTTCCTTGATATTCCCCCATCTGTGGTTTGGCCGAAGGTTGTCCAGTTCTGGGAAGCCAATAATTTAGAAGTTGCGTCGGCGGACCCCGCGACCGGAATTTTAACGAGTCGCTGGATAACAGCTCGGGAAGGCTCTGCTGAAGACACGTTTCAAAGCATTCGTGATGGAAACGTTTTTCGAAACACGCGAAACGTAAACTTGCACCAATTTAAATTGAAGATGGAGCCCGGGGTTCGAAGCGGCAGCACGGAACTGTATATCGAACAACGTCAGGTCGCTGCTGATGCACCTTACCGGCTAGACAACATGGTTTGGGAGGGAGCATCTGATGATTTGGCGCTAGAGCGTGAAGTCCTCAAGGGCATTGCCTACTATCTGGGCGAAAATATCAGCCAAGGCACGATGAGCATGATGGCGTCCAACCTGACCGAGGGGCGCACACGATTGATTCCTGACCGTTATAAACCAGAATTGCGTTATAAGCTTGATTTTAACCGTGCCTGGGCAACCGTTGGAGATGCCTTGGAGACAGCCAACATCACTGTCAATGACATTAACCGAAGTGAAGCGACTTACTTTGTGTATTACCAACCCACCCACCAAGTGAACCCAGGTTTTTTTAGGAAGATCTTTTCGAGAGGTGAAAAATCACAAAGCGCTGAAAACCTCTATCAGGTTCGATTAGAAAATACGGATGGAGAGGTTTTAGTGACTGTATTGCAGGGCGAAGGGTTTGCTGACGGTTTGGCAGCAGAACGGCTGCTGAAAATTATTAAAGAATATTCGACCTGATTCGTGCGCATTGCATCCATAGGAAGCGGTAGCAAAGGCAATGGAACCATTGTTGAGGCAAGCATCGGACGCGTGCTGGTTGATCTAGGATTTGGACTTAAAGAAACCACTCGGCGACTAGCAAAGCTAGATTTAACGCCTCTCGATATTGACGCGTTGATCGTGACTCACGAACATGCGGATCACATTTTAGGTGTCGCCCAATTCTCTCGAAAATTTAAAGTACCCGTCTATATGACGCCAGGCACCTTCGATCATAAGCGGCTTGGCGCACTCGAGTCCGTTCATCCCGTGAATTATGATCAGTCTTTTAAGATTCGCGAATTAACCGTCGAGCCTGTGGTTGTTCCCCACGATGCGAGAGAGCCTTGCCAATATGTGTTTAGCGAAGGTGACCTTCGTTTGGGCGTGTTAACCGATTTAGGACATGTCAGCGCACATGTCGAGAAGTGCTACAAAGATTGCGATCTATTGCTGCTTGAGTGCAACTATGACCCGGACATGTTGAGTCGGGGGCCTTATCCTGCTGCACTGAAACAACGGGTTTCAGGAAACTTGGGGCATCTTTCTAACCATCAGGCAGCCGGGTTAGTGATGCACATGAATTTACCACGTCTACGGCATCTGGTGGTCTCGCACATCAGCCAAAAAAATAATCATCCAGACCTCGCCAAAGCTGCGCTTTCGGAACCCTTAAAAGGCTGGCCGGGCACTTTGACAATCTCCTCCCAGAATGACGGTTTTGACTGGATCCAAGTCTAAAGCTGTTTTTTTGTACATACTGTATACATAAACAGTATTATGTGTTTTAATCCTTTTCCGTTTCGGATTTTGCCTGTTTGACCGCCGATGTGGTTGGTTGAAATTCTCAGTTGAAACTGTCGGTTGAAATTGTCGGTTGAAACTGTCGGCTTAATTTGATCGAAGTTAAAAATCTGTAGACCGCCACCTCATTTTATGGATGTAGGTTCGATAGATGTAGGTTGTATAGATGAAGGCCAGCCTAGATGTAGCTTGGCTTTGGGAAAGGTCGAGAGATGCTGAGAAAGGTTTAGAAACAGTGATAGACATTGATAGGAACCAAGAAAGCGCTGTCAGACAGTTTTTATTATTGGCCACTGGTCAAAGTACTGGTGATAAAACACACACAAAAGGACGGATTGATGACCATTCAACACATTAAATCTTCAGATACTTGGTTGGTTAGTAAAGGGCAAAAAATTCTATACCGAGGGCCTGTGAGCCCACTTGGTTCAAGTCGCATTTTAGCCGTTGCGCTAAAACGAGATGGTTTAAAAATCATCAGCTAAGGCTGATTAGAGAATCCGCGAGTTGGTTTATTAAAGATGGTATTAAATAATGTCTTTTAAGAAGGACAGCTTTTAGGAATGGCAACCGTTAATTAGCAGCCTGAAATCGTGTTCATCAAGGTCTATCTTAAAAGCG
>CALIKQ010000057.1 GCA_938017975.1 uncultured Pseudomonadales bacterium | reverse complement strand
GATCAACACCATAGGAATGCTGTCCACCGATGAGATTCAACCGGAAAAATCCCTTCGGCAGTTCCGAACAGAGCAGCTTCTTGCAGCAGTCAGTTTAAATGCTGCGCCGCTGCTGAATCTTGCGCAGCAGGCATCTACAGCACTCAAAGCCGCTTCAAACCCTAAAATCATTGCCCTATCGGCTCGGGTCGGCTCAATCACTGATAACCAGCTCGGCGGCTGGTATAGCTATCGCTGCTCAAAAGCTGCCCTTAACATGGCTGTCAGGACGCTCGCGATCGAGTGGCAAAGGACGTTGCCCAGAGCAACCCTCATCGCCTACCACCCGGGCACCGTCCAGACCCTGCTTTCTGCACCCTTTACTGCTCGGACCAAACCAGAACAACTTTTTTCGCCGGATGTCGCAGCCGGCTACTTGATCGACTTCATCTCAACGCTCAAGCCCGAACATTCTGGCACTTTTTGGGACTGGAGCGGTCGCCAAATTCCCTGGTAACCTTCGCTGTTCTTCTAAATCATTTTGATTATACTCAGTTAAAGACCTGCATCCGACGACTGCAGTTCCTACACCCTGCTCTGCCTAAGTAGAATAGTCGCTCGCTCACTCTCAATCTTGGAGGTTTGCATGAAAGGCATCGTCATGAATATCTTGGCCGAAATGGTTGAGACGCAACTTGGTTTAGAAGAGTGGAACGCCGTTTTGGATGAGGCGGATGAGTCTGGAATCTACACGTCAACAGCGCTCTATGACGATGTCCGCTTACTCAAACTAGTAGGGGTTATCAGCACGAGAAATGATATCCCTGCCAATGACCTTGTTTTCGCATTTGGCCAATATATGTTTCCTGCCTTCTATCATCGCTACCCTGAGCTCATCGATGGTCACGCCAACATGCTCGACTTTCTTGAATCACTCGATGACGTCATTCATGTTGAGGTCGTCAAGCTCTATCCCGGCGCTATTACCCCTGGGTTCGAGCCGGATCGACGTTCAAGCAAGGTACTCCACCTGAAATACGAATCCGATAGAAATCTCTGCCGATTGGCCGAGGGTCTGATCGATGGTGCAGCAAAGCACTTTGACCACAATTACACCTTGGTGCACGAACCTTGCGCGCATCGAGGTGCGGATCATTGCGGTATTTTGGTTAGCTTGGAATAAAGTTGTGTCTACTGATAATCCGTTTGAAAAAGCTTACAAGAGGGAAAAAGCAGCGAGACTTGAAGCGGAACGCTTGCTCGAGGATCTATCGAGGCAAATCTACGCGAAGAATGAAGAAGTTGAATCGCTCTACCAAGACCTTAAAACCAATCAGTCCTTGCTTGTTCAACGTGAAAAACTCGCTTCGGTGGGTGAGCTAGCTTCAGGTGTGGCCCACGAAATCAACAACCCGGTCGGATTTTGCCTGACCAACCTCAACACCCTAGAGAGATATCTGCCTATTTTAATTGAGGCTTGTAAAGCTGGCGCTGATCGTGCCGACGAGGTCATCCGCAGTGAATCAGCCTACATCCTCGAGGACCTACCCACTTTGATTCAGGAAACCACCGAGGGTTTAAAGAGCATTAAAAGTATCGTTAAGGACCTAAGGAGCTATTCTCGAGACAATCAGCAGGATAGCTTCACGACCGAGGACCTTAATTCGGGTATCCAATCAACGCTGAACGTACTGAGACATCAAATCAATGAGCGTTACACAGTTCACCTCACCCTGGCCGAACTGCCCTTCGTACTCTGTAATTTAGGGAAGCTCAACCAAGTTTTTGCTAATCTCATCACCAACGCCCTGCAGGCCATGCCCGACGGCGGCAATCTTTATATCGACAGTGGCGCAGACAATCATTGGGTCTGGATAAGGTTTTCAGATGACGGACAAGGGATTGAGGAAACCGTTGCAGAAAAGATTTTTGAGCCCTTCTTTACCACCAAAGCCGTAGGTGATGGCACCGGTCTCGGCTTATCAATCTGCTATACCATCGTCACAGAACTGCATCAGGGTGTCATCGCACCCGTCTCTGGCGGACGCGGCAGAGGCGCGACCTTTGAAGTGAAAATTCCCGTTGCAGATGTCTGACTCTAGACTTTTCGTTTATTGTTCAAACTTCAGTCAAACCCCTCAAGACTTCTTGCCGTACAAACGCCTAAGAGTCGAGTCACTGTTCCATCCGATACAGCGTCCTATTATCGATTTCTTAAATTAAGGCGAGTCAAAAGTTTCATTGGCCTTGAAATTTTTGGGAACCTAAAATGTTTTTTTTAACTACGGAACACCGTCATGGCAGAACATGGTGAAGGCAGTCTAGAAGCACCCACCCGACATCCTTTAGCTTGGAGAGAGGATGATTTTTGGAATAGAGATTCTTTGAACGAGGAATTAGAGCGGGTTTACGACATTTGTCATGGCTGCCGACGCTGCGTCAGCTTGTGTGATTCGTTCCCGACACTGTTCGACCTGATCGATGAGTCTGAGACTTTTGAGGTCGATGGGGTTGATCCTAAGGATTTCATGAAGGTCGTTGATCAATGCTACATGTGCGACCTGTGTTATCTGACCAAATGCCCTTATGTGCCCCCGCATGAATGGAACGTTGATTTTCCGCATCTCATGCTCAGGGCTAAGTCCCAAAAATTTAAAGAAACTGGCGGCTCCTTCAGAGATAACCTCCTGACCAGTACCGATGCCATGGGGAAGGCTTTCACAACAATCCCTTTGGTCGACGTCACCGCCAATGCCCTCAACAAAAACAAACTATTTCGGAATGCGTTGGAGTCAACGCTTGGCGTTCATCGGGATGCACCCGTACCTGAGTACCAGCGAAAAACCCTCCGAAAACGCTTTGCTTCGCAGTCCCTTGAACCAACGCCCCTTGGCAGGACCACAGGGAAGGTCGCTTTCTATGCAACTTGTTATGGCAACTATACAACCCCAGATCTTGGCGACGACTTTGTAAAAGTTTTTGAGCACAATAACATTCACATTGAACTGGTTCCCAAAGAAGCCTGCTGCGGAATGCCCAAGCTAGAGCTCGGCGATCTCGACAGCGTCCATGCGTTGAAGGAAAAAAACATCCCGGTGCTGGCGAAGCTGGTTGATCAAGGCTTTGATTTAATCGCTCCGATTCCTTCCTGCGTACTCATGTACAAACAAGAGTTACCGCTGATGTACCCCGATGACCCAGATGTCCTGAAGGTGCAAAAGGCATTCTTTGACCCCTTTGAGTATCTTTTCCTCCGTCACAAGGAAGGAGGATTAAAGCTTGATTTCGTGAATGCGCTTGGCGACGTCAGCTATCAAGTCGCGTGTCATCTGCGGGTTCAAAAAATAGGAAACAAAACCCGGGACATCCTCAATCTTGTGATGGACACCGAGGTTCACACCATTGAACGTTGTTCCGGTCACGATGGGACTTATGCTGTGAAGAAAGAGACCCGCGCAAAATCGATTAAGATTGCCAGACCCGTGGTGAAGCAGGTTGAAGCCAAAGCAGCGCAGCATTTCGCCAGTGATTGCCCTATGGCAGCCGTACACATTGCAAACCTCACCGAGACCGTTGACCTCGCTGCCCATCCAATGACGCTGCTCAAAACCGCGTACGGCCTCTAAACCTCCGCTCTGCCGAACGTGCTCTGCCCGGCGATCAATATGCGCGTATCGCCGGGCAAGCTGGCCTGCCCCTGCTAATGCTCTGTGGCCCTGCCCCGAGAATCAAGGTCCTTGGCTTTAATCTGGTTCAATCAACCCACATTGACTCATCCTCAATTGGATTCAAAAGATCCTACAACCTTTACAGCAAACCCTCCTCAACCCCTACAAATAGCGTTGATGCGGAGAAATCAATAAATTTTGACTCATCGTCCACCGCCGCTTGGCTGGCAGCCCTACGCTGCTCCGGGCTTGCAACGCTTGCACCCGACCAAACTTCAGCATGTCCCAAATAAACGGGCACAGTAAACCCAAGTGCGCCCTGCAAAGACTCATTCAAAGTGTGGTTCAATCGATGGACCTGCAGGTAACGGACGATGCCCGAATGCGGAGCATTGCGACGAATGATCGGACCGTGATTCTGAAGCCAATACTGCCTAACCTCAGATTCAGTCCAGTCAGCGCGGTGCCTTAGAGGAAACTGAATTTTTTTCCAGGGGCTGGCTTCATCTGCAATCACATCCTCCGGGGATGGATTTACTTGCGGAAATTCCATTGCAACCCAAGCAGGCGAGGCCTGAGCATGCATCCATTCAGCTCCCGATTTCACCCAATTTCTAAGTTCTTCCAGAGCGATCGGTTGAGCAAAGACCGAGATCAAATCGTCTTCCGTCTCCCACCAAAGTTCGAGCACCAAATCATAGGGTGGCTCCATAGCGCCGCCCCGCGCGAGGTTCATGGGTGCGTTTAAGTCATGGGGACCGCCAAGGACCGCAACCATCTTTGAACAGGCCAGAGTTTCACCTAAACGCTTAGCCGTCTGCTTAAACCTTTTCTGCCAAAGGGCATGAAACTTCTCAAAATCCAGTGATGGATCTCGTCGAATGTAATACTCCATTCTAATCATGGCCTTTAGCTCCTAATTAACCCAGACTCGGTACCCCCGACAGCAAAGCACTAGCTTTGTGTGGCCATCTGCGGAATACCCTCCGCGAGATCGACCCAATTTTGTTTGCTGTCACACCAAACATGAAATTGCGGCGCAAAGTCATCGGTCTGATCCAGGGTGCCTGTTTTCAGAAAAAGCATATCCTGTTGACCAGGTACTAGCGAATAAAGAGGAGACCCACAGCGCCCGCAAAAATAACGCTCAACCTGCCCACCACTGGCTGTATCACTGTCTTGATACAGCGTTGGCTGCAGACCCTCAAATGCAATATTCGGTTTTGGGATCCCCCATAGCGTCGAGAAAGCTGAGCCCGCTTGTCGTTGGCAATTCTTACAATGACAAACACCTGCCATGGCTGGCGCTCCTGAAACCTTGTACCGAATATCCCCGCATAGACACTGCCCCGTATATTCCGTCATTTTCTTCTCCTTTTTATCGTCTTATTGTCGGCTCACCGTCAATGGCTTTTGCACCCTACAACGTACAACGCGCACTCAAGCACCCTATTTTATGAGCGCTTGATCTGCAAGCCTTCTCAGATCAAAGAGCTCTCAGGGCTGGCGTCTCATGTTTGACACCAGCAATCATCGGCGGCGAATCCACGTCCAAGAGCAAGCACCTTTCAACACAAGCTTAAGTCGCAGCAACTGCCGCTTCTTGATAACATCGACCCTTTCCCTACTGCGACCTGACTGGAGGCAACTCATGACAGAAAAGAGAAACGAGCTAACGGCGGAGGAAGCCTGGGTTATTCTTCAAAAAGGTACGGAACGACCGTTCACTGGCGAATATGATGACCATTTTGAAGCAGGACTCTATGTTTGCCGTCAATGCGATCAACCGCTCTATCGATCGGAAGATAAATTCCAAGCTCACTGCGGTTGGCCCGCTTTTGATGACGAAATATCCGGTGCGATTCGACGCGAACCCGACGCTGATGGGATGCGTGTAGAGATTCTGTGTAACCACTGCGGAGGACACCTTGGGCACGTCTTCGAAGGTGAATACATTACACCCAAAAATACCCGGCATTGCGTCAATTCATTGTCGATGCGCTTTCAAAAAACCTAACCGTTTCCCAATCCTGTTACTCCGTCCAAAGCGAGCAGGACTGTTGTTTCTCGCCTCAGACGCTGGGTCAAGCGGTTTGATCGACAAGCACGCCCTCTAAAAAATTGGACTTTGAAAGTCCAGACTCTCGGCTATCGCATTCTTCTAGCAAGCCAGGGAGAGATCATTAACAGAGCGGCGCCAATGATCACGGCTAGGAGCCCTAGCTTTTCAAAAACAGAAACATAAACAGCGAGCGATTCAGCACCGCTACTCTCTGTTGCGGCTCCTTCAATGGCCATCAGACCAGCGATCCAACCACCCACATAGGCCGCAAAAGCACTGGACAAAAACCACACGCCCATCATCATCGCAGCGACCCGTTGCACCGATAATTTTGTGACCATTGATAGTCCAACAGGAGATAGGCAAAGTTCTCCCGTGGTGTGTAGCAAATACATCAAGACCAACCAAATCACTGCTACTTGGCCGTCAGGACCAGCAAACCCAGCTCCGATGACTAATGCGAAAAACCCTAACCCCACCTGCAGAATCGCGAGGCCAAACTTGAAAGCCACAGATGGTTCCTTACTGCGACGTCCTAAATAAAGCCAAATCACTGCAAACAATGGCGCAAAAACGATGATAAAAAACGGGTTGAGACTCTGGAACATCCCTGCAGTGAAGAAAGCACCTCGATCAACATTGCGGTCTGTAAACAGGGTCAATGACGATCCTGCTTGTTCGAACAACGCCCAAAAAACGACCGAGACAAACATTAAAAAAAGCATCGTCAACATTCTGTCCCGTTCTTGCTTGGTGCACTGGGTCAATGAAAACCAAATCATATAAGACGTGACCACCGCGGTGAATGCGGTAAGGAGGACTCCCATTTCTTGTGTGTTTTGGATGGCCGACCAGATCAATAACACGAAAAGAATCGAGGCAATGTAAATTCGGGATTCCAGCGCCAGCCCTAACCGCTTTTGGATCAATCGCTCGGGCTCAGGCGGCATGCCAACGCCCTGCAGATAACGCGCACCCAGTAAAAATGTTGCGAGTCCAGCGACCATGCCAATACCCGCCAGTCCGAACCCATATCGCCAACCGTAGGTCTCCCCCAAATAAGCGCAAAGCAAGGTGGCGACAAATGCGCCAAGATTGATTCCCATGTAAAAAATGGTGAAACCACCGTCCCGCCGAGGATCATTTTCCCCATAAAGTGCACCCACAATGGTTGAGATATTGGCTTTTAAAAATCCAACACCCACCACAATAAACGAAAGTGCCAGGTAAAAAATTTGCTCATGCCCTTGGGATCGAGTCACCACACCATCGATCACGGTCGCAGGAGGCCCTTCGAAAGCCATTCCTAGATGACCCACCACCAAAAGCGCCGCACCGAACACAATGGCTTTTCTTAAACCGAGAAATCGATCTGCAATCATTCCACCCAGAACAGGCACAGCATACACAAGGGCTGCATAGGTCCCATAAATCATGCCCGCATCACCATCGGAATAGAGCCAATGCTTCGTCAGATACAATATGAGTAGCGCCCGCATTCCGTAATAACTAAACCGCTCCCACATCTCGGTAGCGAACAGTACAAACAGGCCAACGGGATGACCGAGCCAGGTCGATTGATCAGAGATTGTTGTCATTTCTGACCCCTAAACGAAAATTTCTTTTTGATTGAATAGTCACTGCCTTGCAAGCGCCTAGGACCGTCCGACTTCCAGCCGTGACTCAGCACTACCTTTTAAGCAACCCAGCGGATAAGAGTGCAGAATTGGTCGATTCTGGGAAGACCGAGGATACATCATCCGGCCGAAACCCACGTATTCTTGAGACTATGGTCTCGCTCGCACCTTCTGGAAACGAGGCTAATCGACCCGCCCAAGCTCTGGCACAGGTGACTACCTCTTCATCCCCAACCACCTTCTGAATGAGCCCCATTTGAGCAAGCTCTGATGCGCTCACTCGATCCCCAAGCAGCGCAAGGCGCGACAAGGTTTGCTCTGAGCTCTTCAAGCGAAGCCACGCTGCATTCATAGGAATGTCAGCCCCCTGCTGGATTTCGCCAACTTGAAGAAAAGACTCATTCCCTGCAACAACAAGGTCGCAAGCAAAAACGAGGGCCGCCCCAGCGTTAATCGCAAATTTCTCAAGCGCGCAAATCAGCGGCTTTGTACTCCTATAAAGCGTAAAATGGAGAGACTTCAGCGCCGTCTGATTCCAGCTCCCATCATCACTGCCTGGGTCCTCGTTCGATTGAAGCGCTTTTAAGTCAATACCAGAACTAAAGCACCCTTCAGAGCCCCTCAAAATAATGGCGGCGACTTCGGATACTTTTGAAAGGCCCTCTACCGCAGCTTCGATTTCGGCAGCCATAGAAGGGACCATGGCATTTCGACGGAGCGGTCGATTCATGACGATTTCCGCCCAACCTTGGTGTTGTTCAATTTCGATCATCCGCGTCATCGCTCTGGGCCCTCATCGTTTCAAAGAGCATGCATCAAACATCAACGATTTTCCACAGGCTCACATCTTGCACGCGCCTTACAGACCTTAAAAAGCATCTACCTACTCGCCGGTCTTTCACCTCCGCAATAGATCTGAGATGATGCCATTGAGCGCTCACTCCCAGAGACGCGTAGCAATTTGTAATCAGTAGCATCACTAGGAACTTGCATCATGAAGACCATAGAAGCACGTCTCAAAGCGACTCGAACCATCATGCAGGATGCTAAAATTGACGCGCTGATCGTGCCAAGGGCCGACGAATATTTGGGTGAGTACGTGCCAGTGCACAATGAGCGGCTGGCCTTTTTGACCGGCTTTACGGGCTCTGCAGGTTTCTTTGTGTTGACTGCGGAACGAGCGATTTTATTTGTCGATGGTCGTTATACGCTACAGGCTGAGAATCAATGCCCAGCGCCACTTTTTGAGCATCATCACCTCATTAATGACCCACCTTTGAAATGGCTTAGCCAAACGCTATCGGGGCCGGCCGTCGTCGCCGTCGATGGACGGGTCATTCCTTACCGCTTCTACGAGCAGGCTTCTGCTACGTTCGATGCGACAGACCTTCAATTAGAGGCATTAACCTACAATCCAATCGATCAAATCTGGGAGGGTCGGCCGGAGGCACCGAACAATCCAGCCTTGTTATTGGATCTGAACTATTCCGGCGAAAACAGTGCCGAAAAGAGATCACGTGTCGGAGATACGATTAAAAATCAAGGTGCTGACGCCGCACTAATCCATCAGCTCGACTCTATCGCCTGGCTGCTTAACATTCGCGGAGATGACGTTCCTCACCTACCTGTATTGCTCGCCCAAGCGATCATCACGCAATCAGGCGATGTCTCGCTCTACACTGACCGAGGTAAAATACCTGAGGGATTCGAGGCTCATGTGGGCGCTGGAGTCACTGTCTTTGATGAGACTGAGTTCTCGAAAGGACTCGATGCTTTGGGTGCATGCCACGCTAAAGTGCTGATTGACCACGATCATACCAACGCCTTTTCGGCACTCCATTGCAAACGTGCAGGGTGCCAACTGATCGCATCAAAAGACCCGGTCGAACTACCGAAAGCACAAAAAAATGAGATTGAAGTTGAAGGCATTCGAAAAGCGCATCTAAGAGATGGTGCAGCACTGACGCGTTACCTGCACTGGCTTGAGTCAGAGGTTAATGCCAAGCGTTACCATGACGAAGGATTTGTGTCCGATCGACTTGAAGCCTTCCGGCGGGACCTTCCTGAACTCAAAGATCTATCTTTTTCGACGATTTCAGCAGCCGGCAGCAATGCTGCAATGGCGCATTACAGTCATACCAATGGACAACCCGCCAAGCTCGCACCCAACACGCTTTATCTTGTTGATTCAGGCGGTCAGTACTTTGACGGTACAACCGATGTCACAAGAACGGTTGCGATTGATCAACCAAGAAACGATCACCGAGATATGTTCACGCGAGTCCTCAAAGGTCACATCGCGCTCGCCTGCGCGCAATTCCCCGAAGGCATTCAAGGTCATCAATTGGACGTGCTCGCACGACAATTTCTTTGGGAAATTGGCAAAGACTTTGATCACGGCACCGGACACGGCGTTGGGTGCTACCTTAGCGTCCATGAGGGTCCCCAACGCATCGGCAAGACGCCCTTACCCACCGCGCCCCTATTACCCGGCATGGTGGTCTCTAATGAACCAGGGTATTACGAGCCCAACGATTATGGTATTCGATGCGAGAATTTGATGGTTGTCGTTGCTTTGGACTCAGGCATGCTGGGCTTTGAAACACTGACATTTGCCCCATTTGATCGAAATCTGATTGATCTCACGCTGATGTCAGAGCCAGAATTGAACTGGCTCAATGAGTACCATCAGAGAGTGTTTGAGAAGATTGGCCCACAACTGCCAGAGAATTTACGACCGTGGCTGCAAAGCGCTACAGCACCGCTTTGAGCACCCTGTGCTCTTTGAGCCGAGTCGCTGACCGATGGAGTTCACATAGAAGGAGCACGAGCCCATGAGCATGACAAGAGCAGAGGCCCTTGCGCAATTGACCGCACCCGATGCGCCCTACGCACTTACCCAAGGCCTGATTAATGGGCGAGATTGCCGGTATTTCGCCAACGCACCGCTAACCCTCGGACAACTTTATTCGGAAAATATCAGTGATTTAACATTTCTGGTTTTTGAGGAGGAACGCCTTTCTTTCTCAGAGGTGCACAAGCGCGCAATGCGCTTGGCCAATGCACTTCGCACACGCTGCGGGATTACTCATGGTGACCGTGTTGCTATTTCTATGCGCAACTATCCGGAGTGGATCATTTCCTTTATGGCGGTTACATCCATGGGCGCAGTTGCAGTGGCCATGAATGCGCTATGGCAAACGGATGAAATCGAATATGGCCTCAAGCACAGCGGCAGCAAAGTCTTCATCGCTGATGGCGAGCGACTTCAGCGTGTTGCACCCATTCGAGACCAGCTAGACCTTCAGCTAATCGGAACACGCAATGATCCCAGTCAAAGCGATCAGTCGGACTTTGATTTCGCGTCATTAATTTCGGCTTCAGAGGGTACGGACCTCGGCTGGGCGAACGTTGGCCCGGATGACTATGCCACGATCTTCTACACCTCAGGCTCAACCGGTCATCCGAAAGGTGCAGTATCCTGCCACCGCAATATTCTCAGCGCTCTGTTTTCTTGGGAACTTGACCTTGCAGCCCGGCACCTCGAACTCGGAATCAGCGCACCGACACCAACCGAGCAACCTGCAACCCTCCTTGCGGTACCCTTATTTCACGCTACAGGATCCCATGCAGTCTACCTCCAGTCTTATCGAGCACAGCGTAAGATCGTGGCGATGTATCGCTGGGACCCTAAGGCCGCTGTCTCGCTCATCGAAGCTGAGCGTATCTCTTCATTCGTCGCACCGGCGGCCATGACCGGTGACCTGATCGAGGCCGGCAAACAGGCGAGTGCCGATCTTAGTACGCTGTTATCCGTAGGCGGTGGAGGCGCCCCACGAGCCCCTGCACAAGTTTCCAATATTGCGACTACGTTTAAACAAGCGATGCCCAGCACGGGCTGGGGCATGACTGAAACCAATGCCATTGGTACTGGGATAGGCGGCGATGATTACTTGGCTCGACCCGCAAGTTCTGGGCGATGCTCAGCCGTGCTGGATATCAAAGTCGTTGATGATGAGGGGCGCGACCTGCCAGCTGGAGCCCGCGGGGAACTTAGGATCAGAGGTGCATCCGTTATTGCCGGTTATTGGGAGCGTCCTGAAGCCAATGCCGAGGCCTTTGAGGATGGCTGGTTAAAAACTGGAGACGTCGCCTACATCGACGCTGAGGGCTACGTTTATATCGTGGACCGAATTAAAGATCTCGTGATTCGAGGAGGCGAAAACATCGGTTGCGCGGAAGTTGAGGCGGCACTGCTGAGTCACTCAGACATCATCGAGGCCAGCGCATATGCGGTTCCCGATGAACGCTTGGGGGAAGAGGTGGGCGCCACTATTTACACTGAATCCATGATGGATGAAGACAGCATCCGCGCCTACCTCTCAGCTCAAATAGCCAAATTCAAAATACCGCGCTATCTGAGCCAATCAGCAACGCCCCTACCCCGTATCGCCTCCGGAAAAATCAACAAACGTCAACTAAGAGCCGAGGCGATCAGCCGTTTGGGGCTCAGCGAAGAGACCGCATAACAGATAGATATTCAAAGCAAAAAACAGAAAAATGATATACTGCCTTTTTCCCCTTGGGTGAAGCGCTCATGTCAACCTTAAGAATTTCTGATCTCCTTAGTGAAACTGCCGAACTCGGCAGAAGCGTCCAAATCCAAGGTTGGATAAGGACCAAACGAGACTCTAAAGCCGGCTTTTCTTTCTTAGCGGTTCACGACGGCTCCTCTTTTGACCCTATCCAGGCGGTCGTGCCCAACACCCTGAGTAATTACCAGTCAGACGTCCTTGCACTGTCAACAGGCTGCTCGGTCACCATTACAGGCGAGCTGAAAGAATCCGAGGGTCGTGGGCAGGCCGTTGAAATACAAGCTGACTCAGTCATTGTTGAAGGTTGGGTGGACGATCCAGAAAGCTACCCAATTGCCAAAAAGCGACACTCCTTCGAATATCTCCGGACGGTCGCGCACCTCCGCCCTAGAACCAACACGTTCGGTGCGATCACTCGGGTTAGAACTGTCTTAGCCCACGCAATTCACGCCTACTTTTTTGAGTCTGGCTTTCATTGGATCAATACCCCTTTGATCACCGCCAGCGATTGTGAAGGCGCAGGAGAGCTGTTTCGGGTTTCAACGCTGGATCTGGTGAATCAACCAAAAACTGGCTACGAAGACGATTTCTTCGGAAAAGAAGCCTTTCTCACCGTCTCTGGACAGCTGAACTTAGAGGCATATTGCCTCGCCATGAGCAAGGTTTACACCTTTGGCCCGACTTTCCGTGCTGAGAACTCTAATACTTCGCGTCATCTCGCAGAGTTTTGGATGGTGGAACCGGAGATTGCGTTTGCTGATCTTGGGGATAATGCAGATCTCGCAGAATCACTGCTCAAACATTGTCTAAACGCGGTCATGAATCAATGTGCCGAAGACCTGGTTTTCTTTAATGACCGCATTGACCAAACCGTCCTCAGCCGCATTGAAACCGTGATTTCTAAACCCTTCGAGCGAATGACCTACTCGGAAGCGATTCGAGTACTTGAGCAATCAGGGCGCAGCTTCGAATTTCCGGTCGCTTGGGGCAAGGACCTGCAAAGTGAACACGAGCGCTTTTTGGCAGAAGATCATGTCGGCAGGCCCGTGGTCTTGTTTGATTATCCCAAAGACATTAAGGCATTTTATATGCGTCTCAACGACGACGATCAAACCGTCGCAGCGATGGATGTCCTTGCGCCAGGAATCGGGGAGATTATTGGTGGCAGCCAGCGTGAGGAACGTCTTGAGGTTCTGGATTCGAGAATTCCTGATGAGACCATGCGCAACGAACTTTGGTGGTACCGCGATTTGAGACGCTATGGCACTGTTCCGCATGCTGGATTTGGGTTGGGTTTTGAGCGCTTGCTGAATTACATTACGGGTATGGAGAATATTCGTGACGCCATCCCGTTTCCACGCACACCCGGACACGCAGAGTTTTAAGCAAAAGCGCGAATAACCGTGAAAGAGGCGCGTTAAGGCACCTCAGTGCGCCCCCTTGCCTTGGCCGCGCGACCCGAATCCCTTCGCTGCTCTGGTTGCCTTAGAAATTACTTCTTGATTAGAGACGCTGCATGATCGCAATGCTGCGTTTAATGCCGAGCGCTTCTTCGCCGTGGAGACACCTTGTGGAGCGCCATTAATTGCTTCGGCAAAAAACTTACCCTCCCATCATCATCTTCCAGGTCTCGGGATCCTTAATTTTTAAATAGGTATTTGTTTGTTTGGTTTCCGCCATTGTTGCATGGGGGACCGCACTATAGTTATGTCCAGGTAGCAATAGGGTATCGTCGGGAAGGCTTGCAAGGTGCTGCAAACTTCTGAACATGTCCTCTGTATTTGACCCAGGCAAATCTACTCGTCCGCAACCGTCAATGAATAGTGTATCTCCGGAAATAAGGGTATTTTTCACCCGAAAGCACTGAGAGCCAGGTGTATGTCCTGGGGTGTGAAGGAACTCAATTTCAACATCTCCGACGCTCAGCTTATCGCCAGAGCTCACTTTCTTTAGGTCAGTCTCAGATACTCCTGTCACCTTGATGACACCTTGCGCTTCATGTTCGTTGGCGTAAATGGGAAGACTGACATGCTCGAGCAATCGGCTAATCCCCTCAACCGTATTTTGGCCAAAACTTCCTCCGCAATGATCCGGGTGATAGTGCGTCAAGAGCGCGCCCGTCAATTTGTAATCTCGCTCATTAACAAGGTCGATTAAACCTTGAATGTCCCAAGCAGGGTCAACCACAACCACTTCCCGGCTCGCTCGATCACCCACCAAATAGGCGAAATTCTGCATAGGGCCGATTTGTATTTGCTCAACAATAAGTTGATCCGATAATTCCATTGCTGGTTCCTTTTGCTGATCAATGACTCAGGTTGTTTTCAGTCAATTAGGCTGTCCTCAGCGCTCAAGCTGTCAGACAAAGACCCGTCTACGCGGATTATGCGGTCTGATGCCATGGGCATCAACCAAGGCGAAGCACCACAAACCTTCAAACCCGCGCCATGCAGGCGACAAAGCCGATTTGATATCGCGTTTAACCCGGCTTTTAGATCCGAGCTAAGTGACCAAAGCCTTACACGGGCCAAAGCTCAACCGGTGGTGAGGCGTCAGCCCGTAATCGGACAATGCTTTCAAGTGCGCTTGAGTTGGGTAGCCTTTGTGCTGTGCAAATCCATAGTTCGGATAGGTTACGTCGAGGTCCTGCATCTGAGCATCTCTGGCCACTTTCGCGAGAATTGAAGCTGCCTGAATCGCACCCACCCGCTGGTCACCCTTAATTAACGCTCGAGCTGGACAGGGCAGCTCTGGCAATCGATTTCCATCGACCAGCGCAAGCTCGATTTCAATCCGAAGCTGCTGAAAAGCCCGCTTCATCGCCAACAAACTCGCCTGTAGGATATTGATTCGGTCAATCTCATCGACCTCCGCCTGACCAAGCGCCCAAGCCACTGACTGTTGTCTGATCAACGCATCCAGCTGACGCCGCTTCACTTCACTCAATGCCTTAGAGTCGCGTAATCCGGCGATAGGCTCAGAGCGGTTTAGCACCACTGCGGCAGCAACCACCGGCCCAGCAATCGGCCCTCGCCCGACCTCATCAAGCCCGGCTACGATCAAACCCATCATGGCTGAAGCCGACCTTGAGCCAACGCGATAATAGGTAGGGCTGCCTCGGTCGACAAGTCAGCCTGAAGCAATGTATGCAAACGATGATATTCATCGGTCAGATGCTCGGAGCTTTGATCGCTGAGAAGCTGCTCTAATGCGTTTGCTAGGTTCTTACCTGTCACATCATCCTGGATAAACTCCCGGACCAATTTGCGCTCCGAGAGAATGTTCGGCAGCGCAAACTGCGACACTGTGACCAACCTCGAAACGATCTGATAGGTCATGGGACTCAATCGATACGCCATCACCATCGGTTTTCTTAAGAGCATTGCTTCAAGCGTCGCAGTCCCTGAATTAACAAGCACAACGTCGCTGGCCGCCATTACTTTCAGTGGCTCGCCATCATGGATTTGAATTTTATGATCGAGCCCAGCCGCCGTCACTGCCGCCCTGATCTCGATACCCCGCTCAGGGGTCGCTGCGGGGATCACGAAGCTCAACGCCGGTTTAATGACCAACAACTCTTTCACCGCATCAAGATAGGCTGGCATCATCGAGGCTACCTCGCTGCGCCGGCTTCCTGGCAAAAGCGACACAACCTGATCTGTCTCGGGTATACCCAGCGACACCCGGGCAGCTCGATCTCTCTCCGCATGCCCCTCTAACCCAATGGCGCGCGCCTTTGGATGCCCCACGAAACGAACAGGAACGCCATGTGCTCTGTAAATCTCCGTCTCGAACGGATACAGGGTCAACATCAAATCGACCCGCGCTTTAATAGATCGGATGCGGCCACTTCGCCATGCCCACACCGTCGGCGACACATAATGGACGGTTGGAATTCCAAGCGCCTTAATCTGTCGCGCCAGCAGTAAGTTAAAGAAATTAAAATCAATACCAACAAACGCTGCGGGGCCTAACGCCCTGGCTCGTCTGCGCACAGAGAACAGCAAATGAATCAAGGTTGGCAACTTAAGGAGCGGCTCAAAAAAGCCATTCACCGACAGAACCTCAATTCCAAACCAGGGCTTAAAGCCAGCTTCGCACATCTTCGGACCGCCGATACCACAGCAAACTGCATTCGGCTGCACACGCTTAATTGCTTCGATTAAAGCGGCGCCGAGCGCATCTCCCGATGGTTCACCAGCAACCATGACATAATGAACAGGCTCGGCTGGAATCATTTTGATCGTCAAACCATTTTTTGTTCGGCACAGGTCAATAAGGTTGAACAAGCCAGTCGATCGCCGACAAAAGCTTTACCCTCGGCCTTCATCCAATGCTTTCTCAAGTTCTGGATAGAAACCTCGAGGCGGATCTGATCACCTGGAACGACCGAGCTTTTAAATTTTGTCTTGTCGGTGCCCGCCAGATAATAGATGTATCCGTCATCTAAGGTTCGCCCCCTCGAGTGAAACGCCAAGATGCCAGCGGCCTGCGCCAAAGCCTCGACAATCATAACCCCGGGGAAAACTGGTACGTCAGGGAAATGACCGGTGAACATCGGCTCATTGATGGTGACATTCTTCAAACAGATAATGTGCTCGTCGTTCTTGATTTCAAGAACACGGTCTACCAACAAGAAAGGATATCGATGCGGCAGCAATTTCCAGATATCAGTTGTTTCCATACTGCTGTCTCCACGTGTTTCTACCATGCCCATCGACCCAGCACCCTCGAGTCTTCCCCTGGTCTTAGCTTTCGAGTTTACGGATGCGTCGGTACAGCTCATCCAGTTTCTTGAAAACCACGACGTTACGCTTCCACTGCAGACCGGGCATCAAGCCTGTGCCGCTGCTGTATCGGCCTGATTTTGTAATCGATTGGCTGACAAGGCTCATCGCCGTAATTTCAACTTGGTCGGCGATTTCAATGTTGTCAATGATGCCAACAGCCCCGCCGATCATACAATTGTTGCCAATTTTTGTGCTGCCAGCGATGGCAGTTGCGCCAGAGATGACAGTCCCCGAGCCCACTTTTGACCCGTGACCAATTTGAACCTGGTTATCAATTTTAACGCTGGCACCAATCACAGTATGACTCAGCGCCCCACGATCAATGGTCGTTCCCGCACCAATTTCCACATCATCTTCAATCTGGACCGAGAAGACTTGCGGGATTTTAACCAGTTGATGCCCTACACGATCATACTCAAAACCAAATCCATCCGCTCCGATCACCGCGTTGGCATGGATGATACAGCGCTGACCGATTTCGACAGCGTGATAAAGCACGACATTAGAATGAATTTGGGTCTGTTGGCCAACCACCACATGCTCGCCAACGACAACGCCAGCGCCAAGGCTAACACCGTCTCCCAACTTTGCACCGGCTCGGATCACTGCGTTAGGACCAACTTTTAAATGCTGTCCAAGCGATGCACTGGGATCGATGACGGCGGAGGGGTGAATTTCAGTCCAATCCTCACTGGTATCAAATAGCGAAGCGATCCTTGCCCAAGCCAGCCTGGGTTGCTCCGCAATTAGACCCGCGCCGCTCAACGCGACCTCATCACCCGGGCTAACGACTACTGCTGAGGCCTTGGAGTGCTCGAGCATTCTCCGGTATTTGGGATTAAATAGGAATGTCAGATGGCCTGGCTTGGCTTCATCTAAAGCGGCTATCCCCTCAATCAGAATCGAGCCATCTCCTACCACCTCCAAACCAAAGCGCTCGGAAATTTCTGTTAGAGAGATGGCCACTGAATGATTACAGACTTGAAACCTACTGAGCTTGATCCATAGCGTTCAATTTCTCAGTGACTTTTCGCGTGACATCGTACAGGTCGCCCACATACAAGGCCGCAGCTCTCGGCAGGATCATGTCAAAGTCGTTTTCTTTGACCAGATCTTCGATCGCCCTTCGCACTTTATCCTCAGTGCCGGCAAATAACTCGTTCTGACGCGCAGCAACTTCTTTTTGCAGCTTCTGACGCTGGTAGACAAAATCGTTGTTGAGCGATTCAATTTCCTGCTGTAAGCGGCGTTTTTCATCGTCGCTCATCACTTCGCTGTCTTTTTGCATTTTCTGCAACAGCTCAGCAGCTTGTGTTTGAATTTTCTTGATGGTGTCCTCGTCCGTTCTGAACTCTTCTTGGAGCTGCCGCAATAACTTCTGGGCACCTTCAGAGCTCGCCACTGCCCGGTCGACATCGACGAATGCTATGTTCAATTCGGCCTGTGCTGTCATGGATGCCAAAAGCCCCGAAAGCAACCATACGCCCGTCACCATGATTTTTCTTAAACCCACCATACTTCTCCTTCGTACAACTTTGTATTCATGTAATCTAAAACGATTACACTCGCCCGTTATGTTACCCGTTTTTCTTAAACCACTGATAATGCTAATTTTTAAGCCCTTGCGCCTGACTCCCCTCCGTTTAATCCCAATCCACTCACGGGTTGCTCAGTGGGCGGCAGATAGTGTCACACCCTCACAGTGGTTTCAATGGATTAGACTGCAGCTGCGCTAAAAAGTTCGCCCCAATTCAAACTGAAAAGACTCTCCCTCATCACCGACGCGTCGATTGAAAGGATAGGAAATCGCAAAACTAATGGGCGCAAAACCCGTGATCCACGTCACTGAAAAACCGGCGGAATATCGAAGCTCTCCATCATCCAATCCAAGACAATACACCGAAATGTCAGGGCAATCAGTGTTAAAAACATTGCCTGCATCGACAAACATGGCTGCCTTGATCTGCCGCTGATCTTCCACAAAGGGCAATGGGAAAAGCACCTCCGCACTGGTTTCAATCAGCACATTACCGCCCACAGGGTCTGGCTCACCAAACTGATCATTTGGAGAACGAGTGGTCCGAGGGCCCAGCGTATTGGTCTCATAACCTCGAACAGAACCCATACCCCCAGCGTAGAAGTGCTTGTAGAATGGAAAGGTTTCAGTACCCCCAAAGGTGCCGCCGTAGCCAAGGTCTGTTCGCAGTCTCAGCGTAAACAGACGAGTAAGCGGGAAGAAAATCTGTCCGGAATAATTGATTCGATAAAACTCAAGTTCGCTGCCTGGAACCGTGGTCTCAAAGGATATCGACTGCGATCGACCCCCTGTCGGCAGCAGTCCTCGATTCAAAGCAGACATGCTGTATGCAGCGGAAATCGTCACCAACGAAAATTCATTGCCCTCTTCCGAAAGAAATCGCGAAATTTCTTGGGCGGGGAATCGACCTTCTTTGATCCTTGTGTTCTCAGCGCCCAAGGAAAAATTAATACGCGAGGTTTCGTTGATTGGATAACCAAAGTTAACCGAGGTTCCTAACGAATCTGTGGAAAAGCGGGCGATATTTCGCTCATCGTAGGACGTACTGCGATAAAAAACCGAGTACCCTCGACTCACGCCATCAACCGTAAAGTAGGGGTCAAAATACGACAGGTTGTAAGCCGTCTGATAAGAACTTCGGTTTACCGACATGTTAAAAGAGTTGCCAGAACCAAACACATTAGATTCTTGATAGGAGAGTCCTATGATCGCGCCGAAATCTTGGGCGTAACCCAAGGTCGCCGAAATAGAACCTGACGGCTGCTCCTCGACAGAGTATTCGACATCAATCTGATCTTCTACACCCGGCACCGCAGGGGTCTCGACATTGACCTCTTTGAAAAAACCGAGTCGCTCAAGCCGCACTCTTGAGGCATCGATATAGGCGTTTGACGCCCAGCCACCCTCCATTTGTCTCATTTCGCGACGCAGCACCTCATCTTGGGTGAGCGTGTTGCCGCTGAACGAAATTCGTCGCACATAGGCTCGGCTGCCGGCGTCGACAAAAAATCTGACCGTCACCGTTTCACCATCCTCAGAAAGCGCTGGATTTCCGGTTGCGCTGGAGAACGTATAGCCAGCATTGCCCAACACTCGCTCAATCCGTTCCTCAGACAATGTCATCAATTCTCGCGAGTAGATCTGCCCCTCTCTCGATAGGATCAGTCCTCGAATGGATTCTTCTGGGATATCTCTGAGCTCACCAGATATCTCCACGCTCCCAACTTTAAACTGCTCACCTTCAGAAACGTTGATGGTGATGTAGACATCTTCCATGTTCGGGGCGATGGACACTTGAGTCGATGTCACCGCGAAATTCAGGTAACCCCGGTCGAGATAATAAGACTCGAGATTCTCAAGATCCCCGGTAAGTTTCTCCCGTGAATATTGCGCATCCTTGGTGTACCAAGATAACAGGGAGGGTAGTTGCAACTCAAAAAGTTCTCGCAGTTCGGCATCATCGAAAACAGTATTACCAACAATGTTAATGTGCCGGATGCCAGACACACTCCCCTCGTTCACATTGACAGTAATACTCACCCGGTTGCGTGGAAGGGTTTCAACCTCGGTCGAAATTTTTGCATCATAACGGCCTTGCAGGACGTATTGACGTTCTAATTCAGTGCCCATCTGATCAAGGGTCACCTTCTTGAAGATCTCTCCCTCCGCCAGGCCGGCATCGCTTAATCCATCAATTAAGGCTTCGGTCTTGATCGCCTTATTTCCGTCAAACTCAATGGACTCAATCGTCGGACGTTCCGTCACGACAATAAGCAATACATTTCCGTCTCTTCCGACTTTGACGTCATCAAAGTTTTCTGTGCGAAAAAGCGAACGAATAATCTGTCGCAAGCCCTCTTCATCGACCTCATCCCCAACGTTAAAAGGAATGGCGCCAAAAACCGCACCAGCTCCAATTCGCTGGAGACCTTCAACCCGAACATCGCTGATCACAAAAGCGTTCGCTGCCAACGACCCCATGAGCAGCACGACGGCAACGAGTCCCTTTAAAACATTTGTCATTGTCAGTAAATTCACGGAACGCCTGTTATAAACGCAAAAGATCATTATAGAAGGCCAGCATCATGATTCCCACAAGAAAGACCAATCCAATTTGAATACCCCAACCCTGTATCTGCTCTGAGACGGCTCGCCCGGTCAGCCCTTCCACTAAAAAGTACAGAAGATGTCCTCCGTCCAACATGGGAATCGGCAATAGGTTCAAGACACCTAGACTTATGCTAACCAGCGCAATAAATGTCAGATAGCTCTCCAGACCGCTCGCAGCTGTCTGGTTGGCAATTTTTGCGATCGTCACAGGTCCGCTGAGATTCTTCGTCGAAACCAGACCCTGAACCATCTTCCAGATACTTTCAAAGGTAAACTGAATCATATCAGCGGTTTTAGCGAGTGCCGGGACCCACGCCAAGTACAAAGGCTGGACAATTTCACGCTGCATCTCTTTTGGCCACTCAACTTGCCCCAGACCGACGCCAATGCGCCCCACTTGCCGGCCATCAATCATCTGCACTTCAGGTTCGACCGTTAAATAAATTTCGGCGTCGCCGCGGCGCACTTCAAGCAACACTGGCTTTCCTGGCCGCGCTTGGATCAATTCCACAAAACTTTCCCAAGTAGGAAGGGTTTGACCATCCCCTCGAATGATCACGTCACCCGCCATCAGACCTGCTCGCGCTGCTGGGCCCTCTGACATAACCTCGCCCAGGAGGGGAGGAATTTCAGGGCGCAATAAGGTGAGTCCCAAAAATTGGGCCGGTTTAGGCTCGTCAGCACCGGCTAGGAACATCCGAATCGGTACCTCAACCATCCGCATTGCCTCAGTGCCCTGATGCACAACACTGAATTTGATTTCCCCCGAATCTCCAAGTCGATCGAAAAGCGCTAAATTGACATCGGCCCAGGTGCGCGTTTTACGACCGTCAACAGAGACGACCTCATCTCGTGCTCTAAGCCCTGCTTGATATGCGGCTTGGTCTTCTGGCATTAAACCCAAGGTCGGTACCAACCCGGTCACCCCTGACGCAAACAACATCCAATACAAAAAAAATGCCAATACAAAGTTGGCAACAGGACCCGCTGCCACAATCATTGTCCGCTGCAACAGCGGTTTTCTGTTGAAGGCAAATGCTTTTAAATCATCTGGAACAAACGTGTCTCTTTCGTCCAACATTTTGACGTAGCCGCCAAGAGGAATCATTGCGAGACAGTACTCGGTCCTAGGCAAGGCCTCGTTAGAACGCGTCTGCAGCGTTGGGTCCTGATGACGTTCTAGCGACGGCTGGTCCGGTTCGCGACCATAAAAGCGAAAAATCGCTCGTCCGAAACCCACACTGAAGCGCTCCACATGGACCCCGCAAAGGCGCGCCACGTAGAAATGACCAAACTCATGCACGGTGACCAGGATTGAAATGGTGACGATGAGCGCGAGTAGACTTTGAAAAAATTCAACCATCGATGTGCAGCGCTCCCTCGGCCATTGTTCTGCATACCCTGTCGAGCGTTAAGACATCTTCGATCGTGTTGAGTTCCGGCTGGGGTGCCTGCGCTACGACTGTCGCAATGATACGTTGAATTCCAAGAAAAGGGATTTCTTCGGCGAGGAACGCATCCACCGCAACTTCATTGGCGGCATTAAAAGCAATCGCGAGACTTTGATGCCCTTCTGCGACGGTTCGAGCAAGGGCCAACAAAGGAAATTGAGCGAAATCAGGCGACCTAAATTCAAGGGCGGAAAGCTGACTAAAATCGAGTCCCGATACACCAGCCTCCATCCGATCTGGAAAAGCCAACACATGAGCGATCGGCGTCTTCATATCCGGCTGGCCCAACTGCGCAATGACCGACGCATCTTGAAACTCTACCATCGAATGCACAATCGACTGGGGATGAATCACAAACTCTATTTTTTGAGGCGCAACATCAAAAAGCCAGCAGGCTTCGATCAGTTCAAGGCCTTTGTTCATCATGGTGGCAGAATCAATCGATATTTTTTGCCCCATCACCCAATTCGGATGCCTGCAGGCCTCGGCCGGCGTTACATGTTCAAGCTCTGAGAGCGATCGCTCTAGAAACGGCCCTCCAGAGCCGGTTAAAAGAATTCGACGAACCTCCCGGCCCACTTCTGATGACTGCCCCAAACATTGGAAAATGGCGTTGTGTTCACTGTCTACAGGCAATAGCGTGGCGCCAGATCGATCTACTGCGTCCATCAACAAAGACCCTGCCATCACCAATGCTTCTTTGTTCGCAAGGAAGACTGTCTTTCCATTGTTTGCGGCTGCAAAGCTCGATGCCAAACCGGCGCCACCAACGATAGCCGCCATAACATGCGTCACGTCTGAGTCCGACGCAACATCGACCAACGCTTGTTCTCCAAAAAGCACCGACGTTTGCAGGCCATTGGCGTCTAACCGAAGCGCCAAAGATTCAGCCAATAATTTAGATCCCAGAACGGCGTAACGGGGTCGAAATCGTTGGCATTGATCAAACAACAATTCCATATTCTGATGCGCTGTCAACGCGTAGATCTGATAGTCCGACCGCTGCGCGATCACTTCCAGTGTGCTCTGCCCGATTGACCCGGTTGAGCCAAGCAACGTTAGCCATTTTGCGCTCATGCTTGGCCTGCTAAATAGATAACCAAGACGACAAATAAAGGTGCTGATGAATAAAGGCTGTCCAATCGATCAAGAATTCCGCCATGGCCAGGCAGCAATTGACTGGAATCTTTAATGCCCCGGATACGCTTGAACATCGAGAGCGTCAAGTCGCCCAAAACAGATATCAGCGCGATCAAGACAAAAACAAGGCTCCAAGACACAGGCGAGATGGACATCTCAGCGATAGGCGCGACCAGTATGGTCAACATCAGCCCGACGCTCAGCGTCACCACGAGCCCGCCCAACAGACCTTCAACCGACTTCCCAGGACTGACCGCCGGCAACAGCTTTCGCCGGCCAAAACGCCTGCCAATGAAATATGCACCGATATCAGCAGACCAAATCAACATCAGTAACAAGGCAATCAACGCCTCTGCTTGAGGCATTGATTTGAGCACAATGAGACTGACGCCGCAGGGTACGAGCGCGATCAATCCCAAAATCGCTGAAACCTCTCGACGCTTCCAAAACACCGCTTGATTTGGGAATTTCAAAATTAAAATCAGAGCAGCGATCCACCATAGCGCGGAGAGCACCATCCACACTTCAATCAGTTCGCGGGTGACATAGAGCACAATGCCGAGCCCTAAACCATACACCCAACGCCCCAGAGCACCGAGTCGAAGGAAGTTTGCCCATTCCCAACCCGACAAAACCACGAGCGCTAATATAAACCAACGGAAATCTTCGACCGATAGTAAGAAAATTGCAGCTAATGCTGCGGGTGCAATGATCAAGGCCGTTAAGATGCGCGTTCGGAGCATGTTTAAACTAGATGGCCCCTAGAGCGCCATCAAGTCATTCTCTTTACGACTCAGGGCCTGATCGACAGCTTTGATCATCTCATCAGTGACCTTTTGAATCAGTTCTTCTCCGCGACGTGCTTCGTCCTCACTGATTTCTTTTTCCTTCAAAAAATCTTTAATGTCACCGTTGGCATCACGCCGAATGTTACGAATGGAGATTCGAGCATTTTCCGATTCCGAACGCGCGATTTTTGCTAAATCCCGCCGATTTTCCTCTGTCAGTGGCGGCATCGAAATTCGAATACTCTCCCCACTGCTCGAAGGGTTCACACCAAGGTCGGATTTTAAGATCGCCTTTTCAATCACAGGAATCATGGCACGTTCCCATGGCACGATCACCAGGGACCGTCCCTCCTCGACGTTTACGTTCGCCATTTGTCGAAGGGGGGTATGGTTGCCGTAATAATCGACATTGACAGAATCCAAAAAGCTCGGGTGAGCTCGACCCGTTCTAATCTTTGCAAAAGCAGCCTCAAGCGCTACGAGGCTTTTCTGCATGCGGGTTTCGGCGTCTTCCTTTATCTCTTCGATCATGATCCAGTCTCCTTGGACCTTTGAGGGACGACGAGTGTCCCTTCACCATCACCAACGACTGCGTTGAGCAACGCGTCCTGTTTGTCTAGCTTAAACACGCGCAACGGCATCCCGTGGTCTCTGGCCAAACAAATCGCAGTCAAGTCCATGACGCCAAGCTGGCCGTCCAGAATTTCATCATAGCTGATTGTTTCAAAGCGCGTCGCATCGACGTCTTTTACAGGGTCGGAGGAATAGATGCCATCTACCTTGGTTGCTTTTAAAACGATATCGGCATCGACTTCAATGCCGCGCAAGCACGCCGCTGAGTCGGTTGTGAAAAAAGGATTTCCAGTGCCTGAGGAAAAGATCACCACGTCACCCTCTTCAAGATGACGGATTGCGAGCCTTCGGTCGTAGTGCTCAACCACCCCGCTCATAGGAATCGCAGACATTACCACGGTTTGTATATTGGCTCGTTCAAGTGCATCTCGCATCGCGAGTGCATTCATCACCGTTGCCAGCATGCCCATGTGATCACCGGTCACTCGATCAAGGCCAGCCGCACTGAGCTCGGCGCCACGGAACAAATTTCCTCCGCCGATCACGAGACCAACCTGAATGCCGATACCAACGAGCTGACCAATTTCCAGCGCCGTTCGGTCGAGCACTTTAGGATCAATACCCACGCCCTGCACGCCAAGCGCTTCACCGCTTAATTTCAGCAGGATTCTCTGATATTTAGGCGTTGGTTTTTTCGACGGCATAGCTTCCTCAGGTCAATTGCTGGGCGACTTCAGCTGCGAAATCTACTTCCTCTTTTTCAATACCTTCACCGACTTCGAACCGAGCAAAACCAAGCACCTTCGCAGCGTGTTGCTTCAGTAGCGCACTGATTTTTTGGTCTGTGTCCTTGACGAATGCTTGTTCTGTCAGGCTAATCTCCGCCAAATACTTCTTGATCCGGCCTTCTACCATTTTGGCCACAATCTCTGGTGGTTTCCCACTCTCAGCGGCCTGGGCTGTATAAATTTCTCGTTCTTTCTCAAGCACGTCAGCGCCGGCATCATCTGGCGAGACGACCTGTGGATTGGCAGCTGCAATATGCATTGCCAAATCCTTGCCGAGGTTTTCATCACCACCCTCAAAATTCACCAACACCCCAATTTTACCGTTGGTGTGCAAGTACGATGCAACCTGGCCCTGATAACGCGCTACTCGACGCACGCTACAGTTCTCCCCGATCTTCTGTACCAGCGCCTCACGAGTCGCTTCCATACCAGATGCCATCAGTTCTGTAACATCCATATCCTCAGAATCGAACAGTGCTGCTGAAACAGCCTGGGCAAAGCCAATGAAGTTTTCGTCTTTGGCTGCAAAATCGGTCTCGCAATTGACCTCAACCATGATGCCCTTACCGGCATCGGTCTTCATTTCGATCAACCCATCAGCAGCAATTCTTCCCGCTTTTTTTGCCGCCTTCATCCCACTGGATTTACGCAAGTTATCGATGGCCTGGTCCATGTCCCCTTCTGTTTCAACCAACGCCTTTTTGCAATCCATCATGCCAAGGCCCGTGCGTTCCCTCAGCTCCTTGACCATTGCCGCTGTCACTGCTGCCATACCTAGTCCCCATCCATCATCAAACACTATCGCCCCGAGGGCGACTGAAATTCACCAACTTTTTTAGCGCTCAGCGGCTACTGAGTATCCCCCGCCTTTGCAGCATCATCCTCGGAAGCAGTCTCTTCTGCAGCACCTTGCTCTGGTTCCGGTGCTACCTCTGCCTCCACAGGCTCAGATGCTGCCTCCGGCTCTGAAGCTGCCTCTGCTTCAGCCGATACTTCTTGAGCATCAGCGACGGTGGGGGCTGCAGGTTCGCTGATCTCAGCTTCCGTAACTTCAACAAAATCGTCCCCAACAGCTGTCGCGTTTTGACCCCTGGCCTCCAAAATCGCATCTGCAAATGTCGACAAGAACAACCTCACAGAACGAATGGCATCATCATTACCCGGAATCAAATAATCAACGTTGTCAGGGTTACTATTGGTGTCGACAATCGCTACAACAGGAATGCCTAGCGTTTTGGCTTCCGTCACGGCGATCTTTTCGTGATCCACATCCACGATCAGTATCACGTCAGGCAGCCCACCCATATCTTTAATACCGCCAAGACTGCTCTCTAGCTTCTCTAACATCCGCTGCCGCGTCAGTGCTTCGTGCTTGGTTAACTTCGCAAAGGTGCCGTCCGTGCTTTGCTCTTCCAAGTCTCGAAGGCGCCTGATGGACTGACGAATCGTCTTATAGTTGGTCAGCATACCGCCCAGCCAGCGCTTATCGACGTAAGGCATGCCAGCACGACTTGCCTCTTCCTTAATAATCTTACTGGCGCTTCTTTTTGTGCCAACAAATAAAATCTTATTTTTCTTCGCGGCAACCGAACTCACAAAATCGAGCGACGCTTCGAGCGCCGGAACGGTTTTTTCTAGGTTGATAATATGGATGTCATTTCGGGCTCCAAAAATATACTCGCTCATTTTTGGGTTCCAATACCGCTTTTGATGTCCAAAGTGGACGCCTGCTTCTAGCAGGTCACGCATGCTGACTCGACTCATGTAATCTCCGAATGTATGGGTTGGGCTTCCACACACCCCAAATCGCAACCCGAAGGCACCCGCGATCCGTGACGATGTGTGTGCTGATTTTTGAACTCGGCATTTTTGCCAAGTCCCTCTTTGCGTTTCCGCGGCGCGCTTTATACCATATATCCTTGCTCAAACCAATGATTTAGGGCCCCAAAGGCCATCAGCCCTGATATACTGCGCCCGGCACAAGGAGTCCTCGTGGTCGAAATCAAAAGTCAATCGGAAATCGAGTCAATGCGCGCCGTTGGGGCACTCGCCGCAGCGCAACTTGAAATGATCGAACCATTTGTCGTCCCAGGCGTCAGCACGGGGGAACTAGACCGCATTTGCCACCAATTTACCTTGGATGTACAAAACGCAATCCCGGCCCCACTCAACTACCGTGGATTCCCAAAATCGATTTGTACATCTGTTAATCATGTGGTCTGTCACGGAATCCCGAGCGACGACAAGATCCTCAAAAACGGTGATATCATTAACATTGATGTCACGCTCATCAAGGACGGTTTCCACGGAGACACCAGTAAAACCTTCGTTGTCGGTCAGGGCAGTGTCCGCGCTGAGCGTCTGGTTCAAACCTGCAAACAAAGTTTGTATCGCGGGATTCAAGCGGTTAAGCCCGGCGCCTGCTTGGGTGACATTGGTCACGCCATTCAATCTTTCACCGAAAAACACCACTTTTCCATTGTTAAGGAATATTGCGGGCACGGTATTGGCCGGGTCTTCCATGACGAGCCACAGGTCCTGCACTACGGTCGTCCTGGAACTGGGATCACCCTCCAACCGGGTATGATTTTTACCATTGAGCCCATGATCAATGCAGGCAAGGCCGCTGTTAAACTGCTGCCAGATCAATGGACCGTGGTGACCAAGGATAGGCAGCTGACCGCCCAGTGGGAACACACCATGTTGGTCACGGAATCAGGCTACGAGATTCTCACCTATCGGCATGATGACGACATTCCGCGCTGTGGATAATGCGCTACTAGAATCCATATCGCGTGACGTCAGCGCCGCTAAAAATCCCATCCCGATTTTAAAATCAGCGCTTGGCGCGTTCAGAGACGCTCAATCACAGGCCTATTCGGAGTCGTTACCGGTCGAGCAGCTCGCCCTTGGCCGCGCCGAGTTCATTGACCACATCTTGAAAATTTGTTGGGGGCGATTTTCCTGGGATGAAAATCTCAGCAGCCTGCTCAAAAGTCGCATATCACTGATTGCGGTTGGGGGTTATGGGCGCTTGGAGCTCCTGCCGAGTTCAGATATCGATCTTTTGATTCTTACGGAACGGAGTAACGCTCAGCAACACGCTTCCAACATTCAATCCTTTCTAACGCTTCTTTGGGATATCGGACTAGAGGTTGGACACAGCGTGCGCTCGGTGAAAGATTCAATCGCTCAAAGTAAACACGATGTCACTGTCTTTACCGCTCTACTCGATTGCAGAATGATCTGCGGATCCTCGGGCCAACTCGATCAGCTGCGAACCAAGCTTAGAAAAAAAAGTGGATGGAAAACACCTTCCTTCTTTGAAGCAAAGATCGAGGAACAAGAGGATCGGCACGCAAAGTCAAACCATACAGAATACAGCCTCGAACCGAACCTAAAGACAGCGCCCGGTGGGCTCAGGGACATCCAAACAATCTGGTGGATCGCAAAGCAGCATTACGAACAAGACGACCCAGCTTGGCTAGTCGCTGAGAGTTTCTTAGAGCGGGATGAGGCATCAATCCTTCTTGAGGCCCGAAACTTCCTCTGGCAAGTTCGATTTGCACTCCACGAATTAACTGGACGCGATGAAAATCGATTGCTCTTTGATCATCAGAGAAAAGTCGCTGACCGCATGGGCTACCAAGACAGTGCCCAGCTTGCGGTCGAACGATTCATGCAAGATTACTATCGGTACGCCAAGGCCGTAAGTACTGTCAATGAAATCGTCTTGCAACATTTTAAAGAGCGAGTCATCAGTCGAACCCGCAACGCGCGTCCGATTGCAATCAATCCGCGCTTTCAATCGAGCAGCGGTTACTTAGAAGTCACTGGACCTAACGTCTTTCAGGAAACCCCAGAGGCTCTTCTTGAGATGTTCGTCTTGCTGGGGGAAACGCCCACCCTTAAGGGCGTCCGCGCCGACACGATACGCCAGGCGAAAGCTGCAACGACAAAAATTGATGACTCCTTCCGTTCAAATCCGAAGGCGACTGCACTTTTTCTCGACTTATTGCGGGTTGAACACCATCTTTTCTCCCAGCTCAGAAGAATGAATCGGTACGGCATTTTAGGCGCCTATTTGCCAGAATTTGAACGCGTCGTGGGACAAATGCAGTTCGACCTATTTCACATCTACACAGTCGACGCGCACACCCTCCAAGTCGTTCGGAACATGCGTCGCTTCCGATACAAAAACCAAGAGCAAAGATTTCCCATCGCTGCACACATCCACCACCGGCTGCCCAAAATAGAATTGCTATACATCGCCGGTTTTTTTCATGATTTGGCAAAAGGGCAAGGCGGCGATCACTCTGAGCTTGGTATTGGGATCGCCGAAGCGTTTTGTCAGCGCCATCAACTCGGCCGCTGGGATACCAACCTCGTCTGCTGGCTGGTCAAAAATCATTTGCTCATGTCTACAACCGCACAAAGAAAAGACATTTTTGATCCTGATATTGTTCGAGACTTTGCCGAAGAGGTAGGTGACCGAGTACGCCTCGATTATCTCTATGCTCTGACCGTGGCAGACATCAACGCGACGAACCCAACGCTTTGGAATAGCTGGAAAGCTTCGCTGATGAGCCAGCTCTATTTAGAGACAAAGCGGGTTCTGCGGCGCGGCGTCAGCAACATGGTGGATCGAGAAGATTATTTGGCTGAGATCCAAAACACGGTTAAAGCGAAGCTTGCTGATAAAGGCCTAACCGCCGAACGAATTGACGCCCTCTGGTCAGGCCTTGATGACGATTATTTTCTCCGGGAGTCAGAATCTAATATCCTCTGGCATACGGAATCATTGGACCAATATGATCCAGAATCCGGACCGCTCATACTGATCGAAGACGAACAATCTCGCCTCACTACCGAGCGCGGGGCAACGCATGTCTTTATTCATTTGCGATCGGACCAACCCCTTTTCTATGCCATTGTCTCTGCGTTTGACCAATTGGGAATGAGTATTGTCGATGCGAGAATCCCTGGGAACGTCAAAGGTCGGACGGACTATACTTTTGACGTGCTCGACGCCTCCGCTCGAACGCTGACCTCAGCACCGACTTCGGCTGATATCATTCGACAAACCCTCATTAAAGCCATAGATTCCGGTGATAACTTTCGAGTAGCCGCCCGAAGGACCCCGCGGGTCCTCAAAGAATTTAATCTTCGGACGTCGATCTCAATCGATACTCAAGGCAACGATGCCTTCACAGTCTTAGAGGTCGTTGCCGCTGATCGACCAGGTCTGCTTGCGAAACTTGCTCGAATTTTTCACGAGCATCAGATCCTCATGCAAGCGGCTAAAATCACGACTCTGGGCGAACGTGTCGAAGACGTTTTCCATATCGTCGATGCAAAAGGGCAGCCCCTAGGAGATAACGCTCGGAGCCACGCGCTTGCAGAACATATCCAGCGCGAGCTGGATGACCATATACAAGAGCTCACCGCATGAACCCCAACCTTGACCGCCTTGAGCCTTATCCTTTTGCTCGCTTGAGCAACCTTCTAGAAGGAACGCAAACGTCTCAAGCGCCCCATATCTCATTAGCGATGGGGGAGCCAAGACATCCAGCGCCACAATTCTTAATCGATCGTCTAAGCGAAAAAGATTTGCTAACCGAAGGCCTAGCAACCTATCCCCCAACCAAAGGCTTACCCGCGCTTAGGACCGCCATCGCAACTTTTATCAATCGACGTTTTAAGCCAGCCCTAGCGGACCCGGAACAACAAATTTTACCTGTCAATGGAACTCGAGAAGCACTATTTGCAGTGGCTCAAGCCCTGAGCAACGGCAAAAACCGACCCCTGACCATGATGCCAAATCCTTTTTATCAAATTTATGAAGGGGCGGCGCTACTGGCGGGCACTCAGCCTCTTTATCTGCCCTGTAGCCCTGAAACTGGTTTTAAACCGGATTTCACACAGATCACACCAGAGACTTGGTCCAAAGTCGGCCTGGTCTATATTTGCAACCCTGGCAATCCTCACGGGGCGTTGATGACCCTCGAGGAACAACAGGCGCTCATTGCTTTAGCCCTTGAACATCAGTTTGTGATCGTCGCCGATGAATGCTACTCCGAAATTTATCGGGATGAGGGGGACCCTCCTGTGGGCCTGCTCCAAGCAGCGGCGGCACTTGGCAATCATGATTTCAAGCAATGCTTGGCGTTCAATTCCTTGTCTAAAAGGTCCAACTTGCCGGGCCTACGTTCTGGATATGTTGCTGGTGACGCCAGACTCATTGCGCGCTTTTTGGAATATCGTACCTATCATGGCAGTGCGATGCCGGTGCACAGCCAGAAGATCAGCGCGCTCGCATGGCTCGACGAAACGCACGTTGAGCAAAATCGTGCGCAGTATCGTGCAAAGATAAAAGCCTTCACCGAAACTCTGGCTCCGGTTTGGCCGATGAGCACTCCTGCTGCAAGCTTTTATCTTTGGCCCGAAACCCCAATTGATGACGAATCCTTTACTCGAAAATTATTCAGTCTTGAAAACGTCTCCGTGCTACCGGGAAGCTATCTTTCTCGAACCGTTGAGGGAGAGAACCCCGGCGCCAACAGAATTAGAATAGCGCTTGTCGCTGAGCCAAGCGCTTGTCAAGAGGCTGCAGAACGAATCAAGTCATCCTTCAAGGATCTCAGCTGAAAGTTGTTGAGAAACCCGTCATAATTCGCAGCGCTCAGTTTAATCATCACTCATGGAGATCGCATGTTCAGCATTGGCATTGGCAAGGGTACCAAAAACAAACAGGGCAGCTGGCTAGAGGCCTATTACCCTTGCATCTGGCTGAACCCAGCCCAATCAGTGGTCGACGCAATCGAAGGGCTCTGCGATATCTCAGCACCTCAAGGCACTGCTGAACTGAGCCCAAGCGATCTGACGAAGATCATCGGGCAATGTGAAGCCGGCGCCAACGATGCGATCGTTCTCCAAACACTCATTGATGCTGATCAAAATGCGCTCATCTGTTGGATGCAAACGGATGGCCCGATCGAATCTACGCCAGCGGCGTACCTAAAACTCCACCTTCTATCAAAATGCTTGGTACGCCCGAACGCGCTCAACTTAGATGGGATTTTTGCCCAATTGCCCAATGTTGCTTGGACATCCGACGGCGCCATCGATATCGCGGAGATTGACGAGGCCGTTTTAAGTGCTCGCCTTAGCAATCAGCACCTCGAGATACTGAGCGTCGATAAATTCCCGAAATTGACCAACTACCTGATTCCACCTGGGGTGAGAATAGCCGACTCAGCTCGAGTCCGGCTGGGAGCGTACCTCGGTCAAGGGACAACCGTCATGCACGAAGGCTTCGTCAACTTTAATGCTGGTGCCGAAGGTCCTAATATGGTTGAAGGCAGAATTTCTCAAGGCGTCTTCGTTGCCAAAGGCAGCGATTTAGGCGGTAGCGCCTCGACGGCTGGCACCCTTTCAGGCGGTGGCAATGAAGTCCTGAGTATTGGTGAAGATTGTCTCATCAGCGCAAATGCTGGCACAGGTATTTCGTTGGGAGATCGATGCACGATCGAAGCAGGTCTTTACATTACGCCGGGCACGATTATTGATGTCATCGATGAGGATGGCCAAAGCGTTAAAACCCTCAAAGCACGCGAACTCAGCGGACACAGCGATCTTTTGTTCATTCGGCATTCTCAATCAGGAACCGTGCAGTGCCGGACCAACCGCCAAGCGATCGCACTCAACCAAACACTTCATCAGCACAATTAAGGCTTCAGCGATCATGCTTCAGGGGCTGCAAGAAAAAACATTGGCACTCACCATCGCTCTTATGGAGCGTCAATCAGTATCCCCGGACGACGCTGGTTGTCAGACGCTTATGAGCGAACGCCTCAGGCCTCTGGGTTTTAACATTGAGCCAATGCCCTTTGGAGCTGTCACAAATCTATGGGCAGTGAAGGATGGTGGTTTGCCAGGTCCGACGGTGGTCTTTGCAGGACACACAGATGTGGTTCCTACAGGACCAGAAGAAGATTGGACGTACCCGCCCTTTGAGCCAACTCTGACAGACGGATGGCTATTTGGCAGAGGCAGTGCGGACATGAAATCGGCCTTGGCAGCAATGGTCGTGGCCGTAGAACAATTTCTCCAATCAGGTGATCCATTCCCAGGAAGAATTGGGTTTTTAATCACCAGTGACGAAGAAGCAGCGGCGACCCATGGAACCGTCAAAGTGATCGAGGCACTGAATCAGGCTTCGGTCCCAATTGATTATTGCGTCATCGGCGAACCTTCAAGCCAGGCGCAATTGGGGGACACCCTCCGCGTGGGCCGTCGAGGATCACTCAACGCCAAATTAACCATCAAAGGCGTTGCCGGCCACGTTGCCTATCCTGAAAAAGTGACCAATCCCATACACTTGGCGGCCAATGCAATCAAAAGTCTTGTCGAACATCCTTGGGATCAAGGCAACGAATTTTTCCCGCCAACGAGCTTTCAGATCTCTAATGTACACGCGGGTTTCGGCGCTCAAAACGTGGTGCCTGGCGAGGCGGTGATGGACTGCAACTTTCGCTACAGCACAGCCTCCTCGGAGGCTTCAATTAAAAACACAGCCACCCAGTTGCTTGATGCACAAAATCTTGAATATGTAATCGACTGGACACTGAGCGGCCCTCCCTTTTTGACCCAACCCGGGGCGTTGATTCACGCCGTAGAGGCAAGCGTTTTTGCGCAAACAGGCCTGACCGCAACGCGGTCTACTGGCGGTGGAACTTCCGATGGTCGATTCATTGCACCCTATGGCATCGAAGTGGTGGAATTAGGCGTTTGTAATGCGACCATCCATCAAGTCAATGAATGTGTTCGAGAGACTGACCTGGGGCCTTTGGCTGCAATCTACGCCGATGTGCTCGCACGGCTGCTCAAGTCCAATGATGACTGATCCGCGTTATCCCGATCTAGAGGTTTACGTTAAAACCTCTGACCTTGATGAACTTGCCGCAATGCTCGATCAAATTTTATCTTTATCGCCCTGGGACAAATCAGATTCTGTTTATTGCGCTCGGATCGATTCCCAACGAGGGGATTCTGAGGTCTATCTTCGCCCAAGAGCCTACAAAAATTTTGCCAGCATCTGGATTAAAAAAAATGTAACCCCTTGGTCAACAGATCACGATTTAGCCTTGGCGCTCGGTGAAAAAACAAACACAGAGATTCGCTGCAGTACCGGATCCTGGTCTGACATAGAGAGCGACGAGCAAGCGCTTTGGTGGCGAATCAAAAACGGAATCAGCAAACAAGTACAGTGGTCCTGATGCGATATTTAGCAGCTGCGCTGGTGTTGTTTCCCCTGATCACCAGCCTTCTACTCTGGTTTTTACCCGCCAGCCTTGTTTGGAGGGGGCTCGAGGTGGACCAGTATCTACCCTATGGCGTCCGAGTGACCTTGCCACGAGGAACAGTTCGAGAGGGTTACACGACGCTTCGATTTCGAACTTTTCCAGCTTCCAAGCTTTCTTGGGCGTTAATCACACCAAACTTCACCGAAGGCGCTTTCGCGCTTCGATACCGAGTGCAGTTGGAGGGCCCTAATCACGCTGCAGATGCCACCGTGAGCCTTCAGAATTCAGGATTAAACTTACTTGGTGTTACAGGGTTCGTTGAAAGCGAAGATATTAACCGTCTCGCGGGACCCTTCGGTCATCAGTTTTCTGGACGCCTGAACGCCAATCTCAGCAACATCCGATGGAACCCACCCTGTATCGAGGCGGCAACAGGCCGCATTGATTGGACCGGAGGATTGATCACCCTGAATCTATTTGACCGAACGAGTAGCTATCCATTGCCAGCGCTTGAAACCAAACTTCAAGACACGGACTGCGGCGTTAAACTGTTAGTTAGTCATCAGAAAAAAAACCTAGCCGACCTTCAATTGACCAATCAAGGCTGGTTCATTGCTCGACTTGAACCTGCACTCTTGAGACTCGCAAAAGTCCCAGATGCGAATCAAATCAAGCAATCTCTCCTGTTTGAAGAGAAAATCTTGTAACCTTCAGTTCATACCTCAAATTCAAGACGACACTGCAATGTTCAACTTCCCCATCGAGCAACTCAATCGTCCGATTACGATCGCGGCTTGGGTGATCGTCGCCGGAACGGTCTTATATCTTGTCGTTCAGAACCTGTTTTTTTATTTAGACGCTGGTCTGGCGGGAGCGGTTAAGCTCACCCCTTCGGCGCCAACGCAAGAAGCGGTTATTTCAAGCAACGGGCCCAGCGTTCAGACGCGTGAGCTCTTCGGTCGGTTGGGAGCAAGCGGCCCAGCTGAGCCTGTTGAGGCGCCAACAACCCGTCTCAACCTAGAATTACAGGGCGTTTTCCTCAGTGAACTGGAAACCGCATCGAGCGCAATCGTCGCAGAACGCGGAAAAAACGGGAAACTCTATCAAGTCGGCGAAAAGTTACCTGGCAACGTCACACTGCACGCGGTGAATGCTGATCACATTTTGCTTCGCCGTGGTACGCGATTAGAAAAGCTGCTCTTTATCTCAAAGCGTCTTAATATTCGCGCTTCCGATACTGCTTCAAACCGAAATACCGCGACATCCAAAGCAAGGTCTTCGCGCATTGCTGGCAACGCAAATCTAATCCCAAGCGCACAACAGCCGAGTGATCAGGGCTCATCGGCAACTTTGTCTGAAGTAAGAGATAGACTGCTTCGAAACCCCAAAAAGTTACTCAAGGACTATGGCCTCAGCGCTGTCTCGGAGGGCAGCCCCAAAGGCTACAAAGTTGATTCCGCCCACCCAGCGTTGGCAGGAACAGGACTGCAACCGGGAGACCGCGTCGTCTCTGTCAATGGTGCGCCACTTGGGACGGCAATGAATGATGTGCGATTAATCGATCAAGCCCGCTCAGCAGGCCGCGTTCGAGTCGAAGTCGAACGCGGCGGTCGTCGGTTTTTTCTCACGATTCCAATACCCTAAGCGAACATGATCCAGTAGACTTATGCGCAGACGATCACTCTTGAATTTTATGTCCGCTTTTTCTCGTATTTTGCCCACTTTCTTTTTGATGTTAGCCATGCTTTCAGCCAAGGCTGAGGATAATTGGAAGATCAATCTGAAAAATGCAGACATTCGAGAGTTTGTGACGCAAGTTTCGGCGATCACAGGCAAGAGCTTTATTATCGACCCTCGCGTGAAAGGCGACGTTACCATCGTCTCCAACGTCGATATGGATGAAGACAGCGTCTATCAGCTTTTCTTAAGCGTCCTCCAGGTACATGGATATGCCGCAGTGCCATCGGGTTCAGCGATTAAGATCGTACAAACCGTGCTCGCCAAACAGAACAGCAATCCCCAAGACTTTATCAGCGATCTTGAATCCCAAGAATTAGTCACTCGCGTCATCACCGTTTCCAACGCGCCCTCCGAGGAGATGGTCAAAGTTCTCAGACCTCTGATTCCTCAATACGGGCACATTGCGGCACTCAGCGAACCCAACGTGCTGATCATCAGCGATCACGCATCAAACATTAATCGATTGGTCGAAATCATAAATCGCGTAGATATCGCTGACAGCTTAGAGGTTGCGATTGTTGATCTCAAAGAAGCCTGGGTTGAGGACGTCGTTCGCCTCCTCGAGGAGCTCGCACCTGATCAGATTGGCAAAAGTGCTAAAGGACCCAACCGCGTCAGTATTGTAGCCAGCGAGAGAACCAATAGCCTCGTCATAAAAGGAGAGCGATTTACCGTTGCTCGCGTTAAAGCGTTGATCGCTCAACTCGACGTGCCTGCCAATCGGTCGGGAACCATCAAGGTTATCCGATTGGCGCATTCTGATGCGACGAAGATGGCGGAAATTTTAAGCAACTTAGTCAGCAGTCAAGGCGGAAAATCCGAAGACAGCATGGTCGACGTTAGCATTCAAGCTGACGAGTCGATCAACGCGCTCGTCATCAGAGCCGATCCAGCCAATATGATCGATCTGATGGACATTATCGAAAGCTTAGATGTCCGGCGCCTGCAAGTACTTATTGAAGCAGCCATCGTCGAGGTGACGGCAGATTTTTCTCGCCAGCTAGGAAGCGAGCTGGCCGTAGGAGATGCCTCGAGCGGTACAACACCGCTGGGCCTCACAGCGCCGAGCGGAACGCTGGCGCAGGTTCTGCAGGGCCTGGCCGTCCCCTCTGGGAGCATAGCGCCACCCGCATCGCTGGGTGAGTCACCCTTGATTGCTGGAGGGCGACTTTCGAAAACCGGAACAAGCTTTGCGTTTATCATCAAAGCCCTGGCTTCCAACAGTGATGTTAACCTTTTGTCGACTCCCAGCATTACTACTATGGATAACGAGGAAGCGAAAATTGTTGTCGGCCAAAACGTTCCGTTCAGGACAGGCTCGACCGTGACCGGAAGCCAAGGCACCACGAATCCGTTCACCACGATTCAGCGTGAGGATGTTGGCTTAACTCTTGAGGTCACGCCTCACATTAACAGTAATAACTTGGTACGGCTTTTGATCCACCAAGAAGTTTCAGAAGTTGATGCTTCAAGCTTGACAGTGATCGGTTCCGAGGCAGCGGCTGACTTAATCACGAATAAACGGACCATCGACACTACGATTTTAGTAGAGGATGAGGAAGTGATTATTTTAGGTGGTCTGATTCGAGACAAAGAAACCCAAGGCGAATCAAGAGTACCAATACTTGGCAGTATTCCTGGCCTCGGCATGCTCTTTCGCAGTCAGACGCTTAGCTTAGAAAAACAGAACCTTCTGGTATTTCTTAGACCGACCGTTCTGAAGTCCAGTTCAGATATTTCCCAGGCGATCGAGCGTAAGTTCAACCGAGTTTTTGAGCTTGAAATCGAAGGTACCGGAGGTTATTCCACGGACCGACTCTCTGACTTGATCGATGGAAAACTATAGGGCGCCGCAAAAAGCAGTAAGCGCTTTTATCGAGCGAAGCACTCTCGAATTCTTCAAACTGTGGCTTCGGCCCACCTTTATCAAAAACAATTCGGACGCGCTTGCTCTCACAGGCGTTGAGCAAATATTTTATGCCCTAGATTGTGAGTCATCATCTGATCTCCGCCTCTTGGAAATAGGGTGTCAGGCGGGCGGCTTACCGCCACCTCAGAGCCGAACTAACCTTAAGAAAAACACCGATGGCAATTATCTCTTTCTCCGATATCGCGAGGGACTACTGGGTCGAAGTTCAAGTCGATATCAAAGCCAAAGATCAAGGTCTTTAACACTGACCGAGCTAGCAGATATCAATCAAGCAACACTTATCCCCGTTTCTTTTTATTGGGGACATCAGCCTGATCGCGCGCTCTCACTCTGGCGAGTACTCTTATCCGACCAATGGGCTCCAACCTCACGCCTCAGAAAGCTTCTCTCGATTCTATTTATGAGGCGACACATTTTGGTAAAGTTTGGTGAGCCAATGCCGCTGCAACTCTCCCAGCAATTACTTCCAAACTTAGAGCTTCAAGCCAAACGCATCCATCGCTTACTGCGTCGTCATTTTAAAGATGAACGCCAATCCATTATTGGTCCAGACCTCTCTCATCGCAGAACGCTTTTAGATGAAATACTTCAGGCACCCAGCGTGCAACAGGCAATCGATGCCGAAGCTGAAATCAGTGACTTACCGCGACACAAAATCGCCAACCAAGCCTACGGCTTTGGTGCGGAAATTGCCTCCGACCTTTCTTACCGCGTGATCCGGTTTTTTCATGTCATTTTGACTTGGCTCTGGAACAACTTATACGACGGCATTGAAACAACCAACCTAGACCGGGTTCGAGCGGTGGCAGGAAAATCAGATATGGTCTACGTCCCCTGCCATCGTAGCCACATCGACTATCTCTTGTTGTCATACGTGCTCTATCATAATGGTCTCGCACTGCCCCATATTGCTGCTGGAATTAATTTAAACCTCCTTATTGTGGGCTCATTGCTGCGCCGAGCAGGCGCGTTTTTTATGCGACGAAGTTTCCGTGATGAGCCGGTTTACAAAGCAGTCTTTGATGAGTACGTCCGCTTACTGCTGTCCAAGGGTTTTCCGATAGAGTATTTTATTGAAGGGGGTCGCAGTAGAACCGGCATGATGCTCAGCCCTAGACCCGGCATGATCAATATGACGGTCAATGCTTTTTACAAAAACCCAGAAAGAGATACTCACTTTATTCCTGTCTACTTCTCTTACGAACGCTTGCTCGAAATTGATAGTTATCTTGAAGAATTAAGCGGTAAACCAAAAAAAACCGAATCTCTCTTAGACCTCTTTCGAGTCCTTCGGAGATTAAAGCTGAACTTCGGTCAAGTCGCGGTCAACTTCGGACATCCGATTTCGTTGCAAGACTTTCTGGCATCAGACAGTGTGCTGACCCTGCCATCGGATGAGAAAACCGCACAGCATCAGTTAGTCAGCAACTTGGGGTCACACATTGCTCATCGCATCAATGCGGCGATCGCTGTCAACCCAACACAGTTATTTGCGACCGTGATCTTAGGAACAGAAACTGGAAAAATCGACAGGCCAAGGCTACTTATCCTGATGCGGCTCCTAGAGCAGCTCCTAGAAGCTGATCGGTTCTCGAATGTCTTTGAGCGCGCCGATGCTGAGCTGCTCGACTACGTCATCGCCGCGACAAGTGCGACAGATTCAAATGACGGTGGAGATATTTATTTTGATGACCCAGACCGAACAGCGAGCCTCGCTTATTATCGCAATAGTATTGCGCACTTAACGATCGCGCCGGCCCTTGTTGCCAATCTCTTGCTTCAAAAGCCTGAGATGTCGCCGACTGAAATTACAGTCAATATTGCGGCTATTGCTCCTTTGCTGCGCGCTGACCTGAGCGCCACTTTTAGCGCGTCGATCGAGCAGGTTGAGGCAACCCTCGACGCTTTCTCGGATTTCGGCTTGATTGCTCAAGCACCAAACGGACCCTCCGTAATTGTTGATCAGAGAGCCTTACAGATTATTGCAAGGTCAGCCCATGCAGTACTCTATCGCCACGCCATCGCCCTCTGTTTGGCTCAGACCGCGTCGCCCATAACCGTGGCCAACATCGAGCGTGTTGATCGTTTTGGAGAAGGATTGGCCTCGATGCTAAATACGGCACCGCTTATTGCAACAGAGTCTCAAGTATCAGCCCCGGTATCTGATAACTTCCTCGAGCAGTTAAAACTTCTTGAGACACCGTCTTCTGAAAATCAGCGCCATAGCCCAGCGGCCCAAGCCTTTTCAGAGGTATTATCGGCAAAGACCTTCGAGAAGATTCAGTCGACAACTTTAGGCGCTGTTTAAGAACACATCGAGTCTGCTTCGCCGGCCTTCGAGTTGATAAACAGGGACAGGATCACGATGTCTTAATCGATCCGACCTAGGACGCTTAACGATCGATCGCTTAATCCCAAGCCGGCTCGCGGCCCGTAAAAACGGCGTCAGCTCAGCACCTTTCCCGATAAAAGACTGGAGCATTTGCATCTCGCCCTTTGACAAGGCATTTTTCTTTTTCGCCTCAAACATTGGATCAACAATAGCAGCATCAAACCCCCTTGCTGAAGCAAATGGAATGGTGCTATCCCAATGGTAAAGTTCCATCCGATCAACAATTGGCTTGAGCACTGGATTCGCTTTCGCCCTATCGAGTCCATCTTGAGTCAGCAGGTAAACCGTTTTAGAGCGTTCCAGCATCGTCACTTGATGACCATAGGCCGCCAGAATAAAAGCATCTGTTCCAAGGCCCGCAGTCATATCTAAAACGCTCGCTCCTGGTCCACGGTTGATAGCCTTGATCAGTAACTCTGCTCTCATGGAAACTTTACGGCGCCTTGCGGCCAGCGCCGGACGAGAAAAATCAACGGTCAGCGCAGGTTTCTCCCCATAAAGATCGATTAACGTCCTTTCCGATCCCTCATCACTCAAAAAAAACCGCATTTAAGGTCTCGACTTTGATGCCACAATTTCTCGGACATACAAGGGCGCAGCCTTTAAGGCAGAGACGGTCAATCCTCTATCGAACTGCTCAACGGCCAGAAGCAACAAATCTTCCGCAGTGGCATCGACAATATCTGTCTTAGTCAGCATCGGGTGTGCATCATCGTCAAAAATAAATGCGCCATCACCAGCGAGGCCCCAAGCCGAATCAAGGCAGTCCTGAAGGCTAGCCCGAGTGTGAACACGCGGCCCTTCTGAAAGCTCTGGAAACCCGCTGCGGCAATTGCGATAAAACCCAGCATAGACCTCAGCCTCTCTTGCGTGAACGGCCACCAAGACATCATCGATCTGATGATCACGTCCTGCTTGGAGGGCGATCACGGCCATTGTGGGCACTTCGATCACAGGCAAGCCCAGTCCATACGCCAAGCCTTGTATCACCCCCACAGCAACTCTCAATCCAGTGAAGGATCCTGGTCCTTGACTAAAGGCCAATGCGGACAAATCCTCGAGCGCAGCATCTTTTTCATCTAGAAACTCAAGTATCTGCGGAAGCAGAATGCGCGAATGTCGGGGACCATTTAACCAACTCTTGCTGCTGACTTGATCCAGCTTCGCAAGTCCCATCTTTAAATCGGCGCCGGTCGTATCAATACCCAAGATCATTGTGAGATTCCTATAAATTCTACTGCGTCATCAAGCTGGTCGGTCCAGCGGAACATCGGCAGATTATTCTGCAAATATTGCGCGTAACTTGCATCCCAATAACGCGCGTCTCCAATAACAAAGACGCCTCGATCAGAGGCTCTGCGAATAAGCCGTCCGAAACCTTGTCGCAACTTGAGCGCACAGTCTGGGAGCAGAAATTCTAAAAAGAAGTCCGAGCCCAACGCATCAAGCCGCTGCTTGGCGCCTCTCAGAGTTGGGTCTGACGGAGACTTAAACGGTAACCGATCCATCACCAAACAATCGACCTCCGCGCCAGCGAGATCCATCCCTTGCCAATACCCCATGGTCACTAGAAGAATACCCGATTTAGACGCCATAAATGCTTCAACGAGCTGCGCCGCGCCCTGCTCGCCCTGAACAAACAGCACTCTGCCTTGATCTCCCCGCAGATATTGCGTCGCCAATTTTAACGCTCTGTGTGACGTCATCAAAATCAGGGTTTTACCATCAAGCAGCGGATCAATAGACGACAGTAGCTGGGGCATAAAATCCTCTGCCTCAAGACTCGGTAATACCGCCGGTTTATAACCTAAAACCTGACGTTCATAGTCGAAAGGACTGCCGATGCGATGCGTTGAGTCGATCTCAATTGGCAACTGCTGAACAAAGAAATCAAAGCATTCGTTAACCGTCATTGATGCCGAAACGAAGATGCAGGTCATAGCATCTAGGAAGCTTACTGCTCCGTGGAGCGCATCACCTTCTACCGGCCAATCGGAGCAATACCACGATACACCTTGACGCCCAGACCGCCAGAAATAGCGATGGGCTTCAACTTCTAGGTCGCCCCCAATCGCCAGAACTCGATCTAACTGGGCGACACATTGATCTGATAACTGAAGTAAGCGTCGGCTCCGAGAGCTACGGACCTGAACAGCTTGGATTAAGCCCGACAATAAGTCCTCTAATTGATCACACATTGAGAGGACCTGCTCTAGATGTTCGGGAGACATCGAGCCTGAATTCTCCTCGGAGCCAAATTGTCGAACAATCTCCTCGTGGGTTACGCGCAGCCGTTTAGACCATTGCAAAAGCGTGTCGTCACCTTGGGCGCCAGTACCCACTTCATCTTGAAGATCCTCTGAGAAGGTCGTCAACCAATTGATGTCATAAACCAAACTCGCCGACTCGCGGACAATCGACGGTAATTGCTCTGCTTCGTCAATTAAACAGGCGTCGAAATTTTCAAATACTCGATGCGTCAGTTCATTTTCTGGCGATGAGCCCGCCACCAGCAATTGGTGATTAACAATCAAAACGTCTGCATCGCGCGCGCGGTTTTGTGCCTTGAAATAGGCACAATCGGAGTAACTGGGACACTGCATTTTCAAGCACTCAGTCGCTGAGGCGGTTACCAGCGAATGAAGCCTGGGCTCAAGATCACCCAATTCAGAGAGATCACCCAGTCGACTGGCAGTCGACCACTGCCACACATCCATCAGATCTGCTTCTATTTTAGAAATGGTCATCGATCGTGGGGAACGGACAGCCTTCTGAAGTTTTTCTCGACACACATAGTTTCTGCGTCCTTTTAAAACTTGCACCTGCCGATGCCACCCGGCTATTTTGGCGGCTATCGCAAGATCATGGTTGATCACTTGGTCTTGTAGCAGCTTCGTAAACGTTGATATGAGCACCCGTTTTTTACTGGCAAGTATTGGCACCAAGTAACCAATGGTTTTTCCAATGCCGGTTCCCGCCTCGATCACAGAATGTGATTTGAGATTGAGACTATTTTCAATACACATAGAAAACTCAAGCTGCTGAGGTCTAAACTCATAGCTTGGAATCAGTGCTGGCGCAGGGTTTTCGCGCCCTAACAGTTCTGGCAGTTTGGGTTCATTCATCGCTAATGCATACTTTAAAAATTGTGGCTATGCTGTCCTTTTAATAGATAACAACGCTATGACACAGCGCCAGTTTTCGAGCATTATTCTTGCCGGCGGGAAAGGCAGAAGACTCAATGGCCAAGATAAAGGGCTGATTCATTATAGGGGCGCACCCTTAATACACTATGCATTCCAGAGCGCTCAGGCGTGTTCTTCTAGAACTTTGATCAGCGCAAATCGAAATATCGAGTATTACCAAACATTAGGCGTAGAGGTTGTATCTGATTCTACGCCGAACTTCGGGGGTCCTCTGTGCGGACTGTCTGCCTGCGCGCCATTGATCTCATCTAAGTTTACGCTGGTCATCGCTTGTGACATGCCCGGTCTCTCGCATGCCATCATCAGCGCCTTGCAAGAAAACTTGGTATCGAATGTCGATAGCTTCGATGCAGCGGTGTATGAGCATCATGGTCGACTTGAATGTGGTCTGATGGCTCTTCAAACATCGGCTATTAAAGCATTGGCTGAGCAGCAACAATTCCGCGATCAATCCATCAAAGGCTGGCTCAAGAGCCTACGGCTATCCACCCTGAAAATCCCGTCCAACCAAGCTTTTACCAATCTTAATCGGCCACTAGATTTTTGAGGCACCCATAAAAAAGCCCTTTTACAGGGCTTTTTTATGGTGCAGTGCTGTACTAAGAAATTATTTCTTTTTCTTGGCAGCAGCTTTCTTCTTAGGTGCCGCTTTCTTAGCAGCAGCCTTCTTAGGTGCGGCCTTCTTAGCAGCAGCCTTCTTAGGTGCAGCCTTCTTAGCAGCAGCTTTTTTAGGCGCAGCTTTCTTAGCAGCAGGTTTCTTCTTAGCAGCAGGTTTCTTTTTTGCGACCACGTTTAGTACTCCTTTAATGACTTTACCTATTTGTTTCGCTCAATGTTTCAGCTATGAAGCATCTCCTCGGCATAACTCTGAATCATAGCTAAAGGCAGAGTCTGGGTAACATCGATGCGCTGGGGTCAAGTTTAGAAAATTCTCTTTGCTTTGGACACCCTTTTTTAAAACTTTTTTGTAGCCTCAAAACGGTCTGGTTTACCTAAAATTACAGCGTTATTAAGCATACAGAGAAAAAATTTTCGATTCGTTCGGCCTCTAAATCTAAACGATAAATCCAATCATGATCGAGTTATGCAGTGAATGAAGCGAAGCATTCTAATTGCTAGAAGCTAACCCCTTTTGCCGATACCAATCTGCTGATTAACAGATAGGCAGCTTTTCTGAGGTGGCTCAACTTTTTTTGCGATCTCAGTGTTGATCGAGCGCTTTCTACCTGAGGCCTTACAAAGGAACATTGTGGTTAGATTAACTTTGCTCGCCCAATAATTTTTGAATCGATTTTTGAATTTCCTCGGTTGCACCATCGCCCTCTACGACGCCGTAGCTTCCTCCTTTCGCCTGCATTTCAGCCTGATAAAAATCGATCAGAGGCGCGGTCTGTTCGTGATACACCCGCAAGCGGTCCTTGATCGTTTCTTCAAGGTCATCTTCTCGCTGAACCAGCGGCTCCCCTGTTTGATCGTCGACCCCATCACGCTTAGGTGGTTGAAAAACCAGATGATAAATCCGTCCGGAACCCGGATGTACCCGTCGCCCACTCAGTCGATCAATGATTTTTTGGTCCGACAAATTGATCTCAATCACAAAATCTATTTCGACCCCTGCCTCACGCAAGGACTCGGCCTGGGGAATGGTGCGAGGAAATCCGTCAAATAAAAACCCCGACTGGCAATCTGACGCGCTGATCCTTTCTTTCACGAGATCGATAATGATCTCGTCGGTGACAAGGTCGCCGCGGTCCATCACAGATTTAACCTTTATCCCCAAAGGCGTCTGGTCCTTTATCGCTTGACGTAACATATCCCCGGTGGATATCTGAGGAATCCCATAGGCTTGGCATATAAATTGTGCTTGAGTCCCCTTACCCACGCCCGGCGCACCCAATAGAATGATTTTCATGCTTCCCCCCCTACTCGCTTAAAGTTTTAATCCTGCTTCGTGGCTGCCCGTCGAGCTGAAACCACATTAGGTATCTTCTGCATCATTTCCAGCACTTTGATCAAAATTTTCAAAGAACCGACCTCAACCGTCATTGACAGTTGCACCCGCTGCGCCTCTCGATCGGTCACCGAATGCATCATCGTGACATTGATTTGTTCGGTCACAAATAATCCGGTGATATCAAAGAGCAAACCCGAACGCTCATAAGCTTCTACTTCAAGCTCTACTGAGAATACCGCTCGAACATCTTCCTGCCATGATAATCGAATGAGTCTTCCGTACGGATCTCCTTGCAACACTTCAACACAAGCCTGCACATGCACGTTCACCGCTCCCGCGTCGCTTATGATACCAACGATCGAGTCCCCCAAAACCGGATTGCAACAACCGGCAATCTGATGCCGTCGTCCTCCCAACCCATTAATGAGCATTGGCGATTCATCTTGCGTAAACGCAAGGGGTAGTTGAGTAGAGGTTCTGATATCAAGCTCATGCTCTGCGATCCATTCAGCAACATCGGTGAGCTGTAAATCGCCACTTCCCAAAGCGACAAAGAAATCGTCATCCGATTCAAAATTGAACGCTTCACTGATCAGCACTTCCCGATCAGAATCCAGTCCGAGCTGCTCCAACTCCGCCCTCAGCAGCCGCTGGCCTTCATCAAGGTTCTTTTGGCGCTCGCGCAATCCAAACCAACTTTGAATTTTCGCTTTCGCCTTTGAAGTTGTGACGTACCCCAGATGCGAGTGCAACCACTCCCGACGCGGCACGCTGTCTTGTCCTGTGATGATTTCGACATGATCCCCAGAAATTAGGACCTGATTGAGTGGGACAACCTTACCGTTCACCTTAGCGCCCCGACACTGATGCCCAATTTCCGTATGTACCTTGTAAGCGAAATCTACTGGGGTTGCCCCAGGCGGCATATCAATCACGTGACCCTCAGGCGTGAAAAGATACACTCGATCTAAACTGACATTGGCCATCATCTCGCTGGCAGACTCAGGAAGGTTATTCACCTCATCTTGCCACTCGATTACCTGCCGCAGCCAAGCAAGGCGACGTTCATAACGCGCAACGCGTTGGCCTTTCACTTCATCCTTGTAAGTCCAATGCGCGCAAACACCATACTCGGCCTCACGATGCATTTCATTGGTTCGAATTTGAACCTCAAGGACCTTACCCTCAGGACCGATCACAGCAGTGTGTAATGACTGGTATCCATTGTCTTTGGGATTTGCAATATAGTCATCGAATTCATTGGGAATGTTTCGCCAAAGATTATGAACGACCCCTAAAGCCCGATAGCAATCATCTGCCGTATTCACCAAAATTCGAATCGCTCGCACATCATAGACTTCCGAAAAAGGAATACCCTTGCGATTCATTTTTTTCCAAATACTGCAGATATGTTTGGCCCGGCCCTCAAGCTCAGAATCCAGAGTCACGAGCGTCAACTTGGCATCAAGGAGCGCTACGACAGTTTCGATATACTGATCCCTGACCGTTCGCTTCTCGTCCAGTAAGTTCGCGATCCGTTTATACGCTTTGGGTTCGGTGTATCTAAATGCGAGATCCTCGAGCTCCCACTTCAGGTGACCAATCCCTAACCGGTGCGCAAGCGGAGCGTAAATTTCGCTAACCTCTTGAGCCAACCTGAGCTGTTTGCTTCGCTCGCTATTGCCTACTGCACGGATTGCGCAGGTTCTTTCTGCGAGTTTAATCAAAGCAACCCGAATATCGTCGACCAATGCCACCAGCATTTTTTTGGCTTGCTCGATTTGGTCTGAGGTCTCCCCCAAAACCACTGCGTTGTGTCGAATTTGAATATTGCTGATTGCGGCCATCTTCAAAACGCCCTCAACCAAATCGCCAACCTTGTCGCCAAACTGCTTTCGCGCATGATTGAGGGTGATTTGATGCTCTCGGACTGCTCGGTAAATGATGGCGGCAATCAATCCATCTTCATCAACCTGGAATTCCCGCAAAATATCAGCGATTTCCAAACCCATCCAATAACTGCTGCGCCCTGAAGGCCAGCCTGCTCCCATTTGAATCGCTTTATTCTCCGCCTGCGCAGAAAGCTCACAAGCTCGCTCTATTCGATCAAGATCTAAATCAGGTCGGTCGCTGCCCAGTTCGGCAATCCACTGGGCCACATCGACAGCACCCTCCTCAAAGACCGTTTGTTGCTCTTTGGCCTTAACCATTGGCTTTATCTCGGACCAACAGCGCAATAGATTCCATGTGAGCGGTGTGAGGAAACATATCGATCATGCCTAATTTTGATAATTGAAAGCCGGACGCGCTCAACCGATCTACATCCCGCCTGAGCGTAACCGGATTGCAGGATACGTAGACCACCCGTTCGCATTCGCTTTCTGCAATTTGCTCACAGAGCGCTAATGCGCCAGAACGCGGCGGATCAATCAACGCCTTGTGACAACCTCTGAGTAGATCTTTGGCTGCTTCAAGTTCATACAAGTTTTCAACCTCGAATTGCACATTACTGATGTCATTCAGTTGTGCATTTTGCCGAGCCTGCTCAACGCTCTCCTGACTGCTCTCAAGTCCCAACACTTCCCGGACTTTCCCAGCAATCGGCAGTGAAAAATTTCCGATACCACAAAAAGCGTCCAGTACCCGATCTTCCTTTTCAAGCGCCAGCAACTCGAGTGCTAAGTTAACCATCTTTTGATTAACGGCTTGGTTGACTTGAGTAAACGCCATGGGGTGAAACGAAAAAACAAGTCCCTGATCGTTGAGACAATATTGCAGAGTCGGTATCTGATCTTGACTTAAAGCCGCTACAGTATCCGGACCCCCAGATTGCAATAAAACACGAACCCCAAACTCCTTTTCAAAAACAGCAAATGCCGTTTGATCTCTTTCAGATAGCGCATCAAGGTGACGAATCACCAGAGCTACCTGACCCTCAGAGGCAGCAACTTCAATTTGCGGGATCGAGGACTTCGCATCGAGACGATGAATTAGTTCAGACAACGGTTCAAGCAAAGCTGAAAGCTCAGGCACCAAAATATCGCAGCTCGCCATCTCTGCGATAAGCCCTGACCCAACTTCTCTAAAACCGACCAGTGTCCGACCTTTTTTCGCCACATGCTTGACGCCAAGCCTTGCTTTGGTGCGATATCCATAGGCTGGCCCAGAGATCACTTCGAGCCACTGTTCTGGTTGACAGTCTTCAAACAGGGTCTCGAGCCAGTTCGATTTAAACGATAACTGCGCCGGACGCGCATAGTGCTGAAACGAGCAGCCCCCACAAAGCTGTGCATACGCACATTTGGGCTCTACACGATCTGGGTGCAGCTGATCAATATGCTCTGAACGACACACCCAAACCCCTTTCTGACGCTTAAGCGGAATAAAGGTCGCCTGCTCCCCCGGAAGCAGGCCGTGGGCCTTAAACTTCCCGTCTGCATTGAGGCATGCACCCTCGATGGTGAGGACCTCGCCAGTTTCTAAGAAAGGTTGTTTTTTTCTTCGCATAACCTCTGCCAAATCCCATGCTTTTCGACCGCTCAAGGCCGTCAGCTTCGCGGGAGCAGTATTTTATGCTAACTCGGGCTCATATACACCTGTCGACAAATAACGATCCCCACGATCACAAACAATTGCAACAATCGTGGCATGAGCTACTTCTTGACTGATTTGAAGCGCTGCAGCGATTGAACCGCCCGATGACACACCCGCAAAAATACCTTCTTCTCTGGCTAATCGTCGCATCATCGCTTCTGCATCTGCCTGATCAATATCAATCACGCGGTCGACGCCTTGTTGATCGAAAATAGCCGGTCGGTAAGCCTCCGGCCAGCGCCGTATACCGGGTATCGCCTGACCTTCTATGGGTTGCAAACCGATGATTTCAACTTCCGGCTTCACTTCACGGAAATAACGCGACACCCCCATGATCGTCCCTGTCGTGCCCATGGAACTCACAAAATGTGTGACTTCGCCTCGAGTTTGCTCAAATATCTCGGGGCCAGTGCCCAGATAGTGCGCGAGCGGATTATCGGGATTCGCAAATTGGTCTAGAACAATACCCTCCCCTCTTGCAGCCATTGCCTCGGCCAGATCTCGTGCACCTTCCATCCCCTCAATTTGGCTCACCAAGATCAATTCTGCTCCGTAAGCCCGCATTGCGGCTTTTCGCTCCTCGCTCATATGTGCTGGCATGATCAATTTTAAAGTGTACCCCTTGATCGCTGCAGCCATCGCCAAAGCAATACCTGTATTGCCACTGGTTGCTTCGATCAAAACATCTCCTGGACGAATCGCACCTGCGTGCTCAGCTCGCTGGATCATGCTCATCGCGGGACGGTCTTTAACCGATCCGGCAGGATTGTTGCCCTCTAACTTCGCCAGGATGCGATTTGAAGTATTGCCAGGTAGTCGTTGCAGCGCGACCAATGGCGTCGATCCTACGCAATCCTCTATGGTTGGGTATTTAATGTTGACTCTCCTAGCAGACGCTCACAGGATGATAATCCAAAGTCTACTTCCCGAGAATGACAAGCCCCTTATAAGCTCAGAACCATTCAATCTAACCCAGTGATCATCAGCGAGGCATCAATGAACAGCCAAACTATCGACAGCTCAACCGAGCAATCGTTGCGAGATGCACTTGATTTTCACGAACCAAGCCCGGCCCACGATGCTACCGATTTCGCTGCTACACCGGAGCAAGACTCAGCGACATTAGCCAGGCACATCAATAGCCTAGATTTGGCCCAGCTCTTTAAACAGGATTTCCATCCTCAGAGCAGCCAGAGGGGAAGCATCGACATAGACGCGATTGGACGTCAGCTTGCATTAGACATGACGCAGCGACTGAGGAGGAGAATGTATTTTTCTGCAAGTCAGTCGATGCCAAGGCACTTCAGCGTGAACCTACTCGAGCTGAAAGAAATGGTTACGGTGCTGACCAGTCGCGTTAAATCCGCTGAACTCGAAAGCACAACCCTACTGCTATCATCCCAATGGTCTGCTCTCGAACGACGACTCGACATTTCCGTAACGACAGCTCTCAGCGATTCAGCCGTGGTAACGGTTGGTTGTTCCGGGTGCATACCTGTCGATAACCGCTTTCCGCAACAAGACTTACGCGCGCGCGTTACCCTTAAACATTCCTTTGAGGCAATGATCGTAAAACGCTGGCTACTTCGTCAGGGTATTAGCCTCGCTCAGCGCGGTGAACCAGGCTCAATCCTGCTCATATCAGATGACGCCATTGTGCAAAGTTTTAGCACCGCCGTCGGCAAACGCCAGGCACCCAAACCCCACATCATTGCTCGAGTCCATCATAGGAACCACTGGTTATTCGACATTGAACAAACGATATTGAGCAGATTTCAGGGAGAACCAGCTGGGCACGACAGCAGTCGAGTTATCGTCATTCACTCCTTTAAGACCGATCCCAATCAGTCTCCATTGATTCGTCTTCTGATCCAATCGAGAGTTAAGTTTCGGATAGTCTCCCAATACGGAGCGATGGGCAGGTATCAACGTGCCAATCGAGATACTTTGCTCATCGATTTCACGCCAGAGGGAGCGACTCAGGATCACATCGAGACGATTGAAAATAGACACGCTTTAGACAATACACTGATTATCACCCGCAAGCCGTTGAACAGAGCGGTTCCGCAAAAAAGCCTATCAATGAGTCAATTGGCCAACCTACTGCAGGGCTTAACCGCTAGAAATGATCTCTCCAATGCAATCGGTGACGCGGATACTGGAGCTAGTAACCGCTTTGAAAACAAGCCTTCTGTTTCTACAGGTCCATCTTCGACTGCCCACAAAGGCCCTGAAGTTTTGATCTTTGATGACCAGCTCGCCGAGGCGAGAGCTGGCGGTAACAAAGCGCTCGCGCTAGAGCTGAAAACCCTGTTGCGGCAGACTCTGCGAGAAGATTTATTGGATCTGGTGAACGCCGCCGGTAACCGGGACATTGAGCTGGCGCGGAACGTTCTTCACAAAATGGCCGGCGGACTTGCGATGACCGGTGCTCCCGCGCTCGAGAACCTCGTCACAACGGTCCATCTAGAATTAGCCAATGAAACGGATATATTAAAAGTGAACCCGGTCATCATACAGGCAGAACAATTGCTCTCGATGTTGTCTCAACCCAAACGGACTTAGACGGCGATCCCATCGATTCAATTCAACTCTCGGCAATTGCTACCGCAACAACAAATCCAGAGTCATCCGATAAAGAGAGATGCCAAGCGCGCACCTGGAGCTGCTCAGCAACGGATAAAGCATCACCAAGCAGCGAGACCGCTGGCTGTCCTGACTTATTTCTTGAAACTTCGATCAAGCTAAAATGGACGCCTTGCCGCATCCCAGTTCCAAGCGCTTTGCTAACTGCCTCCTTGGCGGCGAATTGTTTAGCGATGTATGCCGCGGCCATTCTGGCAGTATCTAGTTGTTGGAAGCGCCGAAGCTCTTTTTCAGTCAAAATTTTCTGAGGAAATCGTAAGGGATGTCTGTTTAAGACCTTCTCCACCCTTTTGACAAACACAAGATCGGTTCCCAAGCCTAAAATCATCGCCTGACCTTTTCCAACAAATCTCTGGACCTAAGAGGCTTTCCCTCGAGTAATTGGTGGGTTGCCTGTCGTACCACCTGTTTCACAATCTGAGCGCCTGCGGTCGTCATTGTGCCCGTCGCCAGGCGACGCAATTCATCGCCCTTAAACGATAAAGCATTCTCTTCCGAGGCCGGCGCAAATCCCGATCCGGGAATATAGCGGTACCACTGATCAGGATCAATTTCACCTCCACTGACCGCGTCAAAACCAAAATCTACGCCATACCCCAATTCCGAGAGCAAGGTTAACTCAAATTCGCGTAAACCCGCAGGCAGGAAACCTTGGCCCAAGATCTCAGCAACCCAACGTTCATAAGCATCAAAAAGCTCCGTCATTGCTTCAAACCGACCTGTCAATCGAACCATCAATTCATTGACGTAAAGACCGATAATCGCCTCATAACCCGTCAACGTCTTTGGGGAGAAAGCCGACTCGATGACTTTGGCAAGAGGTAATTCGCCTCGACCTATCTTTTGAACGGACAACTTTTGAAATAGACGCAGGTCAGACAATTGATTGGTATTGGCTTTTTTCGTCGGGCGACGCACCCCCTTGAACAGCAAGGATACGCGGCCCACTTCTCTTGAGTAAAACTCAACTATCAGACTGGTGTCCCGATATTTCCTCTGGTGCAATACATAGCCTGTCAAATTCTGTTCGTTAAAGGTCGTCATATCCGAGGCTCTTCAACGCACGATCGCTATTCGACCAGCCCGACTTCACCTTGACCCACGTTTTCAGCATCACTTTTTGACCGAGCATTCGCTCTAAGTCTCGCCGAGCATCTGAGCCAACCTGTTTCAACCGACGACCGTCACTGCCAATTAAAATTGTCTTTTGACCTTCACGCTCAACAAAGATCGTTGCATTGATGTGCGCGACATCCGCTGATACATCGAAGGTGTCAATTTGAATGGTAAGTGCATAAGGAAGCTCTTCTCCTAATTGACGCATTAATTTTTCTCGAATAATTTCGGCCGCAAGAAAGCGTTCACTACGATCGGTAATTTGATCTTCCTCAAAATAAAAAGGACTTTCTGGCAACATTGACTGAACCTCACGATCCAGCGCATCCAAGTTATCGCCTGTCTGAGCTGAAACAGGAATAACCACAGCTTTGGGGAGGCGCTGATGAATCGATTGCAACAGAGGCAGAAGTGCGGATTTTGGCTTGATTAAATCCACTTTATTAATCACAACGACGAGCCGCGCTGCGCTCTGTCGCACCGCTTGCTCAACAGCATCATCGTCTTGAGACCATTGATTTCGATCCACAACAAACAAAATAGCATCAACATCACTGATGACGCTAAAGGCATTTCGATTCATGTAGCGATTAATAGCGCGCTTACCCGCGGTATGAATCCCGGGCGTATCAACGTATAAAATTTGATTACAGTCAGTTGTTTTAATACCGAGCAGCTGGTGCCGTGTAGTCTGGGGCTTTCGGGATGTGATGCTGATTTTTTGATCGAGCAATGCATTGAGCAACGTCGACTTACCAACATTGGGCCGCCCGACGATGGCAACATAGCCACATCGTGTGGCTTTGGGCAGTTCAGGCACCGGCTTTCTCCGAAATCAAGCGATCCAAACAGGCTGTCGCCGCTTTCTGTTCAGCCTGTTTAATCGAATCTCCCTCAGCCATCTGACTCGAGGCAATCAGAGAACAACGACATTCAACCTTAAAACGCTGTTGATGGTCGTCTCCAGAGACAGAAACGACGCGATACTCTGGCACGGGCTCGCCCAGTCCCTGCAGGTGTTCTTGCAATCTCGTTTTCGGATCTTTCTCCTGCGGCAAGGTATCGAGGCCCTCGATTGACTGCTCAAACCAACATTCGATTCTTTCTTTGGCTACCAAAAAATCAGCGTCTAGATAAATGGCACCTAAAATCGCTTCGAAGGCATCTGCTAAAATTGAGTCTCGGTCCGAACCGCCGGATTTGCGTTCTCCAGATCCGAGCACTAGAAATCTGCCCAGTACCAGCGCTCGCGCTCGTTCCGCCAACGTTTCTTTCCTAACCAATCGCGCGCGAAATCGCGTGAGCCGACCTTCATCGGAGGTCTCGAACTGGCGGTAAAGCAAATCTGTGACGGCCAACTCAAGCACAGCATCCCCTAGGAATTCTAGGCGCTCATTATGCTTGGCGCCAGCGCTCCGGTGCTTGAGCGCCTGTTGGAGTAATTCGGGGTTTTTAAATCGATAACCCAGTCGTTCCTGGAGCTGATCAATGTTTTCTGAAGCGCCCAAACTATTGGTTCGCAAGGGTAACGCGATCGTCAAACTTAATTACAAAATCAATATTAACCATGAGCTCGTCGCGTACCTCATAATCTAAATTGATCTCACGGACGCGATCTGATGAGACGACTTGCACCCAACCATTTTTGATGAAATGGTTCAGGCTGTTCATCTTGAACCGCTTCTCTATCATTGTTTTTAGTTCACGAGCATCAAGCCCTCGGCTATCGGGGCTTTCAACTAACCGCTCGACAATCCCAACTGCTGTTCGATGATTGAGATAGTGCGGTACAAACTTTGTTGCAACCGAGACAATGACAGCGACAATAACCAACCAAATCAAAAGATCTGACATCGCAAGGCCCAGCGCCGAATCAGGCCTACCGCTTGGTATCTTTTTATTCAATCCAGCCATTCCTAGAAAAATTGGGCAGCGCAAGACCGGGTTCCTTATGGAGCCATACGGCAAAGGCTTTGCCGACAATCTTTTCTTCGGACACAAAACCCCAGTACCGGCTATCACTGCTTTGGTCTCTATTATCCCCCATCATAAAATAATGGCCATCTGGGACCAACCACTCCTGAATTCGAGCATCTTGATAAACGTTACGATGAATCGCATGAGCACGATCGCCAAGGTTTTCTAAAAACCTCAATTGGCCTGGACGCACTTCCTCTACTTCGTTTAGGAACGTCTGCACTTGCTCGACATTGTTAATAAACAGGGTTTTGTTTTGATACCTAACCCGGTCTCCAGGCAGACCCACGACACGTTTAATGAAATATTGCTCCTCATGAGGGGGGATAAAGACCATCGCGTCTCCCCGCTCAGGCTCTCCCAGAGCGACAACTTTTGTACCAATCACGGGCAACCGAAGACCATAGGTGTACTTGTTGACTAAGATAAAATCTCCGACCTCGAGCGTCGGGATCATCGAGCCAGAAGGAATCTGAAAGGGCTCTACCAAAAAAGAACGCAGTACGAGAACAAACAACAACACAGGAAAAAAAGAGGCCGCGTATTCGACAACGACGGGCTGTCGGTCTTGCTTTGAATCTGTGCGTGCACGCCGAGGACGTAGAAGCCATAAATCCAACAACCAGATACCGCCACAAAGTCCGGTCAAGACAACCAACAACAATGGGAAATTTACACTGAGATCCATAGGGCAGCCTCTTCTCCTTGTTGTCGCACCTAGCGGTCTACTTTTAGTACGGCCAAAAAAGCCTCTTGAGGAATCTCCACGCTGCCCACTTGCTTCATTCTGCGCTTACCCGCCTTTTGCTTCTCTAGAAGTTTTTTCTTTCGAGTAATATCACCGCCGTAGCATTTCGCGGTCACGTTTTTGCGAAGCGCCTTAACGGTTTGTCTCGCGATAATTTGACCGCCCATCGCAGCTTGAATAGCCACATCGAACATCTGCCTGGGGATCAATTCTTTCATTTTACTGGTCAGCGCTAGCCCTTTGCTTCGAGAATCGTCTCTGTGCACGATGATGGCGAGGGCATCCACTCGATCTCCGTTAATCAGCACATCTAAGCGCGCAAGCTGCGCGGCCTGAAAGCGGACAAAGCTATAATCCAAAGAAGCGTATCCTCGAGAGACTGATTTAATCCGATCAAAAAAATCTAACACAACCTCATTCATTGGTAGCTCATAAGACAAGGCAACTTGTTTCCCCACGAACTGCATGTCTTTTTGAACCCCACGACGTTCTTCACACAATGTAATCACACTGCCTAAATGTTCCGAAGGGACAAGAATATTCGCTTGAACAATGGGCTCTCGCATCTCTTGGATACTACCCATATCAGGCAGCTGGGAAGGGTTGTCTACCGTCAAGGTCTTGTCTGATTTAAGTAAAACCTCATAAACCACCGTGGGCGCCGAAGTAATTAAATCTAGATTATATTCTCGCTCAAGCCGCTCCTGGATAATTTCCATGTGCAACATGCCAAGGAAACCGCAACGAAAACCGCTACCAAGCGCATCGGAGCTCTCGGGTTCGTAGATTAACGACGCGTCATTGAGAGTCAGTTTTTCTAGCGCATCGCGAAAATTATCGAAATCGTCTGCGCTGACCGTGAACATACCCGCAAAGACCTGAGGCTTAACCCGCTCGAAACCCGGCAGAGCTGGGGTATCAGTGCCAGGCGTGACCAGCGTATCCCCGACCGGCGCCCCTCGAACTTCCTTAATTCCCGCAACTAAAAACCCTACCTCTCCAGAACCCAACCTTCCTGTCTCAGTTCTCCTAGGCGTAAAGATGCCCACTGCATCAGCCTGATGCGTTTTTCCGGTTGAGGCAATGATGAACTTATCTTTTTTCTTAATTTCGCCCTTGATAACCTTTACAAGGGAGACCACGCCCAAATAATTGTCGAACCAAGAATCAATAATCAATGCCTGAAGAGGTTCGTCACGATAATCTTTCGGTGGCGGAATCGACTCGATTAAGTGTTCGATTAACGCCTGAACTCCGACTCCCGTTTTGGCGCTGACCGAAACCGCTGAGCTTGCATCAAGACCAATAATTTCTTCGATTTCTTGGCAAACCCGTTCAGGCTCAGCCTGGGGTAAATCAATTTTATTTAAGACGGGCAAGACCTCTAAACCCTGCTCTACTGCGGTGTAACAATTTGCAACCGATTGCGCTTCAACCCCTTGGGCAGCATCAACGACGAGGAGCGCCCCTTCACAAGCGGCCATGGACCGAGAGACCTCATAGCTGAAGTCGACGTGCCCTGGCGTATCGATGATGTTGAGCTGGTACTCCTGACCATTCTCGGCCGTATACATCAACGAAACGCTCTGCGCCTTAATCGTAATCCCACGCTCTCGCTCGATATCCATCGAATCAAGCACCTGATTTGCCATTTCCCGCTCTGACAATCCACCACACATCTGGATAAACCGATCCGCAAGGGTCGACTTACCATGATCAATATGCGCGATGATCGAAAAGTTTCGGATGTAGTCTGGGTGCATAAAGTGGACGGCCTGACCGTTGAAATGCCGCGAAGTCTAATGGATATGGCAGTCTTTAGCCATCCAGCTTAGCTTCTATTGCGCTTAAGGATCTAGCTTGATTGCTATAAATTGAGGTTGTTGTCCGCGAACAATTCGTACCGGAATCGCAACCCCTCCAGGAAGTTCAGCAAGCGCTCGCTCGAAATCTGCAACCGAATCCAGCCATTGATTGTTCATCGAGGTAATCACATCTCCAGCCACCAAATTTGCGCGCTTGCCGGGACCCGCTGCCACATCAACAACCACCACGCCAACATCAGCCGCAAGCTCGGTTTTCTCATCGTCGGCCAGTGCCCGGACTTGGATGCCGAGTCGATTCTCAGCTGGAGAACGCGGCTGCACGCTTTGCGCCAAGGGCGTTTGCGCGTCTAGCTCCCCTACCTTGACTGCGATCTCGAGCAATTCTCCATTCCTAACCACGTCCATCGATGTCTCTGACCCAGCTTTAATGCGTCCAACGACTTGGGGCAAGTCCGATGAGAGATCGATCGCCCTACCTCCAAACTCCACAATAATATCGCCTTCCTCAAGTCCGGCCTTATCTGCAGGGCTGTCTGCAAAGACGCGCGTCACCAACGCTCCCGCAGCTCTATCAAGCCCAAAGGACTCTGCCAGATCGCGATCGACTCGCTGAATTTGAACCCCTAACCAGCCTCTGGACACTGAGCCTTTATCTTTCAGCTGTTCGACGACCTCCATGGCCACATCAATCGGGATTGAAAATGACAGTCCCATAAATCCGCCCGAACGGGTGAAGATTTGGGAATTGATCCCTATGACTTTTCCTTCAAGATTGAACAATGGCCCGCCAGAATTACCTGGGTTGATCGCAACATCGGTCTGAATAAACGGCACATAGTTACCGCGTTCATCGGGCAAACTGCGCCCTTTTGCGCTGACAATACCGGCGGTCACAGACAATTCAAACCCAAACGGCGACCCAATCGCCATCACCCACTCGCCAACATCGAGCGACTCCGATGAGCCAATCGAAACTGCAGGCAGGTCACGCTCATCAATTTTCAACAACGCTAGGTCAGAGAGCGGATCTGCACCAACCAAAGTAGCCTCTCGTTCGCGACGATCGCTCAACGCGACAATAATTTCTTCGGCACCCTCGACGACGTGATGGTTGGTCAAAAGATAACCGTCGCTCGATATTAGGAACCCTGATCCCGTTGAAGGTCTCGGGTTATTTCGCCCTTGATAGTCTCGAAAGAATCTTCTGAAAAGTTCAGGCATCTCTTCTTGATTAGGCTCAGCCCGACTGACCATCTTACGCGTCGCTGTGATGTTAACGACTGCCGGTGCAGCTTTCTCGACGAGCTCAGTGAAATCAGGCAAGCTCGCCCTCGTTGGCGCCATCATCACTAACGCCAAACTCAAAAAGATTCCTATCACGGTTAATTTCATAGAACTAAATACTCTATTTTTTGTCTCTGTTCACTGTTATGAGGGAGGATTCAAACACTCGACAGCCCGCCGCAAGCATTCCAAATCCCAAACACCCCAAGACAAATTGACTGCCCTCTCCCCATTGCATGGCCGCACCAGCGATTATCCCCGCCACCATTCCGATCAATGGCAAACCCAAACTGTTGAGTAAAACCAAACCTAGGTTCCTTGGGGAGAGTTCCAAAATGACCTCCCCCTCGGAAAGCGGCGAACTCATCGCAAGAGTAACTGGCTTACCGCCGCAGCCGCCCACTGCACATCCAGGGCAATGGATTGGCTCATTCACCACAATCAATTTTGCTGACTCCTCCTCGACCACTCTTGCCTTGATCATCAGGCCGCTCCAAAACGCTAAGTATTACCAGCAAGCTCTCAGGCTCACCCATGAATACTTACGGTTGATGTTCAGTATAAGATCGGTTCCACCGATTCGGCGAGTTTCTGTGCTGTGACGACCGGTAGTCCACCGATAATCGTCACCTGGCCTTGCTGGTTTTTCAGCGTCCGTGTCACAATCGTGCGGCCTCGCACTTGAGTTGCTAAATTGGGAAGGCCTTTTTTCGGCTCCAGAAACACAGAGAAATTGACCAGTCCGTCGCTAAAATGTACCCGATTACCAGCTTGCCGTACCACCCGAAAACCTGCGGGTAACCATCGAACTTTAAAGGTAGGTTTTGCGTCCTTTTCGATAACATCATCGGTCAGACGGTGACTGACTGTACGCGTTTCATCTAAGGAGGCAAAGGCATCCTCCGATATCTGATCAAATTCTATTTGCGAGAATGAAAAAACTTCTTTCACTCGTCCGCGCTCAAGCAAGTGGGATTGCAGTAGCAAACCGGTCTCTCGATCAATCCACAAAAAATACCCAAATCGATCGTCCTTGACAGGCTGTATCGAAAGCCGGACAGCGCTTCGATTTGCAATTCGACCCTCACCTGAAAGTCGAAGCTCATAAAATCGACTGGACTGTTGAATTAAGTCATTGAAAGATTGACTAAAAGGTCCGAGAAGTACGTCATGGCGCAAACTGCCAGGATTCGCTGCTTCATGATGGCAAACAATGACATCTCCTGACCGCCTGATTTGAATTTTAGGGCCATTGAGCCGAAGAATTGCCTCTTTCACCGGTCCATTCCGAGCATCGTGGGCAATCTGCATCGTGGTAAATTCTGAGCCCCGGATATAAGTGAAAGTGCCTGAGTAGGTCTGTTCTGAAAAAGCAGAAACCATCGCGGATAACCAATGTTCAGCCGATTGCGGCTCAGATGCCGCACTATCGGTTCTCGTAAGGCTCGCAGCTTGCGATGATCCAGCGCAGATCATCAAACATAGCGCAAACGCGTACCACCAACGTTTGGTACTATTTTGATTTCTGAGTTGCGTCGGCAGAACCAACATAGCTTGTGTTCCTTATTGGTCCCCGTCTCTCGGATTCGGATAATTAACAAACGCTTGTCTTGAACCACTCTGGGAAACGCGATCATGTTGCTGCAAATACGCACGTAACTTCGCTCTTCCAGCCGCGTCCAGCGCGCGGAGATCGGGATTGGTATCCACCTCATCAAGCTCGTTAGTGCCTAATTTGCTTGGATCCAGAGCAACAGAGAGCACTTCTGTTCGAGCCGGGTCTCTCACTTTGCGCGCATCATCCCCAAGCGCGTTCATTGCGACCCCGTCTCTGTTCTGCACGGAATCTATATCTTGAAGTTCAGGCACCATCAATGCGACTCCGACCATCAGCAGCACCGATGCCGCAGCCGCGAATGCCATGGGTCGGCGTCTAGACGTCGTTTTTGGTTCGGAGACGGGAGCCAAGGGCGCCTCATTGGCGATGGCCTCATGGATACTTTCAAACAGTGCAACCTGATGCGTGTCAGAGATAAATGAGGGTTGTCTACCACGCAGAGCTTGCCTAACCGCCTCCCACCGAGCGAGTTCAAGAGCCGAATCCGCAGGAGCATGATCCCGGAAGAAACGACGTTCCTCGAGGTCCGTGGCTTCTCCATCGAACATGGCAGACAGCCTGATTTTATCTTCTAAGTCCATATTGCTCTCTTGCTCTCTTGCTCTCTTGCTCTCTCACTGGTCGCACTTCACTTTTTAGCGAAGTAGAACTTACTTTTCACCCGGCCCAATCTTACTCGCACTCAGGCCAATCCTCTTTAAAAGTTTGGAGAGCTCGCTCGCGCCCTCAATCACTCTCTCGCTCTATCTTTGGTCTTTGGTCTTTGGTCTTTTTTTAATTTCGCTTCTCTAATGCGTTTCTCTATTACGCTTTTTTATTCCGCTTCTCTATTCCGCTTCTCTATTGCGCTTCTTTACTCCGCTTCTTTTTCTCGAGCTTTCAGGTTTCTTAGCTTCACCCTGATTATTTTTAAGGTCCTGCTTTTTAAGGTCGCCCTATTAAGTTCGTGCTTTTTGAATTTGTCCTACTTTACGACACAACCTGTTATGCATCTCAAACCCTTAAACAACCAGACCTCCTTGTAACTTCGGTCATCCCATTTCAGCAATTTTTTTCTCGATGGCCTCTCTGGCTCTAAAAATCCTCGATCGCACCGTTCCGACTGGACACTCCATTATCACAGCAATTTCTTCATAACTGAGACCATCGAATTCCCTCAACACCAAAGCAACCCGAAGATCTTCCTGCAGCGCCCCCAGTGCGCTCATAACGACCGCTTGCAACTGATCCCTAGCGAGCAGCATCTCGGGCCGATCTCCCCCCCCTAAGACAACGGAATTCTCTGAAAATTCCCCATCGTTGATGTCTTTATCGGTGTCTGGCGGCCTTCTAGACTTCGAGACCAGGTGATTTTTGGCGGTGTTGGTCGCGATCCGGTATAGCCACGTATAGAATTGAGCGTCACCTCGGAAATTCGCCAACGCGCGGTAAGCTTTAATAAAAGCCTCCTGCGTGACATCAGCCACTTCATCTTGGTCACGCACAAAACGGGACACGACGTGAGCGATGCGCTGCTGATACTTTAAAACCAAAAAATCGAAGGCACGCTTATCCCCATGCTGGGCGCGCATCACTAAACGTCGATCGGATTCCTGATCAGGTTTCAAAACGCGACCCTTTCCCTTTTGCTCAATTTGACCCCAAAAATCTGCAAGGGTTCGTTTCTGAGAAGAAATTCACGATTTGCAGGACCTATATATTATCAGACTTGCGTACTTCGATCGGCGATCCATTATAAAATAGCCTCACCCAACGGACAGTTCAGACATGACAGAACCCTCAAAAACGCACTTTGACGTCGTGATCATCGGCAGCGGCGCCGCTGGCATGACCTTGGCGCTCAACCTCCCCGATGATTTCTCGATCGCAATGCTGTGCAAGGAAGCACCACTGGAGGGCTCAAGCTACTACGCTCAAGGCGGAGTCGCTGCGGTCCTTGATGACTACGACAGTGTCGAAGCCCACATAAAGGATACGCTCATCGCTGGAGACGGATTGTGTAATCCGGAGACGGTCGCCTTTGTGGTGGAGCAAAGTTCATCGATCATCGACTGGCTTGTAACCCTTGGCGTGGACTTTGATACCCGCATCAATAGCCAAGGACAATCAGAATTTCACCTCACCCAAGAAGGCGGACACAGTCATCGCAGGGTAATCCATGCCGCCGATGCGACGGGCAGAGAAATCACAGAGCGCTTAGCCGAAGCCCTCGATCAAAAACCAGGCGTAACCATTTTTAGCGATCAGATCGCGATCGATCTGATTACCAGTGATCAACTGGGCGAGTCTAGTAAAGTCTGCCGCGGTGTCTATACCCTTGATATCAACACTTCGAAGATACAAACCTTGTCTTGCTCGAATGTTGTGCTCGCCACTGGCGGCGCCAGCAAAGTGTATCTCTACACCAGCAACCCCGATACAGCATCTGGGGATGGTATTGCCATGGCTTGGAGGGCCGGTTGTCGTGTCGGAAACCTGGAATTTAATCAGTTTCATCCAACCTGTCTGTTCCACCCTACGGCGAAATCGTTTCTAATTTCCGAAGCTTTGCGGGGAGAAGGCGCCCGCCTCTTGCTCCCTGATGGCACCCCTTTTATGAAGCAATTTGACCCACGAGGCGAGCTGGCCTCACGAGACATCGTGGCTCGAGCCATTGATTTCGAAATGAAACGGCTCGGCTGCGATTATGTTTTGCTCGACATCAGCCATCAAGATGACGCGCTGATCAAAAACCACTTCCCCAATATTTACAAACGCTGTCTCGCCCACGGCTTCGACATCACGAAGGAACCAATTCCAATTGTCCCAGCAGCCCATTACACCTGTGGCGGCATCATCACGAATCAACATGGCCAGACGGATTTACCAGGTCTCTACGCGGTCGGAGAAGTTAGCTATACCGGACTCCATGGAGCCAACCGAATGGCAAGTAATTCGTTGCTTGAATGCATGGTCTACGGTCGGGCGGCGGCCGAGGCAATTGCCGTCGAGCAACGGATTGAAGCACCCACCAATTCCATTCCCGACTGGGATGCGAGCCAAGTGTCTCGATCAGGCGAGGACGTTATTCTTGCTCATAACTGGGAAGAACTCAGACGACTCATGTGGGACTACGTAGGCATCGTGCGTTCTAACCGACGGCTGCTAAGAGCCCAAAGGCGCATTTCACTGCTTCAGCAAGAAATCAACGACTACTATGCGCGTCATACCATCAATCGAGACCTCCTCGAGCTACGCAACCTCGTCCAAGTCGCGGAACTGATTGTCAGCTCCGCGCTTCAGCGCAAAGAAAGCCGCGGTTTACACTATAATCTTGACTACCCTGACACCCTAGAGACGCCGCGCGAGACGGTTTTAACCCCGCACAACTATGCATAAGCGAACCGAAGCCAGACCCTGGCGCGACGAAAAGATTGCGCATCGACACTATCACGGATCACCACAATTCGCCGGTAACCAGCATGCTGTGAGTACAGTCTAAGGCCTATCCCAATGGGCAGGGTCGCCGAGCTCACCAGTTTAAAAGACGTTTCATGTCCTCCAACGTTGGTTACCCAATAGAGGCCCGCAAAAAAGTGAACTCTTACAGCGCGAGACTGGGAGGGCCAAAACCAATGGGCAGCGAGTCGATAAATCTGTATACAAACAATAAAATTCAACAATCCAGCGACACAACTTTCCCTTAGATCGCTGAGGGTAATTGCCAGTAACCCCATAGCGACCGCCATCATTTTGGTTAAGCCGACCCAATTTGAAGGCCCTAACCGGAGGTCAAATACAAACCCATGGAGCTGCGGTTCCTCCGACGAGACGACTATGGTTGGACCCGCCGCAACATCAGTCTCACGAGATCCAAATACGCTTCGTCCACGGGTTCCGTCCGCTCACTGAACCATTCCCAGAGCACCGGGTCTTCCTCCGCTAACATTCGAACATACGTCCCTTGTCGTGCCTCAGAGAGAAAAGGAAACACTTCTTCAAAGAAGGGAACAAATAGGAGGTCTAATTCCGCCATCCCCCGGCGACTCCGCCAACGTATCCTGTTTAGTTCTTCGGGTGTTCTTACCATCTTACAATTCCTCGTTTATTGTGCGCCCAAAAAACATTGCTTTTAAGACCTTTCATCGAGCGTTTTGGATGCCATTGCAACTCTTTAGCGTCCCAACAATCCCAGCCGCCTCTGCGAGCAGAGGAGAACTTATCCAGAAGGAATGAACCCACACTTCCTATACCGCCTCGAGCACCTCACAACGTCTATCTTAGCCGGCTTATCTAGCGTCGGTTTCCCATCGCGGACGCCAAACCTTGGCTCTTTGATCAACATCCGGCCCGGACGCCGACAGCCTACTCCTTCACGGTTCGCAGTCGACTCATGATCACGTACCCCTTCTTCGCGGCTGTGGCCATGCGACGCGTTTGTATCCGACATGCAGAAAACCTTCGAACCCTGCCTAACCTCTTCTCCTACGTTACCGTAACGTTTAGTTTACGCGATCGTAGAGTTCCTCGATCAAAGGGTTAGACAATGTCCCCAACGATCAGCGAGAAATCAATCAGCAGGGCATGACATCACGCGGCCTTCATTCCAATGTGGGATAGATTATTTCAACGGTTATTCTTTGGCATTTCACAATTTTTCAACTAACCTTACGAGCTCATGACGGCCCTGGTCTGAACCTGAGCTAATGTCTGAGAACAAACAATAGTGTTATGTACCGAGCGTCTCAAAAGCTCACAAAGACACGTGATACAAACACTCCGCGGGAACACTGGAAGGGTCATGGAAGTCATTGCACTGAAACAACAGGGCATTCTGGAAATCACTGGTCGCGACGCCATCAAATTTTTCCAGGGCTATTGCACCTGCAACCTTGAAGCACTTGTGCCGGGAAAGAGCCTCCTTGGGGCCATCACTAACATTCAAGGACGAGTCGAGACGACATTCATCGTAGCTCTAGATTCTGAGCACCAACTCACTGAGTCAACAAACCAGAGCCTGTTGATCAGCATGCATCGAGACATGGTGAATCCCATCATCCAACTCCTGCAACACTATATTGTTTTTTCAAAAGCAACTTTGATCGATCGCTCTAGTGATCTGTATTGCTATGGCGTCATGTCTTGTGCGCCTCTGGCGGATCAATTTACCGTTTCTATTGAGCAACGTTCAGCCCGCCAAGAAATATGGACAAACCAAGTCCTCGGGGCCGCCATATCGGACAACCAGTGGCAGGAACAGGACATCGAAGAAGGGCTAGTGTGGATCAATGAGGCTCAGCGCGGGAGATTCCAACCCTACGAACTCGGCTTATCAACAAACGGGGCTGTGGATTTCCAGAAGGGTTGTTATCTCGGGCAAGAAATCATCGCGCGGGTGCAGTATCGCGGCAAACCTAAGAAAGTCTTGATCAATGGCGAGGCTGACGGCGAGAGTTACCCTGGCCAGCAGGTCTATACAGAGGACAATACCCTCTGCGGAGAAATCGTTGCGTCAATTCAAACTAAGACCGGCGCACTTTGCGCCGCCATCGTCGACTCAACCGTACGCGAGCAGCCTATTCACAGTGACACTGCGGTCCTGACAATTCGCCTTTGATCAGATCCAAAACCGCACCAAAGCCGGTTCAATGAACGGATCGAACCCGGGTTGTTTCCGTGTCAGTTAAACGTAGCGCTCTTACCCAGCGACAGTTGAGCGAAGCGATCTAATAAATGGTTCAGTCTCTATCGGTAAGCGTAGCAACAGTTCGGACGCCCTGCGCTAGCCTTTCTCCTCTTGCAACGACCAGTCAATTGGCGACATTCCGCTGGCCTCCAGAAATTCATTACAGCGTGAGAAATGACGACAACCAAAAAATCCGCGATAAGCCGACAAGGGCGAAGGGTGCGGTGCTGTAAGCACCAAGTGCTGAGCGCCAGTAATGAGGGCTTTTTTTTGCAGTGCTGCGTTGCCCCACAACATGAAAACAAGCGGTTGAATCCGCTCTCCCAACTTCGCAATCACCAGATCTGTAAAAGCCTCCCAGCCAAACCCTCGATGAGCATGGGCTTGGCCTTCAGCGACGGTCAAAATACTGTTTAATAAAAGCACGCCTTGCTCGGCCCAGGCCGTCAGGTCACCCTGGCTGAATACTTCCTCGTCCAAACGAAGGTCTTCACGGACTTCTGCCAAAATATTTTTTAGAGACGGCGGCAGTGGCCGCCCATTGGGCACTGAAAACGCTAATCCATGGGCCTGGCCCATTCCATGATAGGGGTCTTGTCCTAGGATAACGGCTCGAACCTCATCAAACTCAACCCGATTTAACGCCTCGAAACAGACTTCGAATCGGGGGAAAACTTGCTTTCC
>CALIKQ010000056.1 GCA_938017975.1 uncultured Pseudomonadales bacterium | reverse complement strand
GGTGGGGGTGATTCTGTTTTGCACAGTACTGACAGCCGAAAAATTGTTTTAGGCAAGCGTGTCTGGGTTGGCTGCATCTGAGATTTAAGGATGTTTGCTGGGCTTCCTCAGTCAGGGCCTCTGAAGGGCGGTAGCTGGCAGTCTGGACTTGGGATTCGGAATTACGCTGGCTACCTGAATGTCAGACTTGGTGGTTTGCAGCACCCTCAGACTTAGAAGCCCACCTATAGGCAGCAACTCAAGCAGTGAGCATAAATGCGCGGAGTGATGGGGTCTCTATTAATAGCTGAAGTCGGACTTATTTGCTGATGAAGGACCTTAAGTTTAACAAGCGCATCAGCCAGGCAGCATTTGTTCGGCCTTGAGGGTACTGGATAGAGGGCAATCAGCGGCTCTTAGCTCTGCACTCCAGTCCAGCCATAAATCATCGGGAGTGGGCTTGCAGCGCTGGGTATCAAGGTCGACATGATTGTAATCGAACAGCAGAGCCTGCCTGATGGTTTTGTGTTTGCCTCTGTGGTGTCCTGCCATATGGCCCAGACGATGATGCCAAAGCACAACGCTGCCTTTTTTGCCGTAGCAATCGACTGGGTGGGTGTCTGCCTCAACGTCTTTAACCGCTTGCAGGTAGGCATCGGGATGAATGATGCCCTTGTGAGAGGGTAGATGGTCATAAAATGGAATTCTTGCTTGATCGTAAGGCATGGGGAATAGCGGCGCGAATCGTCGGTGGCTGCCTGGCCAAACTTTAAAGGCGCCGCTATCGGGGGGGCAGTCTTCCAGCAAACACACCCACCCGAAATGAAAAGGGTGCCCGTCGGTATGAAGCTTATCCTCTGCCGCGGCGAGGGCTGAATTGGGTAGGGTGGCATAGATTCCTCTAACGCCGTCGGTGTTTTGTGGATCGACCGGGCCGTCAGGCCAGGCTTGCCCCTGATGGCCCATCGGTTTGCCATCAATCTTGGGTAGCCGAATGTTGCCCTCACCGAGTAATTGCTCACCCCATTGCCAAAGTTGGGGGTGAGTCATGGCATCAATCAAGGGCTGACGGGTTCCGCAGGCCCGGTATTGCCACTTGTCGGCCTGAATAAAAAGTGTTGCATCGCTTGACCAGTCTTGCGCGGGAAGGGGCTGATAGCTTTCGGGATCATCCCGGTGTAAGGAGGAGGGCGCGCTTTGCCACATTAGATCGACGAGTTCATCACAGACCTCACGCGGTAGCACATCGGGCTTGATCAGATAGCCGTAGGTTTTGAAGAAGGTGAGTTCCTCTTCGGTCAATGGTTCGATCGCTTTCTTCGGCATGGATTTCATGGTTTGCTTGGGTTCCTGATTAAGCTGCGGTTAAACGACATCTGCACTGCGCGCACAACAGAGTGTAATCCAGACGTCAAAAAATAAGGAGTCTGAGTGATGAGTGATGAATTAGTGTTGCTGAATTTCGATGGCGATGTGGCGGTGGTCACATTAAATGCTCCAGAGGTGCTCAACGCCCTATCGGGAGAGATGGTGCGGCAACTTTCAGTTGCAGTGTCTCGCGCGAGCCAAACCGAGGGTGTGCGGTGTTTACTGATCAACGCTGCGGGTCGCGGGTTTTGCGCTGGCGCAAACTTGCAGGCGAGGGGCGAAGCTGGGGCAAAGCCGCCTGCGGGATCGGCGCTTGAAACCCACTACGCGCCTTTAATGAACAAATTGCGAAACCTCCATTGTCCGCTTGTGACCGCGGTCAACGGCCCAGCCGCTGGAGTTGGAATGAGTCTGGCGCTGACCGGCGATATTGTCATCGCGGGAGAAGATGCTTACTTCTTGCAGGCCTTTGCGAAAATCGGGCTTGTCCCAGATGGCGGCGCGACCTGGTATTTGCCGCGGATGATTGGTTGGAGTCGTGCAATGGAGCTCTCGATGCTGGCGGAACGCTTGCCTGCCTCAGATGCTTTGTCTTGGGGTTTGGTCAATCGAGTGGTACCCAAAGAGGACCTTCAGAGCGAAGCGATGGCCATGGCGCAGCGCTTGGCGGCGGGTCCACGATCCCTGGGGCTCATCCGAAAGGCTTACTGGGCCAGCTGGGAGAACGATTTCAACAAGCAGATGCAGCTTGAAGCCGATCTTCAGACCGAAGCCCATGCTAGTCGCGATAATCGTGAAGGCGTTGCTGCCTTTTTGGAAAAGCGGGCGCCGGCTTTTACCGGACAGTGATGGCCCTTTGCTCGATAGCGCTCGAGCTTAGAAGGTCAGAAGCATTGCGCTGAGCGAGCGTCATTGGCGAAGGAATGATTTTCGTGAAAGAATCAAAAAAATCGCAGTGAAGAGATGGGAGTGAATATGTCAGAAGCCATGGATGTCACCGAACCTACAACCGAAGCCGATGCATGGCCGCCGCAGAAGCCAACGCTGGCCGAAGAACGGATCGAGCGCAAACGCAAACTCACCGCGGCGTTGCGAGCGTTTGGAAAATTTGGATTTGATGAAGGGGTCGCCGGCCACTTTACGGTGCGCGATCCCGAGCAGCTTGACCATTTTTGGGTGAATCCGCTGGGTCGGTCTTTTAAGCAAATGCGCATGTCAGACTTGATTCTTGTGAATCACGCCGGAGAAATTACCGCGGGCAATGGCCTATTGAATCAGGCCGCTTTTGCGATCCATTCTCAGATTCACAAGCACTTGCCCCATGTCACGGCAGCGGCTCACACCCACTCGCTCTACGGCAAAACGTTCTCGACGCTGTCTCGCTTGCTGGATCCACTGACTCAAGACAGCTGTGCTTTTTTTGAAGACCATGTGCTCTTTGACGAGTTTTCTGGTGTGGTGCTTGAAACCAGTGAGGGCGAACGGATTGCCGCAAAGCTTGCCAAGCACAAAGCCATGATCCTGCAAAACCACGGTTTGCTGACCGTCGGCCAGACAATCGATGAGGCCGCTTGGTGGTTTATTACCATGGAGCGAACCTGCCAAAGCCAACTTCTGGCCGAGGCGGCTGGAACGCCTGTTTTGATCGATCCGGAAACTGCTCGTTTGACTCAGACACAAGTAGGCTCAAAAGTCGGTGGCTGGTTCAGCTTTAAGCCGATTTATGACGTCATAGTCGCTGAGTCCCCTGACATGTTTGACGAGGAATAGTCGGTGACCAACCAAGCGCCAATGCAGGGCAAGCGCTAAAAACTGACGAGAAACTATGGATATTGGAGTCTGCATTGCCAGTCACATTCAGGATATCGACTATACGGTAGAGGCCGAGGCGCAAGGATTTTCTCACGCTTGGTTCGCAGACAGTCAAATGCTCTGGTCCGACTGCTATGCCTGCCTGGCACTCGCCGCGAACCGAACTCAGTCGATTAAGCTGGGTACGGGTGTTGCGATCTCAGGGACGCGTCCTGCGCCCGTCAATGCTGCGGGTATTGCCACCATCAATGCACTGGCACCCGGCCGTACCTTCTTTGGTCTCGGTGCGGGCAATACGGCGATGCGGGTGATGGGCCTTCCCCCTCAAAATCTGCGTGGGTTCGAAACTTACTTAAAGACCATCCAACCTTTACTCAAGGGCGATGAGGCTGAATTGCCAACGGATCGGGGCGAGAAGCTCATTAAACACATTATGCCGGATCAAGGTTTCGTCGATTTTAAATCAAAGATCCCGCTTTACGTCTCAGGGTTTGGCCCAAAGTCTTTAGGGCTCGCGGGTCGTTATGGGGATGGTGCGGTTTTGTCATTACCAGCCAGCGCCGCTGTCATGGAGGGTGCCTGGTTGGCCCTTGAGTCTCAGCGAGATGCTCCGCTTGATCGAGACGATTTTTATACCACAGCTTTGACCACGATTGCGTTGCTCGAGCCGGGAGAGCCAGCCAATTCAGATCGCATGATCGAGACCAGTGGCGCCATGGCGATGGCGGCTATTCATTACGCGTATGATCAATATCGGAATTTTGGTCATCAACCCCCCAATCTGTTTTCTGAGATCTGGGATGATTATGTCGCGCTCTTGGAGGGGTATCCGGAATCTCGCCGACATCAAAGAATTCATATGGGGCATAACTGCTGGGTCTTGCCCGAGGAGCGCAAATTTTTAACGCCTAAAATAATGCAGGGCACCGCGCTTGTCGGGACCCAGGACCAAATCTTGGAGCGTTTGTTTGAGCTTGAACAGGCGGGTCTAAAGCAGGTGATGACCCTGCCCAATTTTGATACTCGATATGTGGCTATGAAAACGATCGGTGAGCAAATTATCCCCTTTTTATCACGATGAGGAGCAACTGAGCGGGTGGTCTTCAGTGCGATCTGGTTGCTCTAGCTATCAGATCGAGGCACCATGGTGATCTTGGTTGATCGTCAGTTTTTTTGCATCATGGGGTCGTCGTTGAATGTAGCTGGGACGGTCACTAGGAAGCAAAATTCTCCTTGGTACAGGCAGCTTCATGTGACCGCCGAATAGGGGCCATCGAATCAGATTGCAGAGCAAGACCCGTTCGAAGGTTTCAGCTTGGTGTCGCTGCGGCGTCGGTGTCGATAGAGTCGGTTTGCGTTGGCTTGTGGTTTGTGTGCTGGATGTAAACCGGGGAGAAAGTTAGTCTGTTGCTGGGTGCGCAGAGTTAGCCGTTGGTGAACGATTTTACAAGCGTGACTTGAATGGGTCACACAGTTAGTGAGGGGAACAATATGTCAGAAGCCTATAAACCATTAGATCCGGTGTCGATGCCAAGGTCTCCCGGAGTGACCTACCAGGAGCTGCTCGATCTTGATTCTCGACCGGTTCCAGAGGTCTTGAGATTGCAGTCGCCTAAAGACATGGGATTGCAGCAATATTCGGTCAAGCGGTATACCTCCGCTGAGTGGCATGACCGGGAGGTTGAACATCTTTGGAAAAAGGTTTGGCAGTTTGCCTGTCGAGAGGAGGATATCCCAGAGCCAGGCGATCATTATCGATACGATATTGCAGGGATGTCATTTTTAGTACTTCGGACAGAAACCGGTGAGCTCAAAGCCTATCCCAATGCTTGCTTACACCGAGGCCGAATGTTGAAAGAATTTGACGGCAATGCCGCAGAACTCCGATGCCCGTTTCACGGGTTTTGTTGGAAGCTCGATGGCCAGCTGAAGGACATTCCAGCAGACTGGGATTTTCCTCAAATCAATCAAGACGATTTTTCGCTTCCGGAAATTCCGCTGGCGGTTTGGGCGGGGTTTATCTTTATCAATCCTGATCAGAATTGCGCACCGTTTGATGATTTCATCAGTGATTTGGCGAGTCAGTTTGAGCGCTGGAATTTAGGCAGCCTTTACAAGCAGGCCCATGTTGCGAAAGTGATGCCGTGTAACTGGAAGATTGCTCAAGAAGCGTTCTGTGAGGCTTTTCACGTCAATGCAACTCATCCTCAAATCATGCGCAGCATTGGTGATGTGAACAGTCAGGTCGATATTTGGGAGAACTGTGCAAGGGTCATTACCCCCGGGGGCACACACAGTCCGCTTTTGACTGATGTCAGCACTGCCGATCTGATGCGTTCGATGATGGATCTTGATTTTGATGCGGAAGTGCCGGAGGTTCCGGATGAAATGCATTTGCGCCAATTTTTGGCGGATCGAAGTCGAGAAAATTTAAGGCCGATTGCGGGTGATCGAGCGGATCTCTACTGTGATGCAGAATTGATGGATAGCCTCGATTACACATTGTTCCCGAACTTTCACCCTTGGGGCGCTTTTAACGGGATTGTGTATCGGTTTCGTCCCAATGGTAATGATCACCGCTCTGCGATTATGGAATGTATTATGCTCGCGCCATTTGAAGGCGAGCGACCACCTGCTGCCAAAGTACATTGGCTTAAAGAGGATGAAAACTGGTCGAGTGCTCTTGGGTTTCTAGGCAAAGTGTTTGATCAAGACTCTTTTAACATGCCTAAAGTTCAGATGGGGCTTGAATCGACCTATATGAACGGTATTGTGCTGTCAGGCTATCAAGAGAGTAAAGTGCGCTGGCTACACCATAAGCTGACAGAATGGGTGGGTGAATAATGCCGAAGATCAAACATCCTTTTGCTCCTGAATTCATCTATCAAGTCGATGATGATGGCAATATCCGCATCAGTAACGGCAATACTTGGGGTACGTTTACCAAAGAAGGCATTCACCTCAGCGGTGAGATACGACATGCAGATCCCCAGCTTTGTGTTTGGGTTGCGAACAACCCCAGCCCCGATGGTCAACTGCGTTCATCCGCAGTCACCGCTAAACGCTCTTAAAGGGCTGCCCCGATCGATGGGGGCTTTTTGAGCGTAGGGCATTTCTCTGTTGTTAGTGCCTTCGTTAGGTCGAGGCCTTCGCTAGGTCAGTGCCCTCGCTAGTTCAAAGCTGCCTGCACCGCGTTTTGGCGAAAGCGGTTGGCGCCAAATGCAAGCCTAGCGACGGGGCTGAGAGCAGATAGCCAAGGTCGCAGGGGCCTCGATGGTTATCCCGGATGTGCGCTTTGAATGCGTTGATGTGAAGGCGGGCAGCCGGCGCTTTAGGATGGCGTAGGAATCGGCAGTGCTGTCGTAGATTTGATTTCCTCCATCGAGAGTAACGCGGTGACGTTGTAGATTTTGACCTCGGCAATGAGGTTTTGATAGAACGCATCGTAGGCTTTGCTATTTTCGACATACACCTTCACGATATAGTCGATATCGCCTGCTAGTCGATGAGCCTCTACAACTTCGGGTCGTGATTGCAAGGCCTCTAAAAAAGATTGCTGCCACACAGCATCGTGCTCGTTCGTTCGTATGAGGACAAAAAAACACGCCTCGAGCCCGAGGGCCTCAGGATTGAGAAGGGTGGTCTGGCGTTTGATCACGCCCATTGCTCGCATTTTTCTGATTCGATTCCAGACCGGCGTTTTCGATGAGTTAACCGCAACGGCAATCTCCTCTAGCGAGTGAGGGGCATCCGATTGCAGCCGTTCAAGAATTTTTCGATCAGTTGAATCAAGAGTGGCGTGCATAGATAAGTCCATTATTTAGGAAATTTTCATACATTAATTTAAAAATATAGGATTATGTTCTTTTAAATCTGATATTTGATCTTAAATTCAGAAAATAATTCTATCATGACCCCGATTTTAAAAGGGCCGATTAATGGAATTTCTCCCGATTTTTGTTGCGCTACGCGATCAGCGCGTTGTGGTTGCAGGGGGCAGCGCGATGGCTGTCGCCAAAATTAAACTGTTGTTGAAGACAAAAGCACGGATCTTTGTCTTCGCCTGCAAACCCGCAGGTGCATTGGTCGATTGGCATCGCCAAGGTCTATTGTCCTTGTACAATCGGGATCTTGAAGCCGATGACCTCAAAGGCGCCCGGCTCGTCTACGCCGCCCATGATCTACCCGAAGACAACGCTCGTGTATCAGGCCTCGCCAGAGCGGCCGGCGTTTTGATCAATGTTGCAGATGACATGGATCGATCAGACTTTATTACGCCGGCTGTGGTTGATCGCGACCCGGTGGTCGTAGCCATCGGGACAGAAGGCGCGTCTCCTATTTTGGCGCGATCCATCAAAGCTAAGATCGAGGCCTTGTTGCCATTGACTATTTCTGCTCTGGCCAAGCAGGCCGCGGCGCTGCGCCCCCGCGTCAAAAAGCTGTCTGAATTTTCGATCCGTCTCGGGTTCTGGCGGCGCTTTTTTGACAGTGCTGGTGTGGGCTTAGACAAGAGCGACTTTTATGGCGTCCGAGTTCCGGATGAGCGTCAAATCAACGCGTTACTCGAAGATCAGGCGCCTGCGCTAGTGCGGCGAGGACACGTTACTTTTGTCGGTGCAGGCCCAGGCGACCCCGGCTTATTAACGCTCAAGGCGCGCCAAGCTCTGGACCAAGCGGACGTCGTGATTCACGATCGCTTGGTCAGCGCCGAGATTTTAGATCTTGCTCGGCGAGAAGCGACGCTCTTGAATGTTGGGAAAAAAGGCCATGGTGCTTCGACTTCCCAGTCTGAAATCAACAGTTTGATTCAAGACTCTGCCCTAGCGGGTCATGTTGTGGTGCGACTCAAAGGCGGTGACCCAAGCGTATTCGGACGGCTGGATGAAGAGATCGACGCCTGTGTGACCCGGGGTATCCCATGGTCGGTTATTCCGGGCATTACGGCGGCTTCAGCGTCAGCAGCTGCGATCGGGTGCTCTCTCAGCCAGCGCGGCAGAAACACCGAAATTGCCTTTCTGACCGGACACGCGATGGGCGGATTTGCTGATCAGGATTGGCAGCGACTGTCTAAAAATGATCAAGTCGCCGCGATCTATATGGGCCGGCGCGCCGCGCGTTTTGTTCAGGGCCGACTGCTAATGCACGGCGCAGATCCAGAGACTCCTGTCAGCGGTATCGCTTCAGCATCGATGCCGAATCAAAAAGCGTTTGTAACCACACTGGGGAAACTGGCGGAGACTTTGGAGGACGATCCGGCTACAGATCCTCTGATGTTGCTCTATGGCCTGCGCCCTTCGCCTGAACTGAACCTGACATTTCTTGATCACACTTTGGAGGCCTGCCATGGCGCGTCTTAAACCACCGGTTCTTGTGACCGCCAATGCACTCGAGGGCGGTGAGGTGGTTTACCTCACCGATCAAGATGAATGGGGCCCCTTGATGCATCAGGGGCGAGTCTTCAATGATCTCACTGTTGCCCACCAAGCACTCATAGATCATGGAGAAGAGCACAGGGTCGTGGGTCCCTATCTGATCAGTATAGAGGTAGCAGGCGGCAAGGTTCGCGGACATGACTATCGAGAGAATTTTCGCAGTCGTGGTCCGACAAATTATTGGCACGGTAAGCAAGCGGAGAATGATGATGCATCGTTATAACGCGTTCGATCGAGCATTCGTAAAAACGAGAAACCAGCAGTACAGAGACCAGGTTAAACGCCGACTCTCTGGCGAGTTAACCGAGGATGAGTTCAAACCCCTACGGCTCATGAACGGCGTCTATCTGCAATTGCATGCCTATATGCTGCGTATTGCGATACCGTACGGAACCTTGTCCAGTCGGCAGCTGCGAACCCTGGCCGACATCGCTGATCGATTTGATAAAGGCTATGGGCACTTTACGACACGGCAAAATATCCAATTTAATTGGCCTCGTCTGATTGATACCCCCGATATCTTAGATGCCTTGGCTGAGGCTGACATGCATGCGATTCAAACCAGCGGCAATACCATTCGTAATGTTACAGCTGATCATTTCGCCGGCGCAGCGATAGATGAAATCGAAGATCCAAGACCCTACGCTGAATTGATCCGGCAATGGTCCACCGATCACCCTGAATTTCAGTTTTTGCCCAGAAAATTCAAGATTGCGGTGACAGGGTCAGCGGTGGACCGTGCTGTCATTCGAGCCCATGACATTGGACTTGAATTATTACGCCGTGATGGTCAGCTCAAAGTCAAAGTTTGGGTTGGTGGAGGACTCGGCAGAACGCCAATCCTGGGTGAGGTTCTGCATGACGGGATACCGATCGAGGATATGTTGCCGTTCTTAGAAGCGATTTTGGCGGTTTATAACCTTGAGGGGCGTCGGGACAACAAATACAAGGCGCGGATCAAGATTTTGGTACAGGCCCTAGGTGTCGACGCTTTTCGAGAAAAGGTCAATGCAGCCTTTGACCAAATCAGGCCAACATTCTCAGGCGCAGATCAGGCGCTGCTTGAAACCTTGAAGCAGGACTTTGCTTTCAAACAAAATTCTGATGTTGACGAACTGCCCTATCATCAAAGGCTACTCAGTGACCCTTCATTTCGGGATTGGGTTGAACAGAATGTTGCGCCGCATCGATTGACAGGATTTGCAATCGTTACCGTCAGCCTCAAGAAACAAGGTAAGACCCCAGGAGATGCGACATCCACGCAAATGCGCGGTTTAGCGGATTTGGCGGAGGGGTATAGTTTTGATGAGCTTCGTGTCAGTCACGAACAGAACTTGGTTTTGCCCCACGTGCCCCTTGGAAATCTGCCGGCGATATTTGATGGGTTACAGCAGATCGACCTTCATACGGCGAACGTTGGGCTCATTTCGGATTTGATTGCCTGCCCAGGTATGGATTACTGCACTTTGGCGACAGCGCGATCCATACCGGTCGCTCAAAAAATCGCTCAGCATTTTGATGCTTTGGGTCTCGAGGCAACCATTGGTGCCATGAAACTTAAAATCTCTGGATGCATCAATGCTTGCGGGCATCATCATGTCGGTCACATCGGGATTCTGGGTCTGAATAAGGGGGGTGTGGAGTCTTACCAAATTACCTTAGGGGGTGACGCAAGCGAACACGCACAGATCGGCGAAAAAATCGGACCAGGTTTTGGCGCCGATGAAATTGTGCCCGCAATTGCCCGTATCGTGGACCAATATTTAGCGGAGCGAACGCATGCCCATGAAACATTTTTAGAGACCTTGGGCAGGGTCGGCACTACCGTGTTTCAAACCGCGGCTTATGCGCGTGTTGAGGTTGAGGTCGGTAATGGATAATCATCCAAAATCGGATCTTGCTGATCAGCTCAGCGCAGCCTGGTCGGATTTGTCGGCTTTACAGGTTCTGGAGGCGGCGTTTGAACATTTTGGCGGCGACAATCTGGCCTTGGTTTCAAGCTTTGGAGCCGAAAGCGCAGTGCTTTTAAGCCTGGCCGCGCGCATCAATCCCGATCAAAAAATAATTTTTCTGGAGACTGGCTTCCACTTTGATGAGACGACGCGATATGCCAAGCAGTTGATTGAGCGGCTTGGCTTGACTGGGGTGGCTCCTATGAGCGTTGATCCCATTACTCGTAAGCGGCTAGATCCGAACCAACGATTACATCAAATCGACCCCGATCGCTGTTGCCACATCAGAAAAGTGGAAGTCTTAGACCGCGCTTTACAAGGATTGAGCGGGTGGATTTCGGGTCAAAAGAGATACCAGAATGAGACGCGGGCGGGTGTTGAATTGGTTGAATTCGATGCAGAGCGTGATTGCTTTAAAGTAAATCCACTCGCCCATTGGACAGGGCGGCGCATCGAAGCCTATTTTCAACGGCACAACCTGCCGAGACATCCTCTGATTGCTTCCGGTTACGGCTCGGTCGGCTGCTGGCCATGCACGACGCCGTTAAGGGCTGGGGAAACCTCACGAGAGGGACGATGGCGCGGTCAAGGCAAAACCGAGTGCGGTCTTCACAGGCCAGTGATTAAGTTACAAGGGAGGGTGGGATGAGTGTTGTTGTTACCGAAGCAGGTTTTGCTGTGGACGCGGCTGTGGAAGACATTTTTGAAATTGATACGGCGACCCGTGTCGAGGCCCTCGATGCCTGTCTAACGAAAGCACGGGTTCACATTCATGCAGACAACTTTTCTGACGGACGCATCTTTACGCTGGCGCGACAGCTTAGGGTAAAAGGCTATGCCGGTGTGATCCGTGGGGTTTGCGATTTGCTGCCGGACCAATTTGCGATGGCTCTGCGTTCTGGGCTCGATGAGATACAAATATCGGCGCATCATGCTGCCCGTTGCGATGAGTCTCAATGGCTGGCTCGCGTCGATTGGCGCGTCAATGATTACCAAGCACGTTTGCGCGGGTCCTGAGTGTTGAAGGTATCCTGTGTTTGTCTTGGGGAGGCTGTTTATTCTTCAGCGCTTTAAGTGTTGCCCAGCAAATGGCCTCGTCAGTCATTAAGGCCGTTACGACTTGCTCGCGGCCAAAGCCGGGCAAATTTCAATGGTTGATTGGCTGCGAGGCCTTTCTCTAGGCGGTGGCGCTTACGGTGCGATCAGGCGAACCCTACCGCTCGATTCACTAACCGGGTGGCGGCGCGGGCCTTCTCTTCGCTGACCCAGCCTGAGTTCTAAGGGCTCAGGCTAGGCTTAGAAGGTCATCAGCCGAAGGTTTCTTCAAAGACGGTGTCGTTAAAACCAACCAAAACGGTTTTACCAACTTTGAGTGTGGGTGCTCGAAGGTTGCCAGTGGGGCCCAGCATGGCAGCGATGGCCGCGTCACTGAGTCCTGGTTTTAAGTCAAAGGATTCGACCTTTTTACCCTTCATAGCAATCAATCGGGTCGCATTGTCAGTTACTTCGGGACAATGGTCAGCATTGAGTTTTTTGCTGGCCAAAACGGTTTCTTTGATGTTGACGGAACGGGCTTCCAAAAACTTGGATGCTTTTACACAGGTCGTTCAGCCCTTTCTGAGGTAATACCACGCTACGCCTTTGGCCACGGTTTGCTCCTTAACTGGTTCGGATGAGGCAGTCTTTGAGTTTAGCAGAACTCGTGGCGTAGACGATAGCAGCCCCTTGGGGCTTGGGCTTTGCCCGCGCTTTATGCGGTGTGACGGTTCAAACCGCATTGTTAAGAAAGTTTGGGTAAAAGGGGTTGCTGGACAGAACGCAGTCGAGAGTGCCAGACTCCTTGGCCTCACCGCATCAATCTTTGGAAACGGATCGGTCGTTCATGATCAAAAAAAGTATCCTATCGGCTTTGCTGATGGCTTTTGTTGGTGTCGCAGTAGCGGAATCCCCAAAGTTACCTCGAGTGATGGCGTGGAGTGCTTACAATCTTGGCACAACGGGCTACAACCAAGCAGTTGGCATCGCCAAAATGCTTAAAGACCAGCACCGGGTCACCTTGCGGGTTATTCCAGGGAAAAACGACGTCTCAAGGTTGCTACCGTTGATGGTGAATCGCGTGCAGTTTTCGGCCAATGGGGTTTCGACCTATTTTGCCCAAGAGGGGACTTTTCAATTCTCTGGAAAGCGTTGGGGGCCTCAGCCTCTGAGGGTCGTGATGATGTCGTTGGGATTGTCTAATCAAGGAATTGCCGTTGCGGCTGACTCTGAAATCAACAGCATTCAAGCGCTTGCGGGTAAGCGGGTGCCCTATGTGCTGGGCGCGCCAGCGCTGAATGTGTCCACTGAGGCAATCATGGCCTGTGGTGGGTTGCGTTGGGCAGATGTCACTCGTGTTGAATTTCCCGGTTATGTCGCTATGTGGAATGCAATGATTGCGGGTCAGATTGATACCGCCTATGCGACAACAGTGTCAGGCCCCACACGGCGGCTTGAAGCCTCCCCTAGGGGTATCCGCTGGCTGACGATGGATCACCAAGACTCGGCTTGTTGGCAACGGGTTCAAAGCGTTGCGCCTTATATGATGCCGAATATGGCGGTTCGCGGCGCAGGGATTTCAGAGGCACAGCCCCATGAAGGCGGTACCTATCCTTATCCGATATTGACGACTTTGGATCGCCGAGATGAGGCGATGGTGTACGCAGTCGCTTCTGCGATCGATCAAGGTTTTGAGCGTTTTAAAAACGCTGACCCTGGCTCGATGGGTTGGCAAATGTCCCGGCAAAAATTCAAGTGGTTGGTACCTTACCATCCGGGCGCGATTCGATATTTTCAATCGCTTGGCCTGTGGAATGAAGATATGGCGCAGCATCAACAGCACCTACTGGATCGTCAGAAAGTGCTGGCGCGGGCTTGGACTGATCTGTTAGCGACTCGAGCTGGCTTAATGGATGATGAAGAAACCTGGTCTGAGGCCTGGCTGATCCAGCGCGCAAACTATCTGGATGCGGCGGGCTTTGATCCGATTTGGCGCGCGCAATGACCGAGCGGGAACCATTCGCAGATTCCAAAGATTGGCTGACTGCCGTGATTGCCCTGCTGAGCTGCTTTGTAGTGATTGATCAGCTGAGGTTGTGGGGCGCGCCGCTGCTTGGGTCTTGGATTCGGTTAGAGACCCAGTACTACTTTTTGTTGATCGCGCTATTGTTGCCAGGTGCATTTTTGATAAGGCCCAGTCGCTGGTTGTTGCTTGATGGCGTGCTGGGTCTTGGTGCGCTGCTAGCACCGATGTGGCTGCTCTATCATGGTGAGGCGATCGTCAATGAAGGCTGGGAATTCGTGGCCCCAAATCATGCCATGGCGGCGAGCCTCGCGCTTTGGATCCTGGTGCTTGAGGCCGTCCGCCGGGTCGCCGGATGGTCTTTGTTTTTGATTGCCGGAATCTTCTCTTTGTATCCACTCATCGCGGATCGAATGCCCGAGATGATCTCTGGTATGGCCATCGGGCTGCCGGAGACAGCGAATTATCATGCCATGAGCATCGAAAGTATTGTCGGGCTACCCTTTAGAGCTTTTGCAACGCTGGTGATCGGTTTCGTTGTCTTTGGCGCAACCCTGCAGCACACTGGCGGCGGAGCATTTTTTATCCGGCTCGCTTTCGCGTTTTTGGGGCGAACCCGCGGCGGCGCGGCGAAAGTTGCGATTGTTTCAAGTGGACTGATGGGGTCGATGAGCGGCAGTGTTATCACGAACGTGATGACCACTGGACAGCTGACGATCCCGGCGATGCGCCGCCAAGGTTTGTCTAAACAGGCTGCTGCCGCGGTCGAGGCTTGTGCCTCTACCGGCGGTGTATTACTGCCGCCGATTATGGGATCCACGGCTTTTATAATGGCCACTTTCCTTGAGATGCCCTACTACCAGGTGGCTTTAGCAGCGCTGATACCCTCGCTGCTTTATTTTGCAGCGCTCTATCTTCAGCTCGATGCACACGCGCTGAAGCACGACATTAAAGGGATGCCGGAATCAGAGATTCCTCCTTTGCGGCAAGTCCTTGTTGAGGGTTGGTTTTATATTGGCGCGTTCGCACTGCTGATCGTGCTCCTACTTGTGCTGCAACAGGAGACACTGGCACCGTGGGTTGCGACCGCAGCTTTGCTCTTGATTAATCAGATTCTGCCTCAGCAAAGGATGTCGAGGGCAGTCCTGAAACAGTGGTTAACCGGAGTAGGGCAGTTGTTGATCGAACTGCTGGCAATACTGGCAGCAGTGGGTTTGATTGTTGGCGCCTTATCGGTCACCGGGTTGTCAGGTACCTTGGTGAACGAGTTGCTGTTTGTCGCGGGTGACCGAACTTGGATCCTCATCGTAATGGGCGCAATGACCAGCTTTGTGCTCGGCATCGGTTTAACGGTAACCGCCGCTTACGTATTTTTGGCCATTGTTTTAGCACCGGCGTTGATCGAGGGTGGCTTGATGCCGCTCGGAGTCCATTTATTCATCCTTTACTGGGGCATGCTTTCATTTATCACGCCGCCGGTAGCATTAGGCGCTTTTGCTGCCGCATCGATTGCAGGTGCAAATCCGGTGGCGACTGGCTTTGAGGCGATGCGTATGGGGATCGCGATCTATTGGGTGCCGTTTTTGTTTGTGGTGAATCCGAGTTTGATTGGCTTTGGTCCCTGGCAACAGATTGCACTGTCTGTGTTCGAGGCTGTCCTAGGGATCTTGGCAATTGCTTGGGCAGCGCAACGCTTCCTGCCCAGGATCGGGCGCTTAAGTTACTGGGCTGCAGGTTTGCTTGGTTTCGGCGGATTGCTCGTTTCACTGCCAACGCTCGAACTAGAGGGGCTTGCATTGTCTAACTCTGTGGGGAATGTTTTGGGTTTTGGGCTGATTCTCTTGAGCCTCGCGCAACGTTTTGTGGCAGGTCCCAGCACAGCGCAACCTTAAAATATTTTGGCGGTTCAGAGCTTGGCGACATTGCGGCCCGGCTCGGTCTTAGAATCTGATCGCGCTTGAGAAAGATTGGGCTGTCGCCCGTGGTCATGGGTGAGGCCATCGGCAAGGCGATTCCCGTTTGCTTGAGAAGCGTTGCGCGATGGCCAGTACGCCTTGAGCTAAAGCCCAAGGCTGAGTCTTATTCCGAGGTTTCTGCCTGGCAGCGGCGCGTCTTCTTTGACGAAAGAAGTATGGCGTCGCGCCTTTTCGTCTAAAACGTTCCTTGCGAAGAATGTTGCATCCAAGGTCATCGGTCCAAGTGTGAGCGGTGCACTGATACTCAGATTCACCATGTCGTAACCTCTCGTAGGCTCTTCGCTCTCAGAGGCCCTGTTTTGTGCGTGCACTTTCTGATAGCTGAGCACAGCATTGAAGCGTGCAAAGTCTCCATACACCTCAAAGAGGTCTCGTGTGGCAGGAATGCGCGGCACATAGCCCCCACGGTCAAGCGTTGCGCGGGTTTGGTCGCGTCCGAGTTTCAAGCGGATTTGGCCAGCATCAAGTGGGATCACTGTTCCTATCTGGGCTTCATAGCCTGTAAACGTTGCATCGGCCTGCACATAATTTCCAAGTGTCAGGGACCCGTGATCGTGTTCATCGCCGGCTTCATGCTCGGTATCGGTTTCATCCCGGAGGTAGATGTAGTCCGCAATTTGATTGTTAAAGGCCGTGAAATCCCAGAAAAATGCCCCAGATTCGTATGCAAAACTAAGCTCTGCGTTGCGAGAGTCCTCGGGTTTTAGCGCGGTACTGCCGACTTCGAACCGTTGCGCCGCAAGATGCGGGCCGTTGATGAACAATTCGATCGTTGACGGGCTTCGCTCGACTTTGGCTAAACCCATTGAGACTTCTAGATTCTCTCCAAAGGACTTGCTAACAGTACCCGCGAAACTCGTTGTTTCAAAATCCAGGTCAAACTGTTCAAGCATCTTTTCGTCTTCGTCATGGTCTCCATCTCCGTCGTGATCGTCACCATGATCATCGTCGTGGTCTTCATCATGATCGTCCTCGTGGTGTTCATCGTCGTCGTGATGCGCTTCATCATGATGAGCCACAGATCCGGATCGACTGATATTGTCGAACCGAGCACCGAAATCAAAGTGAAACAGTCCTGGCCACTCTCGGCTGAAGTAATACCCCGCTGTTATTTCCTTGGATTTGTTGGGATTGATGAACGCTTCTTCGCCAATGATGCTGATTTTTTCCTCCGCCGCGTTTAAAACAACCCGGTGGGAGGCCCTTTGAGTGTCGAAGTTGAGCTTGACGCCAAACTCCTTTGATTGGTTCGAAAATACGGTAGGGCCCTCTTCATGGTGTTCCTCTCCATCATGCGCATCATCCCCCGCCTCAGCCTCCGCGTGCTGTTCGGTCAACGTGTAGTCAGAGTCTCTAAAATGATAGCCAAGACGATTGAGAAGGCGGTCGGTCAAATTATATTGCCCCTCGACCGTCCATACCTTCGATTGAGTCGTCGAAAAAATCCGCTCTCCTTCGCCGTGCATGGCATGGTCATCGTGATCGTCGTCGTGATCGTCGTCGTGATCTTCGTCGTGATCATCACCATGTTCCTCGTCGTGATCATCGCCATGTTCTTCGTCGTGTTCATCACCGTGCTCCCCACCGTGCGCATCAGCATGAACGGGGATGCCGTAAAGGCTTTCTTGGTGTGCATAGGACGCACCCACGTAGCCCCAATCACCTGTCTTAGAGGCACCAAGTATGTGCGTCTCACGCAAAGTGTCGGAATTCATCAGTCGCCTTAGGTTCTCCGCTTCATGATCGTCCTCCTCGTGCTCATCACCCTCATGATCTTCCTCGTGGGTCACAGCGCCGCGAGGTACTTTGTAGTCATTGAGGTTGCTGTAACTGCCGGCATAGCTGAGATTCAGCCCGGCAAAATGATTGCTGAACGCAAGTGATCCAGCGTCACCGCTGTTGACCGATTGTGTCTCCCCCGAGATCTGGAGCTCTAGTTCCTCAAAGTCTTCACGGGCAATCGACTTGTCGACAATGTTAACGATGCCTCCAATCGAACCGTTTGAAAACAGTAGGGAAGCTGGGCCTCTAATCACCTCGATTTGCTGGGCATGACGGGTGTCGACTTCGTTGAGATGGTCTCCTCCCAAATTTGAAACGTCCCGAGCGACGAGACCGTTTTGTAGGACGCGAACCCGGCTACCACTGAGGCCGCGAATAACGGGTTGTCCAACGCCTGAGCCGTAGTCGGCGGTCGTGACCCCGAGAAGCGCATCAAGGGCATCACCTAGACTCAACACCGGTAGTTGCGCAAGCGTGCCTTGGTCGACGACATGCAAAGGTGTCGCGTTGCTGTCAGCATTTTGATGTAGAAGTGACGCTTGAACGACAATTTCTTCTAAATTGGTTTCGGATTTTGAAATGGACTCAGCCAAAACCGCGGCGGGTTGACTGATTAATGTAATTTGGAAGGCTAAAGTAGCCCAACGTTTGATTCTGTTCACAATGATTTTCCTGATGAAGCGATCAACCTGTCCGTTAGATTCTGCCGAGGTAATCTCGGCTAAAGAATGCTTGGAGTGTGCTGAGCTGCTGGAACAATGAAATGGTCTCTGAGCAGCAATAGGTACGGGTTAGACCGTACCGGCTGAGTCACTGCTTGGACCAATGAGCACGAAAGTTTTCAGGAAAGTGGAGGGGCCCGAGCTTGAGGTCTGGGCAGTGATAAATCGATCAGTAGGTCGATGTTGCCTGCAAGGGGCTGAGCGCTCCTCGGCAGGGGTGTCGCTGGTGCAGAAAGGCTCAGGTCACCAGAGGCATCCGAGCCATGAACGCAGACCATGCAGTCTGCATCGATGCCGCCAGCGTGCACGTGCGAGGCACCAACATTGAAGTTGGTGAGCAGCAGGGCGACTCCGAATAACACAATGGTCTGGCGTAGGAAATAGCTCATCGGCCGGATCATAGTGAGTTGTATTTCAATCTGTCAAGGCATAATTGGTAGTTTCGAAACTACGGGTTAGTTTTCCAACCAGTTTCATTCTTTGGAACATTATTAGAGGTGTTGATCGACACTGGAAAGGATGCTTAGCAAAGTGTGCTCTGAGGCTCTGTTAAAAATTGGAGCGAATGATTTGAGTTTCGTTAGGCTTTTTTACTTGAAATGCGGCACTTTACTGGTGATTTGATTTGGCTGAAAAATAATCTATTCGATGTGCATTAGGCTTGTTGGATGAAACCAAGCACTGCTGAGCGTCGAATTTAAAGTCATAGTCGATGGGATGATGATTTTGACACTCTCGTTTAATTTATCTGATTGAATAAATAAAAAGCTTATTGTAGCGTTCGAGTATGGATACGGAGCAGACGCATTACGAAACCCTCAATATCACTCGAAATGCGCCAGACTTTCTGATTAGAGCAGCCTTTAAATCATTGTCACAAAAGTACCATCCCGATGTGAACCCAGACGTCGAAGATGCGCACGCTAAAATGGTTGCCATTAATTACGCTTATCAAACGCTCGCGGATGAAGAAAAGCGAAAAGCCTATGATGTTTGGTTAGATAGACAAAAGCCGCCCAGTAATCCTCGCTCCGGGGTAGTTCCTAAGGGAAGGTCACCCTTTGATCGACGCCTCAAGCCGACGCGACAATCCTGGTCACATTGGTCTTCATTGGGCGCGATCATCAATATTTGTTGTTTGGCTTTCATCTCATTGTTTTTCTTAGATGACCCATCGGTAGCCCAGCTAAGAACGTTCGCAAAAGAAGCTTTGCAACAAGGCTTTTTTCGAGTCGAATCCAGCCCTTATGCGAGTGCCCTTCGCGTCGAATCGCCGGGGACAGGGTACCTTAAAGGTTATCGCCAGCAATCTTTGACCGGAAAACATTCGGTACTGTTTTCAAATCGAAGTAACAACTTTGATATCAACGCACGGTTGGTCGGTCCTAAACGAGACGCCACCAATATCATTAGGTTTTTTAGAATAAAAAAAAATGAATCTTTTTTGGTGAGCGGTCTAGATGACCTCTATTACGAAGTACGCTTCCATCATGTTGAAGCCGATGCGTTTCGGTTTGTACCTCTAGATTTGACCGAAAAAGGGGAATTTTTCGTGAGTGCAGAGGCGCCTAAAATCGTAGACCTTTCTCGTTCTTTTCCGCTAGCGGAAGCGAATTACTTTCTTTCCACGCCAGCGGAAACCTTCTACGGAGAAACGCCGCTGTTAGAGAAGTTGGCTAAAACCATCAGCGGTGAGGTCGATAGATACGCCCCGAATGGTCAACCGTTGCCGAGACCATCCGGACTGATCAGCGGGTATCGACAGGTAAAAACTGGAGGTTACAACCAAATGGTCGTTCGAAATGGTGATACCCAGAATTCTATGTTTGCAATCTTGGAGCTGGATTCCAATGATCAATTGATTCGGACCAGAACTTTTCATGTTGGTCCCGGGTCGGAGCTTTTACTGGACGGCTTGGAGCAGGGCTTTTACAGGTTCAGGTATCAATATGTCTCAGCTCGAGAAGCTTTTTTAACCTCCTCTTTTCGACTAGAAGGCGCGGGCGCTACAAAAGTTAACAGCCATAAAATTAGTCGCAAGCCGATCGTGATTGATCAGTTGAGCCGAGCCGAGGCTGCATCTCTGTATTAACCCGATGACGAATTAAAACCGGTAACTGGCCGTGAAGCAGCTCGAGTATAGAGGGTGTCTGCTGGAGCGAGAGCGCAGCTCGGGGGTGTCAGCGCTGCGAGTTTTGTTGTTTGCTGGAATATTTGAAAGATCTTCAATCTTTGTTGGGCTCTGTCAACAGTAAATCATTAGCGTAATGATCAGCGAGGGTCTTCCAAGCCAGCTTGCGTTCACCTTTGTCTGAGACCAGACCTTTTCGATTGAAATAATCTTGGATGCCCGCCAGCGGCCTTTTCGGTGTTCGAAAATCTTTCATGATCCAAGGCGAGAGCCCTCGAATGAAGGGAATGTTTCGCATCATTGC
>CALIKQ010000055.1 GCA_938017975.1 uncultured Pseudomonadales bacterium | reverse complement strand
GGAGATTAAGGCTGCATGCGGATAGAAGTGGCGCGAGGCACGAACCCAAGCAACGACGACTTAGCCTACAAGGCGTTGATTCGAGCCATTAGATTCATCCGAGCCATTAAAACGACTTCTCTCAAACGATAGGACACAGTGAATCGGTGAACCACCACGAGTCGCCAACGCCGCCTTATAAGGCTTTGCTCGCAATAGCAGCGTTTCAGGGCATGGCATTACTGGCGCTGTACCAAGCGTATCAATTTGAAGTTTGGCCGAGTAAGACGCCGATTTTCGCCTATCCACTTCTTGCCGTGACTGTACTGTTGCCGCTGGGGTTTCAGCTTGCGCTGACCCGCGCCAATGCTCAGATACTCCTTCGATTCGGTGTTGGCTGTAGCATCTTGATCGGATTGCTCGCTGCTTATCTCGGTTTTCAAGCCACGCCCATCAATGCTTTTGAGACCGACGCGCTCAATGTCCGGGGTGTCTTGAGCGCAGGGGTGGCCAGCTTTATTGCATTGATTTTTGTCCAACAGGCAAGCTCTGGAATGGAGCGGTCCTATGCACAGCTGTTGCTTTTTTCTTGGCGCAATTTATTGATGGGAATTTTTTCATCGGTTTTTGTTGGGCTATTTTTTTTAATGCTAGTTCTCTGGGCGGCTTTGTTTGCTCAGATTGGCATCAGGCTCTTCCAGGATATTTTTTTTGAAGCTTGGTTTCTGATACCTACGCTCACAATCGCCTTTAGCGTTGGGCTCGCAGTCTTTAAGGAGCTGACCGGTATTATTGACCAAATTTGGCGTCTGGTGAGAGCGCTCATCAGGCTGTTGCTCCCACTGGTGTTGATGGTCTCTGTACTCTTTTCCGCCTCGCTGCCGTTCACTGGGCTAGACGTATTATGGGCGACCAATCTTGGCACCGGGCTGCTGTTGGCGATCGCCTTTGCGGTTCTGTTTTACCTGAACGTGGTTTATCAAGACGGGGTGACCGATCAGCCCTACCCGGAACAGATTCATCGACTGATTACAGTTTTCCTGCCAGTGTTGATTATTTTATCAGCGTTAAGTTTGGTGGGTCTCTTTGCGCGATTAGACCAATACGGTTGGACCGTTGTGCGTTTTTGGGCAGGTTTTATCTGGGTTTTTTTAACAATTTTTTCGGTCAGCTATACCTGGCTGATTTGGAAGTTGCGCTGGCGTTGGACCGATGGCTTAGCCACCTGCAACACCAGGATCGCTGTTTTAATGCTGGCTGGACTCTTGCTGACCAATTCACCCTTGTTGGACTTTCGCAAGTTATCCCTGGCCAGTCAGATGGCTCGTTTAGAACGGGGCGACGTGATGCTCGATACCTTCGACTTTTTTTACGTCAGACAGGAGCTGGCAAGGCCAGGCTACCTCGCGATCGAGAAGCTCAAAGCATCTCTAGATGAGGGCGATGCCGACCTGCTTGCTAAGATAGAAAGCCCGAGTCGGCGCCCTGTTCTCAGCGCTAGCCCCACCTGGGTCTATCATCCGGCTGATCTTGTTTTGCCTGGCAGCTTGACCGAAGCAATGGTTGGCAGCGACCTCAGTCCTTTAAATTCGGCTCAAAGCGTCTCCATTTTTGTCGTGAAAATCGATATGAATGAAGATGGTCGAAGTGACTATGCCTTTATTCCGCTTGAAGCCGATGAACTCTGGCGAGCAGCCGTGTATACCGATGCCAGCGGGGTCTGGCGGGCCAAGCCTTTAGTGGCGAGGCAAATTCTTAATGATGATGGAGATGCTGGTGCCTGGACTGCGGAGATGGTCGACGGTTCTGTTCCCGAGCTTCGATCAGCACCTTTTAAAGACCTGGTTATTGGAGAGGCCGTTTTCCGGGCCAACTTTGAGATTGACCGCTGAGCGCGGGCTCGCAAAGATCCTATCCGCGTTCCTCGTAGATACAGATAAAATTTTCTACTCACAGTTTCGATGGTTAGAACGCTCCAGATGTGTCTGTAACCAGGATGTGTCTATAAACAGGATGTATCTGTAAAGCGTGTTCCTTCTTTTGACTAGCCGCTCCGCAATTATGGGTCTTCTTTGGTTTAGGGTTGTCGAGGTTGTTGAGGTGCGGTTGCGAAACAGGCCGGTAATCAGGGTAGGCTCCAAGGGCATAGCGGTTAAGATCAGACAGGATCGCAATAAAACGTAATGTTGTAAGGTTCCCATAGGACTCAGTTGACACAAGGAAATCATATGCAAGGCATTCTCGATACGCTTTATTCCGGCCTTCCTATCTTGCTGGGACATTTTAGCATCGCTATCTTGATGCTCGCGCTGGGCATCGTGCTCTATCTCCTGATCACTCCGATCAATGAGTACCGACTGATTCAACAAGGTAACCAGGCCGCCGCATTGACCTTAGGTTCGGCGATGCTTGGCATCACATTACCTCTGGCAGCAGCTCTAGGCTCCAGCATCAATTTTTGGGACATTGTGATTTGGGGCTCAGTCGCCATTATTTTGCAACTGCTGGTCTTTTTCTCACTAGATCTTATTTTAAGAGGTCTGGCCGAACGAATAAAAAATGAAGAAATGAGCGCCGCGCTGATTTTGGGAGCGACTAAACTGTCTGTGGCGCTGTTAAACGCCGCGGCCATTGGTTACTAAGGCAGGGCTCTCATTGCCTTATTTGGCTTCGAACCGTTCCTCAGAATATGCGGTGTGCCTGGCACTGGTCGTCATCTTGTGGACCAGCGCAAGTTTCGCTGTTGATCTTCGTTTTCAAAGCGATGGCGATGCAGCACAAGGTACTGCGTTTAAAATTGCAGACGGTGTTTGGCTTACCGCAAGACACGTTGCCATAAGCTGTAAGGCCATGAATATTGAGAGCAGCGAAACTTCTTTGCCCGTTGAGCGGTGGGTACTGAATGCGCAATCTGATATTGCCTTATTGCTGACGGAACCTGACATTGGGATTGGTGCTCTGAGTTTCTCTCCGAGGCATCCAGAAACCGGTGAAGTTGGTCTAATGCATGGCTATCCAAAGAATCAAGCGTTTGACTTGAAGCAGCGGTATTTGGGCGAGCGGTCACTGCGGGTCCCTGGTCGCGGTAAAAAAGCGAAGCAGAAAGTCTCCTACTGGGCAGAAATAAAGCGCTATCCAAGATCGGCCCCAACCGAATTGGGCGGTGCAAGCGGGGCCCCGGTTTTGGACGCCACTGGCGGTATCATAGGGCTTCATATTGCCAGTATTCCTCGCCGAGGTCGGACGTTCAGCGTCCCGCCAGGGCTTCTTAAGGCCTTTGTTCAATCAGAGGGCGTTGCGAAGCCAGAAGCGTTGATCAAACTCCGAAATGACCATGATGCAGCGCTTGGTTGGTTGGTCAATGGGGCTGAATTACGTGCATTTAAGACCATCGCACGGGTTCAATGCCTTTTAGAATGACATGAGGTGGCGAAGCCTCGAAACCCTCAAAGCGCCTTAAGCCTTCGAAAATCAAATGCTCACACAGTAGAGGGGGTGAGCCAAGGAAGCGCCGCTGCTCAAAGCAATTCGACTTGAATTCCCTGCTTCCCAGCGATTTCAACGAGATCGCCGCGCATCATGGAAGTTGCGTCCGGGTCGCCTCGTAGTTCGGCATCAAAGTGGGCAAGTCCCAAGCCATTAATCAGTCTGTAAGCGTGGGCGCCAGGGACGAGCTCCGATGAAGGTTTCATTTTTGCGAGCATCTCCTCTAAACCATGACGGGATTCGGCCTCCATGCCTTCGGCCATCCCGGCCAGCATCATTTGATAGCCATCGTGGGTTTGCTCGATGTTATCGTTAAAATGAAAATGATCTGCATTTTGTAGCACAACGGTCGAGTGGGGCCCTGGGTGTCGGCTATGCAAGTCTCGCATTCCTTCGAGCGGTAAAATCGAGTCAAGATCTGCGACGATAAAAAGGGTGGGTACAGATCTTTTGAACTGAAAGTTTAATGAGGTCGCCATTACATTCTCTGGATCAAGATCAAGCTTACCGCCTGCGGGAGCCAGTGGTAATGCAGCTTTTATTCGACCGTCGCTTTCGAGGGTCTTAAGGGTGGTCCATCCGCCAAAGCTGTGTCCGGCCATGGCGACTGATTCAGCGTCAACTTCAAGGCCAGACTGGCCACGTAACATCTCGTCAATGACAAAACTGGCGTCTAGGGGCCTGCTTTTGATGAACCGATCGATGACCTCAGGATCGCCTGCAGCACCTTCGCCGGACAGCATATCGGTGGTCGTGTTTCCGACGTGATCCATCGATGCGACAACGTACCCGTGACTGGCAAGATGTGTGCAGAAAAACGTAGACTGGCGTCTCTCCCCGCCGAAACCATGAGAGAAAACAACCAAAGGAAAGCGGTCTTTTTTTGGCGCTGCATTTTCTACGGCCTGCTGATAAGAGAGGCCCGCTCCAGGAATCATTTCAAAACCGGCTTGAGTTTTTGGGTCAAGATCTTGTCCCTTATGCGCCTCGGTTGCGGGATACCACACATCAACCGGCATCGTGTGGTTACGATTGCTGTCGGTCCAACTGAACTGCTGAGTCCCTACAGGATCGGGCCCTCGTTTGAAGGGGTCGTATTTGGACATGGTGTACCTCGCCGGTCTTGATCAGAGCTTTACTATCTCACAGGCCCGGCCTCACGCAAAAGATCAGGCCTCGACAGGGATGTTTGCCCAAGCGCTTCCTGAATCTTTGGCATCGAGGTTTTCTGATGAGTCATTTTGGCCAGTCATTCCAGTGCATTGAAGCACCCTGATGATCCTAGGTTCGACCTCATCGTTAAAAGTTGCCCGCTGCTTGCTCTGGTGATTTAGACGCTTCGGTACGCGGCAAACTAAGGTTTAGGCCTGGCTTGCAATACGCAGGTCAAACTGGCTACATGTAGCATCTCATGAAACACACATAGTCTCGGATATGACCGACGTGCCTTTTCAAGCCGCGCTCGATGCTGACATTCAAATGCGACGGGAGCTCTTAACAGCATTGCCTTATATCCTGGGGGTACTTTGCATTATGTACCCCACCTTAACCTTGGGCCATTTTTTGATGTTATCAGGGGAGGCGCAAGCCATCATGATGACGCTTGCAGGTGCGACATCACTGGTGTTTGTCTTTGGGTTACTGATTTGCCGAGGTCACCGTATCGAAATTGATTGGGTCTACCCCTTTGTAGCTGGAGCGATCCTCCTCGTAGCACTCAACAGTCTTGTGCATCTGCATTTGCTGCAACAAGACATTCAATCAACCAATATAGCAATGGTCTTGATTTCAATCGGCGCCTTTGTGCTTTCCCCAAGATGGTGGATGGGATTGACGTGCACAGTGCTCGGTTGCTGGGTCGCGGTTGGCGCAGTTTTTGGGGGAGTTTTTAACTGGGTGCATTATGGCTTTATGATGTTTTTAGCCGTGTTGTTGTCTTATGCGACGTTCTTAGCACGACGCCAAGCAATCTTGGCGCGGGTCAACGCCGCGGCCGAGGCCCAAAGTCAAGCTGCAATGGCTGAGTCCTTTGCCAGCAAGATCAGTGCATTAGAGGGGGTTCTACCGCTATGTGCTTGGTGTCGTAACATCCAAACGGACGGCGAGTCGTGGGAGAGTTTGGAGGTCTATTTAGGCCGGAAAAGCCAAACTGGATTTACCCATGGCATTTGTCCTGACTGCCTTAGCTCGGTCTCTGAGTCTGAGGTTTAGTGGCTTTGCCACCTCTGCTGGTCAAAGGTCGTACACGACCGTAGGTTTGGGTCATCCATAGGCTCGTGGCGGCGGGCTTGCAGATCGAGGGGCGGGTAGAAAATAGATCCTCGGAGCGACGATGCGGGATGCCCTCTGGGGTCTGATCTTTCTAGCTTGGTGTCGATTACAGTAGAACTTCGGGGGCCAGAAAAATATGGATATCAATAAGCATTGGAATCTTGCAAGGTCACCCCTAGGGGGCTGGCCGACCGACGGGGACTTTGTGCTCAATCAATCAGCGGTGCCAGAACCTCAGATGGGTCAAGCGCTGGTAAAGACCATTTATCTTTCGCTAGACCCGTATCAATGGGGCCGGCGACGTAATGGCGTTGAAACCGTAGGCGAGGTTTGTCACGGCAGGACGGTATCTCAAGTGTTAAAAAGCCGCATTCCGAGCTACCGCGAGGGCGATATCATTTTTAATACAAGCGGATGGCAGGAGTGGGGTCTCGTTGGGGAGGGCATCTCAGAATTCAACTACATGCATCCACGGGTGATTGACCCAGCACTCGCACCGATCTCAACGGCCCTTGGAGTTCTCGGTATGTTGGGTTTGACGGCTTATGCTGGCCTTTATGTGCAGTGCCAGCCAAGGCCGGGGGACACCGTCGTTGTTTCTGCAGCCAGCGGAGGTGTCGGGCAGAACGTTGTACAAATCGCAAAACTCAAAGGGTGTCGGGTGGTGGGCATCGTTGGTTCAGACGAGAAATGTGACTATGTCAGGCAAGTCCTGGGTGCAGATGACTGTATCAATCGGAAAGCTGAGCATTTTGAAGCGCTGTTGGCCGAGGCTTGCCCCGAAGGTGTTGATATTTATTTTGAGAATGTTGGCGGCGCTGTGTTTGAGGCTGTTTTACCCTTATTGAATTCGTCTTCACGAATCAGTCTCTGCGGTTTGATTTCTCAATACGGCCACGATGACGCGGCTTCTAATCATGCGCGCTGGCAGCAGACGGGAGCTGATGTGTTCAGCCAGCGGTCCGTGAAGATACACAGTCTGTTTGTGGGTAATTTCGTGAAGGATTATCAGGATCAATTTTTGAGAGAGATGAGCGCTTGGCTGGAAAGTGGACTGATCGGGTTTAGGGAAGATATCTGGCAGGGTTTAGAGAAAGCGCCGGAGGCATTTTCTGCCATGTTGAAGGGTGACAACTTTGGCAAAACAATGGTTCAAGTTGGAGCGGATCCAACGGTCAATTGAGGGCATATGCTGGGGGCCGCCGCCCTTACCGGAGGCCTTGAGTGAACCCTCAATGGTCATAACCTAGAAATTCAGCGCGAAGCCCAGGGCAAGTTCTCAAAAAGATTTTGAAAAAACCAGATATCCCAACTGATCGTGAACACACGGTTGCGCGCCTGGGAAGTCTGGGATCGATTGGCGCTAAAGCGACTAAAATTGAGAAACCTTTCACTCCAACGCGCCGCGCACCGGCTCGACGCCAGCGATTGACATCAGCGACTCTACACAATCGCGAATCGAGACGTCGAGCGGCCGGAATTCCATACCGAGGGTCTCTCTGATCCGGTCGTTCCGTAATTCACAACCTCCCCAGATCGCTCGGTACATCGCTTCTTTAGCCTTGACCTTCTCTGGAAGGGGGTCGTGAAGCGTCGCCCCTGCGAAGCCGAGTTCAGGAAGAAGACGATCGATACTGGCGCAGACATCCTCGACGTTTCGGGTATCGGTTGACCAAGCAATGAAGCGTTCACCATTGACAACGTTGACGCTTTCAAGCATTCGAATGTGGGCTTCCGCGGTATCTCGCACGTCGACTGTGAACCAAGCGCGATAGGCGCCAATGACGTTTTGCGTATATTCTCCCAGCAACATGGTTTCAACGTGATGCTGCCAGGGACCTCCGTTTTTTTGGTGCGGGGAGAGGATTGGACCCACATTGTCACCTGGACAGCAGGTGATCGCATCCCAGCGACCACTTGCTTCTGCCGCTTCGGCAAATACTCTCTCTGCGAGCACTTTGCCCATCGAATAACCTTGCCCACGCTCTGGGGAGCGTCTGGGATTCTGCTCATCAGGATAGCGATCTTCATAAAGAACAGGCCGCCGAACAAGCTCTTGGATATCCTGTTCGGAAATCACCGCTGCAATACTTGATGTGACCACCACGCGATTAACCGTTTCAGATTGGTTCACACTGTTGATGATGTGATCACAGACTTCTCTGACATAGTCTTGATCATCGTAAGTTGAGACATGGGACAAGTGTGCGACGCCGTGACAGCCCTTGAATATCTCGTCGAAACATCCGGGCTCGTCCAGGTTCGCGGCATGCAGCGTGAGACGACCGGAGGCATATCCAGGCATCGACTTCAAAAAATTTGTTTTGCTGTCATCGTTCGTATCTCGAACACAGGCACGCACGCGATAGCCCTCATCGAGTAGCAGCCTTACAACCCAACCACCGATGAAACCCGCGCTACCGGTTACTGCGACTGTTCCGCCTTGTGGTATTGGTGCCATAGGGATTTTCCTCTTTGGGTTAAGTTTCTTAAATGGTGTTTATCATATGCCAACGCGCTGGGCGAGATGGTTGTCCATAATCGAATGGTGTGCAATAGGTGTGTCCCCCCGCAAGAACAATGTCGCGCTTAAGTGGGGTCACCCTGGGTTCATCTCTGGGCCTCAGTAATGCGTTGTATGATTTCTCAGACTCATCGGGCCTGAATCACCCGATAGGTATTCAAGGCGCTCTATTCAAGGCGCTCCATTCGAGGCGCTCTATTCGAGGCGTTCTATTTAAAGCGCTCTATTCGAAGTGCTCCATTCAAAGCGTCTCAGCACGCAGTGCCTCATAAGAAGCAGCGGAAGTTTCGCTTTTATTTTTCAATTTTCCAGTCAGTGTACCAAGATGATCTGCGACCTGCGTTAGGAAAACAAGACCACGGCCAATGAAATCAGAAGGCGCTGTCTCGGCGCTTGGATGTCAAAGCGATTTTAGTTCTCGACAGATCAACGATCGTTCTGAAGTGTTCGCCACAACAATGATGCATCGATCGGAGCGTCATCTGAATGACGAGGCATTGTTGATGGTAAAGGCGCGTCCAAAACGAATCACAGCTTCTCCGGATGAGCGCGTCGGGTCTTGCCGGATAAAATTCAGTTCGGGAACAAAATCGAGTAGTCCTGCAGTGTTGTCAGTGCTTCCAGGGAAGGTGCGGGCTCAGCGGATTAAACTCAAGCAATCGCGATCTAGAGCCGCGGCGATGGACCGTTGCAAGCCAGTCTCTGCAAGAGTTCTTCCTTTCTCTTCGCTGATATCGAACGCGCCAGCAATCAGTATTGTGAAGTGGAGAATGAACAGCAGTGCAATATCGTAGTCTTGTTCACATTGTTTGAGCGTGTATTGTTCAACGCCAGATTTCTGCAGGCAGGCGACATAATGATTGAGCAGGTCTTTTTCGCAGGCTCTCCGCGTCGCGACGGTCATGCTCGTTGCTGTCATCCAAGCAAGATCATACAAAGGATTGGAGATCATGACATTTTGCCAGTCGATGAGTACAACGGGCAGAAGCTCTGGCTTGCTACCGCCAAATAGCGCGTTATCCATTCGGACATCGCCATGAATGACGGTGAGTGTTCGGTTCCCCATATCTTTGTAGATATTGTTTAAACCGCTGACATACTGAGGTAGGGCATCGACTAATGGATCCGGGAAAAAATCTGGGAATCTCTCGAGGGCGCTCTCCCAGCTTCCGAGAAATCCGGGAGTGGAACGGTTGATAAAATCGTCAGAGTCGATTCGAAACATCTCGGGGAATGCAGTCTCGCCCCGATCCCAAAATTTGGCGTGCAGAGGCGTAAGGCTCTCAATCACCATCCTTGCTTGATCGGCGGAAATTCCCCCGATTTGATCACCCAGTGCGTAGTCACAGAGATCCTCAAGAACGACAACATTGCCCCCGGATGCCTCGTCATAGGCAGCGAAGTGACATTTCGGCATCGCAATGGTGAGATCGGGAGCAATCTCGTTGAAGAAGGTTACTTCCCGCTCGTAAAGCCTGGTGTTGTTGGCAATTTGTCGATTCTCCGGCTGGTGGTGAGCAAATTTGATTACCAGAGATTCTGGACCTGTGAGGTCTTGGTTGTAGTTGAGAAAAACTCGGATCACCATGCCGAGCAGTCCAACGCCGCCACCGATATAAATCGATGAGAAAGCTTCTACTTGACCCTCGTCACTCAGCGCGTGACTGTCTCGCAGTATTGTTGTTAACCATTCGCAGGTGATGTCATCCGGTGCTTGTGGAAAGTTGCTCATGGTTAGACTCCCTAAAATTTAAGTTTCGCGGCGCTGATTCAATGCTGCGTTGTTGGTTGAGGGTTAGTGTGCCGAAGATGGGGCGCGAGCCCTTCTCCCATCAGATCCACAAAATTATCTCGATAAAAGCGATCTTTATTGGCCTCGGTAACATCATGCAGTTGGTCTTCAAATCGCTTTAAAGGATTTCGCCCACCTTCGACGTGAGGGAAGTCGGATGAAAATAGCAGCATAGATGGGTCGCTCTGGTTGAGAATCCATTGTGTAGGCTCGTGGCTGTAAGGCGTGACGCGAAGTTGCCGACGGGCATACTCACTGGGCAGAAGAGAGAGTTTTTGAAGTCGCGTCTCTCCTTTCTTGAAAGCTGCGAAGCCAGCGTCCATGGTTTTTAGCCAGCTTGGTAACCAAGCGGCGCCAAGTTCTATGGCCCCGAATCGCAGCGTTGGGAACCGCTCAAGCACGCCATCAAAAATGAGTGCGGTCATGGTTTGCCAAATCGCGAGAGGAATCGCCATGAAAGAAAGCCCTGTAAAATTCTCATCTCCGCCATGAAAATCGAGTACTTTCTCGCCGCCGTTGTTTGCATAGGCAGCCGCCATCTTCTCCTCGCCGCCTACGTGAAACAGAATCGGAATCTCAGCCTCGCTGGCAATCGCCCAAAGTCGATCCAATGCTTGATGGCTGGGGCTATGGTTTGCGGGGCAGGCTGAAGGAATCACCAGGCCCTTGCAACCCATGGCGATCGCTGCTTCGGCAATCTTGGGTGCAGCCGTCAGGTCACTCAGCGGGACGTAGCCGGTGGCAAGCAGTCTTTCATCAACGGCACAAAAATCGGTATTCATCGCGTTGTGCGCTCGGGCGGCGGCCTGCGCAAGTTTTGGGTCCCTTTCATCGAGCCCAAAATTTCCAAGCGCAGCGGTGGTAAAAATGAGCTGACTTTTGAAACCCAATAGATCGAGGGTTTTAATTCGGTCCTCTGGAATAAAAGCGCCTAGCGCTAAGTGATTTTTTCGCAGCATCAGCTGCGATTCATCGTCGGCCCTAAAGCTTGCGTCGGCCTGGAGGGCGATGGCACGCTCTAAGTCATCGCTGACTGTGACTGGTTTGTTCGCTTTTTCAGTAAATGCTTGAATCTGTTTTTTGGGGAGATAATCGAGAATCTTCTGCGGCAATTCCATAACATGCGCATCTGCGTCATGAACCGCACGGTCAGTGACGTAAGTCATTTTCATTCTCCGATAAAGAAGGTGTTGGTCTCATCGTCAAATGATCACCGGTTGTTGTCAATCCCCAGCAAAAATTGGAAATTCTAATGTCGAGGAGAGTCGACGAGACTAACAGTGTCCGTGCAGGCTTGCGCCTCGCACTGTCAGCCTTATTGACACATTCAGCAAATAGAACTGTTTGCTGAGTGCTTGCTCAAGCGCTGCACGCTGGCGTGACCTTGAAACCAAGTTGCCAACACCGCAATTTTATCGCGTTGTGAGCGGCAACTGATCAAGTCTCGTTTTGTTCGGTCATTCACCTCCCTTTAATTTTGGTAATTTTGGATTGTCATTTGAATGACCACTCGAGATCAAAGCGCCAAAGATTGCATGAAATTCGTATGAATAAGCGCTTCAAACAGCGGTCTCAATACTGCTAAAAGCCCGTTTTTAAAGGGCTAAAAGGCACCTAAATTTAATGATAGCTGACCGAGAATAAATGGGTTACGCTCGCGCTTTGGAAGGCCGGAAAAGTTCTAATCTTTAAAGAGAAATCTCTCTAGAACCGCTCCGATAAGACGAAAATTTGCCTTGCCGAAAGCGTCCGTTCAGGTCGCTCGAGGGCGACGAGTGTGGACTATGGCTAGAAGATCTCAGGGTCGTACCGGTGGACGGAGCGGGCGAGCAGCAACGCGCCGAACCGTTGAATCCATTAAGCCTTTTATCGAAAGGAAAATTCCCTTCTATGAGTTGCTTGACGATGACGGCCTGGCGCTGATCGAACGCAATGCCGATCGTGTGCTCGAAGAAATTGGTCTCGACTTCAAAGATTTTCCCAGCGCGCTGGCACTCTTTAAAGAGGCGGGCGCTGATGTCGACGGTGAGCGGGTCCGCTTTCCTCGAGGTATGTGCCGAGAAATCATCCGAGCTTCGGCCCCAGCTGAATATGTGCAGCACGCACGCAACCCCGATCGCAGCACAATTATCGGTGGTAAACGATTGGTCCTTGCGCCAGCCTACGGATCTCCGTTTGTCCGAGATTTAGACAGCGGTCGTCGATACGCGACGCTCAGAGATTTTGAAAATTTTGTCAAACTTGCCTATATGAGTCCGGGGCTGCATCACTCGGGGGGCACAGTCTGTGAGCCCGTGGACGTGCCCGTGAACAAGCGTCACTTCGATATGGTCTACAGCCATATCAAATACAGTGATAAGCCCTTCATGGGCTCAGTGACTTCGGCAGAGCGGGCGCAAGACAGCGTCGACATGTGTAAATTGGTTTTTGGCGAATCGTTCCTTGACCAAAACACAGTAATGACCAGCTTGATCAACGTTAATTCGCCGCTCACGTTCGATGCCACAATGTTGGGCGCGGCAACCGTTTACGCACAGCATAACCAAGCAACGCTTATCTCTCCCTTCATTCTGGCGGGCGCGATGTCCCCGGTGACGGTTGCTGGTACGGTGACCCAAGTGCTCGCTGAAGCCCTGGCTGGTATGGCATACATTCAGCTGGTACGGCCGGGTGCTCCAGTAATTTTTGGTACTTTTGCTGCGGCTGTTTCTATGCAGTCGGGGGCGCCAACCTTTGGCACTCCTGAACCGAGCAAGATTATGTACCTTGCAGCCGCTTTGGCGCGCCGTCTGGGTGTGCCCTTCCGATCCGGTGGTGGGCTTTGCGGATCGAAAATCCCCGATGCTCAGGCGGCCTACGAGTCGGCAAACACGTTGCAGACTGCTGCACTATGCGGAGTCAATTTTATGCTTCATGCGGCGGGTTGGCTTGAGGGCGGCTTGTCTGTGGGTTACGAGAAATTTGTGATGGATGTTGATCAGGCCAATATGCTCGACATTCTGCTTCAAGGGATTGATCTTTCTGAAAATGCGCAAGCCATTGATGCGCTCGAGGAGGTCGGACCAGGATCGCATTTCCTAGGTGCGGCCCACACTCAGGCTAACTTCGAAACCGCGTTTTATCGTTCGACCATTGCCGATAACAACAGCTTTGAGCAGTGGGAGCAAGATGGCGCTAAGACGGCTGAGGTTCGCGCCAACGAACAGTGGAAGCAAATGCTTGAAAGTTATGTGCCCCCGGCCCTCGATCAAGGTTTAGACGAGGCCCTGCAAGCTTTTATGCATGAACGAAAATCAAGCTTTGAAGATCGCGACTATTAATCGGGCGAAAGAATGGGTTTTAACGGGTGCAGTAGGAGCGTGTCATGACTGACGAAAATTATGACGATGAAGAGATTATCCTCTCTGAATTAAACGACGAAGAGCTTGTGCAGCAAATGCACGACGACCTCTACGATGGCATGAAAGAGGAAATTGAAGAAGGCACGCAAATTCTTTTAGACCGAGATTGGACTGCTGAACGCGTCCTTAACGAAGCGCTGGTTGCCGGGATGAAAATTGTTGGTATCGATTTTAGAGACGGTATTCTTTTTGTCCCTGAGGTTCTGCTCGCTGCAAACGCCATGAAAGGCGGTATGGCGATTTTGGAGCCCTTGCTGGCTGAAAGCGGGGTCGAGCCCAAAGGAAAAATGGTCATCGGTACTGTAAAGGGTGACATCCACGACATCGGGAAAAACCTCGTTGCGATGATGATGGAAGGCGCAGGTTTTGAAGTGATTGATATCGGGATTAACAATTCTGTAGAAGATTATTTGGCAGCCTTAGAAGAACATAAACCTGATATTTTGGGCATGTCAGCACTCCTCACCACGACCATGCCGTATATGAAAGTGGTCATTGACGAGATGGTGAAACGTTCAATCCGTGATGATTACATTGTGCTGGTGGGCGGTGCACCGCTGAACGAGGAGTTCGGGCAGGCTGTTGGCGCAGATGCTTACTGTCGAGATGCAGCTCAGGCCGCACAAATGGCGCCGCTTTTGCTCCACAACCGGCAAGCTGCGCGTGGCTGACTCGACGCTGCTCATTGCGTGTGGCGCGCTGGCGAGGGAAGTCGTAGCGCTAAAAAATCAGTACCAATTCATTGATCTGAACATCATCTGTCTCGACGCCAGGCTCCACAATACGCCGGAGCAAATCACCGGAAAACTTCGTCAAAAAATCCGCGCACATCGCTCTGAGTACGCCCGTATTTTGATAGGGTACGCCGACTGCGGTACCGGTGGAGCCATTGACCGCCTCATCGAGAGCGAGCAAGCCTTTGGGGAGATTGCCAGGTTACCTGGCGCGCACTGCTATGAGTTTTATGCCGGATCGAGTCGCTTTCAGCAGATGGCCGATGACGAGCCCGGAACGTTTTATTTAACTGATTTTTTAGTGCGACATTTCCAAACGCTGGTAATTGATGCGCTCAAAATTGATGAGCACCCTCAATTGCTGGCGCAATATTTCAAGCACTACCGGCGAGTCGTTTACCTATCGCAGGTTTTGGACCCCGAGTTACAGGCCCTCGCGAGATCCGCAGCAGATCGTCTTGGGCTGCAGTTTGAGCAAGTGCATTGCGGATATGGGCTGCTTGAAGGGGTGATCCGTCAAAACGTTGGAACTGAGCATGAAGATCAAACTGATCACCGTCTATTGGCGTGACATTCCATCCCAGCTCATTGCCCAACGCGGTCGAGTTCGTCAGAAGGTGCTGCTCAGTGCGCGCTTTCAGGAAGCTGTTGACCGCGCTGCAATGCGCGCAGGTAAGGGTAGTAGCACCGCCTACCTATCAGAGTGGCGGCGGGTGTCTGAGACGGTTGAGACGGCGATGGACATGGCGGAGTTACTCGCGGTGCGAGCAGAGCAGCTCGAAACACAATACTCAGATGCTCAACTAGAGGGAATGATTCGCGCACATGGCGAAGCGCTTGGTTGATGGGCAAATTGGCGTATTTGGTTGCCCATCGGCTGTTGTAGTGAACAGGAAATCGGATGTAATGAAAAGGAATCTCTCATGACAGAATTAGTATTAAGCTCGCCCACACGAGAGGTTCGGATGGGGTTTGGCCTGCCCTTCGTTGTGATTGGCGAGCGAATTAACCCAACGGGTCGTAAAGTGCTTGCGGCGGAAATGCTCAGAGGGGATTACAGCCGAGTAGAGGCCGATGCGCTCGCCCAGGTCGCGGCAGGAGCCCAGATGCTCGATGTGAATGCCGGGATACCGCTGGCGGATGAGCCTGGAATGCTCAAAACCGTTGTTCAGCTCGTTCAATCGATCACCGATGTCCCGCTGTCGATTGATTCGTCAATTGTCGCAGCGCTTGAGGCAGGGCTATCGGTCTATCAAGGTAAACCGTTGGTGAATTCTGTCACCGGTGAAGAAGAGCGTTTGGAGACGGTGCTACCACTGGTTGCGAAATATGGTGCGGCAGTGGTCGCAATTTCAAATGATGAGACCGGAATTTCAGAAGATCCGGATGTGCGTTATCAAGTGGCAAAAAAAATCGTGGAGCGTGCGGAAGATTATGGTATCCCGCGTAGCGACGTCGTGGTCGACCCCTTGGTCATGCCAATCGGTGCGATCAATACCGCGGGCGTTCAGGTCATGCATCTTGTTCGGCGGCTGCGCGACGAATTAAAAGTGAATACCACCTGCGGCGCGTCGAATGTGAGTTTTGGGTTGCCCAACCGCAACGGCGTGAACGCGGCATTTTTAACCATGGGAATTGCCGCCGGATTAACCTCTGCAATCACCAGTCCGCTTCACGATGAGGTGATGCAAGCAGTATTAGGTGCCGACATGATGATGGGCAACGATCCTAACTGCGCGCAGTGGATCAAGAAGTACCGGGTACCTGCTGCAGAAGGTACCGATGGTGGTCGAAGCGCGCGCGGCAGGCGTCGTCGGTCCGCACGATAAGTCATTAATGAAATGAAGACTTCTGCTACTGCCAACATCGTTTTTATGCCGTCTGGTCAGCGCGGTGAGGTTCCGCAAGGCATCCCGGTTTTAGATGCGGCTCGAATCTTGGGTGTCGATGTTGATTCAGTCTGTGGTGGGCGGGGCATTTGTGGCCGTTGTAAGGTTCTGGTCTGTGATGGTGAGTTCTCAAAACATGCCATCACCTCGAGCGCCGCGCATCTCTCTTCGTTCTCAGCAGTTGAACAGCGTTACAGTGCTAAGAGACTCACGCTGCGCCCTGGTCAGCGGCTCAGTTGTCAGGCGCAGGTCCTTGGAGATCTGGTCATTGATGTTCCACCTGAAAGTCAGATGCATCGCCAACTCATTAGAAAAGAGGCGGAACGTCGATCGATCGCGCTCGAAACCGCAACTCGGCTGTACTGTGTTGAAGTGCAGCCAGCAATGCTTGAGTCTTCAACCGGTGATTTGGAGCGATTGCAAATCGCGCTTACGGAAACCTTCGATTTAAACGGATTGTCTTGTCATCCGTCGGTGCTTCAGTCGCTTCAGCCCGCTCTTCGTGAGGGTAACTGGCAGGTCACCGTTGCGGTGCATCGATCAGACCGGGTTGTTGCGGTTTGGCCAGGCTACAAGGATCAAGTGTTCGGGTTAGCGGTGGACATCGGTTCCACGACAATTGCCGGTCACTTGTGTGATTTGGGTAATGGCGAGGTCGTCGCCTCTGCGGGGATGATGAACCCTCAAATTCGCTTCGGTGAAGACTTGATGAGCCGAGTCTCTTATCTCTTGATGCAGCCAGAAGGGCGAGAAGAGATGACCCAAGTGGTCAGAGCAGCGGTCAACCAGTTGATTGACGAGACGGTTGCTCAGGTGGATTGTGTCCCTAGCGACGTTTTAGAACTGAGCATTGCGGGAAATCCCATTATGCACCATTTGTTTTTGGGACTCAGTCCAGTGGAGTTAGGCACGGCCCCCTTTGCTCTGGTCACAGATGCGGCCATTGATCAGGATGCGGCAAGCCTCGCGATGAAAACCAATCCCGGGGCACAGGTGTACGTCTTGCCCTGCATTGCCGGTCACGTCGGGGCTGATGCGGCTGCAATGGTATTGGCTGAGGCACCTCAGGCCCAGGCTGGTGTGTCTTTGGTCGTGGACGTCGGAACAAACGCAGAAATTGTCTTATCCAACAATGGCAAATTATTGGCATGTTCCAGCCCAACGGGACCGGCCTTTGAGGGCGCACAAATTAGCTGTGGACAACGGGCTGCGCCGGGTGCAATTGAGCGCGTTCGGATCAACCCTGAAACCTTGGAGCCCAAATTTAAAATCATCGGTTCAGATCTTTGGTCAGATGAGGTTGGTTTTGATGAAGTCGTTGCCAAGGTGGGTGTCTCAGGTATATGCGGTTCGGGCATCATCGAAGTCATTGCTGAGATGTACCTTGCTGGCGTGGTGGATGAGGATGGGGTGATCGATGGCAATCTGGTTGACCGTAGTGCTCGAGTGATCGCCGATGACCGGACATTCTCCTACCAGCTTTGGCAGGGCGAGCGAGCAATTGTAGTAACTCAAAACGACGTCAGGCAGGTGCAGTTGGCCAAGGCGGCGCTTTATGCCGGCATTAAGCTCCTTTTGGCTCGAGAAGAGATCGAGTCTGTGGATCAAGTGCGGTTGGCGGGAGCTTTTGGTGCGCACATTGATACGACCTACGCGATGGTGCTTGGGTTGATTCCAGATTGTGATCTTGCTCAGGTTTCCTCAGCAGGTAATGCCGCGGGTACTGGAGCGAGGATTGCGCTGCTGAATGTCAGTGCTCGACGCGAAATTGAATCATTGGTGCAGCAAATTACAAAAATTGAGACGGCACTTGAACCTGGCTTTCAGGATTTTTTTGTCGATGCGATGGCATTCCCAAATAAGCGTGATCAATTCCCTTTGCTGTTTAATCAGCTTGGGCGATCCAGACCGAGTAGTCGGATTGCAAAAAGGGGCGACAGAGGTGGTCGTCGGCGCGGTCGCCAAACCCGTGGGTCAGCTTTGTCCGACCCAGGATAAAGGCAAGACCGGTGTGAATAAGGGGTGCGGGCTGATCGTTTCACCGAATAATAGGCGGTCCAACGTTGTTCACCGTCATTAAGTGACCTAGGTGCCAATCGGATAGAATCGAGACGAGATAGGCAAGCGGTCATGGAGTTAGGAATAAGGAGCTGATTTTGAAGAGTCAAGCAAAAGTGGTTGTGATAGGCGGCGGCGTTGTGGGTGCGGGCGCGCTGTATCACCTTGCAAAAAAAGGCTGGGGCGATGATGTCGTTTTGCTAGAGAAGGCTGAGCTAACTTCAGGCTCAACTTGGCACGCAGCAGGCTTACTGCCGCTCTTCAACATGAGTTATAGCGTTGGTCAGATTCATAAGTATTCGGTCGAGTTGTATCGAGCGCTCGAAGCCGAGACTGGCCAGGCGGTGGGTTTTCACCAAGTTGGCAATCTTCGACTGGCAATGAACGATGACCGAATGGATGAGTACTATCAGTATGCTGCGACCGCGCGGACAATAGGTGTGAATGTCCAATTTTTGACCGCCGCAGAAATTCATAAGCTATGGCCCTTGTGCAACCCTGATGGTCTTGTCGGCGGAATCTACCACCCTGACGATGGTTATATACAACCAGCGGATCTGACCCAAGCTTTTGCAAAAGGCGCCAGAGCGCGGGGAGCGACCATTTACCGTAATACGCCTGTGATCGCCATTGAAAGAGGGTTTTCAGATAATTGGATCGTCAAAACCGAGCAGGGCGACATCAGCTGTGAGCATGTGATCTCTGCTACCGGTAACTACGCACGCCAGACCGGTGCGATGATAGGACTCGATGTGCCTGTTATGCCGGTTGAACATCAGTATATCGTCACCGAGCCGCATCCCGAGCTGCAAGCGCGCAGGGCTGCTGGTCAGCCAGAATTGGGCGTCCTGCGAGAATCTGACGGGTCGTGGTATTTGCGCGAAGAAAATGGCGGATTTATTTTAGGGCCCTACGAAGAGGGTGCACCGGCATGCTATGTGGATGGTCCAGACCCGCGGGCTGAGTATGAGCTATTCCAAGAGGATCTAGATCGATTAGCGCCCCACATTGAGGCAGCGATGGCGCGAGTGCCCGCGTTTGCTGAGGTGGGCATTAAGCAGGTCTATAACGGTGCGATCGCTTATACCCCGGATGGTAATCCAATCATCGGCCCGGCTTGGGATGCTGAGCAGTTTTGGTTAACCGAGGGCCACAGCTTTGGCATTACTGCCGCGGGCGGCGGAGGATGGCAATTGGCGGAATGGATTGTCGAAGGTGAACCGACCATCGATATGTTGGGCGTTGACCCTCGTCGGTTTGGGGACTATGTCACAAAAGACTATTTGATTAAAAAGACCGAAGAAGCGTATGCGCATGTTTTCGTCACGCACTACCCAGATGAAGAGCGCCCGGCTGCAAGACCGCATCGGACGGCGCCGTGTTACGACCGCCTCAAAGCGATGGGCGCGGTGTTTGGACAAAAATCTGGTTGGGAGCGGCCAAACTTTTTTGTTGCCCAAGGAGAGCCGCAAGAAGATCATTGGTCATTTCGGCGATCTAAATGGTTTGATGCGATCAAGCGCGAAGTCGCGCATGTGACCGAGCATGTGGGCTTGCTGGACATGACAGCGTTTGCAAAGTGCCGGATTTCAGGACCAGGTAGCGCGGCGTTCTTAAATTATTTCGTCGCAAATAAAGCACCGAAAAAAGTGGGTGGTATTAGTTTGTGTCACGCGTTGAACACGCGCGGCGGGGTGCATTCGGAGTTTACGATTCTCAAGGAAGGCGCCGAGAGTTATTACCTTGTCTCAGCCGGTGCGCTTCAGCGACTGGACCATGATTACCTTAAAAAACATATGCCAAAGGATGGTTCGGTTGTTTTTACCCAGTTGACGTCGGCGATGGGCGTTTTGGTTGTTGCTGGGCCTAAATCCAAGCAACTCCTAGAGCGAGTTTCGAGTGCTGATTTTTCGAACAAAAAGTTTCGATGGCTCACGGGCCAGGACATCCTGGTCGGCGGCGCTCCAGTGAAGGCATTGCGGGTTAACTTCGTTGGCGAGCTGGGTTGGGAGTTGCATCACCCCATCGAATATCAGAATACAATTTTCGATGCACTCTTTGAGGCGGGAGCCGATCTTGAGCTCAAGCCTTTTGGCATTCGTGCGATGGACACCATGCGGTTAGAAAAGTCTTATCGGACCGTGGGGACAGAGCTGTCAATCGAATACTCAGCTTTTGAGTCAGGACTCGACCGTTTTGTTGATTTGGACAAAGGTGATTTTCTCGGAAGACAGGCGCTCATCGATTGGCAGGAGGCTGGGTCTGGCAGTCAATTGGTGACCCTTGAAGTCATGGATGTAGTGGATGCCGATGCGCTCGGCAACAATGCATTGACCGTAAACGGCGAACTGGTGGGACGGGCCACCAGTGGAGGGTTTGGCTTCAGGTGTAACGCGTCGCTCGCGCTCGCGATGATGAGCCCTGCGTATGCAGAGCCTGGCACAGTGGTCGCGATCGACATCCTTGGTAAAGCCTATTCTGCGGTGGTGGTGAAGGAGAGTCCCTTTGATCCTGAAAATACCCGGTTACGTAACGTGACCCAGCAGGCGTGAGGGTGAGAGGGCAGAAATGTTTCAATCTTTTTTAGGTAGAGCAATGAAAAAGGATAGGCCCTGATGGTGCAGCGATATTCAGCTTTTTCTCTCGTAAAAAATGCGCTGAGTGGTAACCAAAAATGGCAACGCGCTTGGCGGGACCCAGAGCCCAAACCGCACTATGACGCCATTGTTGTCGGTGGTGGAGGTCATGGTCTTGCCACTGCCTACTATTTGGCGAAGGAACAAGGGCTCAAGAATGTCGCGGTGTTAGAAAAGGGTTGGGTCGGCGGTGGTAACACCGGAAGAAACACGACCATTGTGCGTTCTAACTACTTATGGACGGAGTCCTCGCTGCTCTATGAGAAGGCGATGCAGCTCTGGGAAGGACTCAGCGCAGATATTAATTACAACGTCATGTTTTCTCAGCGCGGGGTTTATAACCTCGGACATTCCTTGCAAGATATGCGGGACATAGAGCGCCGGGTTGCAGCCAATCGCCTTAACGGAATTGATGCTCAGATGGTCTCCGCAAAAACCCTGGCCCACGCAATTCCTGGTCTGAACACATCGCCTTCGGCGCGCTACCCAATACTCGGTGCATCCTATCAGCCACGCGCTGGAGTAGCTCGACACGATGCTGTGGCCTGGGGGTTTGCGCGTGCAGCGGATGCGTTGGGCGTCGATATTATCCAGCAATGTGAGGTAACGGGATTTGATATCAAGTCTGGTCAAGTGACCGGCGTCCAGACGACGAGAGGTCCGATTGCGTCAAATCGGGTCGGGGTCGTGACCGCTGGGCATGCCAGCGTGATGGCGGAAAAGGCAGGAATTCGATTGCCGCTTGAGAGCCATCCACTTCAGGCATTTGTCTCCGAACCGCTGAAACCGGTACTCGACACCGTTGTAATGTCGAATGCGGTTCATGGCTATATCAGTCAGTCCGATAAGGGCGAACTGGTGATCGGCGCCGGCATTGATGGTTATCTGGGCTATGGCCAGCGCGGTAGTTTTTCAACCATCGAACACGCAGTTCAAGCCATTGTTGAGTTATTTCCGCAGTTCAGTCGGGTCAGGATGCTGAGGATGTGGGGTGGTATTGTTGATGTCAGCCCAGATGCGTGCCCCATCATCAGTAAAACTCCCGTTAACGGCCTGTACTTCAACTGTGGCTGGGGAACCGGCGGTTTTAAAGCCACGCCTGGCTCTGGTTGGGTTTTCGCGCACACCATGGCACATGACAAGGCCCACGCATTGAATGAAGCCTTCAGCCTCGGGCGTTTTGAATCAGGCGCTTTAATAGATGAACACGGCGCAGCGGCGGTGGCGCACTGATGGCGGAGGACAAAGCATGTTGTTGATTGAGTGTCCTTGGTGCGGACAGCGAGACGAATCTGAATTCTCACCCGGTGGAGAAGCCGATATTGCCCGGCCCCTGCAGCCCGACCAGCTCGATGACGCCGCCTGGGCGGACTATCTTTTTATGCGTAAAAACACAAAGGGTTGGCACCGGGAACTTTGGAATCACAGCCAAGGCTGCCGGCAATGGTTTGGTGTCGAGCGTCATACTGTGACCTATGCAATCCGCCGGAGCTATCAGCTTCAAGAAGATACCTCCCCGACGCTGACGGAGGACGAGGCGTGAGCACCGGTCAGCCCTACCGCCTAGAACGTGATGCTCGGGTTGCCCGCAGCCGGGTCTTAAATTTCACCTTCAACGGTCAGAAGTTAACAGGTCTGGAGGGAGACACCCTTGCCTCAGCCCTGCTCGCCAATGGCATCAGGCTCGTCGGCCGGAGTTTTAAGTTGCGCCGACCCCGGGGGATCATGGCTGCCGGCGCAGAAGAGGCCAACGCCATCATGCAGATTGGTTCCGGCGATCGAGCGATTCCAAACCCCAGGGCAACGCAGGTGCAACTCTTTGAAGGCCTCGAGGCGCGCACAACAAAGGGTTGGCCGAGCGTCAAATTCGACCTTGGTGCGATCAATGACACGGTCAGCGGTGTTTTAAGTGCAGGGTTTTACTACAAGACGTTCATGTACCCGCGACGATTTTGGGACCTGTATGAACGAGTGATTCGTGCGATGGCAGGTTTTGGCATAGCCCCGGATGAGGCCGATCCGGACGAGTACGAACAGCAAAACATTCATTGTGATGTGTTGGTTGTGGGTGCTGGGCCGTCGGGTCTCATGGCAGCCCTGTCGGCCGCGCGAAGCGGAGCGCGCGTTCTCATCGCCGATGAACAGAATGAGTTTGGCGGTAGTCTTTTGAGCGCAGCGCCGGGCGCTGATGGGGATCTCAGTGGCGCCTGGCTCGCGGCGCAAATCGCGGAACTTGAATCCCTTGAAAATGTTCGGATCTTACCTCGAACCACTGCCTTTGGTTATTTCGATCATAATTTTCTGACGCTTGCGGAACGTTGCCACGACCATCTACCGGTGATGCAGCGATCGGGTGTCAGGGAGCGACTCTGGCGAGTGCGTGCAGGCCAAGTGGTGCTTGCCCAAGGTGCTTTTGAGCGCCCCCTGGCTTTTGGTAACAACGATCGACCCGGCGTGATGTTGGCTTCGGCGGTATCAACCTACCTTAACCGCTATGCAGTGAAAGCTGGGGACCGGGCCGTGGTCTTTACCAATAATGATTCGGCCTACCAAACGGCCATCGACTTGCATTCGGCAGGCATTACGGTTGTTGCTGTGATTGATGCTCGGTCCGAGGGACCGGGCGAAATCAAAACAATCTTTGATGCGCTTGGTATTCCCTTGATGGCCGGTCATGTGGTCTGCGATGTTATCGGTAGGCAAGCGGTCAAAGGGGTTCAGGTTGGCCGAAGGGTTGAGGGCGCGTCTGAGACCGATATTGCAATGACGCTGCGTTGCGATTTGGTTGCCGTCTCTGGAGGCTGGAGCCCGGCGGTGCATTTGCATTCCCAAGCGGGGGGGCAACTACATTGGGATGACGGCCTCAAGGCGTTCCTGCCAAAGCCTAATGATGCTGTCCACAATATCTCGGTAGGCGCTGGTAATGGCATTTTTAACTTAAAAGATTGCCTTGAAAGCGGAGTTCAAGCTGGGGCTGTCGCAGCAACCCGGTGTGGGTTTGAGTCGGTGGAGGTGCCTTTACCAGAACTTAAGGACTGGACCCAAGCGCCGCTCGAGGCATTGTGGTCGGTACCGGCCGCTAAGGCGTCAGGTCGACCACCCAAGCAGTTTGTTGATTTCCAGAATGACACCTCGGTATCTGATATTAGGTTGGCTGTCCGCGAAGGCTTTGAAAGTGTTGAACATGTTAAGCGCTACACGGCGCTGGGCTTTGGGACGGATCAAGGCAAGCTTGGCAATATCAATGGCATGGCGATTTTGGCAGAAGCGCTGGGAAGAGCAATTCCCGAGGTCGGGACCACAACCTTTAGGCCCGCCTATACGCCGACGAGCTTCGCGGTCTGCGCCAGCGAATCGGTGAGGGATCTGTACGAACCTACCAGGACCACGGCAATGAACGACTGGCATCAAGCACAAAACGCGCCCCACGAGGTTGTGGGGCAGTGGTTGCGGCCTTGGTACTTTCCAAGGACAGGGGAGGATATGGACGCGGCGGTTGCGCGTGAATGTCGAGCGGCTAGGCAATCCGTTGCAATGATGGATGCCTCGACCCTAGGAAAAATTGATGTCCAAGGCCCGGATGCAACCGAGTTTCTAAATAGGATGTACACCCACGATGTGGATCAGATGAGCATCGGTCGATGCGCTTATGGCCTCTTGTTAGGAGAGGACGGCATGGTGATGGACGATGGGGTGATGGCGCGGCTCGGTCCTGATCATTATTACCTCACCACCACGACTGGCGGCGCCGCGAATGTATTGTCTTGGCTAGAGCTTTGGCTCCAAACGGAATGGCCGGATCTAAAGGTGCACCTGACATCTCTGACGGATCAATACTCCACGATCGCAGTGGTTGGCCCTAAAAGCCGAGCAGTGCTCGAGAAGCTGGATTGTAGCGAGGACCTCTCGGCATCAGCATTTCCGTTCATGACGGTTAGGCCAGCGACACTCAATGGTATCGCGGTGCAGTTGTTTCGGGTCAGTTTTAGCGGCGAGCTGGCCTTCGAGGTCAATGTAGATAGTCGCTACGCCGCAGGGTTGTGGACGGCCATCTATGAGGCTGGCGGAGCCTTCGATATGACGCCTTATGGCACAGAGACCATGCACGTCCTGCGGGCTGAGAAGGGATTCGTCATTGTCGGTCAGGATACCGATGGCTCTGTGACGCCCGGTGACCTAAAAATGGGCTGGATGCTGTCCAAAAACAAGGATTTCATAGGTCGCCGATCTTTGGCGAGGCCTGATAGCCGACGAAAGGATCGTAAGCAACTGGTGGGACTATTGTCCGTGGACGGTCGAACCGTTTTGCCCGAGGGCGGACAAATCACCGAAGACGCGCCGATCGTGACGCCGATGCCGCTGCTGGGACATGTCACCTCGAGCTATTCGAGCGCAGCGCTCGGCCATCCGATTGCTTTGGCTTTATTGGTGGGCGGTCGCAAACGCCGGGGAGACCGATTGTTGGTGCATTCAGCCAATGGCGAAGTGGTTCCGGTGGAGGTTACTGAATCCGTCTTCTATGATCCCAAAGGAGCACGACAAAATGTCTGAGCAGCCGCAACATGGAGTCGAAAATTGGTTGTCCAAGGCCGTACCGAGCGACCCGCGAGTTGATGTGCGGTTACGCACTGATCTTGGACACGTCAATGTGCGCGGCGAAGTGGACAATCCTAATTTTCTATCGGTGATCAAGGCAGTGACAGGCGTGTCCCTGCCTCTAACCCCCAATACACACCAATTGAGTGAAGGTGACTTGAGGGCCCTCTGGTTGGGTCCCAGCGAATGGATGATTATGGCCCCCAGTCATCGAATCGATGACATGGTCGGTGAACTGCGCACTCGGTTAAGCGATGCTTTTGCTGCAATCAATGATCTCTCCGGCGGGATGGTAACCCTAGAGGTTTCGGGTTCGGAGAGTACTGATCTGTTGAGCAAGGGTTGTACGCTCGATTTTCATCCGCTGAGTTTTAATCCTGGCCAATGCGCGCAGAGCGGCTTTGCCAAGGCCAATGTGTTGATCGCGAAGATCTCAGATGAACCTCGATATTCGATCAGTGTGCGCAGAACCTTTGCTGATTACGTGCTGTCGTGGATGACGGCGCGGATAGGAGCAGATGGGCTCGGAATCACCTCCGCCTAAGGTCAGGGCGCGAGCCTCCGCAAGTAAAAAGCTCGCCCCAAATAATCAGTTTCGGTTGCTCCAGCGTGTTTTTTGATCCTCCCGGACGCAACATCGATTTTCCCTTCAGCGGCTCATCTCTTTTGATGATTGACGATATTGACAGCTCATTTCAGAACGAATATTCTGATATTTAATCGAATCCCGATTCATGCCGCCTCCGAGAAGAGAAGAGCCATTATGGATGATCGAACGCGTTGGCTGCTTGAAGCGCCGCTTAATGGTGTACTGCTCAAGCTTACTGCGCCGAGTACGCTAGCGTTCGCGGTCCAGTCGGCGGTCACTCTCGCTGAGGTTTGGTTTATTGGTCAGCTCGGAACTTCAGCACTGGCCGCCATGGCGTTGGTTTTTCCTTTGTTGATGCTTGTGCAGACGATGTCAGGCGGGGCGCTTGGCGGCGCAATTTCTGCCTCCATCGCACGATCTTTAGGTGCGGGTCAGCGGGACAAGGCCGAACAGCTGATTTGGCATGCCCTAGTGACAGCGCTCCTGGGCGCGCTGACATTTCTTGTCGTGTTTGCGCTCGGAGGACGCAGCTTGCTGGTCATGCTTGGCGGAGAAGCTCAATTATTAGACCTTGCCGCTGACTATTGCTGGGTATTGTTCTTAGGGGGTTTCTCGGTGTGGGCCTCCAGCAGCTTAGGCGCGGTATTTCGCGGCATGGGTTTGATGGGCTTTTCAGCCATGATCATGATCTTAGGGGCTTTGATTCAGATTCCTTTGTCAGGGGGATTGATTCTGGGCTGGTTTGGTCTGCCTCAACTCGGTCTCATGGGTGCCGCGGTTTCCACAATCAGTGTCGCGAGCCTGATGTCGCTGTTATTTGTGCTTCGGTTGATGGGCAATTCTACGCCCGCTCAATTAAAACTTGGCCAGCTTCAGCTCAGCCGTCCTCTTTTCGAAGAAATCTTGAAAGTGGCGCGGCCTGCAAGCTTGTCGCCTATTTTCACAGTGGCCACCATTCTTGGTTTGACCGCCTTGGTGGGGCAGTTTGGTGCTGCTGCTTTGGCGGGTTACGGGATAGGAACTAGAATCGAGTTTTTGATGATCCCCATTGTTTTCTCAATGGGCACTGCCCTGACCACAATTGTGGGAACCTGTATGGGGTCTGGCAATATTACGCGGGCGGAAGCTGCGGGTTGGATTGGTAGCGTTTGGGCGGGCTGCATTGCAGGGGGTGTTGGTCTGGTTTTAGCCATTTTCCCAGAGGTCTGGATACCGGCTTTCACAGAGGACGCTGAAACCTTTCGTGCCGCAAAGGACTATATTCAAATCGTTGGTCCTGCGTATGCGTTTCTTGGTATTGGTTTGGTTCTTTACTTTGCGAGCCAAGGCGCTGCTGCGATGACCTGGCCGATCTTGGCTACGGTTTTGCGATTTGCTGTGTCTGTAGGTGTGGCTGCGATCTGGGTGTCTGTTTTCGGTGGGGCACTTCAAGTGATCTTCACATCGGGAGCCATCGGCATGGTGCTTTTTGGCACATTGATCGCGTTGGGGCTCAAACTGGGCGCATGGCGTCGGGGCAAATGAAACCCGCGTCCAGAGCAGTTGGGCTAGGCTGGAAGATGCGCTTGGTCAGTATGGGTCATGACAGTGATCGCCATCGAGGCGATCAGAGTTTGTGGTAAATCTCCCAAAGCCTGGCGCTCCGGCGCTGAAAAATAATCGGCTTCTTTACGTTCGATAGCTGCGGCACTGTCAAAGGCCCTGATCCAAATAAAGGATTTTTGACCCTCGCTCTGCCAAGAGCCGATGATGGGGATACCCAGTCTTTCATGCAGGGGCCTAATGTGCTCATTAAAAATGCCCATCCAGCGATCCATTTGACCTGAGTGAATCTGATATTGGCGGAGTTGATAGACCAATTAGTATGTCCCCCCAATAACGGTATCGGGGTTAATCAGCATTGGGGATTGGACAGGTTTTGGGCTCGAGATCGAGCGCGGCCAGTAAGCGTCCAAATCCGATAAATTGCCCAATCAGCATACCCAGCTCGACGATTTGCTCATCGCTGAAGACAGTTCTAAGTCTGTCGAAATAGGCATCATCCATTGAGTGATGGCTGTGTGCGAGTTTCTCGGCGTAGTCGAGTGCGAGCACTTCCTCCCTAGAGAATTGATTCTCGTCGGCATCGAGCTCAGCAATTTTTGCCTCGGTCAACTTAGGGGTTTCTCCTTCTGCAACCTGCAGAAGCCGCGCATTCAGTCAGGTAAAGCAGTCATTGAGTCTGGCGACCTTGAGGCGAACCAATTCAATGAGCGCCTCATCGAGACTGTGGCCTTGTCTTGCTGGAAGATAAAAGGAGAAATAGCTTTTGAAGAATTCTGGCGCGTTAGCCAGGCCTCGAGTCAACGCCGTATCTTGCCCGGCGGCCTCCATTGCGGTGACCTGCTGCAAGGTCTCTGGGGGTAGCTCTTGATCTGGAACAAGTCGAATTCTGGGCATAAAAGCGCTCCTTTTCTTAAGAGTGTAATGGGGGTTCCCACGAGAAGCTAGTTGCGAAGCCGTATTGCAGACGGATCGAAAAACGCGTCGAATTGAATTTCAATGGGATAGCGTTGGCCGGCGACCTCAACTTCAAAGTCATTTTCTTGAAGCCAGCGCTTTGACACGCCGTTGGAGTGAGCGACGCTGGCAACAGCAAGACTCCGCCCAATGCGATGCCCCCAGGCTGCGGAGGTGGTGAGGCCGACCTGGTGGTCGCCGCAGAAGATCGGCTCATCATGAATCATAAAGGGCGGGGATTCGCTCAGGATGGCAATATTGACCAGCCTTGCAGGAAGCTTTTTGGGCAGTGCCTGCAGGGCAGGCTTAGCGATGAAATCCGGTTTTTCAAGGTCTACACAAAACTTTAAGCCTGCTTCAAAAGGGGTTGTGCGATCGGTAAGGTCATCCCCCCAATGTCGATAACCTTTCTCCATCCTGCAGGCATTCATCGCGTAAAAGCCAGCCAATGTCAGACCAAGTGGCTGCCCTTGGGTTTTAATACGGTCAAAGATATCAACGGCATGTTCGCGATCAACGACCAATTCAAAGCCGAGTTCTCCCACATAGCTGAGGCGATTGATTCGGATCATTGCGCCGGCAATGCTGGTCTTCATGCTGCGATAGAAGTGCAGCGCTGCGCAATTTTGATCATCGGTCAGTAAGCTCAGCAGGTTTCTAGAATGGGGACCCATCAGCCCTAGGGTGCAAAGGTCTTCTCGGCGGGTCAATGCGCAGCCAAAGGTCTTGGCATGGGCCTTCAAAAAGAACCGATCCCGTCTCTCTGTTGCACAGCCGCCGGTGATGAGAAACTCGTTGGCGGCAGAGCGGACGATGGTGACATCAGCCTCTATCCCGCCGGAGCTGTTGAGAAGCTGGGTGTAGACGATTTGATCGATCTCAAGATCCATGTCTCTTCCGCAAATCCACTGCAAACAAGACAGGCTAGATGCGCCGGAGAGCGCATAGATCGGATAACTCGATTGATCAAAAAATGCCACGGTTTGATGAATCGCATCGCACTCCCTCTGGCAAGCGTCAAACCAGACGGGCTGTCCGTAGGTGTAAACACCTTCGTAGGATTCCCCCTCTGCTTGATAGACCAGCGGCCGCTCAAAACCTGCGACTTCACCCATCAGTGCACCATTTGCAGTGAGGCGATGGTGTAAAGGACTGAGGCGTTGATCTCGTGCTGTCTTAAACTGTCGGTCTGGCCAGTGCAGATCGTAGAGTAAGCCCAAAGACTCCTGGGTTCGCTCATAAAGAAAATGGTCGCTATTTTGAAACGGAAAGGTGCGGCGAATATCGACATCCCAGAGGTCCATTGGAGGCGTGCCTTGTTTGATCCACTCCGCCAAGACCTTGCCTGCACCACCAGAGGATTGAATTCCGATGGAGTTAAAGCCTGAGGCAACGAAGAGCTTTTTGATCTCTGGTGTCTCCCCAAGCAGGTAGCGATTATCAGGGGTGAAGCTTTCTGGGCCATTGAAAAACAGTTGAATCCCGGCCTGCTCAAGTTCAGGGAACCGGTTGACGGCTTGATTTAAAATGGGTTCAAAATGTGAAAAGTCTTCAGGTAGCGCATCGAAGCAAAATTCATCGGGAATACCCGACATCCCCCAGGGCTTTGCGTTGAGCTCGAAGGCGCCCAAAAGTAGTTTGCCAGCATCGTATTTATAGTAGGTCTGCTCATCTGGAATTCGCAGAGTCGGGCGCATTGAGGTGAAGCTGGCGATGGGCTCTGTTACCAGATAAAAATGCTCTGCCGCGTGGAGCGGCAAGGTGACTTGGTGTTGGGCTGCGAATTGTCTAGACCACATCCCGCCTGCGAGGACCACGGTCTTGGCCCGAACCGACTCACCCGAACGCAACTGGACGCCGACGGCGCGATCACCCGCGATGAGCAGGCGTTCGACTTCAGTGTCCTCCATAATCTGTGCGCCGCTCTGGCGGGCGCCTTTGGCAAAGGCAAGTGTGGTATCAATGGGATTGGTTTGCCCATCGCCGGAGAGATAGACGCCGCCAATCGCTTGCTCAAGGTTTAATCCTGGCCAATAGTGAAGCGCGTCCTCTGGCGAAATGGTCTCGCAATCGATTCCAAATGCGCGGGCCAACGTGGCTTGGCGCTTGAGTTCCTCAAGCCGTTCAGGATTTAGGGCAAGAGTAAGAGATCCGGTTTGCTGATATCCGGTCTCCTGGCCTGTGATGCTACTCAGGTCCTTAAAAAGTTGGGCGGTATATTGAGCTAAGCGAGTCATATTCTGCGACGCGCGCAACTGGGCAACAAGACCTGCTGCATGCCAGGTTGTGCCCGATGTTAGTTTCTGGCGCTCAAATAGCACCACGTCCTTGATGCCGATTTGTGTGAGGTGAAAGGCAATCGAGCAACCGATGATGCCGCCGCCAATAATGATGACCTCAGCATCCTGAGGAGGTTGTTTCATCGCAGTGTTGTCACTATGTAGAAACATTCAAAGTATCAGAATTGGACTCGAGAGAAAAACCGTTACTGTTTTGGCACGACCGATTGGTTGCCTTCAAGCGCGCTTCTGCCGCCCAGAAAGCCCTTGTCTGAGGTCACTTGGGACCAGGAAGTCATGTGCTATGGTGTTGTTGAAGATACCGACGCGAGGAGAAAATTGTGGAAACCCAAGACTACGTGCTCAACCAGACCATGCTTAGGATTAAGGACCCTGCGCCGTCCTTGGATTTTTATCAGAACGTGCTTGGGATGACATTACTGGATCAATTTGATTTTCCCGATAATGAGTTTTCACTGTTTTTTCTGGGTTACCCGCAATCAGAGCCTCCGGAGGCGCCAGCAGCGCGTGCGGCTTGGGTGTTCGAACAACCTGCGCTGCTGGAGTTGACCCACAATCACGGGACAGAGTCCGATCCGGAATTTAGCTATCACCACGGCAATGATGAGCCGCGAGGATTTGGTCACATCGGAATTTCGGTTCCAGATGTTTATGCCGCTTGCGCGCGGTTTGATGATCTTGGGGTGACGTATGTTAAACGACCGGATGATGGCAATATGAAGGGGCTGGCATTTTTGCGTGACCCTGATGGTTATTGGATCGAAATTCTTTCTCCAAAGGGTTTGAGTGGGCTCATTTTCCCAGCCCGGGGCTGAGGTATGGGTGCGCTTTTCTTAATGGTTGATTGATTCAGTGCATTGGTTAAAAGTCATTGGGGCGCGCCGCGGTTTTTACAATCAGTTTTTCGCAATCTAAGTTTTTCGCAATCAAAGGAGATAACAATGGCCCTATCCCAAGAGATATCGCCCGTTAATAGTGAGCTTATGGACACCTTGGTCGAGGCGTCCAAAATGGAGTGGATGCCAAGCGGTGAGAAATCGTTCATGAAGATCTTGTACACCGGTTCGGAGAGCGGTTCATGGGCGGTTTTGTTTCGCTGGTTGAAAGGTTACACCGCAGGTCCGCACAAACACCTAAGCGGATCGCACACCTTTATTTTGAGCGGCAAGCTTCAAGTGCGAGATGGCGTTTTAAACGCCGGCGACTACGTTTATGAGCCCAATGGCATGTTGCATGGCGAGACGACGGCATTAGAGGACACGGAATACCTGTTTATCTGTAATGGACCCGTAATATTCTTCGATAACGATCACTTCACCGGTTATCTTGGTTGGGAAGAATTGCGGCGAATGCAGAATGCGGCCGGTGCTGCGCCTCAGGGTTAAATGCAGGCGCATTTTTTTGTTCGCGTCGCTGGTGGATCAGATCCGTGCGCTTTTTCTGACGAGGCTCGACTTTTCACCGCTTTGAGAATTGCCCCCGCATGATGCGGCCGCGTCATGCGATCAGGGAGCGGTGAACAATGAGGTTCCATCGAGCTGTTGAGCGATCTCTGCCGGGGCCCTGATGTGAAGGTGCTCTAGCAGGGTCGGCAAAATGTCCACCATCTTTGCTTCTCGATCAATGGATCGATTGATGCTCGGTTGATTGGTCGCAATCCAAATGGTTCTTTCTCGATCGGATTGACCGCCATGATGTTTGCCGGTTTTGGCATCACGGCCATGATCTGTGGTGACCAGGACTAACCAGTCTTCGTTTTCGGTTTTTCTGCGCTGCTCGATTGCTTGCCATAGCCCGCCGAGTAAATGATCCATGCCAGAAACCGCTCCTCGCAATTGATCACTGTCGCCCATCGCGTGCCCGACGTCATCGGTGTACTGCAGATAAAGCCACGACAGATCTGGCGCCTCATTTTTGATATAACGAATGGCATCTTCGGCCACAGCTTGATCGATGGCTTTGATGTAATTGGCATCAGCATCGTGTGGGTAAGCTTCGGTCTGATGTTCCAGGCCATCATAAAAGTAATCGAGTTTGTAGCCACCGGCATCGGCCAGGCCCTCGCCCAGCAATTTGGTCCGATTGTCTTCCCAAGTTGAAAACAGCGCTGTTTTTAGCCGAGGGTTGGCAGTTTTTGCGATTCGAAAAAAGTCCCAATAAGCATAGTTCGGCGCCTTGATCTCATTGGAGTATACGTTGTGTTTGTTGGCCCAAGTGCCCGTTAACATCGTCTGATAGCCGACGGCTGAAATCGTGGGACTTTCGCTCAGTCCACCAATGGTGCCGCCGACATAACCCCGGCGATATCCCCCGAGGGCGCTGATCGCATCGATCGTTGGCGTGTCGACGGTTTCGATGACATCTGCGGGGATGCCATCGAGTAATATCACAATGGCTTTGGGCTGAGACAATACTGCGTCTTGCGCGGGACTATCCATAATAGAAGCACTCATGAAGCATAGCAGCCCGAGAAGGGAGGCTTTGCTTGAGACTTTGCGGTGTGATGATTTCATACACGTCTGTAGGCCCTCTATGAATTATGAAGACTTTGACCTCTAATGGGACTCCGTCGAACCCCATCAATCACGAAAGGAGTGAGAGAATGAAAGCAGGATTTATCGGTTTAGGCAATGTTGGTCGTCAGCTGGCAGGCAGCCTACTGAGCGCGCCTAATATCGAGCTCACGGTTCGCGACCTTGATAAAACCCTGGCGCAACCTTTTGTCGACCAGGGTGCCGGGTGGGCGGATTCTCCGGCTGAACTTGCTAAGCACTGTGAAGTGATCATTACCTGTTTACCGTCACCGAGCGCCTCGGCTGAGGTTCTTGAGGGCGTGGGCGGCGTGCTTGAGGGTTTGAGTCCAGGAAAGATTTGGATTGAGATGTCGACAACCGATGGCGAAGAAATCCAACGTATCGACGCGGAGGTTCGGCGCCGGGGTGGCGAGACAGTTGAGGCGCCTGTCTCCGGCGGCTGTCATCGCGCTGCAACCGGCAACATTGCCATTTTAGCTGGAGGATCAAGGTCCGCCTTTGAGCGGGTGATGCCTGTGCTGGCCGAAATGGGAAAGGATATTCTTCATACGGGGGAACTCGGCTCTGCTTCGATTTTAAAAGTGATTACCAATTATTTGGCATTCGCTAATCTGACGTCTGTCGGAGAAGCACTAACCGTTGCGGAAAAATCGGGCATCGATCTGGGTCTCGCCTATGAAGCCATCCGCGTTTCTTCAGGAAATTCGTTTGTACACGAGACCGAGAGTCAGGTCATTTTAAATGGTAGTTACAACATTAATTTCACGATGGACTTGGTATTAAAGGATCTGGGCCTGTTTCAGGCGGTCGCGGATGCCCATTCGATCCCTTTGGAGATCTCACCGCTTTTGGGTCGTATTTTTAACGATGGCCAGCGCCGGTTTGGCGCGCGGGCTTGGTCCTCGATGATTGTTAAGCGTCTAGAAGAGGCTTGTGCGCTCGAACTTCGCGCGCCAGGGTTCCCGGCAGAACTGGTCGATGACACCCCTCGGGTTCAAGGCGCTGAAATTAAGTGGACCGAATGAGCTCGGCAGAGTCCCACTCTAGTTGTGATAAATCTCGACGGCTTTGAAGTGGACTGCTACTCGGCGGTCTAGAGCCCTGCTGACCTGTACTTTTCAACGACTTCCATGATCTCGATCAGACATTGATCCCGCATGGATTCAAGCTCAGCAATAGATTTTGAGCCGGCTTGTGCAGCAGTGCCTGCCACCATTTCGTCAATAAGCCTCTCTGATAGATCCGGAGCCTCGAGCTTTGTCCAGGGGAGTTTAAGCGCTGGACCAAATTGTTCGAGCATATGCCGCATACCCCCTTGGCCTCCTGCTAAGTGAAAAGTTAAACAGGTACCCATCATCGCCCAGCGTAGGCCTGGACCGTAGGTGATTGCATCATCGAGTTCTTGAGTGGTGGCGATACCATCATTTACCAGATGCAGCGCCTCTCTCCAAAGCGCTTCTTGGAGACGGTCAGACAGATATCCTTCGATTTCATTCCGGACGCGTAGGGGACGCATCCCAAGTTGCCGATAGAAATCAGAGGCAGCATCCAGGGCAGCAGGTTGTGTGTTTTTTCCGCCGACGACTTCGACGAGCGGCAGCAGATAGACCGGATTAAACGGGTGTCCGATCAGCAAACGTTCTGGGTGCGCGCAAACGGATTGGATCTCGCTCGGCAGTAAACCCGAGGAACTCGATGCAATAATGACCTCTGGTGGACAAGCTGCATCGATCTCTGCATGCAAGGTTTGTTTTATGGCGAGTACCTCAGGGGCTGACTCCTGAACAAAATCAACGCCGGCACAGGCCTCGGCAATGGAGGGATGGTAACGAATCTGCGATGGGTCGGCATGGGTACCGAGACCGCGTTTTTCAAGAACAGGCCAAAGCCTCTCTATCTCGGCTTCAAGCTGGGTCTCGAAGTTTGGGCTTGGGTCAAAAGCCTCGACCCGCCGTCCACCGGCCAAACATCGGAGGGCCCAGCCCGTACCAATAACGCCGGTTCCGATCACTGCAACGCTCTGAATCATATCTATGCTCTTTAAATGATGGTTAAAGGATTGGACACATCACACGCCTTTTGCACGGCATTGGGCGCTGAATCATTCGATCAGAGCCTCGCACCGCAGTATGGTCGGTTGCATTGTGGCCGGCAATAGAGCAATTTGTTGATTTTCTTTTTATCTGTCGAAGGCTGGAATGCAGAGCGTCCTACAATCTCCGATTGGTGCAACGGGGTCAAAAAGCGCATAGCAACGGCTGGTTTTTGCGGGCGTAGAGAGCTATGGCCGGGCTGAAAATCCGGGTTTTAGAGCCAATTGGAGCAGGAGGGCGCTGCTTGATCGGCTTATAATCGCTCTCAGCTAAGGCCGTGGTTGTGCAGTGTTGGAGATACAAAGCGTTGCCTATAACAAGCGCTAGAAAGGTGAGCATCGAGTGATGAAAGACAGATCGGTGGAGTTAACAGATGTATAGGACAATGAAGTGGGTGTTGTTACTAGGACTTTTGATCGAGGTCAATGTTGATGCTGCCCCAATCGACTTTCCCCAAAAATTCGATGGGCTGGGTCCGACGGTAAAACAGGTCGAAGGCGCGCAGGGGCGTGTCATCCATTTTATTGATGATGGCGACCCAAATGGACGAGCGGTTGTTTTTACCGGCGGTCTTGGCACATCGGTACGAGCGCTAAGGCTGTTAGACTTTTTGCAGACCTTTCGCGCCGACTTAGGCCTGCGGTTTATCACCGTCGAACGTAATGGGTTTGGACAGACGCCGTTCGACCCGGCGCTCACGATGACGAATTTTGCGGAAGATGTTGAGGAGGTTTTAGCGCACCTTCAAATCGAGCAGTTTTCAGTGTTTGGTATTTCGGGCGGCGGACCCTATACCCAAAAGATCGCAAGCCGTAATCCCGAGCAACTGCGCTCCGTTCATTTGGCCGCAACCGCTCCTTCCTTAGGCGGTGGTCAGCGGTGCGCCGCAGATTCGCCTGCCAGCGCTTATCGCGATTTGTTGCGCTATCCCATGCAGTTCTTTGCTTTTGGCTCAGACAGTCCAATGCATCAGGTCACCGGCTTTCAAGACACTGCGTTTGACGAGGGTGCACGCGCGCACTTTATGCGGGGACAATTGGCTGATCCTGCACCGCTGGATCATGAAATCAAGCTTTACTGTCAAGAGGGCTTGATCGATATGACGTCAGTGAAGGCGCCGGTTTTTGTCTATGCAGGCCTCGCCGATGCAGTCCTGGGCGCCCAAAGTCTTGAGGTTTGGCGAGATGTTTTCCCGCAGGCATCTGTGACCATTCGTGCCTACCCTGATGAGGGGCATGACATTCAGTACCGTCATCTCGACCAGATCTTGCTCGACCTCGCTGGCCATGGTGATCAAACCCTCGTGTGTAACAAAGGCGCTGCTGAATTAATACCCAATGCAACGACTAAGACAGCTTTGCAACAAGGCGCCCAATTGGGTTTGTGCGCTTGGTGATCTGGACATCAAGAACAAACGAGTCCGAGACGGGTCTCGCTCTGTCATGGTTTAAGACAATAGGTTAATCATTGCTGCGTCTCATTACCTTTCGATTTTTATTTGCTTTTGTGACGCTTTGGGTAGTGTCTTTAGTGGTTTTTATTGCGGTCGAATTATTGCCGGGTGACGCTTGCGAAGCATTTTTGGGACAGATGGCTCAGGGCCAGCGCCTCGACAACTGCCGAGTGGAACATCGCCTGAACGAGCCAGCCTATGTGCGCTATATCGCCTGGGCACAAGGCTTGGCGCAAGGTGATCTGGGTAAAAGCATTAAGCGAAGTAAGCCGCTCGAAAGTGTGATCGGGCCCCGATTTAGAAACACCTTAATCTTAGGGCTGACGGCTGCGGCACTGGGCATACCGCTGGCGATTTTCCTTGGGGTGCTCGCCGCGCTCTGGCGGGACAAAAAAGCAGATCTCTTCATTTCCTCTGCAGCCATTTTTTTCATGACCATTCCAGAGTTTATTACTGGCACGCTGTTGATCTCCTTTTTCAGCGTCTACTTGGGGTGGTTGCCGGGTATCGTGATCATGCGAGTCGATGCGCCGATTATTGAGGTCTTTGGGCAAATTGGATTGCCCGTGCTGACTTTGATGCTTGTCATGGTGGCGCACATTATGCGCATGGTCAGGTCCAGTATGATCGATGTGCTCGCCAGCGACTTCGTGATGATGAGCGAGCTCAAAGGATTATCAAAGACACGGCAGGTCTTGCGTCATGCACTGCCGAACGCGCTACTACCCGCCATTAATCTGATCGCACTGAACATTGCTTGGTTGATGGGTGGGGTCCTGGTGGTTGAGGTCGTTTTCAATTATCCAGGAATTGGTAGATTGTCAGTCAACGCGATCGCAGATCGTGATTTTCCATTGGTTCAGGCGCTCGCGCTACTCATGGCTTCGATCTATGTTGGGCTCAATTTAATGGCGGATATCGCGACGCTTTTGCTCAACCCTAAACTCCGAACGCGGCAAGGAGCAGCACAGTGACCCGCCATTCGCTGTTGATGGCCCTGCTTCGGTCTCCCTCAGGGCGCATCGGTCTTGGGTTAGTTCTTTTCCATTGCGGACTCGCTTTGGTCGCGCCACTGATTGTGCCCTACGACTTTAATGCGCAAAGCGAGGTGCTCGATGCAATGGGGCCAAGTCTGCAGCACTGGGCTGGGCTCGACACCTTGGGGCGGGATGTGCTCACACGAACTTTCCTCGGCGGTCGGCAGGCACTTCTGGTTACTGTTTTTGGCACCATCATTGCCATCACGTGGGGCAGCTTTTTAGGGATGGTTGCAGGGCTCAAGGGCGGACGCGTAGATGAATGGATCATGCGCACGGTTGACACCTTTTTGGCGATCCCTTTCATGATTTTCTTGCTGCTGATTATTGCAAGCTTCGGTAACGAACCCATGGTGATGATTTTGACCCTTGGGTTTTTCTATGGCATCGGAGTCGTTCGATTGGCGAGGGCGGCGACACTTGATGAAGTCGTCAAAGATTACGTGCAATCGGCCAGGGCGAGAGGAGAGCGTACATTAACGATTGTCGTAAAGGAGATCTTACCGAACGTGCGCGATGTCCTGCTTGTCGAGAGTGCGATGCGTTGGTCTTGGATGCTTCTCGCCTTCAGTGCCTTATCCTTTTTAGGGTTTGGAGTTACACCGCCGACGCCCGACTGGGGATTAATGATCGCCAATGCGCGCATCTATATGTCACTGGCGCCATGGCCTGTGCTGGCGCCTATGATCGCACTGAGTTCGCTGATCATAGGGATTAACCTCGTTGCCGATGCATTGGCCAAGGCCTTGGGCCTAGATCGAACTCAGGCTAGGGTGCTCTAATGAACGATCTGCTGCGTCTTGAGAAAGTCTCGGTGGGCTACCGGCCGATCGATAGCGAGCCGGTGTTGCTGGTCAATGAGGCGGACCTAGCGTTGGGCCCGGGTGAGACGCTGGGCCTTGTGGGAGAGAGCGGGTGCGGGAAAAGCACTTTGCTGCTGTCGGTCATGGGATATTTTAAACCCGGCCTTGAAAGGCTCTCCGGACGAGTCTTGTTTGAAGGCCAAGATCTTGAACAGATCTCTCGCGACGGGCTTCAGCAGCTCAGAGGGGGCGCCATGGCGCTCATTCCTCAAAATGCGGGTCAGGCCCTAACACCCACATTAAAAATCGCAGTGCAAATGTTTGAGGCGCTTCGATTACATTCTGATGTGCCGGCTGTTCACTGGCAAAGGAAGTCAATTGAGCTGTTTGAGCGGGTTCAGCTGCCTGCGCCGGAGGCTTTGCTCGAGCGGTATCCGCACGAACTGTCGGGCGGCCAGCAACAGCGTGTTGCCATTGCGATGGCGCTGGCCGGGGCTCCTAAGTTGCTGCTTCTTGATGAGCCGACAACGGGCTTAGATGTTACCACCCAGGCTCAGGTGCTTGAGTTGTTGACCGAAATCGGTAGGACAACCCAGACTGCGATGGTTTTTGTCAGTCATGATATTGGCGTCATCGCAAAGACATGCCAGAAAATTGCTGTGATGTATGCAGGTGAAATTATTGAGGCAGGCACTCAGGAAACGGTGATGAAGCGCCCAGGCCACCCTTATACCCAAGCGTTGCTTGCCAGTGTACCTCGGCTCGGACAAGCCTTGATGCCCGACACAATGCAAGGTCGGTTACTCGAGCCGTTGAATGCACACAAAGATTCTTGTGCGTTTGAAGCGCGCTGCCTGTTTGCGGAGCCGATCTGCCGAAGCCAAAAACCAGCCATGATTGATACCCAGGGCCATTGTGTTAAGTGCAGTCAACAAGCATCGATTACGCCGTTCCAATTGCCTGATTTCCAATCAAATGAGGCGGCGGGGTCGCTCGCCCCTGACCAGGGGATTGTATTGGAGCTCCGAGATCTGGCGTTGACCTACCAATCCACAGGCCTCATTCACCGGTGGTTGCATGGCGCGCCAGAACGCGTTGTTGCCGATGTGAGTCTCGAGCTACGGCAGGGTCAAACTTTAGGTTTGGTGGGGGAATCTGGTAGCGGCAAAAGCTCAATTCTCAGAACCTTGGCGGGTCTTCAACCGGGTTTAAGCGGTGCTGCAACGTTCTTGGGTCAGCATGATTTGTTGGTTCCGGTGGGGCAGCGAGATCCTGAGGTCTTGAGGAAAATCCAGCTCGTTTTTCAAAACCCAGATGCTTCTTTGAATCCTCGCCAAACGATTCGTCAGATAATCGAGCGGCCGCTGCGACTGTATTTCCAGTATTCTGCAGCGCAATGCTTCTCGGAGGCGCGCGATCTCATGGACAGCGTTCAACTGCCGTACGATTATCTGGGTCGGTTCCCTGGGCAGCTGTCTGGAGGAGAGCGGCAGCGCGTCGCGATTGCAAGGGCGCTCGCAGCCAAACCCGATTTGCTGCTGTGCGATGAAATTACTTCGGCGTTGGACGTTTCTGTTCAGGCATCGATGATGCAACTTCTCAAGATGCTAAGGACACAAAGACAGCTGACGGTGCTTTTTGTATCGCATGATTTGCCGGTGGTCGGCGCCTTAGCAGATCACGTGATTATTTTGCGTCATGGCAGAATTTGCGAGGCTGGAGCAACCGGGGAGATCTTCGAGCAACCCACGCATCCTTACACGCGAGAACTCCTTGACGCAGTCTTGCCGCATTCGTAAAGAGCCCAGTATTGGTAAACGCTAAGGTTTACTGATTCGGTACCACCTGACCGAAAACTCCATAATGTCGTCAAACCCTTGAACGTCCGCGCTCACAATGCGGTGGTTGACGTAATGAAAGGGCATGAAGCTGCCGCCTTGTTCAAAGAGTAGGTCTTGGGCTTGAAAATAAAGGGCCTGTCGCTTTTCGAAATCAAGTTCAGCTCTTGCTGAATCGAGTATTTGATCAAAGTCTGGGCGATTCCAGTAGGTTTCGTTCCAGCTGCCGCCGGCACGATAGAGTTCGTTTAAATACTGATCTGCTGGTCGATGCCCCCAGTAGCTCACGCAAGCCGCTTTGTTTAACCAAACGTCGCCGTAGTAACCATCCGCCGGCGCAACAACAATGTTCACGGTCACACCAATGGCTGCCAATTGGCGTTGGTACACCTCGGCGATGGGAATACCCGTGGCGAACAGTCCGGTGGTGTAAAGATCAAAGGTCAAACCATTTTCAAATCCAGCCTCTGCCAAAAGCCTTTTTGCTTCTGTTTGATCTTGTTCGCAGCTTCGGTGCAGACGATATTGGTCTCCTGGCCACACTGGCGCATCACAGGCCACCACAGCACCGCCGCGGCCAATGGCGGTGTTGATCAGTGCTTGGCGATCTACCGCGATCCTGAGCGCCTTACGCACTCTGGGATCGTCAAACGGCGGAACATCTGTTCGAAACGCGATATGGTTCATTTCTCCCGTTGGAAAGCGCTGCAGATTAAAGCTTGGATTATCTCGAAAGAGCGGCGCAAGTCGTGGGCTGACGCGTTCGACGTAGTCTAGTTGTCCCGAGAGTAGTGCTTGCATGCGGGCATTGGCGTCATTGACGCCAATGATTTCGATTTGATCAAGCCCTGGCGGGCCCAGAAAATAATCTGGATTTGCAATTACTCGGCTGATGCCTTCCGGATCATTGAGGGCAAGCTTAAAAGGGCCGGTACCGATGCCGGTCTCGCGGATGTTGAGACCGATGCCGGCCGGAATGATCCTTGCGCGGTAATCCATCAGCAGCACAGGAAAATCGGCATGGGCTTGGGCAAGATGGATGTCAACGGTCAGGGGATCAATGACCTCTACCCTATCAATAATCCCCAGCGTGGAAATTAGGGGTGAATCAAGCTCGGGGTCCAGTAGAAACTGCAAGGAATAGGCGACGTCTTCGGCGTCGAACGCGCTGCCATCATGGAATCTGACATTCGGCCGAAGCACAAAACGCCAGCGGTTCGACTCAGGGTTGCTTGACCAAGTCAGAGCAAGGTCTGGCGACGGCGCATCCTGATCGTTTGGCCGTACCAGCCGCGAATACAAAAAATAAATTGTTGGGGTAAAACGGTTGGGATCATAGGGATTGAGGTTTTCAGCGCCACCGTACTCGAGTGCGTGGGAGACGCGCAAAGTCCCCCCACCATGACTGAACGTTGCCGTTAGTAACCCGGCGAGGGCTAAACCAGTGATCAGGGCGTTTTGTAAGCGCATGATCTATAGTACCACGCGTTGGTGAGGCCTTTGCGCGACACCCACGGCGCTCGGCGCTTGGATTGCCAGCGGCCTAGGACGGCGAGAGATTTTTGAAACCTTGATGCTGTAAACCTTGATGCAGTACTTGATGCAGTAAATGAAGCAGACTGCTCTGGATAAAGCGATGAAACCTATAGAACGCAACAATCGGCTGGGCATGATGCTTTTGATTTGTGGTCTTCTGTTTTACAAGCTGGTCGTAACCATTCCGGCAATTGCTGGCGAGGCCTGGACTCCTGCGGATGAAGGGATTGATGTTAGTCGGCTTGGCCGCGTGACTGCCCTTGTGGACGCCTACGTCGAAGATAAAAAAGTGCCTGGAATGACGGTGATGGTCAGTCGTAATGGGCGGGTGATTGCGTCTGTCACCCGGGGGGCGCGTGGCCTGGATAATCCAGAGATGCTAAAGCCCGATGACCTTTTTCGGATTTATTCGATGACCAAAGCGATAACCGCGGTGGCTGGACTGGTGCTCTATGAGGCGGGTGAATTTCATCTTGATGATCCTGTGGCGAGATATTTACCGGAGTTTAAAGAGATGGGGGTGTTCGATGGACACGCGATTCGGCCGGCAATCAATGAGATGACAGTACGTCATCTTTTTACGCATATGTCAGGATTGAGCTACGGCTTCCGTGGTGAGCATCCGCTCAGCGCAATGCAGCAGCAGTTAAAACTTGATCAAAGCGCAGATTTGGCTGAATTCACCCAACGATTGGCCCAGCTTCCCTTGGTCTTTGAACCCGGAACAGATTGGGGCTACAGCTATGCTTCTGATGTTTTAGGCGCCTTAGTTGAGCGAGTGTCGGGTCAAACCCTGCAGGCGTTTATGAAGGCGCGTATTTTTGATCCGCTGAACATGAAAGACACGTCGTTCAGCGTGGCGGCTGATCAAGCGCACCGTTTGACGTCGATGCAGGCTTATAACCCTGAGTCCTCAGAATTCGTTGTGACCTCGGGGCCACCTTTTGCTGGCCCCCAGCGGGTGACGCAATTTGACTCTGGAGGAGCTGGGCTTTTTTCAACTGCGCAAGACTACCTGAACTTTTTGGAGATGTTACGCGCCCAAGGTCGTTTTCGTGACCGTCAGATTTTGAGTCCAAAAACTGTGGCGCTGATGATGCGCGACCATCTACCGAAAGCGATCTCGGATGCCAATATAGGGCCAGACCATAATCCAACGTTGGGTTTGGGCGCTGGCCACGGCCTTGGCGTTGGCGTCTATATTGATCCCGTCCGTCGAGGCGTTTTGTCTTCAGCCGGTGAAATCGACTGGGGCGGAGCCTCTGGTACGGTGTATTGGATGGACCCTGTTGAGCAGATTATTGCTGTAGGCTTGATTCAGCTGTTCAGATCACCCCATCGATTCCGCGATGATTTATCGGTTGCGATCTATCAGTCGTTGTCTGATTCTTATGAGCAGTAAGGCGGCAGCACTTAAATGTCTCGTTAATTCAGCGGGGTAGCATCGATCGGTTTAACCAGGTGGGTCGCGTTTAATCAGACCTAATTCCTGTCGAACTTCCTCAGGGGTCATGATGGCCACACCCATCGCATCAATGATGCCGCAGGCTTTCTCGACTAATTGTGCATTGTTGGCCAGCACGCCCCGTTCCAGCCAAAGGTTATCTTCCAGCCCCACTCGCACATTGGCCCCGGCGAGCACAGCGGCGCCAACATACGGCATTTGGTTTTTTCCGATTGAAAAAGCAGAGTAAAGCCATCCTGAGGGGACGTTGTTCACCATCGCCATTAGGGTGTTGAGGTCATCTGGCGCGCCCCATGGGATGCCCATACAGAGCTGAACCATCACTGGGTCCTGAATCAATCCTTCCTCGACCAGTTGTTTAGCAAACCAGAGATGCCCGGTATCAAACGCTTCTATTTCGATTTGGATACCCAGCTCCGTCATTTTGCTGGCCATGGAGCGAAGGGTTCCCGGTGTGTTCGTCATCACGTAATCAGCTTCTGCGAAGTTCATTGTGCCGCAGTCGAGCGTTGCGATTTCAGGCAGGCAAGCAGCAAGGTGAGCAACACGCTCTGATGCGCCGGCCATATCGGTACCAACGGGGTTCGGGGGTAGGGGTGCCTCGGGTGAGCCCAGCACTAAGTCGCCGCCCATGCCCGCGGTTAAATTTAAAACGACATCCGTGTTGGATGCACGGATATATTCGGTGAGCTCTAGATACAGTGAGACATCTCTTGCAGGTGCGCCCGTCTCAGGATCACGGACATGACAGTGCACGACCGCAGCCCCAGCCTGAGCTGCAGCGATCGCCGCATCGGCGATTTCCCTAGGACTGCGAGGAACATGCGGGCTTCGGTCTTGGGTGCCGCCAGATCCTGTGATCGCAGCTGTGATAAAGACGTTCTTTCTCATGGCAAGTGGCATTAGCGTTCCTCGGAAGGTGTGGCATGGTTATCAGCGAGTCGATTGGCGACCCGGGTTCTGCAATCAATTTCATCCCGGTCAATATAGATCCCCTGGAGATGTCTCACGCCTTGCATAGAAAACGCATCTCGTCCATGGAGGATCCTATGGTTATCAAAACATAAAACTTGACCCGGTTGGAGGGTGAAGCGGAGCTCAAACTGATCGCTTGCGGCAAGCTGCTGAAACCGCCGAAGCGCTTGGTAAGCGCCAGGAATGTCCTTTTTCGGCATATCGGGAAAAGCTTTTACTGGATAAAATGCCCGGATGATGGGGCATCGGCCGGCATTGCTATAATCGATGATCGGTCCAGACCAGCGGTGATCTAGGTTTGGGCCACGATTAAAAAAGATCCAGTGGTGCGATGTCAGTCGGTTAAAGTCGTCTGGCTGATGTGCCTTAAGGTGCTCAATAATTGCGAGGCTATCGCACAGCGTGGAGGCTCCACCGAGCGTTTCGTTGCGCAGACAGTGCAGGAATTGAAAAGCTGGCGGTAGCTGGCGCGTGGGTAGATCTGCGTGGGGTCCGAGGCGCAGGCCAGTATTGGCGGTGGAGTTGGTCTCCGCTTTTCCAGCGAGTGCCTGATCGGCATGAACGTCCCAAAGGCGACCAAAATTGCTGTCACGGATCGGTCCAATGGATTCAGAGAACGCCAATAAAAATTCAGGTTGTGTCGGCGCATTCACCAGCAGTGTCACACCATAGCGCGCGAGATCATTGAGCCATGCGGCCATAGCGTTGGCATCTTTTTGAACCTGCTGAGCGCAGTGCTGCGGCGGTGCTGGAAGGTCGATCCGGCGCCATGGGATGCAAGGCGGTATAAAAGCCTCAGCGCGATGGTGGTCTGCGGCAAGCGTCTTAAGCCAACCACTGTTAAAGTGCGCGACGGGACCCGCTAACCACTCGATGGTCAAATGCCCAAATTCATCAATCAGCGCGTTTTTAATCTTTTTCTCAAGAACGAGCTCTGCTGGGTCGAGTAGGCCCTCTCGCGTTGCTCGGTCAATGCCACCTTGATCGAAATCATTCTCCTGCAGCCAAAGGTAGTAACACGCTAAAACGCTATCGTCTTCCCAAAATAGGGTCACCCAGTCACCTTCGGGACTGATTTCGGCCCGTTGGATGGGCGCCGGCGGATACTGGTAGAAGTCTGGCGTCGGAGGGGGATTAGATGAAATGGTTGTCATGATTGCGCTCAATGGATGACTTATTGTGGCACTCCGTTGCGGTGCTGAAAAGGCTGTGCTCAGAGTCGAGCCTTAGGGCCTGAGTCTGCTGTTACTCGGGTCTGAAACAGGTTTAGCCAATAAAACCGAACTATGAGCTTGCCAAAGTTTCTGTGTGGCCATCGACTGCGAGCGCTTGACCGCTGATGTGGCGAGCAGCGTCACTGCACAGAAAAGCAACCGTTTCGGCAACATCCTCCGCGGTCACAAGGGTTCGCATAGAGGTTTGATTCTGATAGTTCGCCCTGACCTGAGCAGGATCGAGGCCACGGTTTGCTGCATCCCGGTCAATCACGCCGTCGATGCGCGGACCTTCGATGCTGCCGGGACACACTGCGTTAACGCGAATACCGTCCGGGCCAAATTCCATAGCCCAAGTTTTGGTCAATCCGATGAGCGCCCACTTTGAGGCCACATAGGGTGAGCGATGGGGACAACCAAATAAGCCGGCGGTAGAGGAAATGTTGACGATCACGCCACGCGTCGCGCGCAATAGCGGCACTGCCAGTCGGGTCACATAAAAGGCGCTGTTGAGATTAACAGCCAAGGTTCTGTCCCAATCGATTGGCTCGATATCATCGGTCAGTCCCGCGGGACCAGCGATACCGACGTTGTTAATCAGGTAGTCGAGCTTAAGCCCAGATGAGGTGAAATTTTTGAACATGTCCCCGACATCATGATGAGACGCTGCATCACCCGTACTAAAGGATGCATTGGGCAGGCGTGATTGTGCTTTAGCAATAGCAGATTCATCCTGGTCCAGGATGTGGATTGCAATGCCACGTTTTGAAAGGGTCTCTGCAATTACGAGACCGAGGCCAGAAGCGCCGGCAGTAATTAAGGCAGTGCGTTTTTCTCTCATAGGTTCAGGCTCAATTCACGTGGGTTCAGTGGGAGAAATTGTGCGCGATATTCAGGGCGGCATCCAGCCTGATGTTCTGATGTGCTTGACTGCTTGAGTCGGCTTGGGTTTAATGAGCGCCTTTCCATGAAAGCCTGCCTTTCAATAGGGCTTGGCCAGATAGCTCAGTCGGTAGAGCAGAGGACTGAAAATCCTCGTGTCGGTGGTTCGATTCCACCTCTGGCCACCATCT
>CALIKQ010000054.1 GCA_938017975.1 uncultured Pseudomonadales bacterium | reverse complement strand
GTTGTTTTTCATGATGCTGACTGGTGCTGGCGCGCGCGGCGACGCGCCTGACGTCTCTTCCAGACATTGGATTGACAACAATGCCGAGGGCGGCATTTTCAGAGGGCATTAGCGTGCGAAGACCCAGTCGCTGTCAGAGCTCAAGTCCGGGTGATAACGATAGCCATCGACATCAAAAGATTTCAATTTCTCTGGTTGCGTCAAACGCTGTTTAATAATGTACTGAGCCATCAAGCCTCTAGCACGTTTTGCATAGAAGCTAATGATTTTGAGTTGGCCATTACTCGTATCTTTAAACACCGGATTAATAACGCGTACGCCTTTGAGTTGATTGAGATCAACGGCCTTAAAGTACTCGTTGGAGGCTAGGTTGATCAAATGGGGATGTTTTGAATTGCCAAATTCTGTCTTAATGGTATTGGCAATCGCATCCTGCCAAAAGTCGTAAAGATCTGCGCCGCGTTTGTTCTCAAGTCGCGTGCCCATCTCGAGCCGGTAGGGCTTGATTAGGTCAAGGGGCCTTAAAAGTCCGTAGAGGCCCGACAGGATTCTTAAGTGTTTCTGGGCAAAGTTTAGATCCCTCGTTGACAGAGACTCGGCTTGAAGCCCGAGATACACATCACCCTTGAAGGCAAAGATCGATTGTCGGCGTTCGCCAGAGGCGGGCGTCCAGGTTTGAAAGCGATCATGATTCATCGCGGCCAGTTTAGGGCTGATCTTCATCATGCCTGCGAGATCCTGCGCGGATTTTGTTTTCATTATTTTGGCCAATGATGCGGCCTGTTTAAGGAGTACCGGAGCTGTTGCTTTGTCTGTTGGAACCACGCTTTCATAATCAAGCGTTTTCGCGGGGGAGATCAGCGTTAACATGGCGATAAAACAATCGTTTCGAATTTAGGAGAATCATAACTGACCCGCGCCGGTTTGGCATCGCTTTCTTGAGAGGTGCATCACAAAAAATAAAAAATATACGCTTCTGCGCAAAGAACTTCTCCGCTAGCCTAGTATCCAAGGGTTAACGCACTGCAATATTGGCCGATTTGATAATTTAGTTGCAGAATTTGACCAAAGGCCTAGAATCAAAAAGACTCTGGAGGGACGAGGGATTCTAGCTGTCAGGATTTATGTTCGAGAGAATGTGGTCAATCCTAGGCCAATAGAGGTCAAGAAAGGCCAATAAAGGTTGATAAAGATCAAGATGCGTTAAGGACGGCGTGATCACGATCTTTTTAGACCCGATGATCGTCTTTGCTCTGAGGGCTGCCGCAGATCGACTAGGGGCCGCGCAAAACGGATCGATTTCTCCGAGATACGCAATCCTTGATATAGGGCCCAAATGATCAGACAGCACTCATCTTCGATAGAAGGGACTGAGTTAAGATATGCTGGATCAGAAAAATTGGACCAACCTTTGTGTAGTAGTTCCGTAATAGAGGCAAGCGGTCGAGTAGTGAACGTATATTCAGCTTTAGGGATGTTTGCTCTGGTACTTTGCACGAATACATCGCACGCATAAAAGGAAGCGTCGTTCGTTGCAAGAGCGCTGGTACCATCCATAAGAAAGACAGCGACAAAGACTTTGGTTTAAAACCATAAAGTCATCCAAATCAGGGATTAAAAGGAGAGTCGAGATGAGGACAAACCAGTGGTATCGCAGTTTGCGGTCGAGTGGCAGGGTTTTGGCGAGTGTCCAGAATATTCTGCCGATGTGGGTCGCTGTATTGTGTCTAACAGCCTTCACAGGCTCGGCAATGGCAGAATCAGCAAAAAGAAGTCCGGTAGGAAAGTTAATGGATCCCGCTGGGTCTGTAGAGTACAGCCGTGATGGAGAGAAGTGGCGGGCGGTGACACGAGCAAAATATCTGTTTGCGGGTTATTTCATCAGAACTGGGGCAGATGGTTCTAGTAACTTCGTTAACCAAACCTCGGGTCTCGCTCAGAAGCTGGGTGCCAACGTTTCGGCGACTGTGAGCAGTGACGGTCTGAGCGTCGACTCCGGCGATGTCTCAGATCCATTCAGTACAGAGGCGGGCTTGATGGATGGCCTTGCCAATAAATTTGCTTCAGCCCAGCGCTACACGACTGTACGGCGGGCTGTAAAAAAGCCGGGTGAGCCAGATTGCAATGTAAAGGTTCGTCTCGCGCGAAAAATTACTGTATCTGAGGGCTTTGCGGATTTGGTTTGGGATAGGGCTTGCCCGAACAGTGCTTTTCAATTGACGTTAGGCGAGGAGGCTTTCGAAATCAAAGAGATCGATGAGACGGCTGATCATGTCAGATATCGAATTGCCGTACCGGATGCAGGTGAGTACGAATTGAGCTTAAAAGTGCTTGAGGACGGTGAAGTGGTTTATCAGCCTAGGCGTCCTGGTAAGCTGAAAGTGATTTCTTCTGACGAGGAGGCGAAAATCCAAATGGCTGTGACAGCGATGGGGGATGATTTCTTCGCCCAAGCAGACGTTTTTGAACAACACGGTCTATTGGTGCCGGCGATGGATGCCTATCGTGCCTATTTCGATGCCTACCCCGATGATATTGAAATGAAACCACTGTTTATCGCGAATTTGCAGTCGCTCCAACTGATGACTGAAAAAACCGCCGAGGCTCAGAAATATAATGCGTTTATATCTGAGTAAATTTCGAAATTTGGTGAGCAACCAAGGGTTTTGAAATGAACATACTGACGATGATCAAGGGCAGGTTCGACCTGCCCTTAGTCTTTTTAATCTTTGTGGCAGCGCTATTCCTCGAGTACGAGGAAGCATTCACCATCATTGAGGATGAAACGATTTCCTATCGGCATCTAGCTCGATCGGACTATGGTGATCCTAGCATGATAGAACCCAGTGAAACTGTCACCGTCGTTTATACCGATGAGGCTTTTTACGAAGAATATGGCGTTTATCCACTGCGCAGAGTGGACCTAGCGACGATCATCTCTCGTTTGGGGAATATGGGCGCTGCTGTGATTGGCGTGGATATGTTGTTGGATTTTAATAGTGCTTACAACGAAGACCCAACGTTGATCGAGGCGATTGAAGGCGCGGGCAATGTTTTACTGGTCTCTCAGGCGGTGATTGAAGAGGGGGTCTATCAAGAAACGAATTTTGCGATCCCTAAATTCTCGAATGTTGCTGAGAGCGGCTACTCGAATATTTCATCAAACAGTCAGCTTGCAGAGACCATGGTGCGGCTCCGCATTTATCCGGACATTGCCAACCGTGATGGAGGTTGGCCGTTTGCGGTAAAAGCCCTCTCGATGTACTCAGGGGATGCCCCGTCCATCGAAGGTCATCAGTTGATGATGGGCGGCAGGTCAATCGCGGAACTTGATCATAATTACGATCTCTATCTCGATTATCCCAAGCTACCTAAGAAACTCGATGGTGAGGGTCAGCGCGCGCGCCACGAGTCAGTGGGTATCCCAGCAGGCGACATTCTATTCCTAGATGAAGAGGAGTTAGAAGACTACGCGTGGTTGGTGGAAGACAAGATTGTGCTGATTGGAGAAGTGGCAGAGGTTGCGCATGATCAATTTGAAACACCAGCGGGGAACATTTTTGGAGTCAATATCATTGCCAGCGAGATCGAGACACTGCTCAAGGGTGGCCCGCTGAAGGCTGCGAGTCTCCTCAATGAAATGTTGATGGCGATGGCTTTGCTCATCTTGATGCTCGCTACCGGATTTATGGCATCGCCTCTGATGCGAAATGGGCTCAGCGCCGTCGGCCTCGTCGCTTTCGTGGTGATTTGTTTCTGGATGTACGCCCAGCAAGGCATTGTTTTCTCGATGGTTCCGAATTTGTTTGCGGTGATTTTGTCAGTGATTTTGATCAATGGGCGTTTTTATCTCAATGAGATGGGTCAAAAAGCCTATATCAAAGATGCGTTTG
>CALIKQ010000053.1 GCA_938017975.1 uncultured Pseudomonadales bacterium | reverse complement strand
ACGTTAAGGGCGTTGATGCTAATAACAATGAAGTGTCGGGTAGTTTTAGGTTGGCGATTGACCAAGACGGCGCTTCTGGCGTCTCCGGCATTACGAGTGCTCCAATCGCCATCGACCTAGACGGCGACGGGATTGAGTACCTAGGCCTGGAGGCGGGCGTGACCTTCGCAGATGGCTCGGACGAGGCCATCCGGACAGCCTGGGTAGCGGCAGGCGATGCCCTCTTGGTCTTCGATGCCAACAACTCTGGCACGGTTGACGCGTCTCGGGAATATGTCTTCACCGAGTGGGCAGAAGCTGCAACGAGTGATATGGCAGCGCTTCGTGAAGTCTTTGATACCAATCAGGATGATGTGCTCGATGCCAGTGATGACAATTGGGATCAGTTCAAGGTTTGGCAGGACGCGAACTCGGATGGTGTTACCGATGAGGGCGAGCTGAAATCCCTTGATGAAGCGGGTATCACAAGCATTGCGCTGACCTATAACGAGACCAGTGAAGCGAGTAGCGAAGCCGGTGGTGATGTCCTCGTTGCCGGGCAATCAGATGTAACCTGGGCCGATGGCCGGGTGACTCAAGCGGAAGACACCGCATTTGCTATTGCCGCAGCGGACGACGCGCCAGCGACCGAAAGTGAGCCGAGCGATGCTGCAAATGCCGCAGGCCTGCTGTTAGGCACTGACGATGATGCGAACTTGGCGTGGGCACTGTCTGATGAGGGCGGTGCGGCAGATGATGCTTCGATGTTCGCGCTGCAATCCGATGAGGGCGAGGCGATTAGCCTAGCGGATTTGCTCGGCGATGTAGCGCAAGACGATTTGGCCGATTACATCCGCGTTGAATCAGATGGCTTGAACACGGTGGTATCAATTAACCCAGATGGTTTGGGGGCCGATACGGCGCAGCAGCAAAGCCTCACCATTGAAGGCGTCGACCTAACTACCGACGTTAACGGCAACGCCCTGGATACCGACAGCATGAACGAACTGCTTCGGAACCTTTACAATGGCGCCAATGACACAGGCCTGATGTAATTGGTGGTTAGATCGTGAAGGCGGTAGGGTTGTGTGATAGCACGCCCTAACGCGCCTTTGTTCGATATGCCTTAAGGCGCGGCGTTTTAAAGGGCGACGCGTTACAAAACCAAAGCTGTAAAATACAAGCTAGAAAAAGCAAAGCTGAAAAAGCAAAGCGTTAAAAAGTGAGTAAGCTGTAATGCCCTACATAAAACGAGACGAAGCTGGCCAAATCATCAGCGTGAGTTTAAGTCAGGAGTCTGATGACCAGGAATTTATCGACGCAGAGAACGCGCAGCTAGCGGCCTTTTTTGAGGACGCAAGGGCCTCAGCAGACTCCCTGCGCGAATCAGACAGTGACCTTGTACGGGTGCTCGAGGACCTGATTGAGATGCTCACCGCCAAGGGCATCATCTTGTTCACCGAATTGCCAGAGTCCGCACAACAGAAGATCATGTTGCGTAAGCGCCTTCGAAAAGATCGCAGTAATTCGCTCGACCTGTTGGGAGACGAGTAGCCACGTCTTTCGCGTGCTGTTGAGAGCTGTTGGTGACGCAAACACCTCTGCACTGTACTCGCTACCTAAAACAGACAGCTTTGACCGGCGGTTCTGCAAATCTCAGGTTGTTTTTGCTTCAAATTGGGCTGTGATAATTGGACCGCTCGCGCCGTCCAGCCCCAACTTATCAACCATAAGGAGCTCGTCCTCGCTGGCAACACCCTCGGCCATGGCATTAATGCCAATTGAGTGTGCGAGGGTCGCTAAGGTTTTGAGCAGATTTTGGTTTACCGAATCTTTGTGCACGTCTTTGACGAAGAACACATCGATCTTCATGAAGTCCAAGCCGACATCGGTCAGCCTGCCAATCTCAGTCATCTGGTGGCCCATATGTTCGAGCCCGGTTTTAACGCCGTACTGGCGCGCTGTACCGCATAGCTTGTTGAAGGCATCTAGGTAACGGAATCCCATAGCTTCAAGCAGTTGAATATGAAGCATCGGGTGTTGGCCGTCTCCTCTGGCCGCGAGGGTTTGTTCAAACCAAACCGTAAAGGCTGGCTCTCGAATAACCTCAGCAGAGAGTTTTACTGCGACTGGCTCGCCGTGCTCCTCAATGAAATCAAGGGCCAAAGTCACCATCAGGCGGTCGAGGGCTTCGGTCATATTAAGACGCGTAATCCAGGGCAAAAACTGTCCACCATTGAGAACCTCGTGCGGTCGACGCAAGCGCAGGTTAGCTTCGTGGTGCAAGAGCGTGCCATCTAGTTTGGCGACAGGTGTGGTGAAGAGGTCAAACAAATCATTGTCGAAAGCTTCTTTAAATATGCCGCGCCATTCGTCCATTTCTTGCATGGCATCGGCGGCATCCCCATTTCCAAGATATGCGACTTGGATTTCTGACTGACTCCCTTCTTCAGATATGGAAAGGCCGGCGTCTAGTGCGCCCATCAGGGCGCCAACGGGATCAAGCGGGTTAAAATAGATGGCCGACACCGCAAGCTCGGTGGCGTCCTGCATGCCGTGTTTCTCCAAAATGCTATAGGATTCGGTCTGTAGCTCTCGGCCAACACTCATCGGATCGTTGATGCTGGCCATGGTGACTTGAACCGCGCGTTCGGTGGTTTCACCGTCTAGGGTGATCTCATATTTGAATGTGGTCACACCTTCAACGCTGATTTCACTCAGATAAATGAAGAGGCCGTCACCGGCATAGCTGACATCACCCATGTCTGTTTCTTGTGTGATTTTGATGCTTTCAGCTGCAGACTCCTGGCCTTCCTCGAGCACTTGAATATGAACCGAGGGTCTAGCCTGGGCCTCGCCGTTGGCGCCCCGCGGTTCTTTGTTGCGGTCGGCGGGAACAATATGGAAGTAGTCTTCACCATCCACATATATTTTTGAGCGCTGCTTTAGGGCGGGGGCGAGCACCATAAAGTCTGAACCGTTGAGCCGAGAAGCGGTCCAGCCGCCGTTGATGTTGACCAGCCATCGAATACGCGCTCCGAGATCTTCAAGCATGGCATCAACTTTTTGATATCCGAATGTGGTGTTGAGTTGAACCAGTTGAGTGATGCGCATAATAGCAATAGCGCCAGCTCCGGTTGAATCGTCCCGCTGCAGTGTTGCTTTGAACACGGTCATGAAATGATCGCGGTTGAGGAGCTTGGTAACCTTGTCTTCTTGTAATTCTTGTCGGTATTCGTTGAGGGTCTCGGCCTCCTGTTCGAGCATCGCTTTCACCCGATCCGCTAGCGCATTCATGGCCACTACGACCCGTTTAAATTCAAAGGTGTAGGGTTCTGGAGTTTTAATGAATCGGCGCTCGCCCAGGGCATTGGCTTGAATAACGACCGCATCGAGCGGGCTCAAGATACGCTTTAAGGCGATGTTTCCCAGAAGGCCAGCAATGATCGTGGTGATTAGGAACAAAAGGGTTAATTTTTTCGAGCCTTCCCATAGTTCGGTATAGACCGTCTCAATGGGGGTGGTCAGCGCCAGGTCTCCAAGGGGTGTCCAGCCTGCTTGAATGCTCACGGTACCCGGGGTGGGAGCAATCGGGAACATCGATTTAAACCATTCCGGTGCTGAACCGGGTTTTTCAGGCGCCCGATCATCAAACAGCACTTCATCCATCGGAGAGATGAGCCTGATGGTGCTGATGTAGCCTTGATCCATTGGTGGTTTTAGCCATGTTTCGAGATGGGCTTTGTCACAGATCTCAACCGCACAGTCATTGTTGAGTAGCAAGGCCAGGAAATTCGCGTAGTTCTGATTGTGCCCACTGACCGACTTTTCCATGTATTGCTGGGCCGACATGCTGGATGTAAAAACGCTGCCCAGAAAAATAATCGACAGCAAGACCACAATGGCAATCCAGAGTTGCTTATACAGAGTCATGATAGAGATCCTCGGTTCGCAGGGGCGATGGGTTCATGGTTTAGGGTGAGTTCAATGAGTTTCAACAGGCCTCTCCTGGCAGGCAAACGCCTTCACGCTTCATTTTGGCCAGGGCGTCACCCCAGCGAGATAGCCGGTTGGTGGGGCTCTCATTGGAGGCTTTGGTGCCATGCCCCACAGTGATGACCCCAGTATTAAAGCCAAAGACCGGCTTAAGATCCCGCCGTAGTGAGCCGCGCACAATGTCTTTGACAATGTTGTCTAGAATCACGGGTTCGGCATTGGGTTTGGGATAGTAGGCAAGCACCATATGGGCTTGGTTCTTGGCGCCGCTGGCAGTGTCGATTCTGGCCTTGACGTAGGTGATGCGCAGCTTGGCATCGGGCATGCCAGCGAGCACCAGAGTAATGTATTTAGAAATGCTGAAATCTTCACAATCGCCTTTGCGACGAGCCATTGTCTCTAGAGGCGTGGCCCAGTAGTCCTCTTCTTTCCAATTGTCGATATCAGAAATCCACTTGATCCGAGAATTAAAAAAGTTATTGACGTAAATGAGCTTTTCTTTATCGGGTTTGCCCTTGATTGTGACAATCATCTTGATCCACTGGTCGATCATGACAGCGGTCTCGTTGCCGTAGCTGGCCAGCGCGCTGTCCTTGATCGCAGTCAGCGAAACGTTGGCAATCGCTATTCCCGTCGAAGCCAGCCCAACAAAGAGCAAGGCCCTTAATAATGGCTTGATGTGCGCACCCATCGCGGTACGACTGCGAGGTCCTTTCAAGTGAGGGAAGGTAAGCATTTTCAATTTTGAATCGTTTCATTAATTGCAGCTTAGTGAATGATAATGCAACGAAAATTTTGTAAGAGCCAGTGTTAATTTAGATTCTGAGAGGTTTTCATTTGGTTGTGAATACGATTTTTATCGCTTAGGATGGCGCGATCGGTCTTGGATCAAATTGAAACAGAAATCAGCGAGGTTCTGGGCTAAATTGTGAAGTGCACTGCATTGGACGTATTTTGACAGCATGATGAACACCATATTCAAACGGTTGCTCTGGTATTGGGGAGCTCTCATATCGCTGCTGTTTTACGCTTCATCAGCGCAGGCGGCTGACCCTGCGGGTAACTTTGCCGATGCCCTGCGCAAGTCAGTCTTAGATAATCCCCGTATTGCCACCGAATGGTACCGTCTTGAAGCCGCCATCGCTGCCGAGCGTGCGGCTCGAGGGGCAATGTTGCCCTCGGTCAATTTGGCTGCAGATGCCTCTCGTGAGGAACGACAGACCCCGCAGACCGAATTCTCTCCGTATTCCTCCAGCAACAATACTCTGACCATCAATCAAATGTTGTTCGATGGCTTTAAGTCGCTTGAGCTCACCAAAGAGAAAAAATTTGAAAGTTATGCGCAATTTTTTCAGCTCCGAGACGAGTCGGAGCAGGTCGCCCTTGACGCTGCGGCAGCCTATCTTGATGTGTATCGGCATCAGCAATTGGTTGAATATTCAATCGACAATCTGATTGAGCATCGCGAGGTGTTTTTGAGAATCAAAGTCCGCACCACAGGCGGGATGGATGCCGATGTTGATTTAGAACAAGCCCAAGCGAGACTTTCCTTGGCAGAGTCGAACCTCTTGGTTGAGCTCAATAATCTCAATGATGTAAAGACAGGCTACCAGCGGGTCGTTGGTGTTGCGCCGCGTGATGGCCTTGAGCGGCCTAAGCGTGATTTTGAATTGCCGGGCAGTCGGGAGATCGCCCTTAGAGTCGCTTATCAGCAGAGTCCAGTCATTGATTTGAACGAGCAAACCAGTCGGGCTCGTCAGGCTGGGGTTCAGGCCAATCGTGGTAGTTTTTATCCGACGCTTGAGCTTCGGTATCGCAATCAAAAAGACAGCAATCGAGAAGGGGTGCGAGGCAACTTTGAAGAGGAGGCCGTCGAAGTTGCCTTGAACCTTAATTTATATCGCGGCGGCAGCGACCTTGCGCTCACGCGAGAGGCGCACAATCTTTATTATTCTGCGCTCGAGCAGCAGAAAGTGGCGTGTATCAATGTACGTCAAGATATTCTCAATGCCTATAACGAGGTGAAGATCCTTAGTAGTCGGGTTGAAATTCTCAAAGATAATTTGCTTAGTCAGGAGAAATCGAAAGACGCATATAAAGACCAGTTTGCGATTGGGAATCGTTCTTTGCTCGACATGCTCGATGGTGTCAATGAGTTTTTTGTTACGCGTAACTCGGTTATCAATGCTGAAGTCGATTTGATCAAGGCGGAAATAAGGGCTCTTGCGATTATGGGCGTGCTGTTGACCACCGTTGGTGTAGAGGGTCGTCACAGCCAAGAGTTGAAAGCGTATCGCGAGCGATTGATGTCGGACAGTAAGAGCTTCGATGCGTCTGTGTGTCCCACGGACATTCCTGAGCTTGCAGATGTTGATATTAGTGCGATTTATGCCAGGACCGACGCCGACTTTGAAGCTGAGGACGGCGCCATGTTCGAGGGCGACGGCGGATTTGGTGGTTTTGAGGGCGATGGCGGGTTTGGTGGTTTTGAAGGTGATGGCGGATTTGGGGATACGTCGGTAGATGATCCTTTTGATTTAAGCGATCCGTTTGAGACGCCAGAGGAAGCGTCCGAAGTGCTGGTTTATTATTCATTTGACTCGGCAGAAATCCCTATGGATTTTGACGCCGAGCTCGAAACGCTCGCGATGCGCCTATCCGATGATCCGGAAGCCAAAGCCCTGATAGAAGGTCACGCCGATGACTCAGGTGCCCGAAATTACAACAACAGATTATCTCTTGAGCGGGCAGAAGCGATTAAACGCCGCCTGGTTCAGCAGTACGCGGTCAACCCTAATCAGATAGAACTGATCGGGTTTGGCGAAGATCGTCCGCAAGAGACGCTACCAGAGGAGCAGCCGCAAAATCGGCGCGCGGTGATTTTGATCGAATAATCCCAAAGGCAGGCGCGTTCAGAAGCGCTCCTGCTTAATCTTAACGCACTGTTATGAGGATGAAATCATGGCTTATAAACCTTGGGCGATCAGAATCCTGGCGGCGCTGCCGGGAATTGTATTGTTGAACAATGCTGTGGGGCTGATCCTAACACCTCAAAGGGTGATCGAGTCCTTGGGAATGCGCTATTTGGATGGTATGGGCCTGAGTACCCAGATCGGTGACATGGGTAGTTTTTTTGCATGTTCTTCGCTTTTTATCATCTATGGCGCATTCAGAGACAAGCCGCATTGGTTGATGGCGGGGGCTTATCTGTTGATCGCCGCCGCCGCTTATCGATTAATGGCAACCGTGCTGCATGGCGCTGATTTTGCGCAGCAGTTTATCGGCGTTGAGATCGTAATTTTTACTTGGCTGGTGGTCGCGTCGCGGTTCCTGCCCCAGGCCAGCGAGGACTAAACGTAATAAATGACTGAGAGCTAAGCCAATGTCAAAAGCCATTAAAATTTTGCTGGTATTGATTGCAATCTATGCAGGTGTGGTCACCTTGTTTGAATCTTTGTTGGGTTATTTTCAACCAGAAAATCAAGCAACGCTGGTGATCACGACTTTTGATCCTGTCTCAGGAGAAGCGCATGATCGAGTTATCTCAAGAATAGAAGAGGGGGGTGCACTCTATGTCGCGGTCAACCATTGGCCACGGCAGTGGTATCACCGACTCCTGGAAAACGATCAAGTCCGAGTGAAATACGACGGGGTGGACGGCGGCTTTACCGCGACCAAAGTCCCTGCGGCCGGAGAGCAAGCGCTACACGATGCGCGGCCCCTCAGTTTGGGGTTTCGAATTTTAACCGGTTTTCCGCCACGTTATTTTGTTGCGCTGACACCAAATCTGCCCCAGTAGCATCAGCCTCTTGGTGATTCGGCGCTCTGTCTTAAAGTCCCCTAGATTTACGCGCTCGCTGGCCGATAGCGCGAGAGCCTTGATCTCGACTTCAATCCCAAACCTATGCGCTCAGCCTTCGTTTCTCCGCGGAACATGGCCCATTTCTCGAAGCCTATTGTGAGATCGCAGCGGACATCCCACGCCTTATCCAGAGATGAGGCTGATAGCTTTTAGCGCTTGCGAATGAATGTGCTGGTCGGGTTACTTAGCTTTGGAGGGCGGACTGATGAAAGCGCAAAAGCTTAGGTCCCGGTTCAGCGGATAATTTCAGTGAGTGTCTATTCTGAGACAGGTGCGCCTTGGTAGTAGTGCCAAAGGAATAGGGCGCCGACCGAACGCCAAGGTGACCAGTGCTCGGTCAAGGCTCTGGCTTGGCTTGGGGTTGGTTTGGTCTCAAGGGACTTGAGCCGACCAAGGGCGACCTGCAAGGCTAAATCGCCGGCTGGGAAGATGTCTTTGCGACCCAGAGAAAACATCAGATAAATTTCAGCGCTCCAAATGCCAAAACCCCGAAGGGCTGTAATTCGCTCGATGGCTGCAGCATCGGATAATGCGCCTAGGGCATTTACTTCCAATGCACCGGTTTGCTCCGCCTGTGCGAGGCCGCGAACGTATTCTATTTTTCTAAATGACAGACCAGCACCCCGCAGTGCCGCATCGCTGACCTGATCGATACCTTCGGGTGTGCAGCTCGGCAAGAGCGCACGGACCCTTCCCATAATGGCTGTTGCGGCGGCGGTTGATATTTGTTGGCTGACAATGGTGCCTAGAAAGGTTTCGAAGCCCTCGGGGCGAACCCTTGGTTCAGGCGCTCCAAATGTCTTAATCGCTGCCGCAAGATCTGAATCGGCACGGCTCAGCGCTTTGAGACCATAAGTAATTTGACGTTTGTTCATCGCGAGAGCCCCTTATGTGTAATGGTAATCTAGCAGGTCTGGATACCAAAGTTGACGCAGTTATTGGTAGGTTCAAACGCAGAATTGATTTATTATATCTAATAAGAATATCGTTATAACTAATTGCCCAAGGAAGCTGCTGTGAGCGGGTTTGCCCCTATCATTGATACTCATCAGCGTATCGACCCATTTTACGATTCCGAGACCTGTAGTTGGAGCTATATTCTGACCGATCTGGCTACAAAAGCGTGTGCTGTGATCGACCCGGTGCTTAATTTTGATCCAGCCTCGGGGCAGGTATCCTATGAATGCGCGGATATGATCTTGGCCAGAATCGAAGCTGAGGGCTTGTCTTGCCATTGGGTGTTAGAGACGCACGTCCATGCCGATCACCTCTCGAGCGGTGATTATCTGCGAGGCAAAACAGGGGCAAAAATTGGTATTGGGGCAGGTGTGCAGCGGGTCACTGAGCTTTTTGAGCCGGTTTTCAATTTGGGTAAAGATCACCCGGATGTTGCCGCATGTTTTGACCTTTTGTTCGAACACGGCGACTGCATTGAGTTGGGTCAGCTCCAAGTTAAGGTGCGCTCGACGCCCGGCCACACGCCCGGTTGCGTTGCCTACTCGGTAAACAATGCGGTCTTTATCGGTGACACTTTGTTTATGCCAGATTATGGTACCGCGCGGGCAGATTTCCCTGGTGCCGATGCGGGTCAACTGTTTGATTCGATCATGGGCTTGCTGTCAGCGGATCCTTCGACGCGGCTCTACCTGTGTCATGACTATCCCTTGCCAGATCGGCCGACGCCTCAGTGTTCGGTCAGTGTCGGCGCCCAAGACGGCAACGTCCAATTAAAAGGCCGTGACCGGGCGCAGTTCGTTGAGTTTCGCCATCATCGCGACAGCCAGCTCTCATCGCCTCGCCTGCTGTATCCAGCAATTCAGATTAACCTTGCAGCGGGACGCCTGCCCGCGCCAGATCATCGGGCTCAGCGCTACCTCAAACTGCCGATAATAGTGACGTGATGAGCGGCCTGGTGATCTTGAGTCTAAGTGCGCTCATGGTTGGTGTAACGATGGGATTGCTTGGGTCAGGTGGATCTATTTTGACGGTGCCCATTTTGGTTTATCTCATGGGTCTCGATGAAAAGGTTGCTATTGCCAGCGCTTTAGCAATCGTTGGGGCCATTGCTGCGCTAACGTCGCTACTGAATATCCGCTCGCGAAGTATAGATTGGCGAACAACCGTCTGGTTTGGTGTGCCGGGCGTTTTTGGGACCTATGGGGGCGCGGCATTGTCAGAATACGCCAGTGGTGCGTTTCAATTGATGGTGTTTTCGGGGGTTATGCTGATGTCTGCCTACTTCATGCTGAACCCGCCTCGGTTAAAATCTGAGCCAGGATCACAGAAGATTTGGGTGGTTGTGGGCGAGGGTCTGGTGATCGGAGGGCTCACTGGTTTTGTAGGCGTAGGCGGAGGCTTTTTGATTGTGCCAGCCTTAGTGCTGCTCGGCGGTCTGTCCTTGGCTCGCGCCGCAGCGACCAGCCTGATCATCATTGCTGTCAAATCTGGCGCTGGCCTGATTAAATACCTCGAGCTGCTAGGAGACGCTGGTTTAACGCTGGATTGGGCGTTGATCGGTAGTTTCGTTGGGTTTGGTATGGTGGGAAGTTTGATCGGTCGCAGGCTAGGACAGATCATTGCCCAGCGGCAGGCAGAACGGGTTTTTTCGGTGTTTCTTGTTGCGATTGCCATATGGATTTTGTTTCAATCTGGGCGTGACTACGGGTGGCTATGAGTTGGTCGCAACGTCGCGGGTTGAATGCTGGCGTGATTGGAGTGCGCTTTGTGCGCCATTAATTCATGGGGCAGCAACGCGCTCAAGGCTAAGACAGGAAAGAGGGAGTACGCTCGAATGAGTGATCAGATATCTCGGGTAAAGGTTGGACCTCAAATTCAAGTCGATGATTTGGCTCAGCTGAAATCGTTGGGCATTGAAGTGGTCATCAATAACCGGCCCGATGGGGAAGTTGCTGGGCAGCCGACACATGAAGACATGGCCGCCGCCGCTGCCGAACTGGGTTTGACCTATTATTTCATCCCTGTATCTCCTGCAGGATTAACGAACGAAAACATTTTGGCCACCCAAGCAGCCTTAACCGAAACTCAGGGTCCAGTTTTTGCTTTTTGTCGCTCGGGGAACCGATCAGGAATTTTGCTGCAAGCTGCGATTGCCGAGGCGGAGGACCGAGGGGCTGATTAGCACATGTGTTCCCGTCATGCCAAAGTTGATTAGCGATAGAGGCAGGCTAGCCCCAAGCCGCAAATGCTGCGTATCAGGGATCGATGCGCTAGAAAACCAGTAAAGTAATAAAAGCTCAGCAAAACTGATCTCAGTCTTTTGCCCGGTGTTTCTGCCTCTGGGATTTATGCCTTGGGAATCGATATTGCCTAATTCCCGTGCTTTGCGCGGCCTGCAAAGGGACGGCGGAAACCATTCGCAAGCAATCACATTTTTTTAGATCAATCCGACTTAGCAAGCAGCTTTTATCCGACGCTCAGTGATGAAGCAAAACTTGCCCATCGTTTCTTTTTGTTGCTTTTGAGGCAGACACTCAGTCTGATTCCGGCGCTGGCTCTGTGCGGCTCGGGTTTGGTTTCTCCAGTCAGGCTCTTTATACTCTTGGCTCGTTTGGTTTTCTTGGGAAGGCTTAGCCAGCTGAGCAGTCCTGTCCGATGGTGATCGTGGAGAAGAGGTGAGCAATGAGTGATTCGGTATATGAGCCCCCTAAGGTATGGGTTTGGAATAAAGGCAACGGCGGTCGGTTCGCCAACATTAATCGTCCTGTCTCCGGTGCAACCCACGAGCAGGATCTACCGGTTGGCGAGCATCCGCTCCAGCTTCACTCTTTGGCGACGCCAAATGGTGTGAAGGTCACGGTTATGCTTGAGGAGCTGTTGGAATTGGGCAAACCAGCTGAATACGATGCATATTTAATTAATATTGGTGAAGGCCAACAGTTTGGCAGCGGGTTTGTTGCGATTAATCCCAATTCTAAAATTCCTGCCTTGTTTGATCAGAGTACGACGCCTGGAACACGCGTTTTTGAGTCTGGGGCCATATTGCTTTACTTAGCAGAAAAATTTGACGCGTTCATTCCCAAAGATCCGAGTGCGCGCGCGGAGTGCTATTCTTGGTTGATGTGGCAGATGGGTAGTGCGCCGTATCTCGGGGGTGGTTTTGGTCATTTTTATGCGTATGCGCCTGAGAAATGGCAGTATCCAATTGATCGATTTGCGATGGAAGTAAAGCGGCAACTCGACGTTTTGAACCAGGCACTGTCCAATCAAACCTATCTTTGTGGTGACGAATATACCATTGCCGATATGGCTAACTATGCCTGGTATGGGGCCTTGGTGTTGCACAATATTTATGAGGCTGCCGAGTTTCTTGAAGTCTCGAGCTATGAGCACGTTGTTCGCTGGGCGACCGCCATCGAGGCAAGACCCGCCGTCGCCCGGGGCCGACGTGTCAATCGGGCTTGGGGGCCAGAGGAAGAGCGGGTGCCAGAGCGACATTCCTCAGCGGATTTCAAATAATGAGAACGGACTGTGCATGAGCGTTTAATCGTCTGTTCAGGTTCAAAAGACTTGGATAATTATGCTGCTATTGCTCTTAGCGCTGTTTTTCTTTTGGCTGGTGCTCCGTGACGTTAGATCGAAGCATCCCCTATCGGAAGATGCCGTTACTTTTAACCGGATCTACCGCCTGATCTTAATCTCGCTCGGTTTGCTGTGTCTTTGGTTTCCCTTTGAGCAGTGGCGGTTCAACCAGTTTTTGACCGAGAAGGCGACCCTGCTGGGTGAGGGCGAAGCGATCAATATCCACTGCGACTCTGCCATCGATGCGATATTTGAAGACGGTGTTGGGCGGGCGGGCACGGCCTATATCGAAGCGCGCCAAATCATCTTTCACTATTCGTGGTGTGAGAACCTGAAAAATTACCTGAACGATCCTGGTGGCAGGCTATCCCGCAGAGAAAAATTCAGTCTGCATGTTTTTACGCATGAGGTGATGCACATTCGCGGCGAGCGCGACGAACAGAAAACAGACTGCCAAGCGGTCCAACGCGATTACCAGGCAGCGCTGCTTTTGGGTGTGCCGGAGAGCCTGGCTCAGGACATCGCAGTCGATTTTTACCGCAATCAATACCCCAAACATCCTTACTACTCATCGCTCTGTTATCCTGGCGGACCACTGGATGAAGGGCTCAGCGATTCGACTTGGCAATTTTTATAAAGTGGGAGTTTCCCGCAAAGGTTCCGCGGCCATGTTACTTTGGCTTAGAATAACGAGTGTCAGGCGCCTCGAGGGCCTCTTTAGAGGCTCCTGATAAAAGATTTCGGTTAGCCTTCGCCGCCAGTTTCTTCAAAAATATAGTCTTCGAGCTCATCGATCGTCATCGACTGTTTTTGGACTACGTATTTGAATAAATCCCCCGCGGTGATCACCGCAACTGCTTTGTTACGATCCACGACCGGCAAGTGGTGAAAATTTTTCTGACTCATGATGTCCATACAGGTGTCGGTGAGGGTCTCTTCTCGGACATACATCACGTCTTTGGTCATGACGTCTCTGACAGCAATCTCTTTTGGGGATTTCTCGTTCAATAGGACTTTTCGAGCATAATCTCGCTCGGTAATAATTCCCGCAACGGCGGTGCCCTCATCAATGACGACGAGGGCTGCCACATCTTTAGCGACCATCATTTCGATGGCGTCCAGCACTGTTTTCTCTGCCTCTATTGAAAATACGGTTCTTCCCTTTTGATCTAGAACATCTTTGACTGTGCTCATGAACGATCTCCTTTATTGTTATTAAAAGATTACGCGTCGTGCTCGTCAATTGACTCTAGGATGCAAATCACAGCAAATCAAGGGCGAGAGGCGCTTCTAGACGACCTCAAAGCTCGTGAAAATTAGAGCCTAGAATCTTATTGCGAGGAGCAACACCCTTCAAAGTGCTTTCGAGATGTGCCAATGATCTAATTTGAAGTTTCTAAAGTTTCGTCTTTGGAGCTTGAGCATACTCTGACGTCAGTACGTTATCCTGAGCGGGCACGAACAAAGGCGGCAATCGACGCGACGGTATCGGCGGTGATCTCGGGCGCGACATGAAAAAATCCCATGTCGCCGGCGTGCGGGGTGCCGTGAACGGTTCTAGCGCTGGCAGGAACGCCAGCGGCCAGTAGATTACGATAGTAGGCTAGGCCTTCATCTCTGAGCGGATCGAGCTCATTGACGGAAATCACATGGGGCGGCAAACCCTTTAGGTCCGTTTCCTTGGCGTGATAGGGCCACGCCAATGGATTCAATTGATTCAATCCTTCCGGATCGTAGGCTTTTACCATTGAGCGCATAACCGAACATCCCAGGAGGTAATCGTCGTTTTCAAACAAAGAGAGGAGCGTTTCTGACGGGTTTGCATAGCCGCCGTAGATGTACGGGCACATCGCATAGACCCCGTCGATGCTCGCAACCCACTGCTCGGCATTTGCTTTGAGCGTGGTCGCAATCGCGAGGTTGCCACCGCCGGATTCGCCGCTCAAAGTGAGGGAACTGATGTTTAACTGGGTTCGATTCTGATGAGCCCACTGAGTTGCTGCTGCGCAATCATTCAAACCAGCGGGGAAGGGGTGATTACCTAATTTTCCTCCACCGTTGCGGTATTCAACGCCGATGACGACCATACCCTGATTGGCTAGCGTATTGCGCCAATACGTCGGTCCCGGGTCGGCTGCGGTCATGATCACCATGCCACCGCCATGGAGGTGAACGAGTCCTGGCAACGCGTCCGCAGCGTTTTTGGGCCGGTGAATATAAAGCGTGATCTCGTGGCCTTCGGAGCCGGTAATCGTTTGGCGGCTGACGTCAACGTGATCAAACTGTGGAATGGTAGCGAGTAGCGCAGGATGGCCTTCGGCCTGGGTTTGCTCAAAAGCCAAGCAGTAATCTAAACATTGTTCGTATGTCGCATCGGCCGGCAATGGCTCGAGTCCAGCGCCAAAACCGCCCATAAGCTTAACCTGCTCAGAGATTCTCGGGTCGGCTCGTATGTCTGTTTCGAATCGTCGATGATCATCGCCGAGTCTTCCGGGGAGCAGTGATTGATTGATCATAGTCAGTGGCCTAGCTTAAATATCAGTGTTTGAGACTATCACAGCTAAAGTTATAGAAAAAAAGGACCTAAACGGGTTTTTGCCGCCGTCAGGAAGTCTGCATTATTTGCTGACGTTTGCTTTAATAAATCGATCGTTAGCTGTGGGGCGTCAATAGTGAGTTGTTGATCATTTGCAGTTGATCATTCCGAGATCTTTAACAGCCTTAAAGCCTTCTCACGCCAGCATTCATTGCGCGCTAGCGTCTTCGGGTATGTTAGAGTTTGCGGGGTGTCCCAGTGGTTCGGCGAGCTGGCAGATCGTCAAACTGAGGCCTGGTTACCGGATCTGATATCAGGGATGGGGCACTTGAGCGCATTTTTGAACCGCTTTTATACGAAAAGTCCCAGGAGCGACCGATGAATCTTGAGCACATTATCTACGAGCAAAACGAAGCGGTTGTCACGATTACACTGAATCGCCCCGAGACATTGAATGCCTTAACACCGGCTATGCGTGAAGGACTCTATGAGGCGATTATGCAAGCCGATGGTGATAACAGCGTTCGTGCAATTGTGATCACCGGTGCAGGTCGAGGGTTTTGTTCTGGCGGCGATGTGAAGGCAATGAATGCAGCCAATCAGAACAAACAGAAGAACCCAGTCGAAGAAAAAATCGCACCGATTCGAGATCGTGCGGTGCTGGCCATGCGTGATGCGACAAAGCCGGTGATTGCTGCAGTTAATGGCGCAGCCGCTGGTGCCGGTATGAACATTGCGTTGGCCTGTGACATTCGGATCGCATCAACCGGCGCCAAGTTCGGTCAGACCTTTTCACGTCGGGGGCTACATCCGGACTGGGGCGGCACTTACTTTTTACCGCGATTAGTGGGAATGGCCAAGGCTTGCGAGTTAATTTGGTCGGGTAAAATGATTGAGGCCGAGGAAGCGCTTGAGCTTGGAATTGTCTCTTATCTCAGCAAGCCCGAAGAATTGATGAAGACTGCAATTGAAATGGCTAACGGCTTTGCCGAAGGCCCACCAATTGCGATCCGGTTGGCCAAACGTGCGCTCTACAAAAGCATGGATTCATCGCTCAGAGAAGCGTTGGAATATGAGACGTATGCGCAGACGATTTGTAGTGGCAGTCAGGATGCCAAAGAGGGCATTGCTGCCTTTGTCGAAAAACGTGCCCCACAATTTACCGGTGACTAGTTCTAATCGACCATTTACCACTGCGTTGTGAGCACAACGCAGTGGGTCATCCTGAATACGCTCGGCGGCCAGATGGCACTCGAGTTTTCCGATCTTGTGGGTCGTTGTAGTAACCGAGTGAGCCCTCATGTCCAACCCATCTAATGTTTTAAAGACCAAGCCTTGGGGCGCCTTCTTCTATCGGGACTACCGCTTCTTGTGGGGTGCCTTGATTCTAGGATCTATGGCAGTTTGGATGAGAATTCTTGGCACCGCTCAGTGGCTGCTAGACGAAACGGGGTCCGCGTACTGGGTGGGCTTGATTGGAGTGGTCCAGCTCATTGTACAAATTCCAACAACGCTGTGGGCGGGCACACTCGCGGATCGGTGGGATCGAAAGCGCTTGATGACATTCTCTTATGGGGTCACGGGCATTACTTTGGTTGGATTGGGCGTGCTCAATGGCTATGAACTGTTAACGCCGGCTTTGATCTATCTGGGTATTGCCATTCTGGCTGGGACGCAGATGTTGTCGGGCCCCGCGCGCTCTGCACTGTTGCCGATTATTGTTCCAAGTAAAGATCTGATGCTTGCGGTGTCAACGGATACTGCTTCTTCCAATTCGGCTGCAATCATTGGTCCGCTGTTGTTTGCCGTCGTTGCGTTGAGCGCAGGTCTCACGACTGTATTCTTGTTAGCAGGGGCTCTGGCGCTGGTCGCCAGTGTGTTGCCTCATCGAATTCGCGCGGCCGGGAGCGCTGAGCAGGTCGATAACGCACCCAAACTCACCCAAACCCAACAAACGATCGAAGGATTCCGATACGTCTCTAAGCATCCAATTCTGCCTGGCCTATTTTTGCTCGATGCGGGGATTACAACGGCCTCTTTTTATCGAGAAATATTACCCGTCCTCGCACTTGGCCTTTTTGCCGGCGGGGCCGGGGTCACAGGCTTTTTAGGGACCGCTAATTCAATTGGTGCAATCGCAGGCGCCTTCTTTGCCTTGGCACTGGTTGGTTTTCGAGCCAAAGGAATGCTGGTGCTTTATGCGTCGTTTGCCTACGGCTTTATATTGTTTGGATTCGGCATGGCCAATGCTTTATGGCTCGGTGTATTGATGATCGGCCTGTTGGGGGCAGCTGACGCTGTCACGGTCGCGGTCCGACAAACGACGATTATGTTGACCACGCCGGATGAAATGCGCGGACGGGCGTTCGCATTGATGATATTAGCGGCACAAACCGCAAATAATGTTGGCACCATCTGGGTTGGATTTTGGGCTGGCACCATAGGGGCCGGCAATACCATGGTGATGGGTGGGTTTATCTCGATTGCCGCGACAGCTCTGATTTGGATATTCTGGAAGCCGATTCGTGAGTTTCGCTCAGAGGCCTAAACGCTGGTTGAACAATGAAGCAGTGTCGATTGCGCAACAAGGAAGATTCGCGTTGAGGCCATCAGCGGCCCCAACGGGCGATGGGAAGGGTTATCCTTTTGGAAGTGCCCCAAGAGTTTCGACACATGCATGCGCTGCTTCTATCCCCTTAGTGACGAAGTGCGTCTTAAAGAACTCAGGTTGGCCATCACTGAGAAAATCTTGGGGCGTTAGTACCGCCGAAAATACGGGGACACCAGTTTCAAGTTGGACGGTCATTAGACCGTTGATGACCGCGCTTGCGACAAATTCATGGCGGTAGATACCGCCATCGACCACAAGGCCGGCTGCGACAATACCAGCGTATTGGCCGCTATGGGCCACAATTTTTGCACGCAATGGAATCTCAAAAGCTCCAGGGACTTCGATCAGATCAACGGAGCGATGGTCAAGCTGTTTGTGCTCAGCCAAAAAGGCATCCCGGAGCTCATCGACAATGTCCCGATGCCAGCAAGATTGTATGAACGCGACCCTTGAACGGGAGGCGGTTTCGTTGAAGTTGGTTTTAAATGTTGTCATCTGTTGTTCGCCTTTTATGAACTGGGTTCAACAACAGGGCAAACGAGGCGAATGAGCAGGCTAGCACCTGGTCTCGAAGACCTCATTCTCATAACCAGACTTTAACTGTCGGCCCCGGAATCTAACCGGGTCTGCTGTCCTTCTATCCTGAGATGGGTAGAAGCGCCCGCGGGCTACGCTGATGCGATTACCGCCGGTGGGGACTTTCACCCCGCCCTGAGAATTGTCACTTAATGCGACGTTGGGGAGTATACGAAAGGCAGATTTTTTTGTATAGCGGTGTTCATGGATTGAATGCAGAGGTATTTGAGGACAGAAATTGGTAGAAGGCTTGATCTTGCTTGGTGCTGTCTTTGTGGGGCACTCAGCTGCCGGCGGTGATGATCAGATTGTTTCAGTTTTAGATTTACAATCGATGCAAAGACTGGCCTCTGGATAGGCTTTGAGCCGGGGCAGGGCAATGTCTTCAAAGCAGTTCAGGCAGCTACCATAATTTTGTTCCTCGAGACGAATCATCGCTTTTTGAACCTCAATCAATCGATTTTTTGTAACTATCCGGTTTGCTCTAAGGATGCTTTGGTTATGCATTTCATCCATGCGACTGAGTCTGGACGCGTTTTCCTTCAATGGGGTGGGCTGAGCGTCAGATTCGGTCGTTGTGAGCAGGTCCGACAAATCGCGCTCGAGCTTCTTAAGGCTGTCGCTGAGCATTGCCAGGGAGGCTGGGCTGAGACCGTTTTCCATTGAAAGAGCTTAACCCGAGATGTGCCGAAGACCAATCGTGACGCAGGGCCTGATTTATGATGCTTCAAGCGCTGCAAGCGAGCGGGGTTGGGTGATTTCTTTCGGCGCGTGAGGGCCTTCTTGGTGAAGACCGTCCTTGAAAAAACGGCGGCAGTTTCAATCTACCCCGCCGATGAAGGGCTAGCGGCGCCGGTTGTGAAAGAGGGCCTCAAGGAGCTGCTGAGGTTCAGGCGAGTTGGCCAATAGGTATCGCTCAGCGACAGCAATGGTGCTGCCGCTAACGCTCACACCAGAGTTTCAGTTGCGTTGATCAGCCCTCGATTGCGAAGCAGGGCGTGGACCTCCGGGTCTCGACCTCTAAACGCTCTATAGAGCGTCATTGGATCTTCGGAGCCACCTCGCTCAAGGATTTGCGCTCTAAATGCCTTCGCAGTTGCCGCATCAAAGATGCCGTTTTCTTTGAAGGCTTCAAAACCATCGGCATCTAAGACCTCGGCCCAGATGTAAGAGTAATAGCCTGCCGAATAGTCATCGCCTGCGAAGATATGCTGAAAGTAGGTCGACTTGTATCTGGGCGAAATGGTGTCAATCAATTCGATTTTTGCCATAGCCTGCTGCTCCACGGCGTCAACACTGATTGGCCCCTCGGCGAGACCTTCGTGCCATGCGAGATCTAGATAGGACGCTGCGAGATACTCTGTTGTCATGAATCCCTGATTGAAAGTCTGTGCTGCGAGGATCTTGTCGATGAGGTCGTCGGGAATGACCTCATCGGTCTTGATATGACGGGCATAGCCGCGCAGCACCTGTGGTTCGAGCGCCCAATGTTCCATGATTTGCGAGGGCAACTCGACGAAATCCTGCTTAACATTTGTGCCCGCTTGACTGGCATAGCGCACTTGACTCATAAGGCCATGTAGACCATGACCGAATTCGTGAAAGAGCGTTGAAACCTCGTCAAGGTTTAACAAGCAAGGTTCTGATTTTGCAAAGTTGCAGCAGTTTACGATGATCGGGCGCACATCTGCAGATTGCCCCCTAAATTCGCTCATCCAGGCGCCGCCTTGCTTGCTGGATCTGGCAAAATAATCTGCCAAAAAGATGCCGATTTCGGAGCCGTCCGCGTCGTTGACCGAATAAGCTTCAACATCAGCGTGATAGAGCGCGAGGTCTTTGATCCTGGTAAAAGAGATACCGAATAATTTATTGGCAACCTCAAACGCACCATCGCGAACCCGGCTTAATTCAAAATAGGGTTTGATGTCGTCATCGCTCAAGTCAAAGCGCTGAGCGCGTAGTTTTTCTGTGTAGTACCACCAGTCGTGAGGCGCTAATCGAAAATTTTGGCCTTCTTGCTGAATTTGATGCTGCAAGTCCTGCGCTTCTTGATGGACTTTCTGTTGCGCGGGACTCCAGATTTGGTCGAGCAGCTGGTGGACGTTGCTTGGCTTTGACGCCATACGGTCATCCAACATAAAGTCGGCATGGGTCTCAAATCCCATCAGACGTGCGCGTTGCTGCCGCAGCTCGGCTATCTCAGTGAGCACCGCCCGATTATTGGCATCATTATTGTTATCTCCGCATCGGGTGTAAGCCTCATAGATCTGCTGGCGAAGTTCACGGTTTTCAGCGAATTGTAAAAACGGTGTGATGGATGAGCGGGAGATGGTGAATGCGAAACTACCGGAGTGGCCCCGAGTTTCGGCCTCGATGGCGGCGGCTGCGCGTACGCTCTCTGGAAGCCCCGAGAGTTGGTCCTCGCGGTTAAGGATGAGCTCAAAATCATTCGTGTCTGCGAGGATATTTTGACTGAATTGGGTCTCTAGTTGTGCCAGTCGAGCATTGAGTGTTCTCATCGCTGTTTTTTCATCGGTTCCAAGGTTAGCGCCGCCCCGGACGAAGTCTTGATACAGGTCCTCGAGCAATCGCAGTTGATCCCGAGCTAGCCCGAGGCTACTACGTACCTCAAAGAGGTGCTTAATGCGCGCGAAAAGGATTGCATTGCCGAAGAGATCGCTGGTGTGGTTCGACCATTTCTCAGAAACGGCCATTTCGAGGGTTTGTCGCTCAGGATTTGTGTCAGAGGATACAAGGTTAAAAAAGACTGCTGCTACTTTATCGAGAAGACGACCGCTCGCTTCAAAAGCCTCGACCGTGTTGACAAAAGTGGGCGCTGCTTGATTAGACGTAATGGTGCTGATTTCCTCGCGTTGGGCTTGGAACCCTTGTTCGAAGGCAGGCTCAAAATGTTGATCTTCGATGCGATCGAAAGGTGGTATGCCGTAGGGCGTTTGCCACTCTTCAAAAAAGGGATTGCTCATGGGTTCGCGCTCACTGGGTCTTTAACGAGGGTAGAGCATATCAGGAAATGATTCGGCAACGAGCGGGCAGAAAGGCTGATCGAGCTTTTGGGCGGAGGCTGATCGCCTGATGTGGATGCGGTCAATCGATTTGAAATTCTGTAGACTTCGAGGGAGGTCCATGACCGATTAACTGATAACTGACTTTTTACCCGGTAACCGAGAAAGAACTATGACGACGAATCGACGCATTTTGCTGAATGAAATTCCCCAGGGAAAACTTACCGAAGCGCATTTTGGCTCGGATGAAGTGACAGTTTTGAAACCAGGAGACGGTGAGGTATTAATACAAACTCTGCTCCTTTCTCAGGACGCGGCAAATCGCGCTTGGATGCAAGGCGCAACCTACCGCAGCGCTTTGTCATCGGGGCAGGTGATGTCCAGTGGTGGTCTTGGCCGAATTGTCGAATCAAACGACCTGCGGTTTGCGGTTGGGGATATTGTCGCTGGCGATTTAGGTTGGCAGGAGTATGCGGTTTTGCCTGGCAGTGAAGTGGCGGCGCAACACCCGCACCAAGGCCCGCTGAGTCATGGTTTGTCATTACTTGGCGTCGCTGGTCTTACGGCCTATCACGGACTCATTAATGTGCCCGGTATTCATGCTGGAGAAGTCTTGCTGGTCTCTGCCGCGGGTGGCTCAGTGGGCTCTCTGGTTGGACAAATTGGAAAAATTAAAGGTGCAAGGGTTATTGGGGTAGCGGGCGGTCCTGAGAAATGCAAATGGGTGGTTGATACGCTGGGTTTTGACGCTTGTCTCGACTACAAAGACACTGAGCAGCCCCTTCGAGATCAGCTCAAAGCTGCTGCGCCTGAGGGCATCGATGTCTACTTTGACAATACTGGAGGTGACATTCTTCAAGCGGCACTTTTTGCAATGAAGCTCAATGGTCGAGTGTCATGCTGTGGCGCGGTCTCGATGTATGATGGTAAGCCGCAGCCCGGGCCTTATGGTATCCCAGGCCTATTGGTTACCAAGCGGCTTATGATGAAGGGTTTTTTGGTCTCGGATTATCGGCACCTTGATAAGGATGCATTTCATGACCTGTCCATGTGGGCGAGATCGGGCGATTTGATGGTGGTCGAGGACATTATTGAGGGGCTTGAAAATGCTCCTCGTGGTTTGATGGGGCTACTTGCCGGAGAAAATCGCGGAAAGCGGATGATTCGCGTCGCCCAAGAGTAGCGCAGGTGCCAGCCAGCTGGCTTTACTGACTCCTCGGATCGCTTTCAATTTTTCGACCTAGGGTTTGGGGCCCAAATAATCGGCGATAGCATCTATCGCATTGATCACGTAGTCGTCGTAGTAGATACCGACTGCGACAGGCTGGGAGGACTGTTTAATAATCGCTACCTTGCGCTCAAGGTCGATGCTGATCCATTGGCCGTTCACGCCGAGGGCATTGATGCTCTCCTTGCCCGGTGTGTGCCGTACCCACCACTGCGCTCGATAGCTCCAGTGCCCATCGCCCAGAGCGCCTTGCGCATCGACACTTTTCGAAAATTGCTGCGTACTGGCGCCAGTGCGAATCCTATCGATGATCGTCTCGGGTATTATTTGCCTCCCTGCGAATCGGCCATAATTTGCCATCATCGCTGCAAAGCGCGCTAGATTGTTTGGGCTGGCGTTCAAGCCGCCACCAGCAAACAAATTTCCGTTTTTATCGAGTAAAACATAGGTTTCGTGATCTGTGCCAAGGTGGGCCCATAGCCGAGTCGTCAGGTCTACCTCAAAGGAGCGACCCGTTACACGGTTAGTGACCCAGTTCAGAACATCGGCTTTTGGGGTGTGGTATTCATACTGCTCGCCGTGGCTTTTTGCGCCTTTTTGCAGCGTTTTGAGATAATCGTAAAGGTTTTCAGGCAGCTGTTCGCCCGCTTGCTCATCAAATAAACCCAATACCCGACCATAACGTTGAATATCGGAGTCTGGGTTATGGTAGTCCTCTGAAAAGCGCATCGAGTTTGTCATATTGAGCAGTTGCCCGACGGTTGCCCCGTTGAAGGCACCGGATTCGCCGAGTTCTGGCACCCATTTTGTGATGAGGTCCGTCTCGTTCAGAAGGCCCTCAACACTCGCAAAGAGCGCGAGCAGGCCCGTAAACGATTTAGTGACTGACATCATTTGGTGGGGCGTGTCTGGTGTCATACCGTTGAAGTATTGCTCATACACCACCGTATCCCCATGCAAGACCACAAAAGCATCCGTATAGGTTTCCTTAAAAAAGGTATGAAGATTAGTGGCGCTGCCATCTGCTCGCTCGACGGATAAGTCTGCGATGTTGGTATCGATCTCACGAGTCAGGTGAATAGGTTCTTTTGCCGCTTGGACGGGGGCTGACGGGTAGATACGACGCATATTTTGATACGACCACCGATTGTAAGGTACTCCGAAGATGCCATTGGAGGCATCAACGCGTTTACCCTCTGGTGGTGGAAAGCCTTCCATGAGACCCAGTTCCTTAGCTGTGAAATACTCACTTGTCGGAGTCTCTGATTGGATGGGGTCATTCGCCTGCGCTTTCATCAAAAACACCAGTGAAAGCAAAAAAAATAGCCGGTATAAGTTGTTCATAAATGCCTTTGTTTGAAGCGACATGAGATGGGGTAGGGCCAATTTATAGCAGGTTAATGATCAGATTGGCTAGGCAGTGATTTATGGCCTGATCCGTGCTGCACAGTTGCTGATAATTTTGCTGAGTCGAACGAATTTGCTTGGCTGCGCTTTTGCTAAAGGGAGAATGGCTTTGATGAAGGCTAGGCGAATTAGAAGGCGATCCTCTGCTTGGTTGAGGTTACTCTTATCGACCGGTGTGGTGGGACACCGCTTTTTATGGAACTGAATGGCGTTAGTGCTGTTTGATGATACTGATAAAGCCTTGGCCGTATTTGTCGAGCTTGCGAATTCCGACACCAGGTAGCTCACCAAAAGCTTCAAGGGTGGTTGGCATCAGCTCAGTCATGATCTGCAGGGTACTGTCGTGAAAAATAACGTAAGGCGGTACGCCTTGTTCCTCAGCCAACTCACGGCGGTGGGCGCGCAGCGCCTCCCAGAGGGCGATATCAATGTCTTCTGGCAATGCTGTTTTGGTGAGTTTTTTGACCGTTTTCTGGACGGGATCTTTTCTGAATTGAATGGATGCATCGCCGCGCAGCAAAGGTCTGCATTTGTCTGTGAGAACAAGCCCGCCATAACGATCGGCATCGGCAATAGCGTGACCGCCCGCGACGAGTTGTCGAAAAACAGACTGCCATTCTTTTGCGGTCAGTTCTGTACCAAT
>CALIKQ010000052.1 GCA_938017975.1 uncultured Pseudomonadales bacterium | reverse complement strand
GCGGGAACGGGGGAATACCTGGTTGGTGAGACATTTTCAGTTGCCGATCTTTATTGGGCGTATTTCTCGAACTTGCTGGCGCCATTGCCCGATGAGATGAACCCCATGGCTGCATCCTCGCGCAGCAGTTATGAGATTCCTGGAATGTTACTCTCTGGTTTTGATGCGAGCGTACTCAATCATCGAGACTTAATGTTTCAGCGGCATCTTCTAACGCCGCTCAAATTCTAGGCAAGCAGTTAAGTTCGAGATGTGACTCGCCGAAAGATCCAGAATCGATGGCTGATGACAATTTGAGGGACCAATGAATGATCGAAGATGACGTTCTAAGATTTGAGCATCTGCTCTCGACTGCTCGGTCTGTGCGCCGGAATCTTGACTTTGACCGACCGATTGATGCGCGTGATCTTTATGCCTGTATCGATGTCGCCGTCCAAGCGCCCACGGGTTTAATTGGTGAGGGTTGGCGATTTTTAGTCGTTACTGATCCAGCAAAGAAAGCCGCGGTGGCTGAACTGTACAGCGATATACTCGTTGAGTTGATGCATGAACGTGGATTGCCGCTAAAACCCTCACACCAGGCATTGATTGACCGCTTGCATGAGATTCCTTGTATGATTTTTGTCTGCGCGGTTGGTGTGCCACCGGACACAGTATCTGGCCAGATTGGTTTTTATGGATCGATACTCCCGGCAGCTTGGTCTTTGATGCTCGCATTGCGAGGCAGAGATATTGGTACGACCTGGACGTCGTTGCTGACTGGGCGGTCGGACGCGGTTGCCAAAATCTTGGGAATTCCTGATGGCGTGACGCAGACCGTGATGCTGCCCGCGGCTTATACGCTCAACGCTGTCCTCAAGCCTGCGCAGCGGGCCCCGGCCGAGGATGTGACCTTTTGGGATGCTTGGGGAAACCCTCCCCCGATCGAGCAGGTGCGCGGTGACAGGTAACGTAGAAAAAAGTTTCAGCCAATGCTGATATGGATTGATGGCTTGGCTATTGCAGCCTATTTCTTGTTGCTGCTTGTGATTGGGTGGCGCGTGATGATGAAGGCTCGGCAACGAGACGCGCTGGGGTCTTTTTTAGCCGCTGATCGAAATATGGGGCTGTGGCAAACCACCGCATCAACCGCAGCCACAGACCTCGGGGGCGGCTTCAGTATCGCAATGGGCGGTTTGGGTTTCTCATTGGGTATATCAGGCTCTTGGTTGATCGCAATTTCTGGTCTCAGCGTTGTGATGGTGTCGTTTCTGTTAGTACCAAAGCTTAAGATTTGGAGTGACCAAACCCAGGGGCTCACCACTGGGGATCTCTTTACGCAGCGATTTGGATTAAAGACAGGGCGCCTGGCAGCGCTGGTCATTGGGCTTTCATGGTTTTCTTTCGTGGGAGGACAAATCATCGCCGGTGGCAAACTCCTCCAGGTGACGTTAAGTCTTGATTTAACGATGGCGATAATCGTTTCAGGGTTGGTCATTGTGGGCTACACCGCCATGGGTGGTCTAAAGGCGGTGATTTATACCGATGTTTTTCAGATGGGTGTGCTCTTTGTGGGAATTGTCCTGCTGTTGGTGCCGCTCGGCCTCATCGCAGTGGGCGGTCCAGCGGCGTTGATCGATCATTTTTCTAAGGACCAGGCGACCGCGTCTTTTGTCGAATGGGGTGCTGTTGCGCCGAAGGAATTGATCGGTTGGTTTCTCTCGGTGTTTCCAGTTTGGTTTATCTCAATTGCGGCGATGCAGCGGATCATCGCCGCTCGCAATGTTCGAGTAGCCCAGCGCGCATTCCTGTTAACGGGCGTTCCGATTGAGTGGCCACTCTTTGCAATTGGCGCGACGCTGGTCGGATTGATCGCCAGAATGCTCATGCCAGATTTGAGTGATCCTGAGCTGGCGACTCCCATGATGATTATAACGGTGCTTCCTGCGGGTATTGCGGGTCTCGTGATAGCGGCCTACATTGCGGCCGTGATGTCGACGGCTGACTCGTGCCTTATGGGGCCGGTGGCCATCGCCACGAATGATTTTTACAAGAAATGGTGGCGCCCTTTGGCCACTGACCTAGAAATGCTGCGGTTTGCGAGGGTCATGACCTGGCTGCTTGGAATTGCAGCGATTGGTCTTGCGTATCTTGTGCCGAATGTCTTAGATCTGATTCTTTACGCTTATACCTTCGGCGCCGCAGGTTTATTCTTTCCAATGTTGGGGCTTTTGTTTTGGAGGAGAACAACCGCAGATGGCGCATTCTCAAGTATGGTGTTGGGCGGAGGCGGTGCTGTGTGCTGGATGCTCCTCGGAGAACCCATGGGGTTTTCAGCGTCTTATATCGGTTGGGCCCTAGGTTTGCCAGTTCTTGTGGTGGTTTCATTGATGACGCAACATACGTCAGATGAGAATTTAGAGCTGTTTTAATGCGGGTCCAAGGAGGGCTTTTTGATGGTGAAGTGGTTAGAGCCGCAAACCGGATTGGTGCTGAAGGTGCAGCAGATTACCCTGGAGTCAGAGTTTCAGGTCGGGAAATTATCATCTGCTGGAATTGATCCTGGGATATACGGTGGGTTTTGCGATCCTGCTTTTTTCATAGGTCTGAGTATCCAAGCGGGAATTGATAGCGGAATCTCCGCTGAGGGTAATATCAATATGCTGACGCAGTTGATTCAGCATCAGCAGGTTTTGCTGGGCGAGCGCCTTGAGGTTTCGGGACAGATCTCGTCCGTTGAGCCGGTACCCAGAGGACATCGAATTTCGACCTCGGTCGTGTTCCGAAATGATTCGGGCGAAGCGGTGATTTCCGTTCACCGCGAGTCACTAAAGCCCGATTTGAACCGTAACGCTGAACGGGGTGCCGGGCAACGACCCGAGCCCGTTGTGCAAGATGTCAGAGCGTTGCGGCGCTCGACCGATTACCAATTAACGCCTGAGGCCACGCAAGCGTACAGCCGAGAAGGTAATGCGATCCACTATGAGGTGGAAGCTGCACAAAAAGCTGGCTTTCGAGCGCCGATTATTGGTGGTGGACAAGGGGTGCACTTTTTGACTGCGGAAGTTTGGGGTCAAGGCATCGCCTCGCTAGATTTTTCGATTTATTTTAGACGTCCGATATTTTGGGACCAGTCGTTGTGGGTCGGTGTTGACCCCAAATTGCAGTCGATGGCATTGGTGAGTGGAGACAAGGTCCTGACCGAAATTAAG